>DATHMK010000050.1:0-143822 GCA_035487155.1 Steroidobacteraceae bacterium
ACCCAGGCACAGCGAGAGGAGCAACAGTATTGCGAGACGCATTTTTTTATTCCCTTTTCCAGACAACGCCGTTGACCAGCACATGCGTGGAGTCGACGATTGCGTAAGTGCCGCCGCCGGTCAAGCCAGTGACCAGTGAGGTCGCGGTCCACAGGCCATTGGCGAAATTGATCTGCCCGTGGTCGGCAAAGTGGCCTTCGAAGTGATAGACCCCCGGGGTCTTGGAGGTCCAGGTCCAATTCCACTGCTGGCCGGAGACGTTGCCGCTGGTGGTCCAGGTCCCCAACAGGCTCGGATTGGGCGCTCCGGCGGGCAGCACCGGTTTGACCAGTTCATACACCGCCGTGTTGGCCCGGAAGTGGGTGGCATCGATGATCTGCACCGTGCCGGTATGCACCCGACCGGTGTTGGTGCCCGAATTGCGAAAATTCCCATCGGCGTCCGCACCATTGGCGCCGTCCTCTTCCTGTTCCCCGGTCAACGCATAGGTGCCATCGGCCTTGATCTCATTCACGTAGTGGGTGTTGAAGTCAGCCACCACGGTGTCCAGGGAGAGCGTTCCGACCACGTTGCCATCCATGGCGGCGCGCGGCGCGGCCAGACCCGCGATCACTGCCGCCGCCTCGCGTCGCGGCGCGCTGGCCACGGCATACCACCATACGGCCGTCATCACCGCCACCAGTGCGACCGCACCGAACGCCAGCAGCGTGGCCTGCTGCCGATGGGTTCGCAGCCATAGCGCCAGCTGCTCATACGAGGTGAGCCGTCGCGGTGTCGGCGGCACCACCCCTGCGCCGCGAACCAGATGGGAGATCTCGGTGATCAGCAATCGCCATTGCGGGTCCTGTGCGTTGCCGTTCCACTGGCTCAGGTTCGCCGCCTGAATACGTCGGAAACCCATCGGCGGCTGATCGGTGCCGACCTGAATGGGCAGGTATTTGCCGCCCTCCTTGGCCAGCGTCGCCTCCTCCTTCACCCAGTCGCTGATCACCGAATCCGGCGACCAGATGATGACGCAGGCCTTGGCGTCCCGGATGCCGCGGGCAATCACATCGTCCCAGGTCTTGCCCGGCGGTATGGTGTGATCCCACCACACCGAGAAGCCTTCGGCCTCCACGAATTTGACCAGGTCACGAACCAAATCCGTGTCCTTGTGTGAATACGAGAGGAAGACATCCGCCATGGAGCAATCATAGCCCGGTGGGAGAATTCCTACACGACGGCGAATGGCTGCATGGCTCACCCGGAGACGGATCCGTGGTTAGCTAGAGGGCTATGAAGTTTTCAGTCTGGGCCCCGCTCGCCAAAGAGAGCGTGGAGCTGGTGTGCGCGCAGGAGCGCTTCCCGATGCGCGTCGACGCGCAGGGCAATTGGAGTGTCGAATGCACTCCCAAGGGGATCGCGCAGGGCTATCGATATTCGATCGACGGTGGCCCGCCGCTGCCTGATCCACGCTCGGCCTGGCAGCCGCAGGGGGTCCACGGTCCCTCCTTCCTCATCGATGAGAGCGAACTGAAGGCCATCACCGCCAGTCAATTGCGCCCGGCGGCCTTGCGCTACGCCGTCATCTACGAGCTGCATATTGGAACCTTCACGCCCGAGGGAACCTACGCGGCTGCCGCCGTGAAGCTGCCCTATCTCGCCTCGCTGGGCATCACGCACCTGGAAATCATGCCGCTGGCGAGCTTTCCCGGTAAACATGGCTGGGGCTATGACGGCGTCTATCTGTATGCACCGCAGCCGGCCTATGGGACGCCGCTGGAACTCGCCAGGTTCATCGCCGAGTGCCATGTACATGGCCTGGCGGTGCTTCTGGATGTGGTCTACAACCACCTGGGACCCGACGGCAACTACCTGTGGCACTTCGCTCCCTATTTCACCGATCGGGTCAAGACGACCTGGGGCGATGCGGTCAATTACGACGGCCCTGAAAGCGATGGGGTCAGGCAGTTCGTCATCGACAACGCGCGGCGGTGGCTGGATGTCTACGGGTTCGATGGACTGCGGTTGGACGCAGTCCATGCCATCTTTGGCTTCGAGGCCGTTCACGTTCTGGAGGAACTGAGTGGCGCCCTGCAGGCCTGGGCGGCCGCGGCCGGCCGCTCCATTGTCCTGATCGCCGAAAGCGATCTCAACGATCCGCGACTCATTCATCCCCCGGCACGCGGTGGCTATGGACTGGACGCCCACTGGGCCGATGATTTCCATCACGCGCTGCATCGGGTGGTGACCGAGGAGGCCACCGGCTATTACACCGACTTCAATGGCATCGAGGATCTGGCCATCGCCATCCGGGACGGCTACGTCTACCAGGGCCAGCATTCCGCGCATCGCAGGCGCCGTCATGGCCGCACGCCAATAGATGTGCGTCCGGACCAGCTGGTGGTGAGTGCGCAGAATCACGATCAGATCGGCAACCGTGCGCGCGGCGAACGCCTGAGCATGCTGCTCAAGCCCGAGCAGCTGAAGTCGGTGGCCGCGCTGACCCTGCTCTCACCCTTCGTTCCGCTGCTATTCCAGGGCGAGGAATGGGGCGCGACCACGCCCTTCCTGTATTTCACCGATCACCAGGATCAGAAGCTCGGCGAGCTGGTCGCGGCCGGACGGCGCCAGGAGTTCGCAAGCTTCGGTTGGCAGTCCGAGGTGCCCGATCCGCAGACCGCGGCCACATTCGCCGCTTCCCGGCTGAACTGGGAGGAGCTGACCGAGCCGCTTCATCAGGACCTTCTGAGCTGGTATCGGCGCCTCATCTCCCTGCGAGCCAGCATCACCCATGCTGCGGCGCGCACCGCCCATGTGGCCTGTGATGTGCCCTCGTCATGGCTATGCTTCACGAACGGCGACCTTTGCATTGCCGTGAACTTCTCGGCGCAAGTCGTGACCTTCTCGATGCCGGAAGGCAAATGGCAGCAGGAGTTGAGTTCCGCCAGCCGCTCGCGTGGTCCGGCAGAGCTTGCCCCGTACGAGACCCGGATCTATCGCCAGCGGCGCTGATTCGGTGCAAATCCTTCAGGCCGATTGCTTCAGCAGCAGCGCCACCGGAAACTGCGCGAACAGATCGTTCGGCGTTGCGGACACGGAAAGATCTTCGGCGGTGAAGACATTGGTCCAGGTGCCCCCGGGAAGCGGCAGCCGGGTATCCTCCCACTGGTTCGCGATCGACAGGGTCAGGCGCGGCACCACGGCAATGAGGTTCTCGCCGCGTCGGAACGCGAACAGGTTGCCCAGGTGCGCGCCCTGGGCCGCCAGGGGCTGATAGCGACTGTCCTCGGCAAACTGCTCCGGACGCGCAGCCCGCAGGCTCAGCACCTTGTCGATCAGCCACAGTTTCGGCAGACCCGAATCCCACTGCGCCAGGGCCTGCGCAGCATCCACCGAGCGGCAGCGTACCAGCATGTCGCTGCGCTTCTCGTAGTCGACGGGGCGCCTGTTGTCCGGATCGACCAGGCTCAGATCCCACAGTTCCGATCCCTGATAGAAATCCGGCAGGCCGGGCGCGACCAGTTTGATCAGCGTCTGCGCCAGGGAATTGATGCGTCCGGGCAGCACCAGCGGCTCCACGAACTCCGTCAGGCTCAGGACGAAATCGACATTGTCGAGCGCGCGCTCGACGAAACCCTGGATATTCGCCTCATAGCCGGCATTGGGTTCCTGCCACGAGGTGCGCAGCTTCGCCTCGCGGCAGGCTTTGAGCATGTATTGCCAGGAGCGCGCGGCGTCGATGGGCCAGGCGCCGACCAGGGTCTGGTAGAGCAGGTACTCGGCGTGACGGTCGGGCGTGCGGTTGTTCCAGGCGCCCTCATTCATGGTCGACCATTGATGCAGGGCGGCGGCCCAGCGGTCCGGTATTTCGGACAGCAGCGAGATCCGCGTGCGTACGTCCTCGCTGCGCTTGTTGTCATGGGTGGAGGTGGCCAGCATGTTGCGCGGCCAATGCTCGCTCAGGTAGTGACAGTACTCGTGGAATTTGTCCGAGGAGATACCGATGAGCGAGGCCTGGGCACCGACTTCGTTGCAGGACAGCAGCCGGTCGAAACAGTAGAACGTCGTGTCTTCCACGCCCTTGGCCATGACCGCCGGGGTGAGCTGCTGCCATTCGCACAGGAAGGCGAACTCCTCATCGTTCAGTGCAACCTTCGTGAGCAGTGCCAGCAGAAAATCAAACGTCGCGGCATCGATGTCCGGGCGCGCGAAACGCGCATTGCGCACCGCTTCGGCGAACACGGCCTGGTCGCTGTCGTCGATCTCGGCGGCTGTTCGGTAGGTGCGGTAAATTCCCAAGGAGGCGGTGAGCTGTGCCAGCGCATCGCGGATCTGCCGCGGGCTCAAGTCCCGCGTTTCGCGCGACTGGCGGGCAATGCTGATGGCACGATCCGACAGCCGCTGCAGATCGTGGGCAAAGGAGTAGCGCACCGTGAGCTCTTTTTTCTCACGGATCAGGGCGCCGAGATTGACCGAGTGCCCGGTGAAGTCGGCGTAGGTGGACGTCAGCGAGTCGGTGTGCTGATCGCTCATCCACAGCCGGTTGACCTTGGACAGAAAGTCATAGCCGACCGTGCCGTCGATGGGCCAGGCCGTCGGCAGGCGCTCCTCGGTATCCAGGATCTTTTCCACATAGATCCGACCCTGCGGCAGCAGTGCGCGCAGCCGCTGGAAGTACTCGCGCGGATCGCGCAGGCCATCCGGGTGATCCACCCGCAGTCCAGCCACCTCCCCGGCGGCGATCATCTTGCGGAAGCGCTCGTGCGCCGCGGCAAATACCTCGACGCGCTCGGTGGAGATTCCGACCAGTGTCGAGATGTCGAAGAACCGACGGTAGTTCACCAGTTCGCCGGCCAGCTTCCAGCCATGCAGCGCATAGAACTGGCGCTGCAGCAGTGCATCCAGGCGATCCTGATCCTCATTGAGAGCCTGGACGGCCGCCGGCAGCGCTGCACCCTGCGCAAAGTCCTTCAGGAGCTGCGTGGCTTTCTCCGTGGCAACCTCATAGGCCAGGCGCTGCGCCGGCGTGGGCGATTCCAGATCCGAGAGGCGTTCCAATTGCGCAAAGCACGGATCAGTGCGGTCCATCAGGGCGTTCCAGGACGCGGGCGTCAACGGCCAGGTGTTGTCGTAATGGCGCACCCGCAACTGTCCCTGCAGCAGCTCGACTTGCAGTTCCCCGGCGCCGAGCGCTTCACCGTAGGGTCGTGCCAGGCTGCATATATGCACGCAGAAGCGACTCGGAACCGGCATGCGGATGTCGAAATACTGGCAATAGCGGCTGTATGGACCGTGACACAGCACATCGTCCCACCAGGGATTCTGCGCCGTTGCCGCCATATGATTGGGCACGATGTCCAGCAGCAGCCCCAGGCCGTGCGCCCTGGCGTTGCCCACGAACTGGGCCCAGGCCGCCTCCCCGCCCAGATCCTCGCTGATGCGTCGCGGGTCGGTCACGTCGTAGCCATGCTGGCTGCCGCGGGTCGCCTGCAGACAAGGAGACAGGTACACATGACTGATCCCGAGCTGTCGCAGGTATGGCAGCACCTTTCCGGCATCGGTCAGGGTGAAGTCCGCGTGCAGCTGCAGGCGGTAGGTGGCAATCCAGGGACGCGGGCCCGTGTGCTGCGGCATCACAGTGCCCTGATGAACAGGAACAGCGAGCGCCCGGTAATGCCGAAGACCGCGCCGTTCTTACCCTTGTAGGGGCTGGTGCGCTCCGGCCGGTCCGTGTCCAGCAGCAGGTCCCAGGTCTCTCCGTCCGGATATTCCGGAAGCGTGAAATTGACCAGGTCGTGATGCGAATTCAGGACGATCAGCATCGCGGCCTCGGTACCCCGCTGCCGTACGCCAGTGGGGCGGCTGCGCCCATCGATGAGCATGCCGAAACACTTCATCCGGTCATCGGCCCACTCTTCGGCGGTCATTTCCGCGCCCGAGGCGTTGATCCAGGTGAGATCCTTGATCCCCAGCTCCTCATCCAGACTGCCGGTGAGGAAGCGGTTGCGCCGCAGGATCGGGTATTTCGCGCGCAGGGCACACAGCTTCTGTACGAAGCGGATCAGCGGCTTGCCCTTCTCGGCAAAGTCCCAGTCCAGCCAGCTGATCTCATTGTCCTGGCAATAGGCGTTGTTGTTGCCCTTCTGGGTGCGCCCGAACTCATCGCCCGCGACGAACATCGGCGTGCCCTGCGAAAGCAGTAACGTGGCCAGGAAGTTGCGCACCTGACGCTCACGCAAGGCGTTGATCTTTGGATCCCGGGTGGGGCCTTCCGCACCGCAGTTCCAGGAGCGGTTGTCACTGGTTCCGTCGCGGTTTTCCTCGCCATTGGCCTCATTGTGCTTTTCGTTGTAGGTCACGATGTCATGCAGCGTGAAGCCATCGTGCGCGGTCACGAAGTTGACGCTGGCAGAGGGCCGTCTGCCCAAGCGATTGAAGATCTCGGCGGAGGCGCACAACCGTTGCGCCACGGCGCTGGCTGAGGTCTGGCCTTTCCAGTAGTCGCGCACGGTGTCGCGGTAGCGGTCATTCCACTCAGCCCAGCCCGGCGGAAACTCCCCGACCTGGTAGCCGCCCAGCCCGCAGTCCCAGGGCTCGGCGATCAGCTTCACGGTGCGTAACACCGGATCCTGGTGGCAGGCTTTCAGGAACCCGCTTTGATTGTCGAAGCCGTCCGGCTCGCGCGCCAGAACCGTGCCCAGATCGAACCGAAATCCATCGATGTGCAGTTCATTGACCCAGTACCGCAGGCTGTCCAGCACCATTTCCATGACGTTGGGATGAGATAGATTGACAGTGTTGCCGGTGCCCGTGTCATTGATGTAGTAGCGCTTCTCCGGCATCAACCGATAATAGGAGGCGTTGTCGATGCCTTTGAACGAGAGGGTCGGACCACGCTCATTGCCCTCGGCGGTGTGGTTGTAGACCACGTCGAGGATGACCTCCAGGCCTGCCTCGTGGAAGCTCGCGACCATTTCCTTGAATTCGCGCAGACTCTGTTCCGGTTCCGAGGCATAGCGCGGGTCAGGTGAGAAGAAGCCGATGCTGTTGTAGCCCCAGTAGTTGGTGAGGCCGCGGTCCAGCAGTACGCCGTCGTTGATGAAGGCATGAACCGGCAGCAGCTCGATGGTGGTCACGCCCAACGACCTTACGTACTCCACGACCTGCTTGCTGCCGAGCCCCTTGTAGGTGCCGCGCTGCTTTTCCGCTACGCCCTTGTGCAGTTTCGTGAAGCCCTTGACGTGAGCTTCATAAATGATGGTTCGATCCCAGGGAATGCCGCCCTTGCGTGGCTGTCCCTTCCAGTCGAAGTTCGGATCCACGACCACGCACTTGGGCATGAATGCGGCGCTGTCGCGCTCATCGAAGCTCAGATCCCCGTCCGCATGGCCCAGGGTGTAGCCGAAGACCTCCGGCGCCCACTGCAGCTCACCCATGTGGGCGCGGGCATACGGATCCAGAACCAGCTTGTGGGGATTGAAGCGGTGGCCTGCCTGCGGTTCGTAGGGGCCATGGACTCGCATCGCATAGGGCGATCCCGGGTGAACGTCGGGGATGTAGCCATGCCAGATCTGATCGGTGTATTCCGGAAGGGCGATGCGCTCCAGCTCGGTGCCGCCAGCCGAATCGAACAGACACACTTCCACCTTGGTGGCATGCGCGGAGAACAGGGTGAAGTTGGTGCCCTTCCCGTCCCAGATGGCCCCATGCGCCTGTGCGTTGCCTTCCCGAACCCTTGAAGTGGTCATTCGTCGCTTGGGGTTCGCAAATGCGCCGTGGCGTTGAGCAAGCGTCGCGTATTTTTCTTCACGGCCCTGCCCCTAGGTGATTCAGAATCCGGCAGCTGATTCTCAGGCTGGGGCTCGGGAGATGGTGGCGGGCGGATTCATACCTCCAGGTAGGCAGGGTCCTACGAGGCCTGCAAATGGGAACGGGCGTCGGATGAGTTGTAGGCATCGGCCGTCACTGGGCGACAAAAACACTGCAAGATCAATTTGATAGGCGCCGGGTGCGCGGAAAATGTAGGGCGAATGGAAGTGCGAAGCGCACGTCGACTGACAGGTGTTTTAAAGGTCGCGACGTAAAACGTTGGTGTCAGTTACAAACGAGTGCCTAATTATGAACTCAACACCCATCAGCAGAATCGTGATCGGCGTTGCCCTGCTCGCGGTCTTCGGCGCCGTGACCTATGAGTACGCCGTGCGCGCAGCCCATCAGGCGAAGATCGCCCAGATGCAGCCTGCACCTGCCCCGATCGCGCCACCGCCGCCGGCTGCCGCGACTCCTCCTGCGGACGCCACGGCTGCCGCGCCGGCTCCCGCCGCCCCGCCGGCGGTGACAGCACCGACGCCCGCACCGAGTGTGGCGCAGAACGATACGGCAGCGCCGTCTGACAATTCGACTTCCGGTAATGGCGACACCGCCGCGAAGCCGAAGCATCACCGCACACGGCACTCTGACGACAGCGCAAGTTCGGACAGCTCCAGCAATGTGGCCACCAACACTGCGCCGCCGACGCCTGCCGCGCCTGCCACTGCAGCCCCTGCGGCGCCCGCCCCGGAGGTTGCCGCGACACCTCCTGCGGCTGCGGCTCCCGCCACTGCTGATGCCGCCGCCACCCCGGCGCCGGCGGCCGCACCGCCCGATGCCGGCGCTTCAGACAGCAAGATCTCTGCTGATGTGAAGTCGCAGATTGCCTCGGCGACACCGAACGCCAATGTCAACGTGACCACCACCGACGGCACGGTTGCGCTGAGCGGCTCGGTGCCCAGCCAGGATGCCGTGAATCAGGCCAAGCAGGCCGCGTTGAGTGTTCCTGGCGTCAAGACGGTGGATACCTCGGGGCTGCTGGTCAACAACCAGTAGCGATGACCGACAGGCGATCGTGACCCCCTAGGACCGATGCGGCGAACCTCGCCCATCGGTCCTTTGGGCACTGCGTCCCAAATATGTCGTAGCCGTCCCGGGGGCGGTTTTTCCGCCCCCCGAAACTGTGCGCTGCGCCCGTTTCCGCGCCCGGGAATCCCCGAAACTGGGCAGAAGTTTGGGACGGAAACCATAGGGACATGGCGTTTGCCTCGATTATTGTGGCACTCGCGCTGGCGGCGGCGGCGGGGATTCTCAGAATGCAACTGCAGAAGTGCCGGCGCCAGCTCGCCGCGCATCTGCTCTCGCACGCGAGCTTTGAACAATCTTCACAGGCCGGAGTGCTGCTCGAGTCAATGACCCTGCGCGTGATCGCCGCCAATGCGGCGTTCCAGCGCGTCTGCGGCTATTCGGCGCAGGAATTGCCGGGCCTGTCGGCGACGGAACTGTTCGTCGATGAGTCGCGCGAAGCCATGCTCGCCCAACTTCGCGAGCCGGCCGAGCACACGACGCTGAAGCTGCGCCTGAAGCGCAAGGACGGTGGCCTCGTCGAGGTGGACCTGATGGGTCACCGGGTGCACCTGGCAGATCAAGATACCCTGTCCTATACCTGCCAGGACACTTCGCTGCGGACCCGCTACGAGTCACGGCTGCTGGAGAAGCAGCAGCATCTGGATCATCTGGCGCACCACGATCAGCTGACCGGCCTGCCCAACAGATTGTTCCTGGCGGCACATCTGCCCGAGGCGCTGCGGGGGGCGGCGCAGAACAACCAGGTGCTGGCAGTACTGTTTCTGGATCTGGACCGTTTCAAGCATATCAATGACTCGCGCGGCCACGAGACCGGGGATCAGCTGCTCAAGGCGGTTGCGGAGCGTCTGCGCGCCACGCTGCGTGATGAAGACATCGTGATCCGCATGGGCGGCGATGAGTTTGTCGTCATCCTCAAATCGGCCAGGAATTCCGAGGACGTCAACGAGCTCGCGCAGCGCATCACCGAATCGCTCTCCAGCCCCATCGTGATCGACGGGCGACCCTTGTCCACCTCGGCGAGCATTGGCGTGAGCCTGTTTCCGCGCGACGGCTCGGACATGGGCGAACTGCTGCGCCACTCCGACTCAGCCATGTACCAGGCCAAGGAGCGCGGCCGCAATAACTGCCAGGTGTTCAGTCCATTGATGGATCGGCGCCTCAAACAGCGCGTTGCCATCGAAACGCATCTGCGGCTGGCACTCGAGAACGGGCAATTGGACGTGTACTACCAGCCCATCGTCGAGATCCGCACCAATCAGATCGTCGCGCTGGAGGCCCTGCTGCGCTGGCACCATCCCTCCCAGGGCGACATTGCCCCGGCGCGCTTCATCAGCATCGCCGAGGAAACCGGGCTGATCGTGCCGATCGGCGAGTTCGTGCTGGAGCGGGTGCTGCTGGATGCCACCCAGTGGCGCAAGGAGGGCTGCGAGCTGTTGCCGATCGCGGTCAATATTTCGGCCGCGCAGCTGCAGCGTTCGAACCTGGCCGGCGCCATCGTGAGGCTGACGAAGAAATACGGCTTCAGGCCCGAGTTCCTGCACGTCGAACTCACCGAAGGCACGGTTTTCGAGCGCCGCGAAGGCCGCAACGGGGAGCTCAATGAAGATGCGGTCACCAAGCTTCGCGACCTCGGCATCCACATCAGCATCGATGACTTCGGCACCGGTTACTCCAGTTTGTCATATCTGAAGCACTGGCCTGTGGATTCGATCAAGATCGACCGCAGCTTCGTACGCGACCTGGGGTCGGATGCCAGCGACCTCGCCATTGTCGGGGCCATCATCGCCATGGCGCGCCACCTTCGGGTTCCGGTGATCGCCGAAGGCATCGAGAGCTGGCAGCAACTGGAGAAGCTTCGCGAACTGGGCTGTAGCCTCGCCCAGGGGCACCTGTTCGCCAAGCCCACCGCGGCCGCAAACTGCGCGGGCTTCCTGCGCGGGGTGCCGCTTGAACTGGCCGAAGCGGCCGATACGCCCGCCGCCACCGGAATCTGGCAGCGGATGCGCAGCTAGAGCGGGCCTTTCGCACTGCTGCCGGCGGCGTACGCGGGAACCGGATGCTGCAGGTAGCGCTGCTCCAGGTCCTGTACCGACAGCGGCCTGGACAGCAGGAAACCCTGCACCTCATCGCAGCCCCGTGCCCGCAGCCACTCCAGCTGCGCCTGGCGCTCGATGCCTTCCGCCGTGACCGTGACACCCAGATTTCTGCCCAGCGACAGGATGGCACTGGCAACCGCCGCATCCCCTGGGGCGCGATCGACGTTGGTGACGAATGCCTTGTCGATCTTGATGCGATCAGGCGGGAAGCGTGTGATGTAGGCCAATGAGGAATAGCCGGTTCCAAAATCGTCCAGGGCGATGCGGCAGCCCAGCTGGCGCAGGCCCTCCAGCGCGGTACGCACCGCCACGGAGTCCTTGACCAGCAGTGATTCGGTGATCTCCACTTCGATGAGTGAGGCGGGGACCTGCGCCGCCGCCGCCTCGCTTTGGATCACCCGTACCGGATCGCCGTGCAACAGCTCCTTGCCCGAGACATTGATGGCAATGGGCAGGGAAATGCCGCGATCCAGCCACTGGCGCAGCTGCCGGCAGGCCTTGCGCGTCACCCAGGCGCCCATGTCGATGATCAGGCCGCTGTCCTCGGCGATCTCAATGAAGCGGTTGGGTGAGATGTCCCCGTGATCCGAATCGCACCAGCGCAGCAGCGCTTCCACGCCGCACAGGCGCTTGTCGCTGACGCGGAACTTGGGCTGATAGTTCAGGACCAGCAGATCCTCCTGCAGCGCGCGCCTCAGGCGCGCCTCCAGGTCCAGCCAGTCGCGCAGGCGACTGCTCATGGCCGGTGCATAGGTGGCCACCGCGGTGACCGCACCGCTCTTCACCTGGTACATGGCGGTATCGGCGTGCTTGAGGACCGTCTGCACATCAGTGCCATCGGTTGGGTAGACGGCGATGCCGATGCTGGGAGCCGGGTAGAACTCCAGGCCCCGATAGGCGATAGGCTCCCTGAAGGCGGTGCAACATGCCTGTGCGATGTCACCGGCCAGCGCCTGCGCCGCCCCGTGTCGCAGCAGGATGACGAACTCATCGCCACCGAAGCGCGCCACCGAGACATGCAGGTGCTTGGCATCGAACTGTTCCAGCGTGCGCTGCAGGCGCTCGGCCACGACCTTCAGCACCGCATCGCCCACGGCGTGACCGAAGGTGTCGTTGATGCGCTTGAAGCTGTTCAGATCCAGATAGAGGATCGCCACTTCTTCGTTGTTGGACGCCGCCACTTTGAACAGCCGCTCGGCGGTCTCCATGCAGCGCTGCCGGTTCGGCAATCCGGTCAGGGGATCGAAGTAAGCCAGCCGCTCGATGCGTTCGGCGGCGGCGGCATTGCGCAGGATGTAGCTCAGGCGCCGCGGCAGCAGTGCCCAGTTGACGGGCTTGGCGATGAAATCCGTTGCGCCGGCTTCGAAGGCCAGATCGATGGCCGCGGAGTCCTCGTGCCCGGTCACCATGACGATGGGAACGTTGGCGAAACGCGGCTCGGCGCGCAGCCGCCGGCACACGCCATAGCCGTCCATGCCCGGCATGTCCACATCCAGCAGCACGATGGCGAGATTCTGCTGCAGAGCGGTCTCGAGCGCCGCCATGCCATTGTCATGGGCGCTGACGATCAGCCCCAGCTGCGCCACCGCCTCGCTGAGCAGCAGACGGCCGAGGTCTTCGTCGTCGGCCACGATGGCGACGGCGGGTGCCGGTGTGCTCATGGTCATGCGCTGGCCTTGAGTGTGCGATTGCCCAGTTCCGCCAGCAGCGCAGGGTAGGCGCCGCGCAGGCGCGCCTGCAGGCGGTGCGCCTCCGCGATATTTCCGGCGTCGCAGGCCTTCTCCAACTGCCCCAGCTCGCGCGAGAAGGTCAGGGCACCGACATTGGCGGCACTGGCCTTGAGTTTGTGGCACAGCGCGGCGGCCGCGGCCAGGTCGGCGCCCGCCAGGGCGGTGTCGAGTGCGGCCAGGGATTCTGCCGACCCGCTCTGGAACAGCGCCACCAGCTTTGAGTAAAGGTCCGCACCGCCACGTCCGGGCAGGTTGCGCAGGCCGGCAACCGCCTTGGCATCCACCACGGCCAGCTCCGGTGCCTGGACCAGCACCCGCATGGCGGCCGTGTGCGAGTCGCGCCGCGCCCAGCGACGCAGCAGCTGCGCGCAGGCTTCCAGGGTATAGGGTTTGCTCAACATATCGTCCATGCCGGCCTCCAGGCAGCGCGCGCGATAGGCCCCGGCATCGTGCGCGCTCAGCGCGACGATCGGGACGTGTTCCTTCTGCGCTTCGCGCTGACGGATCAGCACTGTGGTCGCATAGCCGTCCATGATCGGCATGCTCAGATCCATCAATATCAGGTCGAAGTGTTCCACGGCGGTGCGCGCCACGGCTTCCGCGCCGTCCTTGACCCAGGCCCAGGTGCAGCCCAGCGCCTCGAGGTAACCCTGCGCAACCGCGGCATTGACCGGCTCGTCCTCCACCAGCAGCACATGCCCGCCGATGGCCTCCGGCGCGGCCAGCAGCGAGGCGGCCATCACCGGCGCCGGCGCCAATCCCAGCGCGGCGCCGATCGCCTCGCACAGCGTTTCGCGCTGCACGGGCTTGAGCACGATGCAATCACTGGCCAGCAGGTCATCGAAGCTTCCGGACTCGACTTCCGAGGATGAGGCGACCAGCACCAGCGGCGGCACGGGGCCGTCGCTGGCGGCGCGCTCGCGCAGGTAGCGCTGCTGGTTGCTGGCATCGACGATGCGCAGATCCTCGCATGCGGCAGCGTTGCCGTCCGGTTTGAACAGGCTCAGACCCAGCGCCAGGACATGCCGCGACAACGCCTCGGCCATGGCCGGATGTCGCGTCAGAATCCGCACGCTGCGCGGCGGCAGGGGTGCCGGCGCCGGCTCTTCCTGCGCACCTGTCTGCAAGGGCAGTGACAGCGCAAAGCGCGAGCCGACCTGCGGATGGCTCTCAACGCGGATGCTGCCGCCCATGACCTGGGCCAGCTCGTGGCAGATCGCCAGCCCCAGGCCGCTGCCGCCGAAGCGCCGGGTGGTGGACTCGTCGGCCTGGGTGAAGGGTTCGAAGATCTTGGCGATGGTGGCGGCGTCCATGCCGATACCGGTGTCGGTCACCGACAATTCAAGAGTCGCGCTGTCCTCGCCGGCGGCATTCACATCGGCCTTGACCACCACCTGGCCCCGGGAGGTGAACTTGACGGCGTTGCCGACCAGGTTCATCAGGATCTGGCGGATGCGCAGCGGATCACCGAGCAGTGCCCGCTGCATCTGCAGCGGCGGACAGACGATGAGCTCGATACCCTTGGATTCGGCAGCGCCAGTGAACACACCCGTGCACTCCTCCAGCACCTGCAGCAGGTTGACGGGCAGCTTCTCAGTCTGCAGCTTGCCGGCGCGTATCTTCGACAGATCCAGCAGGTCATTGACGATCTGCAGCAGGGTCTGGGCCGAGGAACGTATGGTGTGGGTGAGGCGTGCCTGCTTGCCGGACAGCTCGGTGCGTGCCAGCAGTTCCGTCATGCCGACGACACCGTTCATCGGCGTGCGCAACTCGTGACTCATCCGATCCATGAAATGAGTCTTGGCTTTCGAGGCTTCTTCGAGCTGGCGGTTGGTCTCACGCAGCTCGCGGGTGCGCACTGCCACTTCGGTCTCCAGGCGCTGCCGGTCCCGGACCACGCGCCGGAACTTCTCACGATGCTGGTGCACGCGGTAGGCGATCAGGCTCAGCGCCAGCAGCAGGTAAACGGCGTAGGCCTCGGGCGAGCGCCACGGCGCCGGATCCTTGTGGATGCTCAGCTGCAGCGGGGTTTCACTCCACAGCGAGTCGGAGTTCGCCGCGCGCACCTCGAGCAGGTGGTCACCGGCGTCAAGGTTGGTGAGTGTGATCCGATTCTCCGTGCCCAGATCGATCCACTTGTCGGTAAGGCCGGCCATGCGGTAGGCGATGTGGTTGCGCTTGGGAGATGTGTAATCCAGCACCCCGAATTCCAGCGAGACGATGCTGGCGCGATGATCCAGCTGCAGGCGCTGCAGCAGCCAGTACGGTGTCTTGCCCGGCGCCGGCACGCCCAGAATGTCCACGCGCGTCAGCGCCAGATGCGGCGGTGGCCGGTTCTCCGTGAGGCGCTGCGGATCGAATATATTGAAACCGCCGGGTCCGCCGAAGCACAGCCGCCCGTTGGCGAGCTTCGCATAGGCGCCAAAATTGAACTCCTCGCCCTGCAGGCCATCCTCGCGATGGTAGGTCTTGACCGCGCCGGTGTCCGGGTCGAAGCGCACCAGCCCGGCATCCCCGCTCAGCCAAAGATGACCCTTGGGATCAGCCACCACGCCGTAAATGGTATGGGTGGAAAGCACCTCGGCATGTGAGGCGGCGCGGAAGCGTACACCCTCGGGCACTGCCGATGAGCCTATGACCTGCGCCAACCCACCGCTGTCGGTCCCCACCCAGATGTTGCCGCGCGCATCGATGGCAACTGAGTACACGGCGTCGGCGGGGATGGAGCCCGGATCATGCGGGTCGTGACGGAAAACCTTGATTACCGTGCCATCCGGGCGCGCCAGATCCAGGCCCTGGCCATCGGTGGCCAGCCACAGGTTGCCCTGCGCATCCTGAGCAATGGCGCTGACGTTGGCACCGCTGATGGCGCCGGGCTGTGAGCCGCCAAAGGGCAGCTGGCGAACCAGGCCGGTGGCCGGATCCAGCACATTGGCGCCCCCGCCATGGGTACCCAGCCAGATCATGCCGTCGCGGGACTCGAAGATGCTCATGATGCCGGCGGCGCTCAGACTGTGTGCATCGCCTGCCTTGACCGGCACGGCGCTGAGCTGATCGGCCGCGTACCTGTGCAGGCCGTTGTCCATGGTCCCTATCCACAGGGCACCGTGGCGATCCTCGCGCAGCGACATGACGTTCCGGTCGCCCAGGGCGTTGGGCCGCCCGACCAGCGTATCGAAATCGAGCACCTGGCCGGTTGCGGGGTCGAAGCGCTTGAGCGCCCCGCCCATGGACCCGATCCAGAGCCGGTTATCCGGCGCATCCGCGAACGCCATCACCAGGTTGTCCTGCAGCCAGGCGGGCCGCTGCCCGCCCAGTTCCCAGCTGTGCGGATTCCAGCGGCTGACACCACCGGCGCGCGTGCCTATCCATACCAGGCCGCTCTGGTCCTCATACAGCGAGAGGATCTCGGAGTCCCGCAGTGTTTCCGCATCCTTCGGATCGTGGCTGTAGAGGTGGAACTGGTTGCTGGCGCGATCCAGCAGGTCCAGCCCCTGAGCAGTGCCCACCCACAGATCGCCGGCCTGGTCCTGAAGAATGGAGCGCACATCATCGCTAGCCAGCGAGCCCGGAAAATTCGCATTGTGACGATAGACGGCCTGCACATGGCCGCTGCGGTCCATCAGGTCCAAGCCACCGTCGGTGCTCGTGACCCACAGGGAGCCGCTTCGATCCTGGAACACGTGCGTGATGTGCAGGCCGCTCAGGGTGGTGGCATCGCCCGCCACGTGCTGCATGTGTGCGAAGCCGCGCTGCTGCGGCAGCCAGCGATCCAGGCCCATGAACGTGGACACCCACACCGTGCCGGTGCGATCGAGCTCTATCCTTTGGACGCGATCGTCAATGAGCGAGCTGGCGAGGCGCGCATCGTGGTGCAGGTGCTCGAAATGCAAGGTGGCGATATCCAGGACATCCACTCCCGCGTCCGTGGTTCCCACCCACAGCCGTCCGGCCGCATCCACCAGCAGTGAGCGTATGGAGTCGCTGGCGAGGCTCGCGGCATTCTTCGGGTCGTGACGGAACACGGTAAAGGTGTCCGTGGCACGGTTCCAGCGTGCCAGGCCGGTATCCTTGATGGCCACCCACAGATCATGGTGGGCATCTTCGACCACATCGTAAATGAAGTTTCCAGGCAGGCCGTTACCGCTGTTCGGTGAGTAGGCATAGCGCAGCAGTTCCCGGCCGTCGTAGCGGACCAGGCCATCCTCGGTCGCCAGCCACACGAACCCCTGGGAGTCCTGCAGTGTCGTATAGACACTGTCCTCCGGCAGGCCATCCGCGGTGGTCAGATGCTGCAGGATGAGGGCCGGCGCATCCGCTGCCGCAGCGCCCGCCGCGGCCGTGACTGCGAGCAGCCACAGGATGAGCGACCAGCGCCGGTGGCGCCTTGAGGTAAGGGTACTCACATCTGAACGATGCATGAAGCCGCTCCCGGGAACATTGACGGAACGCAGGAGCGCTTGAGCAATTTCGTAACTTACGAGAACTGCGTCACAAGACTACTGGTTGGGGACCCAGGGCAGGATCGAGGTGGGCGCGGAGGTGAAGCTGGCCGAGCCCGGCGCGCCCTGCCACCAGGGCACGGAGGTGCTCCAGCAGTAGCCCTTGCTCCAGGCGTACTGTTTGCTCCACGCATACATCGTGCTCCAGGTGTAGCTCTTGCTCCAGGCATACATCGAGGTCCACACGTAGCCGGAGCTCCAGTCATAGCCCTGGTCCCAGGCATAGCCGCCTGACCAGGTCATGCCATCACCGGGCAGCGGCGTACCCCAGGTGGAGCCGGCCATGTTCATGATGTAGAAATCGCCATCCGCATTCTCATTGGCCGGACCACCGAAGTGTTGCGTGCCGGCGAGATCGGCCGCGACATTGAGGCCCTGGTTGGCGCAACCGGTGGCGGTGCTGTTGACGGCCCGCACGGCGTTGATGAAACCCGCGCCCTGCTGGAACACGGTGTAGGCCAGAGCCCCTGATGAGGTGACGGCGGGGGCCGCCGAGGCCAGCAGCCGGCACTTCACATTGTCGGGGGTGAGCGCGGGATTCGCCTGCAGCATCAGGGCGACCACGCCGCTGGTCACGGCGGTGGCCATCGAGGTGCCTGACATGGTGAACATCTGTTCGCCCACCGACATCGAGTTCGGATCGATATTGGCGAGGTAGCTGCTGCTGGACATGGAGGCGGCGATGTGGCCGCCCGGTGCCACCACCTCGGGCTTCACGAAGCCTTCATAGGTCGGACCGGTGGAAGAGAACGAGGCCAGCGAGAAGTTGGCCGCATTGTTGGGGGTGTAGTTGTCGGTGAGCGCGCCGACGGTGATCACGTAGGGCACGTTGCCGGGTACGCCTATGGTCATGGGTCCGGGGCCCGAGTTGCCCGCGGCCACCACCACCACGATGCCCGCCTGCCACGCCGCCATCACGGCCTGATCCAGTGGGTCATTCCAGTAATAGGATTCCGGGGTGGAGCCGAAGGACAGGTTGATGATGCGTATGTTGTACTTGTGCTGATTGGCGATGATCCAGTTCAGCCCCGCGATCACATCCACGTAACGGCCGCCGCCCTGGCCGTCGAAGGCGCGCACGATGACCAGATTGGCCTGGGGCGCGATGCTCAGGTAGTTCAGGGACAGGTTCTCCGCGCCGCCGGCAGCGGTGGAGGTGATGTGCGTGCCGTGTCCGTAGGGATCGCCCGTGACCGGTCCTGAGCCGCCGTTGGTCACGTCCATGGTCGCCAGCACTCGCGCGCCGTAATTCTGCGACGGATCTTCCCACAGGCCAGAGTCCAACATGGCAATGGTGACGCCGCGACCGGTGATGCCCTGCTGCTGCAGGGTGTTGGCGCCGACCTCCGCGGGGTAGTTGGTCTGGTAAAGCAGGGTGTTTGCTTTGACCCCGGTGCCATCCGTCAGCGCCGTATTACTGCTCATCCCTGCGACCACCGGCGAGACCAGGGGCGATACCAAAGGCTGTGCCAACGGGGTCACCGCCGAGGTGACCGGGGTCGTGACGGCAGCGACGGTCGTCACCAGCGGGTTGGTCGCGACCGTTGCAACGGCCGTGTTGGTGACGTTCTGAACCGTGGAGGTCACCGAACCGAGCAATGAACCCAAGCTCTCGGTGTGCATGCTGCGATCGGCAAATACGCGCACGTCGCTGCGCGCGCGCAGTTGCGCAACTTGCGCAGCATCCAGGTAGGCCGACACGGCATGGATGACATCCAGGTTGCGTTCCAGGGTGCCGCCCACCTGCTGCACATCCTGCTGCGCAAGAGTCAGCGTTGGGGCCTGCACCAGGTAGCGGGCGGTGTCGGCAGGATGCGCGGACTGCGGCGCCGGGGCGGCCATGGCGCTCGTCGCGAGCATTACCACGAGCAATGAAGCAACTCGCCGTTCCAATACCGTGTCAGTGGTGCGCATCGCCTGAACCTCTTACCTCGGGTGCTTCCGAGGCGTTGTGCGAGGCATAAGGTCTCGCGAATGCGCTGCAACCAAAAGGTGACGGACCTCACAGTTCCGGAGGTCTAGTGTGACGGCCGTCACATAACCAATGTGTAAAATCAGCCGCGCGCCGCGGTCAGCGGAACGCCGGCAGCGGCTTCCGGAAACACCGACTGGTACAGGTCACCGGTGCCCTGGCGGCAGCCCAGCGCCAGCAGCGCATCACATAACGCCTGGTCGTCGACGCCGGTGGCGATGGGGGTCAGGCGCAATGCCTTGGCCACGGCGATGCCGGCACTGCACACCTTGAGTGCTGCCGCATCCTTGCGAAAGGCGGTGACCCAGGCGCGATCCAGCTGCAGGCCCCATATATGCCCGCGGGCCAGCCAGTCCAGGGAGGCCATGCCTCGTCCCACCTCATCAATGACCAGGCGCACACCGAGGCTTGCCAGAGGGTCGAAGTCGGTGGGCGGTCTGGCGATGAAGGCTTTCTCGGCGATGCGCAGCTCCAGGCGCTCCGCGGGCACGACACCGGTGGCGAGGAACTTCATGATGTCGTCGATGAAATCCTTGTGCAGGACGTGATGTCGCAGGGGGCCAAACGACACCCGCACAGACTCGTCCCAGCGTGCAGCATGGGCTGCGAAATCCTCGCTCAGGCTCGCCAGGGCCACGCGCGACAGGGCGGTGGCCAGACCCGTGGCCTCGGCTACTTTCAGAAATTCCACCGGGCGGATCTCGCCGCGCAGCGGATGCTGCCAGCGCAGATAGCCGGCCCAGGTCACCAATTGGCCGCTGCGCAGGTCATGGCGCGCCGTATAACGCAGGCCGATGTCGCCATTGGCGATGGCATCGCGCAGCTCGCGGGTGACATCCATGCGTGCCAAGGAGCGCAGCCGCAGCGTGTCGGTGAAGAAGCGGGGCGATGAACTGCCCGAGCGGCGCGCCTCGGTGGCCGCGGCGCGGGCCTGGTCCAGCAGGGTGCGCGGCGCGGAGGAGTCCTGCCCCATGATGGCCACACCCGCAAAAGGCGTCAGATGAAACTCGGTGCTGCCCAGATCCACCGGCTGGCGCAGGCTGGTGCAAAGGGTGGTGATGCAGGCTTCTATGGCGTCGCGATCCGCGCTTTGCATCACCAGCGCCAGCAGGCTCTCGCTCAACTGGCCCAGATACCACCAGGGTCGTACCTGGCCATCATTGCCCGCGCTATCCAGTCGCGGCAGCCGCATGATGGCCATGCTCATCACCCGTTCGGCGATCTCTCCGGCGATGACCTGACCGATGTCGGCGATGCCATCGACATGTATCACGGCGATGGCCAGCTGCTCCTCGCGCAGTGCCGCCTCGGATACCGATTGTTTGAAGCGCTTCAGGAACCCGCGCCGATCCAGCTGCGGGCGGGGCCGCTCATCGGTCAGATCCAGACTGTCTTCCTGGGCTGAGACCAGCACCGGCCGTATCACGCACAGGGCGCGCTCCGGGCCCTGGGCGATGACCCGCACCTCGAAATTGCCGCCTTCATCCTCGAACCGCGCCTCGGCCGGCGTCCTGGATGAAATTGCCTTACGGATCAATTGCTTGATTAGCTTGGCGATGGCAGGCGGCCAGAGGTCCTCGAGGCGCTGACCGGCCGGATCGGCACCGGGCAGTCGCCCTACCCCGCCCCCGCCACAGGCAATGACGGTGCCCTCGCGCTGCACCAGCACGATCAGATCCGGCAGGGCTTCCAGCAGGGAATCGGCCATCGCCCGATGCTATGCAAACGCCCCCATGCGTACCTAGACGCAGGTCCCGCTGCCGCTGCAGACTCGATCGTTGGCAGCCGTATCTCAGGGGGAGAGTACGTCAGGTATGTCAAATCCCGCACACCAGGCACCGTCAATGCCCGAAGCACCGGGCACGCTCTGGTGGCGCGCATTGGCCCTGATTGTTTGGCTATTCGCCGTGGCGGCCATCTTTCTTCCCTTTGCATCTGACACATCCCCCTGGGATGCGCTGACCTTCAGGGTTCCGGGAAATCAGGGTAATTGGTGGCATTTCCTCATTGGCTTGCCATTCTTCCTGGCGCTGCCGATGATCTGGTTGCGATTTCAGGCATTGCGGTCGCAACCCGTATCGAGCTTGGCCGGCAGAGGCTGGATTTGCTATGCCTCGGGCGTTTGTGTTCTGGGGACCCTGCTGGTGGAGTTGCCGTTTTTGCTGCACCTGGCCGGAACCAGCGAATGGCAGCGCCTGGTGGTCCTGGGTCTGGGCGTCGGCAGCATGCTTGCAAGCGGCGCACTCCTATTCCTGTGCTATCGGGGGCTGTCGCCAGCGCGCGTGTGCCTCGTTGCCGTGAATACGGCATATCTGGGAAATGCAGCCCTGTGCTTGATCGTCTACAGCCCGGGCATCGGACACCTCGCTGCCAATCCGGGCTGGCCAGTCACCCTGGCGGTGTTGTGCTTCGTCGTGCCCGAGCAGCTCTGGATTTTCGTTCGCTCAAGGGTGCGCCTCAGGGGCATTGATTCCGAATCGATCGCGTGACAGGAGGCCCCGCCAGCAGAGCCTGGCTGGCCGAGGTGCCGCTACGGCTGCCTCAGATGAATGTGTAGGTTCTTTTCCTGCGTGAAGGCCAGCAGTTCATCCAGGCATTCCTCGCGCCCGATCCCGGATTGCTGGTAGCCGCCGAAGGGACTGCCGAGAAAATGCTTGGCCACCTCATTGACCCAGACATATCCCGCCTTTGCGCGCTGGGCGGTCCGGTGCGCGACATCCAGGTCGCGTGTCCAGATGGAGCAGGTGAGCCCATATTCCAACCCATTGACCTGTTCAAACAATAGGTCGACATCCTTCCAGCGCATGAGGCTCAGCACCGGTCCGAAGATCTCTTCACGCGCGATGCGCATCTGTGCCGTCACGTCGGCAAAGACCGTGGGTTCGATGAAATAGCCGCGTCCGATGGGGCAATGCGCCGGTCGCTTGCCGCCATGCACCAATCTGGCCCCGTCGGCCTGTGCGACGGCGATGTATTGCAGCACCCGCTCATATTGGGCGCGGCTGACGATAGCGCCCATGCGCGTGGCCGGGTCCGTGGGCAGGCCTGGGACAAAAGGGGCCAGCCGCTTGCAGATTCGCTCCAGCACCGCATCGTGCAGGGAATCGTGGATGAAGGCGCGGCTGGTTGAGCCGCAGGACTGGCCGCACCAGCCGAAGTTCATGCCCTCCACGACTGCCTGGGCGACCTCCTCGACATCGGCATCCGCGAAGGCAATCAGCGCATTCTTGCCGCCCAATTCAAGCAGTACCGGCTTGATGGTGTCAGCTGCGGCGTGCAGCACTGCACGCCCCGCCGCAATGCTGCCGATCAGGGCCACCTTGGCGATGCCCGGGTGCGCGACCAGATGTGCGGCGGCGAGCCGGTCGGCAGGCAGGACGTTGAAGACGCCCGCGGGGAACAGCGGCCCGATGAGTTCGGCCAGCCGCAATGCCGAGAGCGGCGTCTGCTCGGCAGGCTTGAGGATCACGGCATTGCCGGCCGCCAGGATTGCCGCGCACTTGCCGGCGCAGAACATCAAGGGGTGATTGAAGGCCAGAAGTCGTGCCACCACGCCTAGCGGTTCGCGCACTGAAAAGTTCACCCGATCCGGCCCCATCGGAATGGAAGCACCCTTCATCTCCGTGACCAGCCCGGCGAAGAACTCCAGCTGTGCTGCGGCCACATCGGCGTCGGTGCGCATCTCGCGGTAGGGATTGCCACTGTCGGCTGCATCCAGCATGGCCAGCTCGGCCCCGTGACGACGGATGACCGCGGCCGCCTGTCGCAGAATGCGGGCACGCTCAGCGGGCGGCACTGCGCGCCAGTGCGCAAAGCCCTGCTGCGCCGCGCTGACTGCCGCGTCCAGATCCTGCGCCGTGGCCTGTACCACCTGCGCCAGCACCTCGCCGGTGCCGGGATTCTCGATGCTCACGCGCGACCCGCCGGCGCCTGGGTGCCACGCTCCGCCATAGTAAAGATCGCGCCCCTGGGGCAGGCGCAGTGCGGGCACGGCTTCCACGGATTGCAGACTCATGGGTGCGCCTCACGGGCATTGATTCCGAAGCGATCGCCTGACAGAAGGCCCAGTGCCAGCATGGAAATCACGGTCGGCACGCTGCACACCATCAGGGTGGTTGTTGGCGTCCAGTGTGCGACGAGCATCACCCCGAGCAACAGCGGTTGGGCAATGCCGATGAGTCTTGAGACTGCCGACGCCCAGCCCACACCCGTGGTCCGCAAAGCGGTGGGATAGAGCCGTGCCAGCAGACCCTGGCTGCCCGAGGTGCCGCCGTTGAGGGTAAGGCCGATCAGAAACGCCACGGCAACGGGGGAGGTTTTCACCAGCAGGGCGAAGGCGACGATGAACAGCGTGGCGCACAGATGCGCAGGAATCAGGATCCTGTAGGTTCCGAACCGGTCCATGCACCAGCCGATGATGAAGGCTCCGACAATGCCGCCCATGAGCAGCACGACGGAAAAGTTGATGCCCTGGGCGGCAGTCTGACCGGCTTGGTTCAGCAGCGTCGGAATCCAGTACACCAGCGAACCGATGGTGGTGACGTCCATCGAGAGCACCAGCCAGATCATCAGCGTACTGAGCGCGCGACCCTCGCTGAAGAGGTCGCGTATCGGCTGCTGGCGCAGCCGCTCACCCTGCAGGGTGAAGCGTCCCCCGGTTGGCGCCGCAAGATCGCCCGCGAGGCGCCGCAGCAGCAGCGGCAGGCGCGGGTCCCCCGGGTTGCGCAAGGCCATGAAGCGCGGTGATTCGGGCAACCCCCGCCACATGGCCAGCGACAGCAGCACCGGTACCGCACCGCCGACCCAAAATACCGAGCCCCAGCCGTAAGCCGGCATCAGGCGCCCCGCGATGAGCCCGGCCAGGGCCGAGCCGATCGCAAAGCCACTGTAAAGTACGACGACCACCAGCGAGCGACGGCGTGCCGGGGTGACTTCGGTGGCGATCGCCACGATATTGGGGAGCACCGCACCCAGGGCCAGTCCCACCACGCTGCGCCAGAATACGAATATCGCGGGGCCTTCGGCGCTGGCGCTGAGGATGCAGAGGGTGCCAAAAGCCGCGGTGCCGATGATGACCGGAACGCGTCGACCGAGTCGATCCGCCAGTGGCCCTATGGCCAGGTAGCCCAGCGCGCTGCCGACGGTGCCCGTCGTGAAAATGACCGCCAGCGTCGCCGGGGAGAGCTGCCATAGCCTCGACAGCGTCGGGCCTATGTAGGAGACGGCATAGGTGTCGTAGCCCTCGAAAGTCATGCACAGCAGGCTCAGTACGAACACCGTGATCTGCAAGGACCCGAAGCGCGCGCCATCGATGATGGGGCCGATGTCGATGGCGGGTGGCCTGGCTGCAACTTCGGGTTCGTGGATCCGATCCATCGCGGTACAGTATCGCGTGCGCTTGCGCGGAACAAAGGGGTAAACCGATGGTCGAGCTGGACGCCAATCTGCAACCGCGGCGGCTGCAGCAGATGCTGCCCCGTTTCGAATACGTGTTCCAGACCCGCGTGGTCACCGGGGAGGTGCTGCGCATGGCCTATGGGGCCGGCGAGCGGCTCATGGTGCAGATCTGCGGCGGCGACATCGACGGCCCCGGACTGCGCGGCACCATTCTGCCAGGCGGCATCGAATGGCCGACCTACCGGCCCGATGGCGTCGGGATGGTCGATGCCTGCTATACCTTTCGCTCGCATGATGGCGTGCACATCAACATCCGCAACCGCGGCTATCGGCGCGCGCCGCCGGAGGTAATGCGGCGTCTGAACGCCCTGGAAGAATTTGTGGATCCTTCGGAATACTACATCCGCACCACGCCGATATTCGAGGCGCCGCCCGGCCCCTATGGCTGGCTCGCCGATCATTGCTTCGTCGGTATCGGTGAACGGCAGAAAGAATGCCTGTTCATGCGCTACTACAAGATCTTATGAGCCCGCCGTTTCGCGCCGACCATGTCGGCAGTCTGCTGCGACCCCCCGGACTGCTCGACGCGCGCGCGCAGTATCGCGCCGGCACGCTCACGGCTGCACAGCTCAAAGAACTGGAGGACGAGTGCATTCTCCAGGTGGTGCGTCGCCAGGAGGAGCTGGGACTGCGGGCGGTGACGGACGGTGAGTTCCGCCGCACGCTCTGGCATTTGGATTTCCTCAAGCAGTTCGCCAACGTGGAGGTCACCCGCTCACCCGTCAAGGTGCACTTTCACACTGATGAGGGAGAGATCGAACGGGCGCCCTCGGCGCTTCGGGTCACCGGGCCCCTGTCGCGTCCGCATCCCATTTTTGTCGAGCACTATCGTTTTGTGCATGCGGCCGCGCGGGTGAGGCCGAAGCTGACCCTTCCCTCCCCGTCAATCCTGCACTTTCGCGGCGGCCGGGATGCCATTGACCGGCAGGCCTATCCGGACCTTACCGAATTCTATTCGGATCTGGCGCGAGTCTACTCGGAGGAAGTGGCGGATCTGGGCGCGGCCGGCTGCCGTTACCTGCAGCTGGATGAGGTCAATTTCGCCTACCTTTGCGATCCTAAGCTGCGGCGGGAGGTGCAAAGCTACGGGGAGGACCCAGAGCAGCTGCCGCACACCTATGCCAGGCTCATCAATGGCGCCATCGGGAGCCGCCCGCGCGACATGACGGTGTGCATGCATCTGTGCCGGGGCAACTTCGAGGGTGCGTGGCTGGCCGAGGGCGGCTACGAGCCGGTGGCCGAGGTGCTGTTCAATGAAATCGATGTCACCGGGTATTTCCTGGAATACGATAGCGCCCGGGCCGGCGGCTTTGCGCCGTTGCGGCTGCTACCCAAGGGCAAGACGGTGGTGCTTGGTCTGATCAGTAGCAAGCGTGGCGCACTGGAGAACAAGGATGAGATCAGGCGCCGTATCGATGAGGCGGCAAGATACGTACCGCTGGAGCAATTGGCCGTGAGCCCGCAATGCGGCTTCGCCAGCGGCGAGCGCGGCAACAAGCTCACGCAGGAAGAGCAGTTTGCGAAGCTCTCACTGGTGGTTGAGGTCGCGCGCGACATCTGGGGGTAGACCTTGTCGAAGCTCAATCTTTCGATCGCCATCTGCGACTATGATCGCACCCGCCCTCTTGTCGATGGCAGCGTCGGCATCGATGGTGTCGATGCGGGATTTCTGCTGCTGTCGCCGGAGGAAATATTCTTTCGCGCCTTTCGCCATGCCGATTTCGATGTCTGTGAACTCTCGCTCAGCAGCTTCGCCGTGCGCAGCGCGCGCGCGGACAATCCCTATGTCGGCATCCCGGTGTTTCCCTCACGCGCCTTCCGCCACACCGCGATTGTCGTCAGGCGCGATCGCGGCATCGATTCGCCTCAGGATCTGAAGGGCCGTCGCATCGGCACCCCCGAATACCAGCTCTCCGCCTGCGTCTGGGCGCGCGGGATGCTTCAGGATGAGTATGGTGTACGCCCCGAAGACATCATCTGGGTACGCGGCGGCATGGAGGATCCCGGAAGGATCGAAAAGATCAGTCTGAATCTGCCTCCTGGCGTGCGGCTGGAGTCGGCACCTGCGGACCGCACCTTGTCCAGCATGTTGATGCACGGGGAGCTCGACGGCATCATCGGTCCGCGTCTGCCCTCCTGCTTCGCGGAGCCGTCGGCAAAGGTCGGCTGGCTGTTCGAAGACACGGTTCAGGCGGCATCACAGTATTTCCAGCGCACCGGCATCTTTCCGATCATGCATGTCATCGGCGTGCGGCGCACATTGGCCGAGCAGCATCCCTGGCTGCCTGCGACCCTGTTCAAGGCCTTCAGCGCCGCGAAAGCCAAGGCCCTGCAGCACCTCATGGATACCTCGGCAGCCAAGGTGATGCTGCCATTCGTCGAGGAGCAGATCGTAGCGGCGCGAGGCCTGCTCGGGGATGACTTCTGGTCCTATGGATTCACGCCCGCCAACCGCAAGGTTCTGGATACCTTCCTCGGCTACCACCATGCGCAGGGATTGTCCTCCCGACGCCTGGCGGCCGCGGAGTTGTTCCACCCCGGCGCACTCGAGTTCTACAAGATATGACCGCGCCACCGGTTCTGATTTCAACCTGGAGCGATGGCCTGTTCGCGCTCATCGACGGGACCCTCCACCATGAATGGCCCGGCCACTCAGTCAGAGGTCTTGCCGCTGATGGCGCCGGCAATGCCCTGGCCATCGTGGCTGGTAAATCGCTGTGCCGGCGAACCAACGGGGCCTGGAACACGATTGCGAGAAGCGATCTTGAGCTTGCGAGCTGCCTGGCGGTCGGTGGCCATCTCTATGTGGGTACCTGCGAAGTGCCCGGCGTGCTGCGTGTATGCGATGACGGACGTCTGGCGCAGCTTGTGGGATTCGAGCAGGTGCCCGGGCGGGATAAATGGTACGCGGGGACGGCCCTGATCAACGGTCGGCTCATGGGACCACCGCTCGGCATTCGCTCCATGGCTGCAACCTGCGACGGCAGGGCGCTGTTTGCCAACGTGCATGTCGGGGGCATCCCTCGCTCCACCGACGGCGGTGCGACCTGGCAGCCCACAATAGACGTCGATAGCGACGTGCATCAGGTGTGCGCTCATCCGACGCGGCCCGAGATCGTCATTGCCGCGACGGGCACCGGGCTCGGTGTCAGCGACGACGGCGGTGAAACGTGGATTATCGAGCGTGAAGGACTGCATGCTTCGTACTGCTCGGCCGTCGCCTTCATCGGTGAGGATATCCTGGTGGCTGCGTCCTCGGATCACTTCGCATCACAGGGCGCAATCTACCGACGTGCTATTGATGCTCGCGGACCGCTGTCGCGGGTGCAGGGTGGTCTGCCGCTCTGGCTCGATGGCATTGCAGATACGCAAAATATCGCGGTTTCGGGCTCGACACTGGCGGTGGTTGATCGAGCCGGGAAGCTGTACTCATCGCAGGACGCCGGCCACACCTGGTCGCGCCACGCTGACATCCTTCCCATGCCGAGCAGTGTACTGGTCTAAAGGAAAACCATGGCGCAGGTAAAGATCTACGGCCTCCGGGAACACCTCAGGCCGATCCAGGCGGAACTATCCAATGCCATCCACTCCTGTGTGGTCGAGGCGCTGCAGTTTCCCGAGAATAAGCGGGCGCATCGGTTCTTTCACCTGGAGCCGCAGGACTTCTATTATCCTGCCAGCGCCAGCCCGCGCTATACGATCATCGAGATCAGCATGTTCGAAGGACGGTCCGTCGAGGCCAAGAAGCAGTTGATCCGGTTGCTTTTCGAGCGGGTGTGCAGGCAGGCCCAGCGCCTGCCCCACGAGGTGGAGGTCACGATCAGCGAGACGCCCAAGCACAATTGGGGTTTCCGTGGCTCCCCGGGCGATGAGGTGACTCTGGCCTACAAGGTGGAGGTCTAGGCATGGATACAAACCTGAGTCAGTCGCAGATCGAAGGCGTTGGTGAGGCCTTCGACATGGCGCGCCTGCTGCAACAACGGGCGCGCACCAACGAGGCGGTGAAGGCCATTGCTGCGGCCATGCGCCCGGGAATGCTCGAGGAGCAGGCCGTGGCTCTGGCCAACAGCCTGCTCGCCGGGCGCCAGATGCGGCGCGGCTGGCACAAGGTCAATCTGCGCTTTGGCGTCAATACGACGCTGCATTTCCATACCGCCTCCCAACCCGGCGTGGTACTGGGCGAGAACGATATTTTCTTCATCGACATCGGGCCGGTGTTTGAAAACTGGGAAGGTGACGCCGGTGATACCTTCGTCATGGGCCAGGACGCGGAGCTGGCCCGCTGCGCAGCCGACGCCCGCGCGGTATTCCACGCCGCGCGCCACCGCTGGTTGGCCGGGGACATCAGTGGGCGGGGGCTTTACGACTTCGCTGCCGCGGAGGCTTCACGACTCGGCTGGGTGCTTAATCTGGACATGAATGGCCATCGCATCAGTGACTTTCCGCACAAGGCGATCTTCAGCGGGTCCTTGGCGCAGATCGACTTCGCCCCGACCGCGGGCCTTTGGGTGCTGGAGATCCAGATCCGGCATCCCACCCGACCCTTCGGCGCCTTCTTCGAGGACCTGCTGCTCGATGACAGTCATTTCCAATAGGCGAGCCTGAATCGCGCAAATCATTTGCATTGCGCGCTTTTCGCGGGCAGCTTCGGCGCGGCCAGACCCGCATTCCAGTTCCAGGCCAGGTCGCCCTGGGCCATGCGCCGGCACACCACCGCTTCGTTCAGGTCGTACATGCCGGGCATCAGATGCTGCGCAAGCTCGGGGGTCTGTGCGAAGTGCAGGTAAGTGCCGTCTGATCCATAGGGAGTCCAGGACTGCGCATGCGCCGAGCGGGGTTGCGCGCTGCGCGCGAAGGAGCTCCAGTAGTCGATCATTGCGTCTGACAGCGCCCGCTCCTGCGCATCGGCGGGAATCTTCGGCCACAGCGGCGGGGTGCGGTCGAACGTGCCGAACACGTACGGCAGTTCACTGGCATGAAATCCATGCAGGTCGGCCTGGTCCATGGCCGGGTAACCATGGTCGAACAGATACAGGTAGGCCGGCACACCCAGCGCTGCCTGCCTCATGACCACGCGCTGCGCGGTCCAACCATAGAGCGCATCGCGCGTGGTTGCCAGCACGCTGTCCTGCATCTGGCTGCTGGGATACAGGTGCAGGAATTCGTCGGCGAGGTCCGCATAGCGATCGCGTATGGCCTTTTCGTAGTCCGCGGCGCTTGCTGGCACCGGCGCCACCAGCACCCGCAGGGAGCGTGCTTCGCCGCTGTTGAAGCCGGCGAGCAGCGGCACGCGCGCCTGATTGCCGTGATCGAAGGCGCTGACCATCTGCTCGGTCAGGATCTGGCCGTCGACAATGCCCCAGGGCCCGAAGCCGGCCAGGGCGGCCGCGTTGTTGAGTTTCTGCGCATCCATCATGCGCAGGTCCGCGATGCCGGAGGCGTGCAGCGCAGTTGCAAGCGCGGTACCGCTTCCTTCCCCGGAAGGCATGCCGTGCCGCGCTTCCTTCAAGGACGGCATGGAGATCATATAACTGCTTTCCGCAACCGCCTTGGCGAACAGGCCGCGAGCGGGCGGGGAGGTCATGAGGTACAGCACGCTCAGGCCGCCGGCTGATTCACCGGCGATGGTGACGTTGGATGGATCACCGCCGAAGGCGGCGATGTTCGATTTCATCCACTTGAGCGCCTCGATCTGATCGAGCAGTCCGTAGTTCCCGGACACTCCCTGGGGAGATTCCGCGCTCAACTGCGGATGCGCCAGGTATCCCAATGCGCCCAGTCGGTAATTGATGGTGACCACGAGGATGCCGTGCTCGGCCAGCCGCGTGCCGTCGTACAGGGATTCGCGTCCCGATCCGGTCCACAATGAGCCACCGTGGATCCACACGAACACCGGTGCGCCACGGGCCTGCGCCGGGGCCCAGATGTTCAGGGTCAGGCAGTCCTCGCTCATCGGCAGCGGTGTCGCCGGCGAATAGAGGTTCGCAGTCGTGGCAACGGGCTGAATGCAGGCTGGCCCAAACTGCGTCGCATCCCGGACCTGCGTTGATCGCGGCAGCGGCTGGGGGGGCTTCCAGCGCAGCTGTCCGAGCGGTGGCTGGGCATAGGCAATGCCCCTGAAGACATGCAGTGTGCCCTCCCCGGTTCCCTTGAACTGGCCGGCCGGCGCCGTCACCGTCTGGGCCTGCGCTGCGAGTGAGAGGCAGGCGCCTGCGAGCAGCGAGATCAACGAGTCACCTAGTCTCATGTCACGGTCACTCCGGTGAGCACGCGCTCCTCTTTGCGCAGGACGCGGGCGAGGTAGAAGAAAATCAGGATGGCGACGACGTACATCGGTGTCAGGGAAAACAGGGCGATCTGCAGCGAGTGTCCCGGATGGGCCGCGCGCAGGAAATCGCTGGCGGCGCCGACATAAGTCGGCCCCAGACCCAAGCCGATGAAATTCATGATCAGCAGCAGCAGGGCGCCCGAGACCACGCGCTGATCCGGACGAACCTCCTCCTGCACCAGCGCCACCGCCGCTGAGAGGTAGAAGTAGTTCAGACACATCGGCGGCAGTAGCAGCCACAAGGCAAGCTGCCATGAGGGCGCCCACACAAAGCCCAGGTAGAACGGCGTGGCCAGCATCAGTGATATGGCCGGGATCGTGGCATAGGCGGCTTTGTTGCGGGGGGCAAACCGGTCGATCACCTTGCCTGAGATGACCATCCCGCCGCCCATCCCGATCAGAAGCACCAGGGCGTAGTACACGGCGATCAGGTCGAGCGTCATGCCCTTCTCTCGCATCAGAAAGAGCGTGGTGAAATTGCCTGCGCCATAGGTGATGAACTGCGTGGCGCCGCTGCCGAGCGCGACGAGCACCAGCGCCGGCCTGGAGAAGAACATCCTGACGGTCGACCAGAAGCTGGTTGCGCCCGACCCGTCATGAACCGTTTTCTGGTCCAGCCCGCCGCGAGGGGGTTCCCGTACGCTCAGCCGGAAGATCACCGCTGCGAGCACGCCGATGATGCCGATGGCATAGAAGGCGTCGCGCCAGTTGAATGCGGCGGCAATGGAGGCGCCGAAGGCGATGCCCGCGGCGGAGCCCAGTGCCGGCCCCAGGTTGTAGATGCCCAGGGCCATGCCGCGCCGCCCGGTCGGGAAGAAGTCGGTGATCAGGGCGTACGAGGGCGGAACCCCTCCGGCCTCACCGACACCCACCGCCATGCGCGCCACCACCAGCTGCCCGAAGTTCGCCGCCAGTCCGCAGCCAGCCGTGGCTGCGCTCCACAGCGCGCAGGCCAGCGACAGCACATTGACCCTGTTGGTGCGGTCGGCGAACCAGCCGACGGGTATCGCAATGAAGCAGTAGAACAGGGCGAAATACAGGCCGCTGACCAATCCTATCTGTCCGTCGGAGATATGCAGCGTGTCCTCGATGGGCTTGGCCAGGATGGACAGCAACGAACGATCCAGGAAGTTCAGAACGTAGACGCCGCACAGCAGGTACAGGGCGATCCAGGACCGCGCGCCGTAGCCCGAGTGCTTCATACGCGCTCGAAGATTGCCGCGATGCCCTGCCCGCCGCCGATGCACATCGTGACGAGTCCATAGCGGCCGGCGCGGCGCTGCAACTCGTGAACCAGTTTGGTGACCAGGATCGCACCGGTGGCACCCACCGGGTGACCCAGGGCGATGGCGCCGCCGTTTGGATTGGTTTTGGCCGGATCGAAGTTGAGCTCGGAAGCCACGGCGCAGGCCTGAGCGGCAAATGCTTCATTGGATTCGATGACGTCCAGGTCCGACACCGCAAGACCCGCGCGCTTGAGCGCGGTGCGGGTCGCCGGCACGGGGCCCATTCCCATATAGGCAGGCTCGACTCCGGCATGCGCATAGGCCACCAGACGGGCCACTGGCTCGAGGCGCTGCGCGCGCACGGCGGCCGCGCTGGCGAGCAGCACCGCCGCGGCGCCGTCGTTGATGCCCGAGGCATTGCCGGCGGTAACCGTGCCTTCCTGCTCCTTGAAGATCGGACGCAGCTTCGCCAGATCCTGAGGCGTGGTCGCCGGCCTGAGATGCTCATCGACCAGGAAGTCCACCTTTGTGCCCTTGACCGTGACGGGTACCGGCACGATCTGGCCGACAAAGCGGCCTTGCGCAATGGCCTCGGCGGCGCGGCGCTGACTCTCGAGCGCCAGGGCGTCCTGTCGCTCCCTGCCTATGTCATAGCGGGCCGCGACGTTTTCTGCCGTCACCCCCATTAGGATCTTCTCGAAGGGATCGGTCAGCGCGCCATTGAGGGCATCCACCAGCACGGCATCGCCGAGCTTCTGCCCCCAACGCACCGCCGGTGCAAAAAAGGGCGCCCGACTCATGACTTCGGAGCCGCCACCGACCGCCACGTCGCAGTCGCCCAGGGCTATCGCCTGCGCCGCCGACACAATCGCCTGCAGACCCGAGCCGCAAAGGCGATTCACCGTCAAGGCCGGTACCGCCGTCGACAGGCCGGCACCGAGCGTGGCGATGCGGGCGAGATACGCATCCTGCGGCGCGGTCGGAATGACTTGCCCGAATACCACGTGCCCGACGCCTTCCGGATCGGCGGCGGCGCGACGCAACACCTCCCGCGTCACCAGCGAGCCCAGATCACCGGGCGAGAACTGACGCAGCGCGCCGCCAAAGGTGCCAATGGCCGTGCGCACCGCCGCGACGATGAAAATATCGGTCACGGCGAGCGCCGCTTTTCCGGCTCGTTTGCTGCGCCAGCCACTTCGAAGCGGTATTGCTCGAAGCCGGTCGCGGGCACCAGCTCGCCGCTGCGGTCCTGGATCTGCGCCCACTGGGCCAGAACTGCCTCGGGAGACAGTTGCGCATCGGGCAGCTGTATGCCCTGCGTCATGGTCACATTCGACACCTTGAAGCTGCCGGCACCGGCCAGGACCACGCACTTGGTGGGCGCTGCGTCGCTCGCCAGGGCGACGACCGCCGGGCTCACCCGCTCGGGACTGAGCGCCGCCAGGTCCTCAGGCGTCCAGAGATCATGTGTCATCGCGGTCGCGGCGCTGGGTGCGATGCAGTTCACATGAATGCCATAGCGCTGGCCCTCCAGTGCCAGCGTCTGCATCAGACCTACCAGCGCCATCTTGGCGGCCGAGTACGCGGACTGGCCGAAATTTCCGAACAGGCCCGAGGAGGAAGTGGTGAAGATGACGCGCCCGTAGCCGCGCTCCTTCATGTGAAGCCAGACGGCGCGCGTGCAGTTGACGGATCCCATGACGTGCACGTCGAGAACCAGGCGGAAGTCCTCCAGATCCAGCTTCGCGAACGTCCTGTCGCGCAGTATCCCCGCGTTGTTCACCAGGATGTCCACCTGGCCCCAGCGCTGCAGCGCCTGGGCGACCATCGCCTCTACCTCGACGGATCTTTGGACATTCGCACCATTGCTCAGTGCTTCGCCGCCCGATGATTCGATCTCGCGGCGAACCTCTGCGGCTGCTGCGGCGTCGAGGTCATTGATGAGGACCCGGGCGCCGCTGCGCGCCAGCGCCAGCGCATGGGAGCGCCCCAGACCGCGTCCGGCGCCCGTGATGATCGCAACCCGGCCGGTGAGCAGAGGATCCATAAATAATATTAACTCATGTGTTAATGAATTTTACAAGGGAGGCTGCTGCTGCGACGCGGCGCGCGCAGGAACCTCGGCGTGCAAGATGATAATCTTCGCCGATGGTGAAACGACAAACCAAAAAGCCAAAGGGTCGTACCAAAGCCGAGCAACGCGCCGAAACACTCGAGGAGATCCTGGACGCCGCCGAATACCTGTTCTCCAAGCATGGTCTGAACGGCGTCACCCTGCGGGACGTGGCCTTGAAGGTGGGTGTGCACACCTCCCTGATGCACTACTACTTCGTGGACAAGCGGCGCCTGTTCGAGGCCGTGTTCACCCGCCGCGCCGGTGTGACCAGCAGCCGCCGAGTGGATGCCCTGGATCGCTATGAGCGCGAATGCGGGACGCCCACTGTGGAGGGAGCGCTGCGCGCCTTCCTCGACACGGACCTGGATCTGTACATCTCCGGCGGTGAAGGCTGGCGCAACTTCGCCGCCTTTGCGGCTCAAGTCAGCAACTCCCCGGAAGGGGCGACCATGATGGACCTGCACTTCGATCCTGTGGTCCTCAAGCTTCTGGGCATTCTCAAGAAGGCGCTGCCCAACTGCAGCGACTCCGACATCTTCTGGGGCTACGACTTCGTCAGCGGCGCCTTTATGCATATTCTCGGCCGCACGGGGCGCATCGACCGGCTGTCCGGCGGCTCATGCAAATCGGAGGACTTCGATGCCGTCAAGGAGCGGCTCGCCAGCTTCATGGCGGCCGGATTCGTCGCGCTGTGCAGCAAGCCCAAGAAGGCCTCGCCGGCGCGCAAGAAACAGGGTCGCTGATGGCGTCAGCGAGCGCGTCTGAGACGCTCGCGCACACCGCCGGCGGCGTGATGGCCGGGGTACGGCTCGCAGACGACTGCATTGCATTTCTTGGAATCCGCTATGCGCAGCCGCCGATCGGAGCGTTGCGCTGGAAACCACCGGTCCGCGCGCCCGCCTGGAGCGGGGTTCACGAGGCGGTGAAGTTCGGCGCGGCCTGCATCCAGCCGGCGACGCTGCCCGACAGCATTTACGCGGATGAGCCGGCCCTCATGAGCGAGGATTGCCTGTTCCTCAATGTCTGGAAGCCGGCGCGCGCATCGGGCGCGCCCGTCATGGTCTGGATACACGGCGGAAGCCTGCGCATCGGCCATTCCGGCAGCGCCCTGCATGACGGCAGTGAGCTGGCGCGCCAGGGCGTGATCGTGGTGTCGCTGAACTACCGTTTGGGCATTTTCGGCTACTTCGCGCATCCTGAACTGACGGCCGAATCCCCGCACAGGTCCTCGGGTAATTACGGTCTCCTCGATCAGATCGCAGCGCTGCAATGGGTGCGCGAGAACATCGCGGGCTTCGGTGGCGACCCGGCCAATGTGACGGTCTTCGGTGAGTCGGCCGGGGCCTTGAGCATCATCGAGATGATGACCAGTCCTCTGGCACGGGGACTGTTTCACCGGGCCATCGTACAAAGCGGCTACATGGTCTTCCATCCCGGCCAGCCCGTGGCCGAGGTGGCCGGTGAACAGCTTGCCCGCAATCTCGGTGCCAACAATCTCGCGGCCATGCGCGCGCTGGATCCGCATCAGCTGTGCACCGCCGTGCACACCCGCGGGTTCTTTCCGCAAGCCACCATCGACGGCTGGGTGCTGCCGACCCAGATCGTCGAGGCCTTCGATAAGGCAGAACAGGCGCGCGTGCCGGTAATCGTCGGTTTCAATGCCGGCGAGATTCGCTCCTTACCCATCTTTCTGCCGCCGCTGCCGGGCAGCGCGCGAGAATATGAGGAGCGGGTCAGGAGCATCTATGGTGATCTGGCGGATCGCTACCTGGCGTTTTATCCCGCGACGGATATCAGGGAGAGCGCGCTGGCAGCTGCCCGCGATGCCTTCTATGGCTGGAGCGCCGAGCGTCTGGTGCGCGCACAGGAGAAGCTTGGCCAGCCTGCCTTCCTCTACTTCTTTGACCACGAGTACCCCGCGGCCGTGGCCAGGAACCTGGCGGCGTTTCATGGCAGCGAGCTGGCTTACGAATTCGGCCTCATAGGCTCGGTCGAGCCGCTGCCACGTAACTGGCCGCCACCGCCTGATGAGGCGCAGGAGCGGGCGCTCTCCCAGGCAATCATGGGCTACTTCACGAGCTTCGCAGGCAAGGGTTTGCCGAGCGCCCCCGGCCAACCACAATGGCCACCCTACGGTTCGCGGCACGCCTTCCTGCACCTTCGCGAGCGGGCTTATGCCTGCGTCAACTTCCAGCCGGGAAGGTTCGAACTGCATGAGGAAGTCATCGCACGCAGGCGCGCGGGCAATGAGAGCTGGTACATCAATGTCGGTCTTGCATCACCGGTGGTGCCGAGTACTGCGCGCGCAATCTGACCTTGTCGATCTTGCCGGTGACCGACAACGGCATGGACGACACCTGGATGACTCGGTCCGGTATCCACCAATCGGCGACCTTATCGCGCAGCGCATCCAGCAGCACGCGCTCATCGAGCGCATGGCCCTTCTGCGGCTCGACGACCAGCACCGGGCGCTCACCCCATTTGTCATCACCCTGACCAATGACGGCGACCTGCCCGACGCCTGGCAGGCGTCCGATGAGGCTCTCGATTTCGGCCGGGTTGATCCATTCGCCGCCGGACTTGATCAGATCCTTGGTGCGGCCTGAAATCGTGAGGTTGCCCTCATCATCGATCGTGGCCAGATCCCCGGTATCGAAATACCCTTCCGCATCCAGCGCGCTCTCTTGGGTGCCGAAATAACGCTCGACGACGCTTGCGCCCTTCACCTTGAGGTATCCGGTCACGTTGCGCTGCTGCGGCAGCGTTGCGCCGGCTGCATCCGTGAGCTTCAGATCCAGCCCCACGGGCGGACGCCCTGAAGCCACCGCGCGCAAGCTGCTGCGCGCGGGTGCGATGGTTCCCAGCGGCGAGAGCTCCGTCATGCCCCAGCTGGTCTGGACGCGGGCCCGCAGCCGGGTTTCCATCCGCTGGATGAGCGCATCGGGACAGCGCGCGCCGCCGATGACAACCCGCTCGAGGCTGGGTACCTCCCCGCCTTCCCCGTCCAGATAGTCCAGCAGACCCTGCCATACCGTCTGCACGCCGGCCGCAACGGTCACCTGCTCGCTGCGTATCAGCGCCGCGAGGCGCGCGCCGTCGGTATTCCGACCGGTCAGAACGAGTTTGGCACCCACTGCCGGTGCCGCGAAGGGGAAGCCCCAGGCGTTCGCATGAAACATCGGCACGGCAACCAGCACCGAGTCGGCCGCCGTCAATGCCAGGGCGTCTGCCTGCAGGGCCCGCAGCGTATGAAGGTAGCTGGAGCGATGGGTATACAGAACCCCGCGCGGCGGCCCCGTCGTCCCTGATGTGTAGCACAGGCCCGAGGGCGAGTCTTCCGGGAAATCGCCCCAGGTCGTGCGCCCACCGAACTCGCCCAGCAGGCTCTCGAGGTCGTAGGTCGGCCGGTTGCCGAATGCGCCGGGTTGCGCCTGATCACCATCCAGCAGCACCACCGATTCGATGGTCGGACAATGCCTGACCAACGCACTGGCCAGCTCGCACAGCCCGGCGCCGACTGCCAGAACCCGATCCTCGGCTTCGTTCACCATGGCCGCAAGATGCGCGACCGTCAGGCGTGGATTGAGCGTATGGCAGACATAGCCCGCGCCCATGGCCGCATAGTAGATCTCCAGATGGTGCTGGGTATTCCAGCCCAGTGTGCCCACGCGCTGCCCGAATTTCAGGTCCAGGTTCGCCAGCGCACCCGACAGATGGTTGCTGCGTCGGCGCAGCGCAGCGTAGCCGATCCGGCCGCTGTCTGCGGTGACGACCTCACGGTCTCCCCACCACTTGGCGGCATGATCGAGAAATCTGTCAATCGTGAGCCGGTACGACTGCATGAGTTCAGAACGTCAGCATCACGCGCACGCCGAACTGGCGCGGTGGGCCGGCAAAGTCCAGATCCGAGTTCATGGCCGCGACGTAGTGCTCGTTCAGCAGATTGCTGCCATAGAGCGTGCCCACCCAGTCGCCATGCTTCCACTCCAGCTGTGCGCCCAGCAAGCGCCGCGGCTGAAGCCTGTCACCCAGGGAAGCGTTCTCGAACAGCGTGGCCCACTGCGAGGACTCATATGCAAAATTGATCCGTGGCGTCAGGGAGTCCTGGCCAGCGATATGGATGAAGTACTGCGCGCCCACATTGAAGGTGATATTGGGCGCATAGGTCTGTTCGTGACCATCCAGATCGATGCACGTCGGGCCGACCGGACCGGTGGCCGTACTGCAGCCCACGGTGGTCGTGATACGAGGATCGGTGGCATAAAAGGTTCCCAGTTCGCTGTGCAGAATGCCCAGGCCGGCATTGAGCGACAGGTCGCCCAGCGACGCCTCGGTCTCCTCTTCAAAGCCATAGATCTTGGTGGTATTCGGATCATTGACCTCGAAGGCGAAAGTGGGATACAGCGGGTAGCCGATGCTCACCTGGAAATTGTCGTAGTTGTTGTAGTAGGCATCCACGGTGGTGCGTATGTGGCCATCGAGCCAGGTGACCTTGTAGCCTGTTTCGTAGGAAGTCACGACCTCGGGTCCGAATGGCGCCGGCTGCCCCAGGCCCACCGGAACGTTCAGGCCGCCGGGCTTGTAGCCGGTCGATACCAGCGCGTACACGAAGTCACGGTCGTCGATCTTCCAGTTCAGCGAGGCCTTGTACGAGACCTTGTCGGAGCTGGTCTTCTGTTGATCCGTGAGGAAGGTTCCGTACTGCCAGACCTCGACGTTGTTGCGTGACTTGTTGTACGAGTAGCGCGCGCCCAGGGTGACGCTGAATCCGCCACCGATCTCCGCGGTGGCGCTGCCGAAGCCGGCGTAGGCCTCGTTGGGCGTATCGCCTTCCAGCTCATAGGAGTAAGGCTGGAAGTAGTTGGCCGCGCTGGGGATGGGATTGGGGAAATGCGGCCCCACGGCGATCCAGAACTGATAAGGCGAGAGCCAGTCATACAAATCCGACTGCGCATAGGCGCCGACCACCCAGGTCACGGGCCGGTTGTCCGGAGAGATCAGGTTGATCTCCTGGGAATATATGGTTTCGCCCACACGGTCGTAAAAGGTGTAGTCCGAGGGCAGGCCCGCATACGCCGCGCTACCCGAGTCGGTGCCGTCCAGGTCCGCCGTATAGTCGGTCTGCCCGAACTGATAGGAAGTGACGGACTGCAGCTTGATTTCATCCGGGAAAGTGTAATCGACCTTCAATATGGAACGGCTGAAGCGATCCAAGCCCGCCTGCGGCGCGTTCGCGGTGATGTCGAACAGATCGCTCGAACGTGGATTGGGTACTCCGAACTGCGTCGGCGCGCCCAGTGGAAAACGATCCGTGTAGGGATCGGATGGATAGGCGCCATTGTCAAGGTAGTCGGCGTCGGTCTTGAACAGCACCGAGAGTGCCTGCGTGGGCTGCCACAGCACACTCACGCGTGCCGCGCCCCAGCGCAGGTTTCCCGGATTGTAGTCGTTCTGGCATCCCGAATAGCGATTATTGGGACAGGCGTCGGCCGGATCGCTGTCCGAGATGTTGTAGAAACTGTTGCGTGCATCCCCGAACAGAGCCACGCGCGCCGCCAACGTGCTGCTGATCGGCAGATTGATCGCGCCCTGAAAGGAGCGGTCGTTGTAGTTGCCGTATTGAGCCTGGGCATAGCCGTCGAAGCCGCCGTCGATCTTCGGATTATTGGTGGTCACGAACACGGCGCCGCCGGTCGCGTTCTGGCCGACCAGGGTTCCCTGCGGGCCGCGATACAGTTCGATATCCGCGACGTCGAAGTACGGCTCCTCCGTCATGTATCCGGGAAAAGTGGCCGCGCCATCGCGATAGGTGATCACGCCGGTCGGCGTTTGCGTGTTGTGCTCACCCTTACCGATGCCGCGCACGTCGAAATCAATGCCCTGGCCGAAATTGTCGATCGCCACCGAAGGGGCGATGAACTGCAGCTGATCGACCAGATTGACGCCTTTCGCCTCCAGATCCGCCGCGGTCAGCACCGTGGCGGAAACGGCCGTGGTCTGCAGATTCGTGGAGCGCCGCTCCGCTGTCACCACCACCTCCTGCAGGGGCGCGTTGGCAGTGTCGGTGCCCCCGGAGCTGTTCGCAGGCGCGGTCTGCGCGACAACCGCGCCGCAGCACGCAAGAGCCGGAACGGACGCCAACAGGCTCAGTACGCTCTTCATGAATCCCCCTTATGCCCCAAGGCGATCGGACGCGCTCTATGACGCGTTGCGCGCACCTTGGCAGGGCCTCCTTGAGTTGTCAATACTCATTAATACGCGAGTGAATATTAATTGGTGAGCGGATGAGTATTGACCCCCGGGGCGGCTCGGCGGTAGCGTCCGGCCACCCCCATGAGACTCGCCGATTTCAAACTGACGGCCGCCGACTTCGCAACGCTGGGGCATGAGCTGCAGCGCCCGGAATGCGTGTGGATCGACCAGGAGCTGTGGGTGTCGGATGCACGAGGGGGCGTGTCCCGGCTCCAGGGCGACGGCACTCCGGAACTGCTCGGGTCCGGAATTCTCGAACCCAACGGCTTCAGCCGCCGGCCCGACGGCAGCTTTGTCGTGGCCGGCATCGGCGATGGCCGGTTGCACCTGATATCTGCGCGGGGAGAGACCCGCACGCTTCTGGAGCGTTTCGAGGGGCGTCCACTGGGAGCCGCCAACTACGCCTGCGCGGATGGACCCGACCGCATCTGGCTGTCGGTGATGACCCGGGGTCTGCCCTGGCACACCGCCCTTTCGGCGCGCCACGTCGACGGCTACATTCTTCGCATCGACAGCCAGGGCACCCGCTGCGAGGTGGTCGCCGACGGGCTGGATCTCACCAATGAAGTGAAACTCTCCCCCGACGGCCGGTACCTCTATGCCGTCGAAACCTTCGCCAGCCGCATCGTGCGCTATGCCATCCGCCGCGACGGTTCGCTCGGCGCGAAGGAGAGCGTCGGACCCGAAAGCCTTGGGGCGGATGTGATGCCCGATGGCATCACCTTCGATGCCTTCGGCAATCTGTGGATCACCGTGATCAATCAGAACGGCCTGTGGGTCATCGACCGACGCCATGACGTGCATGTGGTCTTCCGTGACCCGAATCGCCAAGCCGTCGAGGCCGTGACCCGGGCGGTGGCGCAGCGCAACGGCACCGTCGAGCAGCTGGCGGCCTGCGCAGCGGTTGCCGGACCGTTGCGGCTACCGACCAGCGTGGCGTTCGGGGGAGCCGACGGACGCACCGCCTATGTGGGCTCTGTGGGCCTGTCGCATCTGGCGACCTTCCGCCTGCCGGAGAATCTGGGCTAGCTGATCCGTTCTTCGAAGCGAACACTGAGCTTGCGGTACAGCGCCTTGGCCAGCGGGTCATAGCCGAAGAATGCGACCGCTGCATCCATCCAGGTCATGGGCCTTGAGCGCGCAATCTCGCGCGCCGCCCGCATCACTTGCGACTGCACGGTGGAGGGCGTGGGGTCGAACACCTCGGCTTCGTAGGCGTCGTCCTTGTCCTCGAGCACATTGCGCGTCACTTTCGAGAACACATGCTTGTCGTTATGCGTGTGATAGATCCGGTACTCCTGCCAGGTCCCCTTGGGGGCCGCGGCAGGGGCTGCGGACGCCAGCAGCGTTCCGGTGAATATCAGATCCGCTTTGCCGTCACGGGTGACAATGTGTTCCTTCTCCACGCCGACATCGGCGTCATCGTCCAGGGCAGGCAAACGACTCTGTCGGCGCAGTTTTTCCGGCGCGACGGTCCTGGCTTTTGCAGCCTGCTCGTTCTCGCGTGGCCTGTCGCTGCCGGGCGCCTTGACTTCCTCGCCCGGGTTAACGCTGCCGTGCTTGTCGTCGGCGACGGCGACCTTGATGTCCAGCCGGGGCGCTGAATATTGCTCTGTGCGTTGTTCACTCATGACATTGGCCTCGGCCAGCAAATAAGGCTGCCAGCCTGAAGCTAAAGTCATGCGCTCAGCAGCCAGCCAGCGGCGCTGGCGGGCGTAAGCGCGCGCTCACAGCGTCGCCGCCCAGCGGCGGCGAACGCCTCAGTGAGCGTCCGCCACCGTATAAATGTCGGAAGCGCCGGTGAAGGAAAGCGTAGTCGAGGCCGTAGTGACATCCAGCAGGTCGGCGACCACATCGGTTATGAACTTCTGTCGGGTCTGCTCGATCATGTTCGAGGCGCCCCCCGTCAGCACATCGCTGCCGGTGACATCGCAGCTGAGCACACCATCGTCGCTGATGGCGCGGGTCGAGGCGTTCACGCAGGCGTTGAAGGACATGCCGGCTGAGGGGTAGATGGTGTTCGAGGAGGGCTCGACCTGTCCGCCAGCGGTCACGCTCAATGCCAACGTCGCATCGCAGGAGGAACCCGCCGTGCAGCTCTTCAGCGCACTGGGCTGCCCGGCCACCGTGTACTGTACGTAGGTCACCGGAGCGCCGGTACCGCCAGAGCCATCCCCCGGTAGGCCGATGTTGGAGACCAGGAAGGCCTGGTTGGTGGACTCATTGATGACACCACGGTGAAACTCGTAGTCGCAGTTCCACTGCGTGCCGGTCCAGCAGCTGATCTGCGAGCCTGCGATATTCGAACCCAGGCTGAGGTATTCGAACAGTACGACCGCGTTCCCGGGGGAGTTCGCACCGGTCATCTGCACGATGGTGCGGCCTACGTCGTAACGGCCCGTGGACCGCTCATCATCGATCACCATGACGTTCATGCCACCGGTCGCCGGTGTCAGGCCGGCCCAGATGGTGATGGCGTCCTGGCCGACGTTCAGGACCATCTGCTTGGTATAATTGGTCGAAGTCACCGCGGTCACGATCGCCGACAGCGACGCCCCGGCCAGCGAGGACTGCACGCCGCAGCCTCCCGAGCCGATCGACTGATACACGGTGCTGGTGGTACTGGAGGGAAAGTTCAGTGTCAGCGCGCCGGCCATCGGCAGGCCGTCAGTATCCAAGGAAGCCGGCGGCACGACCTGCGCCATCACGCACACGACCATCAGCGCACTGTTGAGGCGTCCGAAAACCGTCGTCGCCGCGCCGTTGCTGTTCTGGAAATCCGGATCCAGTCCCTGCCCGATGTAGTTCTTCAGCGACTCCCACTCGGGGACTGTCACCGTGCCGTTGGTGCACGAATTGGTGGATGGATCGCAATTGAAGGCGCCGCCGATGTACATGTTCTCGACGGCAAAATCGCCGGTCATCGGCGCACTGCCGTTTTCGGGGTCCCAGATGGCACTGAGATTGCTCTCGCCGGCATAGGCGGTGCTGATGAGGTTCAGGCCCTGCCAGCGGCGCGAACGCAGCATCCGCTTCCAGTTGAACGCGGTGACGACATTGGAGTTGTCGACATGCGGCGCCTCGGCGGCAATATTCTGCTGCATCACCGCGATGGACGAGCTCAGCGTCGCTGGCGCAGGCGCTGTGCCGGTCGGCGCCGCCCCCGCCGGGGTGGCAGCGGTGCCGCCGCAGCCATTCAAGGACTGGCAGATCAGGACTCCGGCTGAGACACACAGTACCCGGATGAAGGAAGCGGACGACCTCGACATGTTTGAAAGCCTCGGGCGTAAAGTTGGCGTTCATTAGGGACTTCCCGCCCACTGCCCGGCGTGCGCTGTTTCAAACAACCGGGGGAACGCACGTCACAGATCTAAGTGACGCGTCGTTTTGCCCCTTCTATTATGGTCAAGCCCCAGGGTTTGCCTTTCAAACATATTGCCAGCAGCCATGCGCAGGTGGCCAACGTCAGGTTCACAACCAGTTCCGACCATTGGTTCTGGGTCGGTGTGGCCCAAGCAGGCCGCGGCTGCGTGAAAAAGCTTGGCACCCAGACCAGCAGGCCGAACAGGCTCATCATGATCGCCTCGAGGGCGGCCGCCAGACGCGGCAGAATCCCGACGATCATGGCGATTCCTGCGGCAATGTGCGCAATCCCGGTGAAGTAAGCGAGGCCCAAGCGGTCGGGCAGCCAGCCAGGCACCATGCCGGCGGTGTAGTCGGCGTAAATGAAGTGTGACCAGCCGTAGAAGACACAGGTGAGGCCGAAGAGAGCCTGCGCCACCCGCACCCCGCGGCCGTAGAGGATCCAGGCACTGAGCAGCGGCGTAAGTGCTTCGCAGAACCCATACCAGGAGCCAATGTTGCGGGGCATCGAGAAAATCGGCAGCACGCACAGCAGCGTCCAGAGCGCCTGGTAGGCGCCAAACGTCAACAGGCTGGGCATGGCCGTGCGCGGCAAGCAAAGACCGGCGCTGGTGGCCAGAATGAGTATCGCGGATCCGTAGACCCAGATTTCCCGTCCGTGAATCCAGGTAGGAAACCCCTGACCCATGGGGACGAAGTCGCCATAACTGAGAGTCAGTATGGCGATGCTCGCCGAGGCGATGGCGAACAGGGCTCGACCGATTACAACGCTGCGCGTGGGCACTTGACCTCTCCCTGTCGTCTTGGCACAGTTGCCGACAGTGCGCTGCTTTGGCGCCTCCTGTCCGCGGCAAGGGATCATCCCACAAAGCTCGACCTGTACCAGAAGACCACCTTCTTTCAGCCTGATTGAGCGGACGACGGCACTGAAATGAAAGGAGGTTCCATGGCCTTTGCACTGAAGCTGCCCGCCAAGCCGGATCTCGGCCACCTGAAAAAGCAGGCCAAGCAGCTGTTACGGGAGGTTCGGGCACAACAGGCCGAAGCGCTCCAGATCATCGTCGCCTTCCATCCCCGGCCGGCCGAGTTCGCAGGCCTGCGTGATGCCCAGCTGACCCTGGCACGCCGCTACGGCTTCAGCGACTGGGAGCAGTTATCCAACGAAGTGGAATTGCGACTACTTCGCAGCGGTACCCTGGTGCAGCAGGCGCAGCGCTTCGTCGACCATGCCTGCCTGCGCTACGACGGTGACGATCAGGACTGGCGCTTTAGCCAGGCCTCCGAGTGGCTGCGCCAGGTTCCGCAACTGGTGCGCCGCGATTTCTACTGCGCGCTGGTGGCGGCCGATCTGGAAGCCGTTCGCGACTTCCTGCGCCGCGACCCGACGCTGGCAAGGCGTGATGGAGGTCCGCGCAATTGGCCAGCGCTGATGTACCTCACCTACAGCCGCGTCGACCAGAACCCGCAACAAGTGATCGCCGTGGCTACATTGTTGCTGCAATCCGGGGCCTCCCCCGATTCGCATACCGAACATCCCCCCGGATTCACCGCAATTACCGGGGCCATCGGTGAAGGTGAACGCGGTCCGATCAACTGCCCTGCGCACCCGCGGGGGTTGGAGCTGGTGAAACTGCTGCTCGATGCCGGCGCCAATGCCAATCAAAGCCAGGCTCTGTACAACACCATGCTCGGCGCGAACCTGGACAAGTGGCTGCCGGTCTTCGTCGAATACGGGCTCAAGGCCAGCGATAAGTGCAATTGGAGCACGGATGACGATGAGCCGATCTTCGATTTCCTGCTGTCGCAGGTGGTGGTACAGGGCAAGCTGGACCTGGTTCGCTATCTTCTTGAGCATGGCGCCAATGCCAATGCCGTGAGTCGCTACAACCATCGGCCGGCTCACGCCATCGCGCAGCTCACGGGGCGGACCGAGATTGCGGAACTGCTCGAGAAGCACGGCGCCAAAACCGAGCCATTGAGCGTCGAGGACCGCTTCCGCATCGCCTGCGTTCAGCATGATTTCGATGCGGCCGACACTCTGCTGCGAGAACATCCGCAGCTGCTGCGCGGCGGTGAATTGTTCGGCCACTGTGCCATGGTTGATGTCGAGACTTGCCTGTGGCTGATGCGGCAGGGCTACGACATCAACACCCGCGACCACAGCGGCCAGACCGTGCTGCACCGGTACTCGCTGTGGAACAGGCCGGAGGCCGTGTCAACGCTGCTGCAGCATGGCGCCGACCCTGACGTAACGGAATTCAACTGGCAGGCGACGCCTCTCGGGATGGCCTTGCATCATCATCACTGGGCCGTTGTCGAGGTACTGTTGCCGATCTCGAACAGTCTTTTTGATGTCTGCCGCATGGCGGACACCGAACGTGCGAAAGTCCTGCTCGCCCGCGACCCGTCACTGACGCAGCGGCGCACCTCATTGGGCAATACGCCGCTGCATCTCATCAGCCAGGCCAAGCAGGATGATCCGGACTTCGATGCCAGCGTGGCCACCATCCAGCTGCTGCTGACCTGCGGTGCCGATCCCAAGGCGCTCAACAATGAGGGTAAGACCCCCGCACAGTGGTATCGCCAGTTCGGCATGGACGAACTGGCGGACTACCTGGGGCAGCTCGGCGGCCCGGACTGATTCAATCCGGCGGATTATGGGCGCGCAGGAAGGCGTTGGTCGCCTCCAGCATCTGCAGACGGGTCTCGCCGCGTGACAGCCAGTGGTCCTCCTGGTTCAAAGTTACGAACTCAACATCCTTCTGGTTTTTCTTCAGCGCGTCGAACATGATCTGGCTCTGCTCGTAGGGCACGACGGTGTCGTCGCGCCCATGTATGAATAGAACGGGCACCTTGACCGCATCGAGATGCTTGATGGGCGAGATGGCATCCAGCGCCGGATCCAGCGCACCGGAGACACCCCAGTACCGGCCCCAGTAGCGGCTCGCGCCCCGGTTGTCGGCGCCGCCCCTGCCCTCCCAGTTCAGCATCCGCGCCAGATCGGAGATTCCCGCAACCGAGACGGCGCAGCGGTACACACCCGGATCGATGGTTACGCCGGCAAGCGCCGCGTAACCGCCATAACTGCCGCCCACGATGCACACGCGCGCGGGGTCCGCTATGCCTTCCTTGGCGAGATAGCGGACACCATCGGAGAGGTCGGTCTGCATCTTGCGGCCCCACTGGCCGTAGCCGGCCTCAAGGAAAGACTCGGTGACCGTCGAGCCGCGATAGTTCGGCTGCAGCACTGCGTAGCCCTGTTCGGCGAGCGCCTGGGACCACCAGTCGAATTCGGCTGTATCCCGGGCTTCGGGGCCGCCATGAGGCAGAACGATCAGCGGCAGGTTTTTCGGTGTCCGGTCACGGGGCAGAGTCAGATAGGCGGGGATCTTCAGGCCATCCGCGGCGGCATAGGTCACGCGCCGCACTTCCAGCGGGTTGTCGATACCTGCGTAAACCTTGCCGATCGGGACGGCCGCCGCCTTCTCCAGATCGATGAGCTCATAGCGGTAGCCGTGCTTCGGACCCTCTATGCGCACCAGGACCTTGGAATGATCGCTCGATGCCGAAACGTACCTCACGCTGTCGCCATCGAATGCATTGAGAACCGCCTTCCAGCGCCCCTCCACTGCAGGGTCGAAGAATACAAACTCCGGGGTGTCGACCAGGCTCTCACCACCTACCATCAGGTCCGTCACCGGGTCATGCATGGAATAGTCGAACACCTTGTCGTCGGACAGCGCCGCAAATTTGCCGTCGTTCATCGACAGCAGCTTCCAGGAACGATCGCCATTCTCGACGGACTCGACCAGCAAGGTGTCTGCGGTAGGGCCGAATCCGAGAATCTCGGGAACATCCAACCCGGCATGCCCGGCCACTGCCTCATGAGAGTAGCCGCCGTGATAGATCCTGATGGACCAGCGCTGCGTCTCCCGGTCGTAGTCCTCCTCGGCCGCCAACTGGCCCTGAGCGTCCACCAGCCATGAGGCGTCGTTGTCGTCATCGGACCTGAAGATGGTGGTCTTATGCGTGTCGAGATCGCAGCGGAACAATGCGACGCCATTGCTCAGATGCACACCCTTCATGAACAGCACGGTGTGGCCGTCGATATGTCGCACCATCACCCTGCCGAAGATGAGATTCAGCACATGATCACCGGTGTCCATCTCCAGCAACTTGCCGGGCAATGTGCGCACCTCATTGGCCGAGATGCTGTAGACCCTGAGCATTGACCGCTCGTCTCTGAAACCATACCTCGAGTCGGTTATGGAGGTGGTGAGCATCAGATTGTCGTCATCAGCCCAAGTAAGGTCCCGCAGCTTTTCGCTTCCGACCTTGACCCAACGGATCATCTTGCGATCCGCCACCGTTGCCACGACCACGATGCGCTGATCAGCTTCGGTGCGCACGTACGCAACCTTGCTACCATCGGGCGAAAGAGCCACGTCCTCGACGCTGGGCAGGCCTCCGTAGACCGTTAGCGGGACGGCATTGCCTGCGTTCGCTACGCACGTGCCGCAAAACGCGAGCAGCGCACCAACTATCAGGCTTGCACCGCAGTGCCGCACACATCCTGTGTGCGTAAGATGGGTTCGCATTCCTTATTCCCCCCTGGAAATGCGCGACGGGCCTTTGTGGCCCTGTACAGGCGGAGTATTAAAGAGGAAAAGTGGCCGGAATGGTAGCGCAACCATTGCGGCAATGGTGCACAACAGCATCGTGTCAAATGCAGGGGTTCACGGCAATGAAAAGCGTCCTCGCCATTCTCGCCCTCTGCATTGCCGTATCCTCCGCGGTCCTGTCGCAGGAGAAAACGGATGCGACGATGATTAGCGGTCTGCCTCAGGCCTTTTGCGCGGCCTGGAATCGACACGATGGTCAGGCACTCGCACAGATCATGTCTCGGGACGTGGATTTTGTGGCTGTGGGCGCCTTGTGGCTGCACGGGCGCGCGGATTTCGAGAAATATCATGTCCGGCTCCTCAGCGGGCGCTTCCATGAGTCAACCCTGAGACCGCTGCAGACTGCGGTCAGATTTCTCAAGCCCGACATCGCAATCGTTCATTGGGGCTGGGCCATTACCGGTGATCGGAACCCTGACGGAACCGCCCGGCAGCCGCGCTTTGGCATGTTCACCATGGTTACGGAAAAGATTGGCGGCCACTGGCTGGTGGTCGCTTCGCAGAACGATAACGCTCTGCCGTGGAGCGCGGCGGAGGGGCCAATGCCCAATCTTGCGATGCCCATTCCCGGACCTCACGAGTGAAAAGTCTTCGCGCTCGGAATTGGTTTTGGTGCAGTGCGGACCTGCTTGCGCCTGTGGTTTCGCACTGCTATTAGTGTCACTGCGCCGTCAGATAAAAATCTGATGACGGCCTTCCAAGAATCAATAATCTTCTGGTATCAAGGGGTAGGACAATGCAGTTCCGCACGGTGTCAATCTGGATGCTCGGTGTGGCAGGAGCAGTCGCGGCGCTGCCGGGCTATGGGCGCGGTGTCATCATTGAAGGCAGCACCTGCACGGCTGCGTTGAAACCAACGGGCACGCTGTGGTTCGATCTCACCGGCACCGGAAGCAAGGGGAACCGGGCCAGGGCGGGACTGAATCTGCCCGTGTTGAGCTGCACCCCTGATAACGAAATTCAGGCCTTGTCCTACAAGACCGCAGGCAGCTTATTGTTCACATTGGTCGATCTATCGGTGGCGCAGGACACGGCGGCAGGATTCATCTTGGCCAATGAGCTTGCCGTCGGGCTCTCCGGGCTGAATCAGGGCCAGTCGAATGTCGACTCGACGTCGGCTGTTGCCGCCCAGGTAGCGGTACTCAAGCTCAACGGGACCTTCAAGGGCGACACCGAGATTATTTTCAGCTACGAAGTCAACCTGAACCTCTTCCCGGCTCCGGCGGGTCCGAGTTCGGTCTGCGACAATCTGTTCAAGCCTATCAAGCCATCTTTTACCTGGTTCGGCACGACCTATGAGTTCATAGGGGGCGATGGGGTAAGCACACCGTGTGACGATGCTGCCACCAATGATTTCGTATTCGACTCCAACGGCAACCTGCTGGGATACCGGGCGGCCGCAGACGTTGCCAATGGCACTAGCGATACCACTTTGACCGCCGGTCTACCGCCCGGTTGGGTCATTCAGTAGGACTGCGGAACGCTGGTCCAGCCGCAGAACGAAAAAACTCTGCGGGCCGTATCGCCTCACCAGCACCTCACGTGCCCGCGCAAACATTGCGCGGGCATCGTCGCGGTGATTCTGCGATGCCAGCAGGCCGGCATTGACTGAATCCCACACCGCATAGCGCCACTGCGCATTGGGATCGGTGAGCGGATAGCGCTGCGCCAGGAGCCGTCGTGCCTCATCCAGCGAGGTAGCGGCATTTTCGATGTCATGGGTGCTCAGCGCCAGATCGGCCGCATTGAGAACCACCTGATCCAGCACCGGATGATTGCGCGGACGCGCAATCTGCAGCGCCCTGTCTATGTCAATGCGGGCACGTGTGATGTCGCCCTGGTACAGATAGGCCATCCCCAGGCTGTTGAGCGGCAGCACCAGGTACTCATGCGTCGGACCCCACAGCTTCTCGCCCATCCGCGCGGCCTGTTCCAGAAGTGAGATCGCGTTGGGCACCTCACCCGCCATCAGTGAGGATCGACCCAGGTTATTCAGCAGCGTCGCGACTTCCGGATGCTCGACTCCAAAGACCTCCCGATACACCGGCAGTGCCAGCTGCCACTCGGCGGCGGCCTGCCCGTAACGACCCTCCTGGTAGAGCAGCGCCGCGAGATTATTCATGGAAAGGGCCGTGTACATGTGACGTGCGCCGAAGTACTGCTGATTGATCGCCAGCGCCTCACGCGTCGGTGCTTCGGCCTGCGCCAGTTTGCCCTCGGCCGCCAGGGCCTGCGCCAGGGTATCAAGTGTCCTGGACAGGGTTTCGGAACCCGCAGTTCCCCGCTTGCGATCCTCGATGAGCGCGGACTCGCACAGACTCTCGGCCTCCGGGTACTGCTTGAGCTGGGCCAGCACATCGGCCATATCATCGCGCGCCTCTGAAATGAGCACGCTGGAGGGCGCAAGCTCCTTCTGGCCAATGTCGAGCGCGCGCTGCAAGAAGTTCCTCGCGGACTCCAGCTCGTCGGCTTCATCAAGCAGGAATCCCGAGGCGATCAGGGTGCGCACCTGTGATTCCCCTGGAACGCTGACGGCGTCCTGGTCGGCTCGGGCCCGGGCGAGCAACGGCTTGGCGGGTTCGTACAGTCCCAGTCCGGTATAGGCCTCGCCCATGGCGGTCAGCAGGTCGGCCCGCACCTGCGGTTCGCTCTGCAGGCCCCGCCCGATGTCACGTGCTCCGCGGTCGAGAACCTCGCGCACGGTCACCGAATTTCCCCGATTCTCACCCGGATCCGCCAGCTTGAACAATGACACCATGAATCGCGAGGTGCGATCCGCAGTGGTCGCCTCGGCCACGGCCCGGTTGCGTTGTTTGACGGCGATCACGGCTTCCACAATGGAAACCACGCTCAGCATGCAGATGCTCGCGGCGATGGCTGTCCTCAGGCGCTGATTGCGGCGCGCACGGCCCCGCGACCGCCGCGCATATTCGGCCGCAACTCCTGCCGGCACCAGCCCCTCGCGCTCCAGCTGCTCGAGCGTCACAATTTTGTCCGGCGCCGTCCCCAGCCAACCGTCCGAACGGCCGTGAGCTTCCCATGCACGAGCATCGCGTTGCAGCTCATCTCTGAGCCGCAGCAGCGTCGACTCCTGCGTCAGCCAAGTCGCGACCCGCGGCCAGGATTGCAGCAGCGCCTCATGTGCCAGGCATACGACAGGCTTATTGCCATGCCGATCGGTGACGGCCAGACGCGCGGCCACCAGGCGCTCGATCAACCCACGCTCGGGCGAGCCGGCGGCAAACACTTCCAGGTCCGCGTAGCGTCGTGTGGCCGACCCGTCCTCGCTGACGCTGGTCAGCTCACGCATCACTCGTCGAAATAAGGAGTCATCGCCCCCGGGGGCATTGACCAGGCCCTCGGCGACCTCGACCAGCGAGCCGCGCAGGCCACCCTCGCGGCCCGCGGGCCTGTAGGTCTCCCATAGGAGCGTCCTGCCTTCGCGATGGTCATACAGCTGTTGCAGCGCATATTGCAGCAGCGGCAGCGACTCCGGATTGTCGCTGGCCTCGCGCAGGATCTCGCGGTCGAGTGATACGCCGTCGCGTTCCTCGAATTGCAGCCCCGCGGCCATCGCCGGCTCGCGGATCATGTCCGAGAGCTCATCGCCTCTTGGGGTCAGCAGGGTGTAGGGCGGACTGCGTCGTAGAAGTTCCATGATCGCCGGGTAAGCTTCCAGGCGGTGCACGAAATCGCTGCGTAGGGTCGCCACGACCCACACCGTGTCCAGCCCCGACAAGGCCGCGATCGCCCCGAATAGCGTCGCCGCCTGGGCAGCGATGGAGGGCAGCGTGAAAATCTCTTCCAGCTGGTCGACATAGATGAGCAGACGCGCCTGCTGCGGCGGGATCTTCTGGCTGGCAGCCTGCGCCGCCAGGTAAGTTTCGATTCTTGCCGCGGCCGCGGCCGGGTCTGCGCGCAGTGCCTGGGCAAGCTGCGGTACGGTCAGGCCGAATCCGGCTGCACCGCTAAGCGCGGTGCTGATCCTTGCGGCCAGGGCTCCCAGCATGCCCGCCTCCGCGGCCGCGCTGTCGACGTCGGACGGGCGCAGGTGCACGGTGTACCAGGCGGCGATCCCAGCCACCGGCAAATCAGCGAGAAAGGGCAGCAGCCCCGCCAGGATCAGCGAGGTCTTGCCATTGCCGCTCATGCCAACGGTGAGCAGCAGCCGCGCACGCTCAGACGGGCTGCGTTTTTCAAGTTCGGGGTCGTGCAGGCGCCGAATCAGTTCGCCGACCGCCTGGGAGCGACCAAAAAACACATCCTGGTGCTCGGCTTCGAAGCACTGCAGGCCGCGGAACGGCGAACCTTGAGTCCAGCGCGGGCGCAGCTCGTGTTCACCCTCCTTCTCGAGCTCACGCACGATCCACTTGCGCGCATGTTCGGTCAGCTGCCGTTCAAAGTCAGCGCCGTCCGCGAAGCCGTGGTGAGCAACGATCGCCGCGCCCTGGTTGTCGTAGAAGGCGGTACGGCAAAACTCCGTGAGCCGCCGGAACTGCTGCAGGCGCTCCTCGGCGTCCGCGCTAGCCATGTCCAGGTGCGGGGCGGCGCGCTTTCGATAGATCAGCAGATTCGGGCGCCCGAACTTCTCATAGGCGGACAGCGCATCGTGGACCTCGAACTCGGTGCCGGTAGGCGCCGGACGGTCCGGGCCGGAGGCGAACTGCCCCGGCAGCCGCATTCCCAGCCGCGACCATAGGATGCTGATGACCAGGTCGCACTGCGACGGCAAGGGAATCTGGGCTTGGAACGATGCATGGGCGAACAGGGGCTCGTGTTCCCACAGGATGGTCCTCAGCGCCAGGACATCGTCAAACTCGCTGGCCAGCCGCCGGAATACTCGACCCGCCAGGGCCCGCTCCTCGGCCACATCCCCGGGTGATGAAATGAAGACGCTGCGTTGTAGTTTTTCTTTCACGTCGAATCCACCCGATATCACCTGCGCCGGGATTCGAGCGCCAGCCCCAGGCTGAATGCCACAAAGACACCGCCGGTCAATCGATCACAGGTCCGCACGACACGCGGCCTGCGCAGAAAAGTCGAGAGCGGCCGCGTGGCAGCGATCAGGCACGCGAACCAGATGAGGCCCAGCAGTGCATGGATGGCTCCCAGCAACAGCATGTAGGGGCCCACCGCCACGTGCGCCGGGACAAACTGCGGCAGGAACGAGACATAGAACACGCCAACCTTGGGATTGAGAAGATTGGTCAGCAGACCCGTTAAGAAGGCCCTGCCGTGAGCTGCAGCACCCGGCTCGGCGGCCAGGAAGGCGCGCCGCGGGTGGCGCAGCATCCTGTAGCCTACCCACAGCAGGTACCCGGCCCCTATCCATCGCAGTGCAGTGTAGGCCGCCTGAGAGGCGGCCAATAGCGCCCCCAGTCCCAAGGCAACCAGCGCCGCCCACACAAAGCAGCCCGTGGCGATACCCAACCCAGCCAATGCCGCGCTTCTGGGGGTACCTCCGGCAGCGGTTCTCAATACCAAAGCCGTGTCGAGGCCCGGCGTGACCGTGAGCAATGTCGCCGCCGCAACATACGCAATCAAAGATGTAAGCACGGCATCTTCCTTGCTAAATCAATGAGTTCGGCACCCGCTGCATCCAAAATCGATGCCCTTTGCGTCCTTTTGGATGCCTTCAGTTGAATCAAGCAGGACACAGGAGATCGGCCGACATGAATAGTCTCACGGGTTTGGCGGGTTTGGGCTTCTGGATAATGTGTGGAATGGTGCCCTGCACTGCCGTGGCGGCGACATTCTGGGCCCGAACGCGCGAGTTGCAGCTGCGACACGACGTGATTCTCAAACTGCTCGAGACCGGCAAGTCTCTGGATCCGGTCACGCTGGATAAGCTTCTTGCCGCCCCGACGCGCGCGACCTCACCGCCTTCGACGGATCCGCGCGCGGGTTATCGCCAGGGCAACTTCATCATCTTCCTGATCGGGTTTGCGACGCTGCTGTACGCGTTCATGCGACACAGCCTGTCGTATTCCCTGATAGCACTCGGAGTCCTCGCGATTGTGCTGGCCTTCCTCGGCTGGTGGACCGGCGATAAGCAGTTCCGCGATGGGACGCTCCCCACCTTGAAGTACAAGCGTGACCCCAGGGAAGCGCATTTGAGCGCCGGGTTCGTCTACTTCCTGATCGGCTATGGGACGATGCTCATCGGTGTGACGCGTGAGGCGGGTGTGTCGTACCCGATCATCGGGTTGGGGGTGCTGCTCGTTCTCATGTGCCTGTTTGTGTGGCGCTCCGGGAATCGGGAATATCGCGAGGGAAGGCTTACCGGGACCCCCTTGGACCAGGTTCGGGCGTGACGTTGGTTCCGTGAGGCATTCTGCGGACCTCACTGCCGCGAACGAGGCAATGGTGGTCGCCTTGGCGAAGAGCGGGGATGTTCAGGCTTTTGCCGAGCTTGTTAAGCGACGCCAGGCGTGGCTGCGTAATGTTCTGCGACGCCTGTGCGGCGACGCCAATCTTGCCGACGACCTGGCACAACAGGCACTCCTCAAGGCATGGCGCAGCATCGGCAATCTCAAGGCGAATCTTGCCTTTGGCTCCTGGCTTCGGCAATTGGCGGTGAATGCCTGGGTGGACCACCTGCGACGCCACGAGCCACTCGACGCGGTCGCAACCGACGAGGCGCCCGAGCAGGCCGCTCCCGCCACTCAATGGACAGCAGAAGGCATTGATCTGCAGCGCGCCTTGGCGACACTGCCTGCTGCAGTGCGACTGTGCATCGTCCTGGCATACGGCGAAGGCATGGCGCACTCGGAGGTTTCGGCGGCGACCGGGTTTGCTCTGGGAACCGTGAAGTCCCATCTCAGTCGCGGGTTGGAGCGGCTGCAGAAAATACTCAAGACCTGAAGGCTTACGCTATGACACAAGATTTCGAGAACGATCTGAAGCGCAGGTTTGCGGCGCTCGATGAGGCGCTGCCCTCCGCGCAGTTCACCTCGCAAGTCATGTCCGAATTGCACAAGCCGCGTCGCCGCGAGCGCTTGCTGGGCTTCACGGCCATCCTGGCCGCGGTTGCCTTCCTTTTGTTTTCGTTCCCGTACCTCAAGGCCGCTGCGGCGATGGCCGCCGGGTCCGCCCGTACTGTTTTGGCGGCCACCGATGTATCATTGGCGGACTTGTCGCACTCACCGTTGCTCTACATCTACGGAACAGCCCTGGGTGGCTATCTACTGCTGTGGCTGATGCGTCGACTCCAGATCCGCTTGATGTGAGTTCACAGTCTCACCCTCGAGCCGCTGAACTGATCGCGTCGGCCGCGCGCATCAGCGCACAGCTGCGCGCCGAGCAGGACGAGAGCGACGCACGCGGTCGCTATTCCGAGGCCATTCACCAGCAGTTGCTGCAGGAAGGTTTCTACCGAATCCTGCAGCCACGGATGTTCGGTGGCGGCGGCGCCGACTGCGAAACCTACGTCCGCGTCATCATGGAACTTTCCCGCGGGCATCCCGGAAGCGGCTGGTGTTACGCACTGGGCTCCTCGCACGCCCTGCTGCTCGCGTCCCACTTCGATGAGCCGGTGCAGCGGGAGCTGTTCGGTGCGGACGGGGACTTCCGGGCGGCTTACGTAGCTGTATCGGCCGGCATGCCGAAGTTCGAGCGCCGCGAGGGTGGCTACGTGGTGACGGGACTTTGGACATTTGCCTCCGGCATCCCCGTCGCCAATCATTTTTTCGGCGGCGGATTCATCCCCGTGCCGGAGGGGGTCAAGGGGGTCACCATCGTCGTTTCGCGCGCGGACATCGAGGTCGTGCCGGATTGGGGCGGCGATGCGGCGATGGGCATGCAGGCCAGCGGCTCCAACAGCGTGCGCATCAAGGAACTCTTCGTTCCTGACTCGCACATCATCTCCACGCCCATCGGCCGGCTGGGCACGGAGGAGATGCCCGATGGCACTCCCGGTACCCGCCTGCATCGCGATGGATTGTTTCTGGGAATTTTCTTCGGCTGGTTCAGCTGTGAATTCGCTGCGATTCTGACCGGTGCGGCTCGTGCCGCGCTCGAGGAATACGAGCAGATCCTCAAGAACAAGCCACTGCTATTCGATCCGCGCCGCACCCGCATGCATGATCCGGAGTTTCAGAGGATCCTGGGCGAGGCGATGTGCAGGGCCGATGCCGCGCAGGCACTGACCCTTGGCGGCACGCGTCTGCACATGGAGCAGTGCCGCCAGTGGATGCAGGAGGGTCGGCCGATCACCCAGGCCGACACGCTGCGTGTCTGGGGCCTGGGCCGCGAGGCCTGTCGGGCCGCCTGCGAGTGCGTGGAAATGCTGTTTCACAGCGCCGGCGCGGCCACGGCCAAGCGCGGCGATCGGCTGCAGCGCTATTTCCGCGACGTGCAGATGTACCGTATTCACTTCCAGTCGCAGGCAATTGCACCGATGCTTCGGGCCCAGGTTCACCTGGGGGCCGAAGTTCCGCCGCCGTTTCGCACCCGGCCCGTCAGCGGCGGCGCGCAACGCTAGCGGCAATGATCCGTGCGCTGCGATCGTAGGTGAAGTACGCCCAGGCCCAGTCCATGAGGACCACGAGGCGATTGCGGAAGCCGATCAGAAAGAAGATGTGCACCGCCAGCCAGAAGCACCACGCGAAAGTACCCGACAGTTGGTAGCCCTGCATTTCAACCACGGCCGCGCGCCGCCCAATCGTGGCCAGAGTGCCGTAATCGCGGTAGCGAAACGCCGCGCGTGAGCCTCCGCCAAGGCTTGCGAGGATACATTTCCCCGCGTGCGCCCCCATCTGCTTGGCGGCCGCGGCCACGCCCGGTACGGGACGGCCATTCGTGGCAACACTGGCCAGATCGCCCACCACCAGCACCTCCGGGTGACCGGGAAGCGACAGATCCGGCTGCACCCGCACGCGGCCGGCCTGGTCCAGCGCTACCCCCAGCTTCTGTCCGAGAGGCGAGGCGGAAACCCCGGCGGCCCAGAGAATGGTATTCGCGGCAATGCGCTGTGCGCCGAGCTCGATGCTGTCGGCGCTGATCCCGGTGACGGGCTGACCGGTTCGAACGCTGACTCCCAGGCGCATCAGCTGGGCAGCGGCTTTCGCCGACAACTCGGGCGGCAGGCTCGCCAATACCCGCTCACCGGCCTCGATCAGCAGCACCTGGGCCTGTCGTGGATTGCTGCGCCTGAATTCCGGTGCCAGCGTGTGCCGTGCAATCTCCGCCAGGGTGCCGGCCAGTTCCACACCGGTCGGTCCGGCGCCGATGATCACGAAGGTCAGCCAGGCGGCGCGCCGCTGCGGATCGGGTTCAAGCTCGGCGCGTTCAAAGGCGGTGAGGATCCGCGCGCGAATGGCCAGCGCGTCATCGAGGGTCTTCAGGCCCGCGGCATGCCGGGCCCACTCATCGTGGCCGAAGTAGGCATGGGTCGCCCCGGTTGCCACGATGAGGTAGTCGTAGTCGAAGACCTGCTCGCCCAGGTACAGGCGATGGGCCGCCAGGTCGATGGTTTCGACCTCGCCCATCAGCACCTCGACATTGGCTTGGTCGCGCAGGATGTGCCGCAGCGGCGCCGCGATGGAGGGAGCCGCGAGGCCGGCCGTGGCGACCTGGTAAAGAAGAGGCTGAAACAGATGGTGGTTGCAGCGATCGATGAGCGTGATGTCCACGTTCGCGGATTTGAGGGCCCGGACGGCCCACAGGCCGCCAAACCCGCCGCCCACCACGATCACCCGTTTGCGTGTCGACACCAGATTGCACCCCGCCCGCTTGCATCCCCAAGTATATGATTTATCTACTGACTTGTACCGGCACGCCGGCAGCTGCCACAATCCGGACGCCACCACTAGAAGAAACGCATGGCGTACGCCGCTGGCTTCGAATACGACCTCTTCATCAGTTATGCCGCGGTCGACGATGCCGAGCCGATCGGCGAGCACGGACGCGGTTGGGTGTCGATGTTCGTGCGCCGCCTCGAGGCCGTGCTCGCGAGCCGCCTCGGGGGACAAGGCAAACTGCGGATCTACTTCGACGTCCGCAACCTTGGCGGCAATCAGCAAATTCGCGAACTGCTCGATGAGGTCAATCGTTCGGCGCTGTTTCTCGCCTTCGCCTCGCCGGCCTATGCGGAACGCGAGTGGACCCGGCGCGAACTGGCGGCCTTCGTCAAGAACGACGCCGACACCCGACGCCTGTTCGCGGTGGACTATTTGCCGCTCGACAACGGCGCGTTGCTTCCGGATCCGTTGCAGGATCACAAACGCCTGAAATTCTGGGACCTCGATGAGTCATCGCGCAGCGCCCTGCCGCTGTCGCAGAACGGTGAGCCGTTCCGCAACCGTATCCACGACCTCGCCGAGCAGATCAAGCGTCAGGTGATCGCGATCAATGCCGCGGAAGTGACCCGACCGGCGATCAGCGAAATCGCGGAGGCGGTTTCCGGAACCACGGCGCGGCGCGCCAAGGGCGTCGCGTTCCTGGCACAGACCACCGATGATCTGGAAGAAGAGCGCATGCAGGTGCAGCGCTACCTGGAACAGTTCGGTTTCCTGATCCTGCCGGCCGCGGATCTGCCCGGCGGTGGCGAGGCGTTTCGTACGGCGGTGCGCGCCGACCTTGCTCAATCCGACCTGTACCTGCACCTGCTGGGACCCAGGGCAGGACGCTACCCATCGGATATTCCCGAAGGTTACCCCGCAGCGCAGATCGAAGCCGCCAAGGCTGCCGGTAAGAACCTCATCCTGTGGCGCCATCCGGAACTTGATCTGGACAAAGTGACCGACCCGCGACAGCGAGCGCTGCTGACGGATGCCAATGTCATCGCCTGCGGCCTGGAGAGCTTCAAAGCCGAGGCACGTCGCCGTCTTGAAGCCCGACCCAAGGAGAAGAGCGGCGATGCCAAGCGTTCCTCGCTGGTCTTCATCAACTCCACGGAGTCCGACTACGATGTCGCCCGAATCGTGCAGCAGGAGTTCAGCAAGCGCAACCTGCCGACCATCCTGCCCCTGTACGCAGGCACGGCCGAGCAGGTGCAGCAGGACCTGACCGAGAACATCAAGGACTGTGATGTTCTCGTCATCCTGTACGGCACGGCGCCGGCGGCCTGGGTGCGCAGCCAGATACGGCTGTTCAGCAAGCTCAAGGCCGGATCGCGCGCGACGGTGGTCGCGATCTTCGTCGGGCCTCCCGAGGGCAAGAACGCGGATGTCGGCGTGTTCATGCCTGACCTGCGCTGGATCAGCTTCCCGGCTGACTGGTCGATGGAGCCGGTCCAGTCCCTGATCGCGGAACTCGCGCAATGACTGTTCCGCCGCGCCTGCCCTACCCTGGTCTGCGCGCCTACGGTCGCGATGAGACCGACCTGTTCTTCGGCCGCGAGGGTTGCGTCAACGAGATGGTCGACATCCTCGCCGCGACCCATTTCCTCGCGGTGCTCGGCACTTCCGGCAGCGGCAAGTCCTCGCTGGTGCGAACCGGTCTGCTCGATGCGCTCGAGCTTGGCCTGTATCGCGCCGCCGGCCCACTGTGGCTGGTGGTGGACTGCCATCCTGGCGGAAACGCCATCCGACATCTGGCCGCCGCGCTGCTTGCGACGCGGCCCCACCCGGTTGGGGATACAGTCGGCGACCCCTTCGCCCTGGAGTCGCTCGAGACCTTCCTGCGTCGCGGCCCCCGGTCCATCGCCGAGTGGGTGACGGATGGCAATCTGGCCGACGGCCACAATCTGCTGATTCTGGTGGATCAGTTCGAGGAGCTGTTCCGCTACGGGGACTACGCGGGCCGCGAAGATGCCGAAGCCTTCGTCGCACTGCTTCTGGAGAGCGCCAAAGCCCATCCGCGCATCCATGTCGTGATCACCATGCGCTCCGAGTTCCTGGGTGCGTGTGCGCTGATCCCGGGCCTTGCGGAGCGCATCAATGCCTCCCTGTACCTGACGCGCCGCATGACCCGGGAGGAGTGCCGTGAGGCGATCGTGGGCCCTGCGGGTGTGATGGGTTTCGACATCGAACCCGAACTGGTCACCAAGCTGTTGAACGATCTGTCGGTGCTGGCACCCTGGGAAGCCGACCGTAGCGCCTCGCAGATGCAGCGCCTGTCACGGCAGGCCGATCAGCTGCCACTCATGCAGCATGCACTGAGCCGCTTGTGGCAGCTCGCCTGGCGTCGCTCCGAAGGCGCGCGCCTGAAGCTCACGCTGCGGGACTATGAAGACATCGGGCTGCTGCGCGGTGCCCTCGACCAGCATGCCGCCGAGATCATCGAGCGGCTGAGCACGCCGGCCCGGGAGGTGGTACCGCGGGTTTTCCGGGCGCTCATCGCCGGCGCCACGCTCGCTGATGCGGTGCGCCGACCGATGCGTTTTGGTGAACTGTGCATCGTAACCGGAGCCGAGCCGGCACTGGTGCGCGAAGTCGTCGATGCGTTCCGCGCCCGGGACTGCAATTTCCTGCGTCCCTCCAACGACCAGCCGCTGCTGGAGGAGACCATTGTCGATGTCAGTCACGAGAGCCTGATCCGCCAGTGGAGCAGCCTTTCGGAGTGGTTCGAGACCGAGGCGGCGGCCCATGCCCTTTGGGGACGCCTGCTGTTCGACCAGGCGCGACATTCGGCTGGACAAGGAGAGTTGCTCAGCGGCCTGGATCTCGCCACCGCACTGGCCTGGTGGGAGCGCGAGCACCCGACGCAGGCCTGGGCCGCTGGCCACGGCGGCCGGTATCGGGAAGTCCAGCATTTTCTGCAGCGCAGTCGCGAAGCCGAAGAGGCCCGCACGCGCGCCGCGCAAGAACGCGCCGACCACGAACGTCGCAGTCTCAAGCGCCGCACCGCCGCCTTCGCCGCGCTCGCCCTGGTTTGCCTGGCTGCCGCGGGCTTTGCGTACCTCGACAATCTGCGGCTCGACCGAGCTCGAGTTCAGCTCACGGGTGCCAACACCAACCTGCAGCAATCCCGGCAGGCGGCGCAATCCGCCCTGGTGGCCAAGACCACGGCCCTGGGAGCCGAGCAGGTGGCCAACGATCGCGTGATCACCACCGCCGATCGCTTCGTGGTCGGAATGGCCGAACGGCTGCTGGTGACACCCGGTATCTCCAGCGATGAGGTCCAGCGGCAGCTGCAGGATGGCGAGCTGTACCTCGATCAACTCGCGACCCAGACCGCCAACAAGCGCCTGATCAGGCTGACACAGGTCAAATTTGCGGCCGCGGGCGCCCGCGCCCTGTTCGATCGCGCGCGCTTCAATGAGGGCCTGAAGCTGGCGCGGGCCGGCGACACGCTGCTGCTCCAGGGTCGCGATGCAAGCCAGCTCGATCATGAAGAGACACTCGAGGAACTCGAGATCGGCAGCCTCATCGCCCAGCTCTACGATCTTGATGCGCTCAAAGACATCGCCACCGGCCGGGCGGAAGCCTTGAAAATGGCGCGCATCGCTGATTCTCTGCCGGCCGATCCTTCAGGCATCAGCTTGCTCGATCAGTCCCGGGCGCGGTACCAGATTGCACGCTACGCCGACACTTCCTCCGCCGCCCAGGTCGCAGAGGCGATAGCCGCCGCACGGCAGTGCCTCGAGCTGCTGCGGCATCCTGAGGCCCCGAAAACCTCCGAGCGCTGGCTGTACGAGGGGCGCTGCCACATCGTTCTGGGATATTTCCTGTATCAACGCGGGAAAACCGCGGAAAGCGCGCAGGAGACGCGCCGCGCCGTGGCGACGCTCGAGCGTATTCCCAAGGCGCAGAAGACGATTCCGATGCTGATGTCGCAATCGGGTGCCCTGGCCAATCAAGGCTACGATCTGCTGCTCAAGAAGCAGTTTCCGCAGGCCCGCGAGATCTTCATGCAAGCCGAAAGCCTGCTTGAACTCACCCCACTGGACATCAGCGAGCGGCCGCGCCTGCGTGCCGACCTGATCAGCCGTGAAAATTCCGTCGGCCGCTCCTATGGGGATGCCGGGGATTATCGCGACGCGGTGTCCTGGTACCGCAAGGCCCACGACCTGGGATTCAGCGATGCAGCGTGGCGCGACTACCCGTTCCTGGCCAATGACGTCGACGATGCGGCCAGCAACTACCGCGACGCGCTGGGCAACCTGGCGTGGGATACCGACCCGGATGTTCTGAAGGAGTACGTCAGCGCCTCGCAGGACCGCCTGAACGTCCTTGAGCGCCTGATCGAGTTGCATGAAGCGCGCTGGTGCGAGGGTTGCGAACTGGTGGATAAGCAGCTGCTCATGTCGGCGCTGATCAAGTTCGATACCGTGCGCAAGGAGGATCGCTACGGCGATGCAATCAAGATCGCCGACGAGGTGATTTCCAAGGCGAAGGCGATACTGGCCAAACCACCCTCAGAGCATTATGCGATCGCTGCGCGCCGCTCCTGGTTCTGGACCGTCCAGTCGTTGCCCGACAGCATACCCACGACCCATCCGGCCGATGAACAGCTCAAGCGGCTCCTGCATTCGCAACAACAGGTCAAGGAGTTCCTGGCAGCCTACCCCAAGGCATGGCTGGCCGACACCCGTCTCGGGCGTATCGACTATGCCCTCGCGACCCTCTTTGCGCAGATGGGCCGCACCGCCGAGGCAGTGTCCGCCGCCGAAGCCGGTGCGGCGCTGTTCGACAAGGACAGTACCCGTCTGCTGGCTGACTGGTACCGCACCGGCTCGGGTCCCGTGCCCCGCGACCTCGACAAGGCCAAGCACTACGATGAGATCCTCGCCGGCCGCACCTGGGGCCTGGAACGTTACACCCTGAGTCTGAGCGCCCTGTGGCTCGATAATCCGCGGCCCTTTCCCTACTACATCTATATCGAAGACCCGCATGATGCGAACGATGATTTCATCGCGCGCTTCGCCTATCAGCTCGAGTACATCGAGGGCGTCAAACTCCCGGATCCCGTGAAAACCAGCTTCGCGAAACTGCTGGACATCGCGCGCAAGAACCACGCCAGCTTCTCGGAGCTCACGATCCTCGCGCTCTCCGAGTCGATGCAGCTGCAGCTGTCGGTGAAGGACGCCATATCCAGGAAGGATTTCGCGGCCGGGGCCAAGGCCATCACGACTGCCTGGGACAAGAAGGGCGGACCCGATACGGTCAAGGACGCGATGGCCAAACTGGTCAAGGACCACCCCAGTAACGAGTTCCTCTCCCCGCTGATCGAGGTTGCCAGAGTTGTCTACTCGGGCGGCAATGCGGCCGCGATGCGCGTTGTGCTCGATGCCATCCTGGTCAAGCAGGACTTCAAACCCGGCGAGCTCTCCGGACTGCTGCGCATGCGCGCTATCGTGCTCGACAAGCTCGAGGACTACGCGGGGTCCGAAGCGGATTACACCGCGGCACTTTCGCTGCAGCCGGATGACGCCAACCTGCTGTATGGACAGGCCTACAACTGGATTGAGCAAGGCAAAAACCTGCCATCGGCCATCGCGCAACTGCAGCGCGCCACGAAGCTCGCTCCCGATAACGCCAACACCCGGGAAAGCCTTGGCTGGGCACAGGTGCTGGTCGGTGATACCGAAGCGGGTCTGGCAATGCTTCAGTCCGCGGCCGCGATTGCGCCCAATCAGGCCGATATCCAGGCCCGTCTCGGGGATACCTTCCGCCGCCTCGGCCGGCGGGATGAGGCGCGGGCCGCCTTCGGGCGCGCCGCGAGTTTATCCAAGGACGAGAAACTGACCCAGTTCATCCACCAGCAGCAGGCCCTGCTGGATCCACCCAGAAGTTCCGGCGGATGACCTGATGGGGCGACCTAGACTTTTCTGAGTATCGCCAGGGCCGCCGACACCAGCCGCTGCTCCTCATCCACCGGAATGACATGTACCGCGATGCGGCTGTTCGGTGCCGATATCCGCAGCTCCTTGCCGCGCGCCGTCTCATTTGCTTCGGCGTCGAGTTCTATGCCCGCCCAGCGCATTCCCGATAGGATTCGCGCGCGGACCGCCGGAACATGCTCACCGACGCCACCACCAAATACAATTCCATCGCACCCACCCAGAACCGTCATGTAGGCGCCGATATATTTGCGGGCCCGGTAGCAATACAGATCGAGCGCGAACTGGCACTGCGGTGCCGCGCTCGCGAGCAAGGTTTCCAAGTCGGTAGAGGACCCGGAAATACCGGCAAGTCCGGCATCCTCGTTCAGCATGCGAACAATCTCATCGCCGCTCTTTCCCAGCCGCTGCTGCAGGTACGGCACCACGGCAGCATCGATATCACCCGCGCGAGTCGCCATCACCAGGCCTTCGAGCGGGGAAAACCCCATCGACGTATCTAGCGGTTGGTCCGCCAGGATTGCCGCGACCGAACACCCGCCTCCGAGCTGCAGGGTGATCAGTCGACCGCCGCCTGGCAAGCCGGGTTGCAGCTGCTGCCAGCGGTCGGACATGGCCTCATGAGCCAGGCCGTGGAATCCGTAACGCCGAACTCCCTGCGCAACCCCGACCGAGGCAGATAGAGCGTATTCGCCTGCGACGCGCGGCAGGCCGGCAAAGTAGGCCGTATCAAAGGCGGCCACCTGCGGTACGTTTGGTCCACAGTCTTCCCGTGCCGCCTCGATCCATCGCAAGGCCTTGGGGTTGTGAAGCGGTGCCAGGTCCGAGAGTTCGCCGATCTGCGCCAGCACCGATGCATCAATCAGGACCGGCAGCGTGAACCGGGTGCCCCCGTGCACCACCCGATGCGCCACGGCGTCGGGCCGCCGCGGGAGCTTGTCCAGGAACGCGCGTAGCCCCGCGCGCGAATCAGCCTCACCGTCCGAACTGTGCCCGGCGGCCAGCCGCAGCGGCTTGGTGGTGGCCACCACTTCATAGGCCGCCCACTTTACCGACGTGCTGCCACTGTTGATGGTCAGGATGATCAGGGCATCACTCCAGACACGCGGTGATGGTTTCAATCACCCGCTTGGTCTCATGAGGATCCCTGACCTGTATGGACAGCGCTCCGGCCTGTTTGGCCGGAAAGTCGTTGCCCCCGGGGAACAAAGCGTCTCCGATGAAGATCATTTGGTAAATTTCGATCCGGAGCAGGTCACGAAGCTTGCGGACTCCGTAGCCTTTGTCGATGCCGCGCTGGGTGATATCGATGGAGGTCGCGCCACCCAGGTGCACGGAGAATTCCGGTAGCAGCGATTCCAGGTCGGTAATCATCTGCTTGCGCTTGGCCGAATCCGGATCCCATTGCTTCTTCTGCGGCAGCGGGGCCAGCTGCCCCAACGCCGAGTACGTGATCTGGCTGCCTCGATCCTCGATGATCTCGCCCCAGACTCTTTGCGGCCTATCGCCCGCCCCCGCCATGGCCCGCTGCAGAGCATCCAGGATCTTCGCCTTTTCCCCTGCCGTGAAATCCTCGGCGTACAACAGTTCCCAGTGCTGTGCATAGCGGTAGAAGCGGGTTCCGCAGGTGGGCAGAAGCGATAGATTACTCAGGCGTTCGTCCTGCCCCAGATGGGCCAGCACCTGGGTTTCAAACTGTTGCCAGTCACCCCCGGATATGACCGCCACCTTGACCAGACCGAGCAGATTGTCCAGCAACTGCGCCATCTCGGCGTCGATGGCCGCCTTGCTTTCAGCCAGCGTGCCGTCCAGATCGAAAATCACCAGTTTCTTCATGGGGTCAATGTCGTTCCGGCAGAGAGATTTCCAGCAAGCTGAGGCTGCCATGTGGTCGGCACAGGCAGGCACCCACTACTGCTGGCGAGAGCAGCACCTGACCCCTGCCGAATTCATACGTCTCCCCGGCGTACTCCAAATGACCGCTGCCCGCGAGGCACACCAGAATGCGCGGCGTTTCCGCCTTGCCGACCACAAATGGCAGGCGCCCGCTGATGCGTGTCGCCGCAAACTGCTCGCATTGGATGAGTTTCTCCCGTAGAACCGGTCGGCGCTCCAGGGTACGGGGGGTGAGCGGTGTGACGGCGCCCTGTTCGAAATCTATGCAGGCGATGGCCTGCTCCACCTGCAGAGGCCTTGGCTGCGAGGTCTTCGGATCGATGTGATCCCAATCATAGAGACGGAAGGTTACATCGCTGTTCTGCTGCAGTTCGAACACCACGACATCGGCCAGCGAATGAACGGTCCCGGCGCGAATCAGAACCGCATCCCCCGGTTGCGGCGTGAATTGCGCCAGCTCATCGGCCAGCGTTCCGTCCGCGAGTGCCCTACGCATCCGATGCGCGGTGGTGCCGGCTTTCAGGCCCGCAAAGATATGTGCCCCAGGACCGTTTTCCAGAACCACCCAGGCTTCGGTCTTTTCAGAGGGATGTACCTGCACCGACAGCGGCTCTTTGACGTCGAGCATTTTCAGGAGCAGGGGGAAGCGTTTGAAACGCCACGATAGGTTGCCGAGCAGCTCTTCGGGAGATTGTGCGGTTATTTCCGCGATGGTCTTGCCCTTCAGGGGGCCGTCCGCCACGCGGCTGGCAAAGTCATCCCGATCGCTCAGCAGCCACGCCTCGCCAATCGGTTCATTCCCTGGCAAGGTCTCAGACAGCAGGCGGCCCAGGCGTCTGCCACCCCAGAGCCTGTACTGGTAGAGCGGCTCGAACCTTAGCGGGTAGAGGGGCGTCGCATGCATGAACGGTGACTCCGGCAGGGCGCAAAAATACCGGCCGCCGGCACTGCCATCTGTGCGCTAGGGCACCGACCGCGGCGACCTGGCGGACCGAAGGTGTGCGCATGACCGAGCGCACTCTTTCCCCCGAACTGCTGCGTCGCATGGACGCCTACTGGCGGGCCGCCAACTATCTGGCCGTCGGTCAGATCTACCTGTATGACAATCCCTTGCTGAAGGAACCGCTCACGCTTGCGCATGTGAAGCCCATGCTGCTCGGGCACTGGGGCACGACACCCGGCCAGAATTTCATCTACGTGCATCTGAATCGGATCATTAGGAAATACGACCTGGACATGATCTACGTCTCCGGACCAGGTCACGGCGGTCCGGCCGTCGTCGCCAACACCTACCTCGAGGGCACTTACAGCGAGGTCTACCCGAACATCGGTCGTGATGAGGAGGGCCTCAAGAGGCTTTTCAAGCAGTTCTCGTTCCCGGGGGGCATTCCCAGCCACGCCTCCCCGGAATGCCCGGGGTCGATCCACGAGGGTGGCGAGCTCGGCTACTCCCTCAGCCATTCCTTCGGCGCCGTCTTCGACAATCCGGGTCTTATCGTCGCGTGCGTGGTGGGCGATGGCGAAGCGGAGACGGGGCCGCTGGCGACCGCCTGGCATTCCAACAAGTTCCTCAATCCGCTCACTGATGGTGCGGTGCTGCCGATCCTGCACCTCAACGGCTACAAGATTTCCAACCCCACCCTCCTTGCCAGGATCAGCCGCGAGGAGCTTGAGCAGCTGCTGCGCGGCTGCGGCTGGACGCCCTACTTCGTGGAGGGCAAAGAGCCGGATCTGATGCACGAGGCAATGGCAGCGGCACTGGACAAGGCGGCAGAGCAGATCAGGCAGATCCACCATGAAGCGCGCGCGCGCGGCAAGACTGCCCGGGCACGCTGGCCAATGATCGTTCTGAATTCACCCAAGGGCTGGACCGGACCCGCGGTCGTCGACGGCCTTCAGGTGGAGGGCACATTCCGATCTCATCAGGTCCCCCTGTCCATCTCCGGTCAGCATCCCGAACATCTAGCGCTACTGGAGACCTGGCTGAAAAGCTACCGACCCGCAGAGCTGTTCGACGGCGCCGGGCGCCTGAAACCTGAACTGGCCGAACTCCCTCCCGTCGGTGAGCGGCGCATGGGCGCCAATCCGCACGCCAACGGCGGCCTGTTGCTGCGCGATCTGCGCATGCCCGACTTCCGCGAATATGCCAGTAAAGTGCCATCACCCGGCAGCGGCGGCCCTGGCGATACCCACGTGCTCGGTGCATTCCTGCGCGACGTGGCCAAGCTCAACGAGCAGCCGCGCCTCTTTCGTATCTTCGGCCCCGACGAGACACTGTCGAATGGGCTGGAGGCGGTCTTTGAACTGACCAACCGTCAGTGGGTTGCCGAGACCCGCCCCAATGACGAGTTTCTCGCCCAAAGTGGCCAGGTCATGGAGGTGCTCAGCGAACATCAATGCGAAGGGTGGCTGGAGGGTTACCTGCTCACCGGCAGGCACGGTTTGTTCAACTGCTACGAAGCGTTCATCCACATCGTGGATTCGATGTTCAATCAGCATGCCAAGTGGCTGAAAGTGACCGCCACCCTACGCTGGCGCCGTCCGATCGCCTCGCTGAACTATCTGCTGGCCTCGCATGTATGGCGACAGGACCACAACGGCTTCACCCATCAGGACCCCGGGTTCATCGATCATGTCGTGAACAAGAAGGCCTCGATCGTGCGCGTGTATCTGCCTCCCGATGCCAACTGCCTGTTGTCCACGATGGACCACTGTCTGCGCAGCCGGCACTACGTCAACGTCGTCATTGCGGGTAAACATCCGGCGCCGCAGTGGTTGGCGATGGATGCCGCCGTGGAACATTGCACCAAGGGGATCGGCGTATGGCAATGGGCCAGCAGCGATGAGGATATGGAGCCTGATGTCGTGATGGGCTGCGCGGGCGATGTTCCGACCCTCGAGACGCTCGCGGCCGTTTCGATCCTAAGGCAACACCTGCCCGAACTCAGGATCCGTGTGGTCAACGTCGTCGACCTCATGAAACTGCAGCCGCAGTCCGAGCACCCGCATGGGCTCAGCGATCCGGACTTTGATGGCCTGTTCACGACCGACAAGCCGGTCATCTTCGCCTTCCATGCCTACCCGTGGTTGATCCACCGTCTGACCTATCGCCGCCACAATCATCACAACCTGCATGTTCGTGGCTACAAGGAGGAGGGAACGATCACGACCGCCTTCGACATGACGGTGCTCAATGAGCTCGATCGCTTCCATCTCGTCATGGATGTCATTGACCGGGTGCCGCAGACGGGCAGCAAGGGCCTGCACCTGAAGCGGCTGCTACAGGACAAGTTGATCGAGCACAAACTCTACATAGACCGCTACGGTCAGGACCTGACGGAGATCCGCCAGTGGCAATGGGACAACCCCAATCCCCTCAGTTTCGGGGACCGGTCGCCGCTGCCGCCTGCGTGAAGTCGCTGGCATCACGTGCGATGTTGGTCGCAGTCGCCGGAGCGAGCTTGCTGACCATGCCAACCTGATTTCTGGATTGGCTGCAGCCGCCGACTGCATCGTTGCCCGCCATCCCCAGCGCCAGGACCGCCGCCGAGGGATTGAGGCTGTCGACCATGGAACTTGGCATGAGTATGGTCGCGCCGCGCTCCTTGGTGGTCTCGTAGATGATGTTCATCGCGCGCAGCTGCAGCGCCCAGGGGTGGCCGGCGTAGACCGCGGCCGCCTCGACGAATTTGCCGGCGATCTCGGCTTCCGCTGAACCAAGAATGACGCGCGCCTGCTTTTCGCGTTCGGCCTGGGCCTGTCGGGACATGGCATTCTGCAGTGCCTCAGGTATTGCGACATCGCGGATCTCCACGGATGTCACCGATATGCCCCATGGAGCAGTCTTCTCGCCGATCTCCACTTTCAGCCTCTCATCCGCCTCCTTGCGATCCGAGAGCAGCGCCGCGAGCATCGATGAGCCGATCATCTCGCGCAGTGATGTCTGCGCCACTCTATCGATCGCCTCGCGGTAGTTGGTAATGGCCAAGGCGGCCTTTTCGGCATCATGTACATGCCAGAAGATGATGGCGTCGACATTCACCGGAACCGTATCCTTGGTCAGTGCCTGCTCGGCGTTGAAGGCATTGGTCTGGATGCGCTCGTCAATGACCGCGACCACGCTGTCGAGCACCGGAATGATGGCGAACAGTCCCGCGCCGCGGACGCTTTGCAGCTTCCCCATCCTCAGGATGACGAACTTCTGCCAGACATTGGCCATTTTCAGGGAGGCGGAGACCAGAACCGCGAGCACGAGCATCGGGATCCCCAGATAGAGATCGCCGCGATAGCCCAGGGCCAATCCGCCGGCCGCGAGCACAAACACTAGAAATGAGGTGACAGGATTCATTCAGATCACTCCGGCTACGCTTGGATCTGCCAAGGGTGTGCGCCGATACCGAGTTCGTCTGTTCGCTGCCGAACTATGCGCGCTACCGTACAGATCAGGTGAGCTGCCCGCGGGCATCCTGACTGCTCCGCAGCGAGTACCTGTTCATGTCGGATCGGAAACCAGAAGATCACGGGACCGTACTGTCGGTTCGCGGCAGCGTGATTGACGTCCACTTCGATCGTGACCTACCGGCCATCAATAATCTGCTGCGCGCGGGTGATCGGTCCCAGATCCAGATCGAGGTCTGGGCGCAGCTGGATGCGAATCGCATCCGCGGTATTGCCATGACTTCCGCGCAGGGCCTGGCACGAGGTGCCGGGGTCGAAGATACCGGGGGACCGCTCAAGGTTCCGGTCGGCAAGTCCATTCGCTCCCGGATGTTCAACGTGTTCGGCCGGACTCTTGACGGTGGTGGCGAACTCACCGGGGTCGAGTACCGATCCATCCACCGATCGCCGCCGGCGCTGGCGGAACGAACCACCCAGAGCGAGATCTTCGAAACCGGTATCAAGGCCATCGATGTGCTGATGCCACTTGAGCGTGGCGGCAAGGCGGGACTGTTCGGGGGCGCCGGGGTGGGAAAAACCGTGCTACTGACCGAAATGATCCACAACATGATCGGGCACCATGACGGTGTCAGTTTGTTCTGTGGTATCGGCGAGCGCTGCCGCGAGGGTGAAGAGCTGTATCGGGAGATGCAGGAAGCCGGCGTACTGCCCAACATGGTGATGGTCTTCGGTCAGATGAATGAGCTGCCGGGCAGCCGCTTCCGCGTCGGTCACACGGCACTGACCATGGCGGAGTATTTTCGGGACGACGAGCATCGGGACGTGCTGCTGCTGATCGATAATATCTTCCGGTTCGTGCAGGCCGGCTCGGAGGTCTCGGGACTCATGGGCCGCATGCCCTCCCGCTTGGGCTACCAGCCCACCATGGGCACCGAGCTGTCCGCGCTCGAGGAGCGCATCGCGAACACCAAGGGCGGCGCCATTACCGCCATCCAGGCCGTCTATGTGCCGGCAGATGACTTCACCGACCCGGCCGCAGTACACATCTTCTCCCATCTTTCCGCGACCGTCGTACTTTCGCGTCAGCGGGCCAGCGCCGGGCTCTTTCCGGCGGTGGATCCCCTGCAATCAGGCTCCAAGATGCTCACGCCGGGCATCGCCGGCGACCGGCACTACCACCTTGCGCAGCAGATCCGCCGCACCTTTGCCCAGTACGCGCAGCTCAAGGACATCATCGCCATGCTCGGTATCGAGCAGCTCTCACAGGAGGACCGCAACGTGGTGGGACGCGCCCGCCGCCTGGAGCGGTTCCTGACGCAGCCCTTTTTCGCAACCAGACAATTTAGCGGCCTGCCCGGTAAAACCGTCAGTCTCAAGGATGCCCTGACGGGCTGCGAGCGGATTCTGCACGACGAATTCAAGGACGTCCCGGAAGAGGACTTGTACATGATTGGCACAATCGACGACGTCAAGCGGGCCGCGCGTGCAGCTTAAAATACTGGTGCCCTCCGGGGTGTTCGCGAGCGTCGCCAAAGTCGAACGCATCGTGGTGATGACACAGACGGGATCCTTCGGCCTGCTGCCCCACCGACTGGACTGTGCCGCGGTGCTGCCACCGGGTCTGTTCGCCTATTCAACCTCCGCCACCAACGTAGTTCATCTTGCGGTCGACGCCGGGGTGATGGTCAAGACCGGACCGGATGTTCTCGTGTGCGTGCGCCGCGTGATTGCCGGGGCGGATCTGGGACGCCTGCGCCAGGCGGTTCAGCACGAGCTGGTGAAACGGAGCGAACAGGAGAGCTCGAGCCGCAAGACATTGGCCCACCTTGAAGGCGGGCTGATCCGCGAATTCGTCAAGTTGCAACGTGCCTGATCCGGATCCAATACCACCCGCGCAACAGACCTTCAGCCGTAACGTCGGTGCACAGGAGGACCGCAAACTGCTGGCGCGCCCGGTCCGCTCACAGGTTTGGCCGGGCCTGGGCATGCTGGGACTCATTGGCTGGTCGGTGTGTTTGCCGACGTTGTTGGGAGCGTGGCTGGGTCGCTGGCTGGATGAGCGACACCCCGGTGCGCATGCCTGGACGCTGGCGCTTCTGGTGTGCGGGTTGTGCCTCGGATGCGCGAATGCCGGACACTGGATCGGCAAGGAACAGCGCGCCATTCGCCGCGGACAGGAGTACCCGAAATGACGGGCATGGGAATCCTTCTTGGAGCTTTGGCCGCTGGAATCATCCTGGGCGCAGTCTTTTTCGGCGGCCTTTGGTGGACCGTGAGCCGTGGCTTGACCACCACGGTTCCGGCCGTATGGTTCGGGCTCAGTGCACTGCTGCGGATGGCCGTTCTCGTGTGCGGCGTTTATTACTTCGCACGCTTGGGTTTGCCCAGTTTGCTCGCCGGTCTGTGCGGCGTGGTCGTGGCCCGCGGCGCCGTCAAGTACCTCACCCGCGTTGCCGTCTGAGCACGTCATGCGCATCACGCCCGATCAACTCATCCTCTGGCAGTACGGCTTCATCAAGCTCAATGGGACGATTGTCACGACGTGGGGATTGATGCTGTTGCTCGCTGTTGGCGCGCACCTCATCACCCGCAGGTTGACGAGCGATGTCATCACGTCCCGGTGGCAGGCAGCCCTCGAAATCATCATCACCGACATCGATGAGCAGATCAAAGAAGTCGGCCTGTCGAACCCTGCGCGCTATATCGCCTTCATCGGCACACTTTTCATCTTCATTTCGAGCGCCAATCTGCTCACGATCGTGCCGGGATATGTCCCTCCGACCAGCTCGCTCTCCACGACCGCGGCACTCGCCCTGTGCGTGTTCGTGGCCGTGCCCGTCTTCGGCCTGGCGCGACGCGGCTGGCGAGGCTATCTGCACTCGTATCTGGAACCCACGGTCATCATGTTGCCGTTCAATCTGATCAGTGAACTGTCGCGTACTCTGGCGCTCGCCGTGCGCCTGTTCGGCAACATGATGAGCGGGACGATGATCATCGCGATTCTGCTGACCATCACGCCCTTCATCTTTCCTGTGGCAATGACGCTGCTGGGACTGCTGACCGGGTTGGTGCAGGCCTACATCTTCAGCATCCTCGCAACGGTCTACATCGCCGCCGCCACCGGGGATAACAATTCCTAGCCAATTCAATCGAGGACCGCCATGGACAGCATGACCCTGATCTCCATCGCCTCTACCGTCACGGCCGGCATCACCATCGGTGTGGGATGTTTCGGACCGGCCATGGGCCAGGGGCGTGCCGTCGCCACCGCCCTTAGCGCCATAGCGCAGCAGCCGGACGCCGCACCGACCATCACCCGGACGCTTTTCGTGGGCCTCGCCATGATCGAGTCGATGGCCATCTACTGCTTCGTGGTCGCGATGATCCTGCTGTTCGCCAATCCATTCTGGAACCATGTCATTGCGGCGGCGGGGAAGTAGCTCATGCTCATCGACTGGTTCACCGTCGGCGCACAGGCGCTCAATTTCCTGGTTCTGGTGTGGTTGCTTCGGCGTTATCTCTATAAACCCGTGCTGGCAGCCATCGATGCGCGCGAGAGGAAGGTTGCCGCAACGATAGGGGACGCCGCGACCCAGGTGACGACGGCACAGGCTGCAAGCGCGGCGCTGCGCAAGCGCAGCGAGGAATTTGACCGCGAACGGGACGCTCTGATGCGAAAGGCGGTGGAGGAAGGCGGCGCGGAGCGCCAGCGTCTGCTCGAGGCGGCCCGCGAGGACTCCCAGCGGCTGCGCGTCACAGTGACTCAGGCGCTGGATGCAGAGCGTGCGGAACTGGAGCGGCAACTGTCGGTGCGCATGCAGGCAGAGGTGTTCGCGCTGACCCGCAAGGCCCTGTCCGATCTTGCCGGGGCGGGTCTTGAGGAGCGCGTGATCGAGGTGTTCATCGATCAGCTGCGGGAACTGCCGCAGCAGCAGAAGCTGGAGCTGGCGGGCGCCCAAGCCGTCCTGGTGCGCGGTGCCTACGATGCTTCCGCCATCGGGCGTGCCAAACTGGAGGCCGCCATACACGAGCAGTTCAATGCCCATATCGTGGTGCGTTTTCAGACCGCTCCCGAGTTGGTCTGTGGGCTCGAACTGGCGGTGAATGGAGTGAAGCTGGCCTGGAGCGTCGCGGACTATCTGTCGACGCTCGCCCAGGACGCTGCAGCCCTTGCGGCGCCGGAATTGGCGGCGCCAGAGGCGCCGGCACATGTCCACTGACACCCTGCTTCCGGCACTCGGCCTGGCATTCGACAGCCTGCGACGGGCACGCGAAGCATTTGTCCCGAAACTAGCCGCGCGTGAGATCGGCACGGTCACCTCGGTCTCGACGGGGATCGCGACGGTTTCTGGATTGCGCGGAGCGGGCTTCGAGGAACTTATTCAGTTCCCGGGAGAATTATTCGGGATCGCCTTCAACCTTGATGAGCACGAAATCGGTGTGGTGCTGTTGGGAGACTACACACACGTCCAGACCGGCGATGAAGTCACCCGGACGGGCCGTGTCATGGATGTGGGAGTCGGTGAAGCGCTTCTGGGGCGGGTCATCGACCCGCTGGGCCGGCCGCTCGATCAGCTAGGCGCGCTGACTTTGCGGCAACGCCTGCCCATCGAGCGCGAGGCTAAAGCAATCATGGATCGCTCCCCGGTTACCGTGCCGCTGCAGACCGGCATCAAGGTCATCGACGCCCTGGTTCCGATTGGGCGCGGTCAGCGGGAACTGATCCTCGGAGACCGCCAGACAGGAAAGACCGCCATTGCCCTGGATACCATCCTCAATCAGCGCAACGAAAACGTCATATGCATCTACGTCGCCATGGGCCAGCGTGCCTCCGCGGTCGCCAAGGCAGTGGCGGATCTGCGCACCCACGGGGCCATGCCCTACACCATCGTCATGGTGAGTGAGGGTAGCGATGCTCCGGGGCTGACCTATGTCGCCCCATACGCGGCTACCAGTATCGCGGAGCAGTTCATGGAGGCCGGCCACGACGTGCTGGTGGTGTACGACGACCTCACCCAGCACGCGCGTGCCTATCGTGAGATTTCACTCCTGCTGCGCCGACCGCCCGGGCGTGAGGCGTTTCCGGGCGACATCTTCTACATTCACTCGCGTCTGCTGGAGCGTTCCACACATCTGCGTCAGGAGCTTGGCGGCGGGTCCCTGACCGCCTTACCCATCATCGAGACCGAAGCCCAGGACATTGCGGCCTACATCCCGACCAACCTGATCTCCATCACCGATGGCCAGCTCTATCTGTCGCCCACCTTGTTCGAGCTGGGGATCCTGCCGGCGATCGATGTCGCGAAATCCGTATCCCGGGTCGGGAGTGCCGCGCAGCGGGCGCCCTACCGCGCGGTTGCCGGCAAGCTGAAGCTCGCGTATTCCCAGTTCGAGGAATTGGAGGCGTTTTCGCGCTTCGGCACCCGACTCGACGAGCATACACAGCAGATCATCGGACATGGCCAACGGATCCGTGCCTGTCTCGGACAGCCGCAATTCGCGGCAGTCCCGGTGCTTGAGCAGATTGTGCTGCTGCGCTCATTGACCGGCGGCCTGCTGGATGCGATTCCCCTCGACCGGGTCGCCGCCGCCGAGGCCGCACTGCGCGCTGCGATCGCACAGATGCCCGAAGCCTTGCGCCAGCGCTTTCTGACCTGCGCAGATCCGGACACCGCCGACAGCGCAACCGTCGCACAGATCGTCGCCGGCGCACTGGCGCCTTTCAAGCAATGAGCGATTCGCTCGAAGGCCTGCGCCGCCAACTCAATGCCACCGAACAATTGGGTTCAGTGGTTCGCGCGATGAAGGCCATATCCGCCTCCTGCATTGTCCAATATGACAAGGCCGTCGAAGCGCTCGGCCAATACCAGCATTCGCTTGAACTGGGCTTGAGTCTGTGTTTGGGCGAGGAGCGCCCCGTGCCGGCGGCCTCAAGCCCCGCCCTGGATATCCCATCGGGGGCCCTGGTCTTCGGTTCGGACCAGGGACTGGTCGGCCGTTTCAACGAGGTCATCGGAGAATTCGCCGCGCAGTCGCTGCACAAACTTCCCGGGCCCAAGACTGTCTGGGCGGTCGGTGAACGTGCGTGCCCGCCCCTGGAAGCGGCCGGGCTGACGGTCCGGAAGCGATTCGCAGTCCCGTGCTCGGTCGCGGCCATCACCGGGCTGGTCACGCAGCTTCAGGTCGAAATCGAGTCCTATACGGCCGAAACCCGGTATGGCGAGGTCCATGTCTTTCACAATTCGCCGCGAGCCGTCGCGCGCTACGAAGCGGCAACCCAGCGCCTGTTACCGCTGGATGCCGCCTGGTACAAGCATATCCGGCAGGTCTCGTGGCCTAACGCCCAACCGGCCGAGGTGCTGGGAGACCGAGCCACGACTCTCACTGGCCTGATACATGAGCAATTGTTCATTTCCCTGTACCGGGCCTGCGCGGAATCCCTGGCCAGTGAGAATGTCAGCCGCCTTGCGGCGATGCAGCGCGCGGATGAAAACATCGAGAAGGTCAGGGACGATCTGCAGCGATCGCTCAATCGTCTGCGACAAAGTTCGATCGACGAAGAGCTCTTTGACGTGGTGGCTGGATTCAGCGCGCTGGCCTGAACTGCACTGCAACAAACGGGACGGCAGCCCGGACTTACCTATGTACGCTACCGAACGGAATTGGGTTTATTGGCTGGTGATGCTGGGTCCCGTGAGCCGCACGGAGACTGCCATGATCGACTGTGCCGGAATCTGGATTGATCATCGCAAAGCATTTGTCGTCACGCTGTCCGCGGACGGTGAAGACACCAAGCTCATCCTATCAAGAATCGAAAAGCATCCGGAACGCAGTGTTTCAGCGCATGACCGCCAGCGGGCGCCGACCGGTGAGCTCAACAAGTATTATCATGCCGTCATATCCACGGTATGTGGCTATGCAAACGTATTTCTCTTCGGTCCGGGTGAAGCAAAACACGAACTGCGCAAGAGAGTCCTGCAGATGAAAGTCTGTGACTTCGTGACTGCCGCCGAAGCCGCAGACAAGATGACCGATCGCGAGATCGTCGCCAAAGTCCGTGAACATTTCGGGCTCGGCGCAGTGCGTGCTCAGGCCGAGCAGCCGGCGGCCTGAACCAAATGCCGTGGCAGCGCCTGAGAATTTCGCGATTTGGCGGCCCCGAAGTCCTCCACGTGGTGGAGGAGTCAGCGATACCCGAACCGGGACCCGGGGAAGTTCGTATCAAGGTGTTGGCCGCCGGGACCGGATTCACCGATACGATGATCCGGCGCGGCCGCTATCCGGATTTCAATGGGCCGCTGCCATTCACGCCTGGCTATGAGATCGTTGGTGTAGTGGAGCAGACAGGTGCTGGCGTCGTCGCACCACGAGTCGGCATGTTGGTGGCGGAATTGTGTGTCGTGGGTGGCTACGCTCAATATGCGATACGCCCAGCGCGTTTTCTCGTGCCCGTCCCTGGCGACATCGATCCGGCCGAGGCGGTCTGCATTCCTCTTGCCTACCTCACCGCCTTTCAGATGCTGACTCGCTTGCGCACGCTCTCCCGCGGCGCTTCAGTTCTCGTGATTGGCGCTTCCGGGACCGTCGGTACCGCGTTGCTCGATCTCGCGCGCCACCTGGGTCTGAGGGTAATTGGCACCTCATCCGCGACGAACCTGGGAGTGATTGAACGATTCGGGGCCGCGGCCATCGACTATCGAGCGGGTGACTTCGTGACTTCAGTGCGCCAGCTGACCCCTGGCAGGGCCGGAGTTGATGTCGCGTTCGATGCGATTGGCGGCGCTCACTTCGGCCGGTCGTTTGCCTGCCTTGCGCGCGATGGCCTTCTCGTTGATTACGGGTCGCAATCGATGGCAGTAGGCCGCGAGAGTCTGGTCGCCGCCTGCCTCAGCTTGGCTCGCCTGAAGCTGTGGAACAAACTGAGCTTCGTTTTCAACGGCCGCGCCGCCACCTTCTACAGCGTCACCACCCGTCAATCGACCCACGCCGAGGATTTCAAGGCCGATATGGCAGCACTGTTTCAGTTGTTGCGCGAGGGTGCCATCAAGCCAGTTGTGATCGAACGACTGCCTCTCGCCGCAGCAAGCGAGGTCCACACCCGCATCGACCGGGGTGGGCTTGGCGGCAAGATTGTGTTGCTACCATGGTCCGCATAGTCCTTTCCCGCCTACACGGCGGCTGTTGGCAGTAAGCGCGCTGGCGAACGGTGGTGGCCGAGCAGTCCGTTTAAGGTGCGAGTCCATAAACGAGACGTAAGACCACCATGAAAACGGACAAGCAGCTACAACATGATGTTATCGCAGAGCTTAGTTGGGAGCCTTCGGTGAATGCGGCGCACATCGGTGTCGAAGTTTCCGACGGAGTCGTCACCTTGGCGGGGCATGTGCTCAATTACGCCGAAAAGCTCAATGCCGAGCGGGCCGCGCGACGGGTCGCGGGCGTGAGGGCGCTGGCCATCGAAATGGACGTGAAGCTTGGCGGAACGAGCAAGCGAAACGACTCCGAACTCGCAAGCTCCGCGGAAGCCGCCTTGCAATCCACCACCACCTCACCGAACGGCGTCAACGTCAAAGTCGAAGGCGGTTGGATCACCCTCTCCGGGGATGTGGAATGGGACTACCAAAGGCAGAGTTCCGTCGCAGCAGTACGCCATCTGTTGGGCGTTACCGGAATCAGCGACCAGATCCTCATCAAGCCCAAGGTCTCGGCGACGCTGGTCAAATCAGACATTGAAGCTGCGCTGCGGCGCCACGCCCGGGACGATGCGCAGAAAATCTCGGTCGACGTCCAAGGCAGCGATGTAACCCTGACGGGCTCGGTGCACAGCTGGTTGGAACGCGACCTCGCGAGAGACTCCGCCTGGAGCACCCCTGGTGTCCGTAACGTATTTGACAAAATGACCGTTTCCAACTGATATCCGCCGGGGTCCGAGACAATCGGACCCCAGCGTGCGCTGTCGAACGGAGAAAATCCGCGGAGCCCCGCATAGTCGCGGCGTGACACGCGCTGACACCCAAACAGAGTTCCCTTCCCGCAGAGTCCTTTTGATCGAGGACAAGCTGCCCGATAGCAGCGCCGTCGTTCATGCCCTGAACGACACCCCCGGTACCCGGTTTGTGCTTGAACCGGTTGGACGGTTCTCCGAGGGTCTCGAGCGGCTCTATAGAGATAGAACCAAGCCCCTGACGGGCTCGGAGCGCATTGCCGCCATCATCGTGGACCTCTTTCTGCCCGACGCCGAGGGAATCGAGGTCGTTCATCAGCTACTGCAGGAAGCTCCGTACCTTCCCATCCTGGTCATCGCCAACCTGCCAGATGAAAACCTTGCCAAGCTGGCCGTACGCCATGGAGCGCAGGACTATCTTTTGAAGACGCGACTGGATCGGTACTCGCTGAACAAAGTCCTGGAGAGCATGGTGGATCGTGCCGCCAATGCCGAGGCGCTGTTCGCGCACAAAGAACTTGCTCAAGTAACCCTGAATTCCATCGGCGAAGCCGTGCTCAGCGTCGCGCTTGATGGGGCGGTCATCTACCTGAATCCAGTCGCAGAATCACTGACCGGCTGGCGGGGCGCTGAGGCGGCAGGCCATCCCGTTGAGGAAGTGCTCAATATCGTGGATGGCTCCACTCGCATACCCGTTTCGAATCCATTATTCATGGCCATGAAGCAAAACAAGGCCCTCAGTCTCACTCCCCACTGCGTTCTCATTCGACGCGATGGGTCCGAGTCAGGCATTGAAGACTCGGCGGCCCCCATCCATGACAGAAACGGCCTGGTGACCGGCGCGGTCATGGTGTTTCATGACGTCACACAGGCGCGGGCCCTGGCCCTTCGGACTTCCTATCTGGCGCAGCACGACACGTTGAGCGGCCTGGCCAACAGGGCTATGCTGCACGACCGGCTTTCCCATGCAATCACGGCCGCGAACCGCCACCGGGAAAAGCTCGCCGTGTTGTTCATTGATGTGGATCGCTTCAAGCAGGTCAACGATTTCCTGGGCCATTCCGTGGGCGACCGCCTGCTACAGGCGATGGCACAGCGGTTGGTGACCTGCCTGCGGGATTCCGATACCGCCGGCCGCTTCGGCGGTGATGAGTTTGTGGTCGTGCTTTCGGAAGTTGCGCACAGCGCGGACGCCGCAATCATTGCCGACAAACTGCTCGTCACTCTAAGCCAGCCATACACCATCGATGCGCATTCCCTTCACATCACTGTCAGCATCGGGATCGCCACCTTCCCAGATGACGGGCTGGATGCGGAGCTGCTCCTTAAGAATGCCGACGTTGCGATGTACCACGCGAAGGACGGCGGCCGCAATCAGCAGCTTTTCTATGCAAGACACATGAACCGGCGTGCGGGCGATCGCCAGATTCTTGAAGGTGACTTGCGCCGAGCCATCGCGCAGCAAGAGTTTGTGCTGCACTACCAGCCGAAGGTCGACCTGCAGACAGGACAGATCACGGGCGTCGAGTCGCTGATACGATGGCGTCATCCAGCTCATGGTCTCGTACCGGCCGCGCCCTTCATCCGGGTTGCGGAGCAATGTGGCCTTATAGTGCCGATTGGCAGGTGGGTGCTGCGAGAAGCATGCCGTCAGGCCCGCGACTGGCTGGATGCCGGTCTACCGCTCATCCAGATTAGCGTGAACACCTCCGCGCTGGAATTGACCAAAGCAGGGTTCGTCGAGAACGTTCGCGCAACCCTTTTGGCGTTCAACCTCACGCCGCGCACTCTGGAACTCGAACTCACGGAAACCTACCTGGCGCAGGAGCCCGAAGTGATCGAGGCAGTGCTGCAGGAGCTCAAGTCCCTTGGCGTGAGGCTCGCCTTCGATGACTTCGGCACCGGATATGCAAGTCTGACCTCTCTGCGGACCCTCCCTGTGGATGCGCTGAAGATCGACCAGTCGTTTGTGCGCAATGTGGCATCCGGCACCGATGATGCCGCCATTGTCATCGCCATGATCACCATGGGTCGCAGTCTGCACCTGCGAGTCGTAGCCGAGGGGGTTGAGACTCGCCAGCAGCTCGAATTCCTGCTCGCTCACGGCTGCCCTGAGGGGCAGGGTCACTATTTCAGTCGGCCCGTATCCGCCGACGAATTCGCCGTTCTGATGGGCCGCCGCTTTGCGGTCGGCACCCTGCGCGCGTCCGATCCGCCCGCGCAAGCGCGGATTACGTCTGTATCTTCAGCCGCAGGGTAAATTCGCTGCCTCGACCGATGCCTTCACTTGCCGCCGATACCGTGCCTCCATGTGACTCCACGATGGAGCGCACCAGCGCCAAACCGATGCCCAGACCGGATCGACTCTGCACCGCGGCGGAGTCCGCTCGAACGAACAGGCCAAAAATGAACGGTAGTGAAGCCGCCGCTATGCCGACTCCGCAGTCGCGTACCTGAACCACTGCATGCCCATCGTCGGCAAGCATCGACACGGTGATCTGGCCGCCTGCTTCTGAATATTTCGACGCATTGGAGAGCAGATTGACGAACACCTGCTCAAGCCGGTTCGCATCCCCCAGAACCCAGATACTCGATTGCGGCACGCTGACGACAAGTTGGATCTGCTGCTCAGTGAATTGCGGCCCGGCAGTCTCGATTGCGCTGCTCAGCACGGCTCTGAGGTCCACCCGCTCGCGCTGCAGTGGCAGGCTTTCAAGCCGTGGGCCAACCATCCGGCATGGACTGGAAGTCAGTAGGGCGATCTGGCGCACCTGACGTTCGATCAGTTCGTGCATGCGCTGTCGCAGCGGATCCTCATTGCCGCGTAGGCGCAGTACCGCAATCGCATTCTGAATGGCCGCCAGTGGGCTGCGCAGTTCGTGCAGCAGCAGAGCCATCGGTTCGTTGTCGCGGCATTGCACCGCATCGTCGAAATCAAATTCTGACAAGAACAGTTGTACATCTGTTTGGGTCGCAGTTTCGGCTGAGTGAGTGTCCGCCATGTGCCTGCTCCAGACCTTTGTCCGTCAGCGGGAACCTACATTTCAGCTCGGCTGTATTCCGTGCGATAGCGAACATACGGGCCAGAGCGCGGTCTGCACTGTGGCCGATACTCTAGTATTTAGACGGGGCAGAAACATTCGTCGTTTCAAAAGCTTAGTTTATGTATTTAAGACATTCCTTAAATTAAACCAAGTCGGGTGATCAACGGCTACGTGAAAAAAATTGTTCCACGAGCCTAGCGAATGGTTTTGCGCGGCAGTTCAATGGTGAAGACACACCCGGATCCGGGTTTGTCGCGGACCCTGAGGACTCCGTTGTTCGCCTCGACACTGCGCTGGCAGATGGCAAGCCCGAGCCCCAATCCGGATTTGTCTGCGCCGGCTTGTGCAAAGGGCGCAAAAATCCGCGCCGCGCTGCCCGGGGGCAGGCCACCACAATGGTCCTCGACTTCGATCAGGATGCGATCCGCGACCGCGAAGGCGGACAAGGAGACGTCAGTGCCAAGTCTGGTGAACTTGAAGGCGTTCTGCAGCAGATTTCCGAGTGCCGAAAGCAACATGTCACGGTCGACGTCCACCGCAAGGCCCTCCTCGACAGGAGACACGGTGAACTTGCAGCCCCGAGCCCCCGCCTCGAGCAATGCCGAAATTCCGATCTGATCAATGAAATCGGAGACGGAGACGAGCTCATGCTGGGGCAGCATTCCGGCGGCGACGCGGACGTCCGCGAGCGAGCGGTCAATCAGCGTACGCAGTCCTATCAGGGAGCGCTCCAGCACCGCCCCGGTTGCGCCACTGGCCCCGACATTCCCCAGTTTGATGGCGGTGAAGGCGAGTGTGCTCGTGTGCAGCAGATTGCGCAGCTCGTGCGCGAGAAATCCCAACCTTTCATTCAGCGCCTGCACCCCATCATTGGCCAGGACGGAATAGCGCTGGTAGGAGTACTCCGTGACAGCATCCGCGATGCCGTTGTCGAGGCAGCGGTTCAGTGTCCGGAATTCATCTGTTTCAATGGGCGCTTTGCGTTCGAAGGCCAGATCCGTGATGGCCTGACACAAATCACCATAATCGTGAACAACCTGGTCGACCGAAAAACCCTGCTGCATCAGCTCACGCCCGTGCAGCGCCGCGCTGGCCCCCATCTCCGACTGGGCGTGGCCGACGCCACCGGCCGGCCCTGAAACCTTGCGGCTCAGCATGGGGTTGGCGGTTTGCTCGACCTCCAGGGTCTTTATCAATTGATCGAGGAACAGCGGTATGCCGTGCATGAGCTCTGCATCAGTCACCCTGGGAGCTGACCTTTGCGCAACCTTTGAACGGCAGCGCTCGATCAGATCGGCGCGATTGCTGGTCAGAAATTCGTGCAGCATCCCCCGAGTGTACGTGACCGATGCTTTCTTATATGTGCGGTTGCGTACCGACGATCCGCGGGGGCGGGTCCATGGTCAACGCGCACCAATGATGCGCACGGGGTGAGACGAATGGGTAGCGGTGGCCTGTCCAGCCAGGAGGCGACCCTGCGGCTGCGCAAGGACGGGCGCAACGAGATGCCTGATACCACGCTGCATCCGCTGCGGCGCGCGGCGCATAAGTTCTGGGCTCCTGTTCCGTGGATGCTGGAAGCGGCCATCGCCCTGGAACTGGGGCTCGGCAAATTCATCGAGGCGGCCATCATCGCGGCGCTCCTGATATTCAATGCGGTGCTGGGCCTGCTCCAGGAGAGTCGCGCTCAGGCAACGCTCGCTGCCCTGAAGTCGCGCCTGGCGCTCAATACCGTCGCGTGGCGCGATGGGGCGTGGAAGACGGTTCGTGCCGCCGAACTGGTGGTGGGCGATCAGGTCAAGCTGTCACTCGGCGGCGTGGTTGCCGCGGATGTGACTGTGAGCGCCGGAGAAGTTCTGCTCGACCAATCCATGCTCACCGGCGAGTCCGCTCCAATCGAAGCGGGCCCAGGCGCGCGGACTTTCGCCGGCGCCCTGGTGCGCCGCGGCGAGGCCGTCGCTGAGGTGACCGCGACGGGCGTACGCACCAAATTCGGCCGCACGGCGGAGCTGGTGCGTACGGCCCACGTCGTCAGCTCCCAGCAGCAGGCCGTGCTGCGCGTGGTGCGCAACCTCGCCGCATTCAATGGGCTCGTCATCGCCCTTCTCGTGGGCTATGCCTGCTACCTGATGTTACCTCTGGCACAGATCGTGCCCCTGGTGCTCACGGCCGTGCTGGCGTCGATTCCGGTCGCATTGCCGGCCACCTTCACGCTGGCCGCAGCCCTTGGAGCGCGTGTCCTGGCCAAACGGGGCGTGCTGCCAACGCGTCTGACCGCGGTGGATGAGGCAGGTACGGCGGATGTTCTGTGTGCCGACAAAACCGGCACGCTGACGCGCAACGCTCTGGCGGTCACGCGCGTGCAGCCGCTGCCCGGCTTCGATGAAGCGCATGTCCTGGCGCTGGCCGCGCTGGCCAGTTCCGACGGTGGTCAGGATCCGGTGGATGGCGCGATCCGCTCTGCCGCTTGCGCCAAGCCGGTTTCCGATGCGCCCGAGCTGCTGAAGTTCGTGGCATTCGATCCGGCCAAGAAGATGTCCGAGGCCACCGCCACTGATTCCCGCGGCGCGACGCAGCGGATTGTGAAGGGTGCATTCGCGGTCGTCAGTCCCCTGGCACAGGCCAGTTCCACGGCCGCTGCGGCGGCCAAAGGCCTTGAGGAGCGGGGTCTGCGCGTGCTGGCGGTGGCCGTTGGATGTTCGCCCACACTGCAACTGGCCGGACTCATTGCGCTGAGCGATCCGCCTCGCAAGGACTCTGCTGCTCTGGTGAGCGAACTGAAGGCATTGGGAGTGCTCACCGTGATGGTCACGGGCGATGCGCCGCAGACCGCCGCCATCGTGGCCAGTGCGGTCGGCCTGCATGGAGCACTGTGTCCACCGGGCCCGATTCCAGACAACGTGCACCCTGGGCAATACGCCGTCTACGCCGGGGTTCTGCCTGAGGACAAGTACAACCTGGTCAAGGCTTTCCAGAAGAGCGGCCACATCGTCGGCATGTGCGGCGATGGGGCCAACGACGCGCCGGCGCTGCGTCAGGCGCAGATCGGCATAGCCGTCTCCACCGCAACCGATGTGGCCAAATCAGCCGCCGGCATGGTGCTGACCACCGCCGGACTGGCGGGCATCGTCGCGGCCGTGCAGGAAGGTCGTATCACCTTCCAGCGTATCCAGACCTATGCTTTGAACTCCATCATCAAAAAGGTCGTGACGGTGCTGTTCCTGATCGCCGGTCTGATCATGACGGGGCAGGCCATCCTGACTCCCCTGCTGATGGTCATCATCATGGTGGCCGGGGACTTTCTGGCCATGGCCTTGACCACGGACAATGTACGGCCCTCCCCGACACCCAATGTCTGGCGCATCGGCCGCCTGACGATGGCCGGCGTGATCCTGGGGGTTTGCCTGCTGGCCTTCTGCACGGCAGTCCTGGTCGTTGGAAAATATGGCCTGAATCTGTCCATCCAGGCCCTTCGGACCCTGGCGTTCATCGTGCTGGTGTTCGGCGGCCAGGCCACCATCTATGCCATCCGCGAACGCCAGCACCTTTGGGGTACGCGTCCCAGTCTTCTGTTGGCCCTGTCATCCCTGGCGGATGTCGCGATCGCCTCGACATTGGCGGTTGCCGGAATCGCCATGACACCACTGCCCGCTTCGCTGGTGGCCGCCACGCTTGGGGCTGCCATGGTGTTTTCCTTTGTGCTGGATCTGGTTAAGGTTCTAGTCTTTGCACAGCTTTTCGCCGGCCACACTGCCAAGGGACATCATGCGGATCAATCCCAACGACTTTCTCCAGCCTGAAGGCCATAAGGTCAATCTGCACAAGTGGCCCACGCTGATTGATCCGGTATACAAATCCAGGGCGCAGTACAAGAAGCTCCTGCAACAGCATGTCGAACGATTGAGTGCAATGCAGCAGCTGCATTACTCGACCAATCGTCACGCGCTGCTGATCATCCTTCAGGCCATGGATGCTGCCGGAAAAGACGGTGTCATCAAGCACGTGATGTCAGGTGTCAATCCGCAGGGTTGCCAGGTTTACAGCTTCAAAGCACCCAGTGCCACCGAACTGCAGCATGACTTTCTGTGGCGCACCACACGGGTACTGCCGGAACGCGGTCATATCGGCATATTCAACCGGTCCTATTACGAGGAAGTACTCATCGTACGCGTGCATCACGAACTGCTGCGCGATGAAGGGCTCACCGACGCCCCAACCCGCGCTGCAAAGCTCTGGCAGGACCGGTATCGTTCCATCACCGACCTGGAGCGGCATCTGTGCGCCAACGGCACGCGCATCGTCAAACTCTTCCTGCACCTCTCCAAGGCGGAGCAGCGCAAGCGCTTTCTGGCCCGCATCGATGAACCGGAGAAGAACTGGAAATTCAGCCTCGCGGACATCAAGGAAAGAGGCTACTGGAAGCAGTACCGGAGAGCCTACGAGGAGTGTGTGGCTGCGACCAGCACCGCGCAGGCGCCCTGGTATATTGTTCCGGCCGACGACAAGGAGAACGCCAGACTCATCGTCTCGGCCATCGTGCTCGATGCCTTCGAGCAATTCCGAATGCACTACCCGAAGACGAATGCAAAACGTCGGCGGGAGCTGCTCGCGATCCGCAAGCAGCTTTAGGAGGATGAAATGAAAGCCGTTCGATTACATGAGTATGGTGGCCCTGAAAACCTCAAGTACGAAGAGGACGTTCCCGACCCCATCCTGATGGCCGATTCGGTACTGGTCGAGGCCGCGGCGACCAGCGTGAATCCTGTTGACTGGAAAATTCGCTCCGGTGCGCGGCAGAAGGATTTCCCACTGAAGCTGCCGGCCATCCTGGGCCGGGACGTCAGCGGCATCGTGCGGGCGGTGGGACTGAACATCCGCACCTTCAAACCAGGGGATCGCGTGCTGGCCTTCGCCACGGAAACCTACGCCGAGCTGGTTGCCGTACCCGGCTCCAGCCTCACCCACTTGCCGGATGGCTTGGACCTGGTGGACTCGGCCGCGATACCGCTCGTCGCCCTAACCGGCGAGCAGCTGGTACGCCTGGCGGCCCGGGCACAACGCGGGCAGACGCTGCTGGTCAGCGGCGCGCTGGGCAGCGTCGGGCGGGCGGCCGTGCATGCGGCCCAGAAACTCGGGGCGACGGTGATCGCGGGCGTACGCGCCCGGCAGCTGCCGGAGGCCCGGGCGCTCGGGGCGGCATATACCGTGGCCATTGACGATGATGCGGCGATTGCGGCGCTTGCCATGCTGGACGGCGTTGCCGATACCGTGGGCGGGGAAACGGCCGCCAAGCTCTTTGGCAAGGTCAAGAATGGCGGAAGCTTCGGCTACGCGTCGGTGTTGCCCGAGGGGGTGGCGCAACGCAATCCCGCCGTCACGGTCACGCGGGTGTTCGCACGTCCCGATGCGTCGAAGGTGCGCGAGTTCGCCGATGACGTCCGGGATGGGAAATTCGTATTGCCCATCGGCCGGCGGCTGCCGCTGCGCGATGCAGGCCAAGGGCATACCTTGGGGCAGCAAGGTGGTGTGGGAAAGATCGTACTGGTGTGTCGCGACGCAATTGATTAGAGCGGATGCGCTAAAGCCGCAACCAGCCGCGTCTTGCGATCTGATGCAGCAGGATTCCGACGACAAAGGCCAGTCCGACATTCCACAAGGCGAAGGCGGCGGTTGCAAGGGTCATGAACCGCTCGCCCTTGTCCTTGCTGAAGTCACAGGAGCCCAGCGCCAGTTGCGCCCCCGTCAGAAACAGGATCACGCCCAGCACCGGCTGGGCCATCAGACCAAAAATCGTCTGGATGGATCCTGAGAAGAAAAATGCCAGACACAGAAGAATCACGCCCAGGATGATTGGCGCGCCCCCGGTGCGCGCACCGAATGCGACATGCCCCGCCATTCCGCCCGCTCCGTGACACATGGGAACACCGCCAAAAACGGCACTCCCCAGGTTCATGAGGCCCGTCGAGGTTGCGATGCGGTTCTCGGTCACAGAGCGCTGCGGGAACAGCCGGTTGTTCTCCTCGCGCAGGGCGATGACCGCGTTCCCGAGCGTCAAGGGCAGTTGCGGCAGCGCGAGGAAGGCCGTGCCAATGAGCATGTCATGCCAGGTGATGCTCGCAAGGGCAATCCTCGGCAAGTGAAAGGCAATTCGCGTCGCAGACAGCACCCGCAGGATCTGCGGATGCTGGCAGGCGCCACACAAGGCGCCGTAGAGGAGCAGCAGGAACATTGCCGGAATCGCCTTGTTGGAGAGCAGCAGCACGGTTCCCAGCAGTCCGATCCCCGCCATGAGCCAACCGCCGCTCATCCAGCGGATGCCTTCGAGCATGAAGCCAATGCCAAGCCCCAGGACGATCCCGATGACTATCGGTCTGGGAACCAGCCTTGAGATATGCCGGGCCACTCCCGTCAGACCCAGAGCAAGCCATATCAGCCCGGTGGCAATGTCGGCGCCATAAACCGTGGTCTGCGTGATGGTCGCGGTTTGCGCGGCCTGCGTCGCCGCAACCGCCCCGATGGCCTTCATCGGCTGGACCGGGAAAGGAGTTCTGAAGTACACGCCGCAAATGACCATCGCGGCGCCAAAAGAAAACAGCACTCCAAACGGGTCCATTTTCAGAACCGCGATATACGCAACCACAAACGGAATCAAAGTGCCCAGATCGCCGAAGGCGCCGGCCCACTCCATTCGATCGAAGCGGTTGCGGGTTAGCACAGTCAATCAACACCACCATAGAGCCCGGATGGGCGCGCGATTGTGCCCCGAAGCGCTATATTTCAGGGGAGCCAACCCATTTGCTGCGCGTCCATGCCTTGACCCGCAGGTCTTATTTCGATACTTTTCGAATCATGAAATCCAAAGAGGCTGTCGGCAGCCTGGCCGCGCTGGCCCAGGAATCCCGTCTTGCGATCTTCCGGGCCTTGGTGAAGCGGGGCCCGGAGGGGTACACGCCCACCCAGCTTGCCGAAAAACTGGATGTGACGGCCTCCACGCTGTCGTTTCACCTCAAGGAGTTGCAGCGTGCGGCGCTGATCGATGTGCGCCGCGACGGGCGGTTTCTCTATTACCGTCCGAACTTCGCTCACATGAACCAGCTGATCGGGTTCTTGACCGAGAACTGTTGCGTATTGGCGGATCAGGATTGCGGCCGGGAATGTGCATGACCGCATCAACCCCGGTGACCGTGCGCGCCTCCAAAGCAGCGGACTTCCGTACCGTCAAGGAGCTTCTGGCCGCGGCGCGGCTGCCCACCGCGGATCTTGACAGCGCACCGGGGCTGCGTTTCTGGGTCACTGAAGATGAGGATCGCATCGTCGGCGCGATCGGACTTGAGTCATTCGGCGGCGTCGGCCTGCTGCGATCACTGATCGTCGCGCCCTCACACCGCGCACAGGGCATCGGGTCGCTGCTCATCGCAACACTGGAGCGAGAAGCGCAGATCCAGGGCGCGCAGTTGCTGGTGCTGCTGACCGAGGCGGCCGAGGGCTACTTCAGGCGGCACGGATTTGAAATCATTGAGCGGGCCTACGTTCCGGATGAAGTCAGAAGCAGCGCCGAGTTTCAATGGCTGTGTCCGGCCTCTGCCATGTGCATGACCAAGTCGCTGAGCCCTGCAGCATGAGTGCCCAGGTCCAGCCGCTGCGCCGGCGATTGGTCGCCGAAGGTCTCGGGTCGCTGCTCCTGGCCGCCACAGTCGTGGGGTCCGGGATCATGGCCGAGCGCCTGAGCGGCGGAAATGCGGCCATTGCCCTCTTGGCGAACACGGCCGCGACCGTCGCCGTACTGGCGGCCCTGATCGCTCTTTTGGGCCCGCTGAGCGGCGCTCACTTCAATCCCGCCGTATCCGTCATCGAAGCCCTGCGCGGTCGGCTGGCCTGGCCGGACGCGGGCAGCTACGCGTTCGTACAGATCATCGGCTGCTGCGCCGGTGCGCTGACGGCCCACCTGATGTTTGAGGTACCCGTCTGGCAGCTCTCCACGCACATTCGGACCGGACCTGCTCAATGGCTCGCCGAAGGGGTCGCGACCTTCGGTCTGCTGCTCATCGTTCTGGGGCATCGCCGTTCGCAGGATGCGCCATGGATGGTGGCGGCATGGATAGGCGCGGCGTACTGGTTCACCGCCTCCACGTCTTTTGCCAACCCGGCCATTACGATCGCGCGCTCCTTGACGAATACCTTCGCCGGCATACGACCCGCGGACACGCCGGCCTTCATCGTGGCGCAGTTCATCGGCGCGCTGGCAGCCCTTGGGCTCGCCGGGGTGCTGTTTCCACTCGTGCCCGGGACCTCGGCAACCCGGGAAGCAGAGGCCTGAATGCCTGAGTCGGCCGTGAGCGTCACGATCTATCACAACCCTGGGTGTGGTACGTCCCGTAACGTGCTCGCGCTCATTCGAAACGCCGGTGTCGAGCCGACGATCATCGAGTACCTGAAGAACCCGCCCGACCGGGCGCTGCTGGAATCGCTGATCCGGCGCATGAACATTCGACCCCGCGATCTGCTGCGCCAAAAGGGTACGCCGTACAGTGAGCTGGGTCTGGCGGCCGACCACTGGACTGACGCGCAGCTGATCGAGCACATGCTGGCGCACCCCATCCTCATCAACCGCCCGATCGTGGTCACACCCTGGGGCGTCAAACTCTGCAGGCCCTCCGAGGCACTCTTGGATATCCTGCCGCTGCCCCAGAAAGGCCCGTTTGCCAAAGAGGATGGGCAACCGCTCATCGACCCCGCGGGCAACCGCGTCGGGTGACTTGATGCGCCTGATGTCCGCCCGATAAAATACTTCTTAATCAGATAGTTAGCATCGCGCTCGCCAGTGACACATGCGGGCGGCGACGCACGGATCCTGCGGCCTGATTCTTTCCACACGTTAATCGACCGTTCATGACCGCCGTGGCGGATTGCGCCACAATGGCCAAATCCCGTTTCGCTGGTCCTGTCGAGGGAGGAATCGTCGGCATGCTGGCGATAGTCCGGATTGCGCTTCAGCGACCCTACACGTTCATCGTGATGGGGCTGCTCATCCTGCTGGTCGGCGGCCTGGCTGCAACGCAGATGCCGGTCGACATCTTCCCGGACATCAACATCCCCATCATCGGGGTTGCCTGGCAGTACACGGGGCTGTCGCCGGACCAGATGTACGGCCGCATCATGACGCCGTACGAGCGCTCGCTGACAACTACGGTCAACGACATCGAGCATACCGAGGCCACCTCGTACACCACCTTCGGCATCGCCAAGGTCTTCTTCCATCCCTCGACCAACATCGCCATCGCCAATGCGCAGGTCACCGCCATCTCGCAGACGTTGATCAAGCAGATGCCCGCCGGGGAGACCCCGCCCCTGATCCTCAACTACAGTGCCTCGACGGTACCCATCCTCCAGCTGGCGCTGTCGGGCAAGGGGCTCACCGAACAGGCGCTGACCGACCTAGGCATCAATTTCCTTCGGACCCGTCTGGTGACGGTGCCGGGGGCCGCCCTGCCCTATCCCTTCGGTGGCAAGACCCCGCAGATCATGTTCGACCTCGACAGCGCCGCACTGCAGGCCCGGGGGTTGACCGGCCTTGATGTGGCCAATGCGCTGGCGAACCAGAACGTGCTGACGCCGGCGGGCACCCAGAAAATCGGCCCGTACGAGTACACCATCAATCTCAACAATGCGCCCTCGCAGCTGTCCGAGCTTGCCGATCTGCCCATCAAGAGCGTCGGCGGCGCCATGGTCTACATGCACGACGTGGCTCACCTGCGCAACGGCAACGCGGTCCAGACCAACATCGTGCACGTCGATGGCAACCGCTCGGTGCTGATGAGCGTGTTCAAGAATGGCTCGACGTCCACCCTGGACATCGTCAGCGGCATCAAGCAGCGGCTGGAGGAGCTCAAGCCCTCGCTGCCCGACACATTGGTCATCAAGCCCATCGCCGATCAGTCGCTGTTCGTGCGCGCCTCGATCCGCGGCGTCATCCGCGAGGGCATCATCGCCGCGGCGCTGACCAGTCTCATGATCCTGCTGTTCCTGGGCAGCTGGCGCTCCACCCTGATCGTCACAACGTCGATTCCGCTGTCCATCCTGGGCGCCATCGCCGCGCTGTACGCCTTCGGTGAGACGCTCAACATCATGACCCTGGGCGGCCTGGCGCTCGCGGTTGGCATCCTGGTGGATGAGGCGACGGTGACCATCGAGAGCATCAACTACCACCTGGAGCAGGGCAAGGAGGTGGAAACGGCCATCATGGACGGCGCCTCGCAGATCGTCATCCCGGCTTTCGTGTCGCTGCTGTGCATCTGTATCGTGTTCGTGCCCATGTTCTTCCTGAGCGGCGTGGCGCGCTTCCTGTTCGTGCCGCTGGCCGAGAGTGTGATGTGCTCGATGGTGTTCTCGTTCCTGTTGTCGCGCACGCTGGTGCCGACCATGGCCAAATATCTGCTGCAGGCCCATGCTGCGCATGTGGATGCGCATGGCAATGTCATCGATTCGGCGCCACCGTCCAGGAACCCGCTGGTGCGCTTGCAGCGCGACTTCGAGCAGCGCTTCATCCGGATGCGCGCCGCGTACCACGACCTGCTGGCACTCGCCATCGAGCATCGAGCGGTATTCGTGGCCGGCTTCCTGGGCTTCATCGCCCTTTCATTTCTGCTGGCGCCATTCCTGGGGCGCAATTTCTTCCCCGATGTCGATGCCGGCCAGATCCTGCTGCATGTTCGCGCACCGATCGGACTGCGCGTCGAGGAGACCGCTGCACGCTTCAGTGATGTGGAGAAGGCCATCCGCACCATCATTCCGCCCTCGCAGATCGATGCCCTGGCCGACAATGTCGGAACTTATCTCTCGTCGCTGAACACCATGTACAACAACACCGGGACCATCGGCGAGTCGGACGGTGATATCCAGATTTCGCTGACCGCGGATCATGCGCCCACGGGCGAGTACATCCGGCGCATGCGCCAGGAGCTGCCACGCCGATTTCCGGGATTGACGTTCTCCTTCCTGCCCGCCGACATCGTCAGCCAGATCCTGAACTTCGGGGCCCCCGCGCCCATTGATCTGCAGGTCCGCGGCAACGATCTCGAGGCTGACTTCGCCTACGCCAATCGGCTGCTTGATCAGGTCCGCCACATCCCCGGGGTGGCCGATGCCCGCATCCAGCAGTCCTCCCGGGCACCGACCTACGATGTCAACATCGACCGCACGCGCGCCGAGTACACCGGGGTCACCACGGCCGATGTGACCAACAGCCTGGTGGTCAATCTCGCCGGTTCCACCCAGGTGGCTCCGACGTACTGGCTCAACGAACAGAACGGTGTCACCTATCCCATTGCGATGCAGACGCCGCAGTACCAGATTGACACGCTGCCGGAGCTGCAGAATGTTCCGGTCAATGCCACGGGCGCGCCGACCACGGTGTTGGGCGGCATCGCCGACATCCACCGCTCCCACAGCGATGTCTCGGTGTCGCAGTACAACATCTCCCCCATGGTCGAGATCTACGCCACGACCCAGGGCCGCGACCTCGGCGCCGTGTCCAGCGCCATTCGCGAGGTCATGGAGCGTAACGATCAGGACAAGCCCAAGGGCTCGACGGTGGATCTGGTGGGGCAGTCGGCGACCATGCACAGCGCCTACTTCGGCATGCTGGGGGGCCTTGCCGGTGCCATCGTTCTCATCTATTTCATCATCGTCATCAATTTCCAGTCCTGGGCCGATCCCTTCGTCATCATCACCGCGCTGCCGGCCGCGCTGGCCGGCATCGTGTGGATACTGTTCGCCACCCACACCACCTTGTCAGTGCCGGCCCTCACCGGTGCCATCATGTGCATGGGTGTGGCGACCGCCAACAGCGTGCTGGTGATCAGTTTTGCGCGCGAGCGGCTCGATGCGCTGCACGATGCCGGCAAGGCTGCCCTTGAGGCCGGTTTCGTGCGTCTGCGGCCGGTGCTGATGACGGCGCTGGCCATGGTGATCGGCATGTTGCCCATGGCGCTGGGACTGGGCGAGGGCGGTGAACAGAACGCTCCGCTGGGCCGCGCCGTGATCGGCGGCCTGCTGTTCGCCACCGTCTCCACCCTGTTCTTCGTACCGGTGGTCTTCAGCATCATCCACCGCAACTACCGTCCCAAGCCGGCACCGCTGCCCGCCTCCGGAGGCACCCATGTCCCAGCCTGATGCAATGTCGCCACCTGACCTGAAGCGCTTGCGCCTGACGGGCATTATCTTCGTGGTGGTCGTGTTGCTCATCGCTGCCTACGGCCTGGTGTCCCGTGCGGCGCAGAACTCGCAGCTTCGCCAACTGACCGAGGATGAAGCCGTGGCGAGCGTGGCCCTGGTGGCGCCGGCGCGGGCGGATAATCATTCGGGCCTGGATCTGCCCGGTCGCCTGGAGGCCTTCATCCGCGCGCCCATCTATGCGCGCGTGCCCGGGTACCTCAAGAGCTGGAAGTACGACATCGGTGCCAAGGTGAAGGCGGGCGCGGTGCTGGCCGAAATCGACACTCCCGATCTTGACCAGCAACTGGCGCAGGCACGCGCCGATTTGAATGTCTCGGAGGCGAACTCGCGCCTGGCGCAGATCAGTGCCACCCGCTGGCAGTCCCTGGCGGGGACTGATGCGGTCGCCAAGCAGGACGTGGACCAGCGCACCTACACCTTCAATGCCAGCGTCGCGCAGGTCAAGGCCGCGCAGGCCAATGTGGATCGGCTGGTCGCCGAGGAGAACTTCAAACGCCTGGTCGCCCCCTTCGACGGCATGGTGACTGCGCGTGAGACGGACGTCGGAGCCTTGATCAATGTGGGTGCCAGTGGCGGCACCGAGCTCTTCGTCGTCTCCGCGACCGACAAACTGCGCCTGTACATCAACGTTCCGCAGAATTTCGTGCCCAGCGTACCCGCCGGCACGCAGGCCACGCTCACCGTGCCCGAGCACCCTGGCAAGACCTACCATGGGACGGTCGAGAGTTCCGCTCAGGCTGTGAACCCCAGCAGCGGTACCACCCTGATGCAGCTGATCGTCGACAACAGTGCCGGCGAGCTCATGCCGGGGGGTTACGCGGCCATTCACCTGCAGGTACCCGGCACCCCCGGTATTCTGAGCATCCCGTCCAGCGCGCTGATCTTCAATGCGCAGGGACTTTCGGTGGCCACGGTCGTCGGCGACAACCGCGTCGCGATCAAGCCGGTGACGATCGCGCGCGATCTGGGCACAGTGGTGGAGATCGCCTCCGGACTCGTCCCTCAGGACAGGGTGATCGAGAATCCTCCCGACGGCGTGGCCGCCGGAGACGGCGTGCGGGTGGTGCGCAAATGAAGCGGGCTGCCGTGTGGCTGCGTTGCGCGCCGGCGCTGACGCTGTTGTTGGGCGCCTGCTCGTTCGCTCCAACCTTGAAAACACCGCAGGTTCCCACCGCGGCTGCGTACCAGGAGGACGGTTCCTGGACTCAGGCGCAGCCCGCCGATCGTCTGCCTCGGGATCACTGGTGGGCTGTGTACGAAAACAAGGAACTGGATGACCTGCAGCAGCGTCTGATTGCCGGCAACCCGACGCTTGCTGCCGCGGTCGCCGACTACGCCCAGGCGCGTGCCTTGAGCGACCAGGCGCGCGCCGGGCTCTTTCCCACCCTGGGTCTGAACGCCAGCGTCGAGCGCGCGCGTGAGTCGTTGAACGCCCCGTTGCGCGGGCCCACGACCCCGGTGTATTACGACACCAACACCTTGGGCGGCAGCATCGGCTACGAGCTTGACCTTTGGGGCCAGATCCGCAATGAAGTGGTCGCGGGCAAGGCCAACGCCGAGGCCGCGGCGGCCGATCTGGAGAATGCGCGCCTGTCGCTGTCGGCGCAGCTCACCGACGACTACATCCAGCTGCGCAGTTTTGACCGCACCGGCGCCATCCTCGATGACTCGGTGAAAGCCTTCCAGCGTGCGCTCAATCTCACGCAGCAACGGCACGATGCGGGCATTGCCCCTGGACTTGATGTGTCGCAGGCCCAGACGCAGCTGGATGCGGCTCGCTCCCAGGCCGCACAGACTCTCGCGCAGCGCGCGCTGATGGAGCACGCCATCGCGGCCCTGCTGGGCGAGTCGGCTTCGACGTTCTTTGTGGTCCCCGCCATCGTGGACCTGCCGCTGCCGCATGTACCGACCGGCATGCCGGCCACGCTGCTGCAGCGTCGCCCGGACATCGCCTCAGCACAGCGGCGCATGATTGCCGCCAACGCCCAGATCGGCGTGGCCCGCGCCGCCTACTTCCCCACGCTCACCCTGGGCGGCCAGGGAGGATTTCAGAGCACGGCTTTTTCCAACTGGATCAGCGCCCCTTCCACCTTCTGGGCCATCGGACCGAATGCCCTTTTGACCGTGTTCGATGGCGGACTGCATCGGGCGCAGGTGGCGCAGGCACGCGCTGAATTCGATGCCGCCGCCGCCAACTATCGCGGGGTGGTGGTCAATGCCTTCCAGCAGGTCGAGGACAGCCTGGCTTCGCTGAACCACTACTACGACGCCGCCGTGCAGGAGAAGGCCGCGGTCGGTGCGGCCCAGCGCAGTCTGGATCTCTCGACGGCCCTTTATGTGCAGGGCGCGACCGACTATCTCACCGTCATCACTTCGCAGACCGCATTGCTTCAGGCGCAGCTGCAGGCAATCGATCTGGACACCTTGCAGCTGCACGCCAGTGTCGAGCTCATCCGCGCGCTCGGCGGCGGCTGGGCAGAGGCCGACTACATCCGGTCTCCGGACTGAACCCGCCAGACCGCGCCGGCCAGTCTCTCCCAGCCATCCCCTGCCACGCCGGTGGGTTGCAGCATCAGCAAACCGGCTCGAATCCGCAACTTCGCACGGCGTGCCGCGGCGACCTCGGTCGGATCGAGTGTATACATGAAGAACTTGCGACCCGCCGCAGCGCTGGCCGCCGCCAGGCGCGCAATATTGCGCGCTCTTTTGGCGCCGGGGCACACCAGCAGCTGCAGCCGATCGGTTCCATTGACGGGCTCGATCGCAGCATACGAATCGTGGGCCAGACGCACGATGCGAACCTTGTGCGGCCGTTGCAGGAACTGCTGTCGCCAGTCTGCGGCGTGCTCATAGTGAAAATGCGCCCGCGGTGTTTGGCAGGCGTCCAACTCCGCCGGGGTCCGTCGCGCCAACGACTCGAAGGCTGACATCAGATCTTCCCGGCGCTGGGGCAGTCCCGGGCAGCCGCGCCCGGCCGGCGTGGCAACGGACCCATGGGTGACGCGTGGACCATCAGGTGAAACCAGATAGTAACTGGGAATGGCCCGCGCACCCAGGCGGATCAGGCCACGGCCACTGGCGTTGTCGCGCCTCACAAACCCCAAGGCTGCCACGCAGGACTTCTCCCGGCAGCGTTCCAGAGCGGTTTGCAGCAGCGCCGGATAGTGTCCCCGACCGCGTTCGGTGGCCAACGTGGCTCCGGCACTCAGGACCGCGACTTCGACGGGTGGCCCGCTGCCGACGCCGATCTGCCGGTAGCACACGGTCATGCCGGAGAGGATGCGCAGACCTTCGGCGCGGACCAGGATATCGGAGCGCTGGGAATTGAACCCGCGCGCCATATACCAGTCATAGGAGGCCGCATCCCATTGCCCTGGAAAGGCCTGGTTGAGAAATTCGATGTAGCGCGCGCAATCCAACCAGGGGGGGTTGATCTGAACGGGGCCATCTGAGCAGGACTGCGGCGACATCACGGCTGGGCTCGAAATCGCTCGGCGACCTCGGAAAGGTGCGCCCACCACAGCTGACCGGCGAAACGTCGCTCCAATACAGTGAACAGCAGATCGAGATAATTGCAGTAGAGCTCGTCCAGCCCATCGGCCATCACATGCCGACCATCGGTCTTGAATATATGCGCCTTGATGTGCAGCAGGCCGCCCATTTCCAGGATTTCAACAGCGCGTTCGACAGCTGAGGTCGCCTGGAAATTGCACGGCAAGTGCACCAGCCGCCCACTTCCGACGGTCTGCGGATGAATCAGTGATACGCCATTAAGTCCGTTCATCGCTGTGAGCGCCGCAGGTGATACCGCAGTGCGCAGATCGCGTGCCGAGGTGATGAACTGGAATCCAAGGCGGCTCAGCGCAGCGATCAGTGCCGGCGGGGCGTTCCAGGCGGGAGGCACATAACCGCGAACGAACCTGAGCTTGGCAAGCGCAAAGATCTCCAGGCCGCGCTGTACGATGGCCGCACAGTGTTCCTCCTCCTGGTCCTGGAATTCGACGGCGCGGCGTGGTCCGACATGCGCATGATGCAATCCGTGTGGCACGATCTCGCAACGCTCAAGCCCGTTCAGAAAGGCCACGAACTCGGGATGCCGATCGAGGCGGAACCGGCCCGGGGGCTGCAGGCGGCTGTGGTGGACCAAGCGGTTGATCCAGGGGATATGCCGCAGCAGCACCCCGTCGGCGACCAGCGAGTCCAGTCGCCAATCCGGGGTCACGCACAGCGTCGCCTTGAGATGCCGATGACGCCGCTGCAGGCGCAGCAGTCGTCCCATTGCGCCCGCCTCCAGGTCTCCCCCGGCCTCGTAGGCATCGCGTGAAGTCGCGGGATGAATGTCATCCACGCTGAAACAGATCGCCGCAGTCTTGCCGGCGGGCAGCCAATGCGCCACCTTGGGCGGCGATGGAGCCTCCAGGACGGCGCTGGCGCCGCTCATGCCGCTGAACTGCCGCTGCGCGCGATCGCGGGCAGCGGCTCCTGCGAGCTTGTTGCGGCTTTCGAAGCCTGTGACTGGCCGTTCGGGATGGCGGGAGCCTCGGTGATCCAGCGCTCGGCGTCGGCAGCCGACAGGCCGCGCGAGAAGTAGTATCCCTGGTACAGGTCGCACGCGGTCAGACTGACCAGCTCATACTGAGAGGGTGTCTCGATACCTTCCACAATGGATTGCATGCCGAGATAAGTCACCAGGTCGATCAAAGCCTTCAGGAATCCGAAATCCCGAGCATCCACATCGATGCGCTCGACGAACGAGCGATCGATCTTGACTCCCTTCAGTGGCAGCGAACGCAGATGATTCAAGGAAGAATACCCGGTACCGAAATCATCCAGCCACGCTCCGACCTCCATGTCGGCCAGTCGCTGCAGCGTGCGCGCCGCGCCCTGGATATCCTGCACCAGGGTCGACTCCGTCAGTTCCACCACCAGCTGCCTGCCCGGCAGGTCGAATTCCTCCAGCACCGCGGCGATCTCCTCCACCAGCTGCGGCCGCAGGAACGCCTCCGCAGACAGATTGAAGTTCACGAACAGATCCGCGTGACCGGCGCGGCGCCACGCCGACATCTGGCGCGCGGCCTCGCGCATCACCCAGGTGTTCAGCCGATGCGACAGGCCGGCCTGCAGCGCAATCGGCACGAATCGTCCCGGGTACAGCAGGCCTTCGGTGGGGTGATTCCAGCGTATCAGCGCCTCGAATCCGGCCACCGTCCTCGCCACCGGGACGACAAAGGGTTCGTACTCCAGCATGAACTGGTTCTCCTCGAAGGCGCGGTCCAGATCGACTTCCAGTTGCATGCGGGTGATGGACTCCTTGGCCGTGGAGGAGTCGAACAGGCAGAAGCGCGCCGGCGCATCACGGGCCACGGCGCTTAGCGCCGCGTTCGCATGATCGAGCAGGGTTTCGGCATTCTCATAGCCGGAGGAAGTCGCCGTGATTCCCACGCTGGGGTGCAGCAGGAAGGTGTGGCTGTCGAGGACGATGGGGGCCTGTACGACGTTGATGACCGCCTTGGCCAGCTCCTCACAGTGTTTGGAATCCGCATCCGCCAGGGGAACCGCCAGCTGGAACTCGCCGGTGCGGTACAACAGATCCTTTGCCGGCAGTACCGACTGGATGCGCTGCGCCGCCATCACCAGGACGCGCGAGGCGAGCTGGGCACCGAAGGAGCTGGTGATGTGCTCGATGCGATCGAAACCTATGGCCATCATACCCAGGGTTGCCTGCCTTGACTGCCGCATCGAATCCAGGACTGCTTCGATCCTGCGCAGCAACGCGCTGCGGTTACCGAGGCCGGTGAAACTGTCGAACTGGCTCGCCATCTGCAGCCGCGCTTCCAGTTCCGTCAGGTGCTCCAGGGTCTTGCCGTACTGAACGTTGAGCTCGCGACGGCGCCTTTGCGCCTCGGCCAGATTGTCCTGGGCCGCTCTCAAGCCCTGGCCCCGCAGCACCTCGCACGATACCCAAAGCACGAGTCCCAACATCACCAGCAGTGCCGGAGTCAGGAATCCTCCGAGGCCGGTATGGCTTGCCTGGCGCGCGGCACGCAGCTCCAGCAGTGAGCCACCGGCACGCAATGGAAGCGTGGCGGTGGCCTCCAGGCGGGCGCCGTCGGTCTGATACAGCGCGCTGGCGCCCGATACGTCAAAGAGCTGCAGCCGGTAACCCTCCCGCACCATCTGCGCCACATGGGGCTGCGCCATCAGAACGTCGAGGAGTTCCCAGGTACCGCTCCATCCGGCACCGGTGCCCCTGTCACGCAGCGCCAGCACCACCACATTTGGGCCCTGCGCCGTCGCAAACGGCCCCAGCAGCACCGAGCCATTGGCAAAGCGGCGCGCCTGCAGTGCGCGACGCAGAGTCGTAGCGGCGACCGGCGACGTTTCGCCCGGGGCCTCGCGATTGCCGGTGGCGGCCAGACGCCAGGGATGCCAGTGGCCCATGGAACGCGTTTGTTCAGCGGCGCCCAGCGCGCGCTCACCCCGATCGAGTTCTGCGTCGACTTCGCGGCTCACTGAGGCCAGCAGATTCTGCAGATGCAGCCGCTCGCGTGCCGACTCCAGCTGGTAGCGGGTCCTCACCATCGCCAGCGCCAGCGTCAGGGCCAGCAGCGACCCCAGGGCGAGCGGCAGATAGCGGCGCAGTTGCATATTCATGCGTACTAGGCAGCGGCTGGCGACGCCACCGTTTCCTGGAGACGCACAATGGAGAGTTCGCCAATGCTCGCTGCCACCCGTTCACGGCGCATGCAGGCGAGATAGCGGTGGCCGCGCCAGTCCAGAATCCGACGCGCCGAGTCCAGCGGCGCGATATCCCACCACCGCGCCTCCCCGGTGCCGAACAGCGTGCTCGCCGCGACCCCCTGCGCATCATTTCCCAGCAGCTGCAGCGCCGCGCGGTTCAGGAAGGCGACGCAGCCACGCGAATTGATGGCGAAGACCGGCTCTGCGACGGCATCCACTGCCCCGCGCCAGCAGATCTCATCACAGCTTTCGATACTCAGCGACGCGAACTGTGAGGCGCCCGAACCCATCAGCTCCGCACGTATACGCAGTACCACTTCCTGCCCGCGCACCGTGGCGCCCTGTACTTCCTCCCCGCCCGTCTGTATCAGACGCCTGATGACTGCGGGATAGGCGAAGTCAATGGTATCCAGCAGGAACTGCCCGGTGGCATTCTGGATCTCGAAGGCCTGCAGCAGGCGCTGGCTGGCGTTTAGGATGCGCCCGGTAGCGACCGAAACCAGCACTGCGGCGTACGGCGCACGTACGATGAGCAGGGTGTTGGATTCCTTCAGAAGCTCCAGCTCCTGCTGTCGGGCTGCAACCTGGGCGGCCGCAAGCCGCGATGGCCCCACCAGCGCCCGCGCCGTGTTACTCAAAGCAAAGCCGATGACGCCAACGCAAATCACCATCACCAGTTCGTAGTCCGGCGAGGTATTGACGTCCGGAAAGGCCGCTGCGCTGCGCGGCATCCAGGCCGGTAGGCTGTAGGAAGGCCCAATGCTGGTCGTGTACCTCGCGGCAATGAAGGAATTAGTGTCGGGCGAGAGCAGCAGCCCCGAGATCAGAACGGCCAGCAGGGCCGCCATGGCCGCCTGCTGCTGCCAGAAGCCCAGCACCAGTGCCGCCGGCAGCAGCGGCAATACGATGAAGAGGGGAAACAGGGGTTGCTGCAGGCCCCCGAAGAAATGCCAGCTCACCCCCATCAGCAGGGCACCGACAAACTGCGACGCGAGTGCAAAGCCCTGCAATTGCGCGGCAGAAGTGGCCCGATATCCCTGCGAAGCGATCACCAGCTGCGTGAGGGCCAGCACGGTCAAGGTCCAGATGATGGGCCCCACGTTGACCTGGACCAATCCAAAGTAACCGCACAACACGGACAGCGCCGCCGCCAGCAACGTGGTCAGCGTCCAGGTGTTGTCGAACATGCCCTTATGCCGGCGCAGCTCATTGAGCGCCGCAGCGGAATCCGCGAATGGCACGGCACTCACGGCGCACCCGTCAGCGTGTAGGTACCGATCACCGGGGTATCAAGCCGGTTGCCCTTGAGTATGTTGGCTTCGAGCCGCGGGGCTGCCTTGATGCGCTTCGGGCCATTCACGAGATCCAACTGCCGCAAGGCCGCCCCGTGACTTCCAGTAATCGTGTTCCGCTGCAGCAGCGGCGCACCGCCAATGATGGTGATGGCATCGGCGGCCGTATCCGTGATGCTATTGTCCGCAATGAGCGGTACCAGCTGCGGCTGGCCGCCTATTGACACGATGCCCAGACCGTTGTGAGTGAGCGTGTTGCCCGAGACGGTCACGTCACTGTCGCGAAGGGAGATCGCGGTCGATGAATTGTCGAAGATCCTATTTCGGGTCAGGACGACCGCATTTCCCGCACTCACCGACACGGCCGTACCGCCCGAATCGTGTATCTCACTGTCCTCCAGGCGTGCCGCGCCGCCGAGCACCAGCATGGCGGATTCCCGATTGCCGACGAACCGGCTCCTCTGGACGCTGATCAACTGATTGGCGACCACCACGCCGCTGGTGTTGCTTTCGAACAGGCTGTCGGCGATGCGCGCCCTTTCCTTGCCTGCCACCACCGGCCCGTGCGTGGCGGCCGGGGCAACCAGCCAGAACCCGGCGCGGCTATTGGCGCGGAATGTGCTGGTGAGAACCGTCAGGTTGTGGACGTCAGACTCGGCCAGCAGCCCCGTTTCGTTGCCGGTCAGGAGCGCTGCGCGGATGATGCAATCGGCGGCGCCCGCACCGATCAGGATGCCCACCTTCGAATCGCTCACGGTCACGGACTCAAGTCTTACGCCGGCAGCGTTGACCATGATCCCGAAGCCACGGGCATGGATCAGCGTCAGTCCCGTGATCAGCGTATTTGGGCTATTGATCTGCAGTACCGCGCCGGTTTGCTGTCGGCTGGCATCGATGATGCCCGCGCCGGCCGCGCCTTGCAGCTCCACGCCGCGCGGATTGACGAGGGCGGGCAACGCCGATTCGGTCGCAATGCGCTGCGCCGTGATGCGGATCCGGGCGTGCGTGGAGAGCCGGTCGGCCGCCAGAATGGCGTCGCGCAACGTTCCCGGGCCAGCATCGCCTGTACCGGTCACGACAAAATCCGGGGCCTCGCTGCGCGCGGCGCCACCGGCACCGGGCGAGAAACGGTTCGCCATCAGTCCCATCAACAGCAGACAGGCGCATATCATCGCCCCGGCACCCAGCGCCCAGCGGCGCCGGTCGAGCATCTGCAGCGCGCTCATGCCAGGCCACCTTTAGGAGCAATGTGGCTCCTGCATCCCGCATCATTGTCATAATGGTCGGCGTATAGGCGCCGACCCGAGACGCGCAACGCCAACAGATTGAAGTAGCCGATGGTCGTGGGTATGTACTGCAGCAGTCCGTAGAAGCTGTAGAAGGGCACCGTGGCCAGATGCCGCCGGCGCTCCCCGCGCGGCAATGCCGCAAGGCAGGCCAGAAACAGGATCAGCGTCGACTTGCCATACCACAGACAGAACAGCAGCGGCTCATTCCAGGGCCGCAGGGGAAGCCACTGGGTCAGCAGCAGGTCATCCAGGGCCTTCAGCAAGCTCATGGCCAGCAGCACGGACGACAGCAACTTCAGCGGCAGCAGCAGAACTCCGTTGATGCACAGATAGAACACATATTGATAGGCGCCCAGCGGACCGCGGCGCGCGATGGCGAAGATCTGCGGCAGCCTTTCAAAAACCACTTTGGCGCAGCCGAAAGCCCAGCCGACGCGCTGCGACAGCAGGTTCTTCCAGGTGGCCTTGGCCTGCGTCTCGATGATCAACCGGTCGTCGTAGTAGATGCGCTCACCTACTTCGAGCAGCAACAGTGAATTCTCGAAGTCCTCGGCATACACCGAAAGGCTGTGCCGATTCAGGGCGGCTTCCAGCGCCACCCGGCTGTAGACCGAGACGCCGGAGTTGCAACACAGTTCGCCGAGGCTCTTGCGCCCCAGGCCACAAGCCAGCTCGTACTCGAAGGCCTGGCATTCCTCCAGCCAGCCGCCGCGGCGCGCCTGGACGCGCGGGGTACATGCCGCCGCGCCGCTGCGCTGCAGGTCACTGATCACCTGCTCCAGCGTCGCGCGCTCCATCCCGGGGGCGACGACCCAGCGAACGTCGGGATCCATGACCACCACCGTGCGGATCTCGGCCGGCAGAGTCTGCAGCAGGTGGCGCAACGCGGCCGGCTTCTTGCGATTGATGACGCCCGGAAGGCAGTTCCAGCCGTCCCGGCGCAGGCGCAGCAGCGTATCGTCGCTGGAGGCATCATCGATCAGCCACACCGCTTCCTTGAAGGGCTGCAGCGTCGCTGTGATGCGATCCATGTCGTCTGCTTCGTCGTGCAGCGATGCGATGATGGCGTAGGGGCTTAAGTCCAGGGCACGTTCGGCTTTGGATATTTCAGGCAACCCAAGCGCGACCGCAGGCCCCTCGGGCGCCGCCCCATGCACCCTCCTCAGCCACAGTCGCACGATGAGATCGATGACGTCGAACACGAGAATGAGATTCACGAACACGAAGATGACGATGCGCGTGCCGCCGCTGAGCAAACCGGCGCTTGCTGCCGCGGCCACCCCTGCGAAACAGACCAATATCACCGCCGCCAGGAGCAACGAATTGTTGGGATTGGTCTGCATGAACCGGCCTAGGCCCGCACCGCCGCCGTGACTTCTTCGCCGACCGATTCCAATGACTTCGCACTGCGAAAAATGGCGATGGTTGGCTTCGACAGATGCTTGGCGAAGTGCCCTATATGCTCGATGAAGCTCAAGGTCACCTCACAGCCGCGGGGTGCGATCAGCACATCACGGGCGGTCTTGATGTCCTCGTCCAGTATCATGCCGATTTCCAGTTCGGCCAACGGAATCTCCGCCCGATCGAACACGGCCCTGTGCGTCTTCTGGGTGGCGCGCAGGCTGTCCAGCAGCTCCTTCGAGAAATCTCCGGAGGCCTCCAGACTTTCCACAATGGCCTGCGTGCCCAGCCCCTGCGCCTCCAGCCGCTCGGTCTCCAGGGCCAGCCGCAGGATGTTCACATGCACCGGATCGGCAGTGGTTCCATCCGGCTCATTCAGCGCAGTCAGTATCGCGCTCACGGGCTCAAGCCGCGGAACGTGGGCGATGACCCGGATCGCTGCGCGGGTCGCGCTGCGCACTCTGGCAGCATCCTTGGGCTCCAGTTCCTCACCCCTGGCCAGCTGGCGCGTAAGCGACTCCGGCAACGATACGTGCCCGAGATAGGACAGCAGCGCCGCGACCTCCACCTGCCAGCGGTCGTCGATTTCAAGGTCGATCGCAAGCTCGGAAACCCGTCGCTTCAGGCGCTGGGCGCGGCCGATCACCGCCGGACTGACCAGGCTCATGATGTCGGTGAGCGCCTTGATAGCCCCCACCAGGGTCCGCTGCAGCAATACCCGCTCGGCCATGATGAGTTCGTGCTGGCGGACAGCCTCGTCGATGACGCTCAGGAACTGTTCGGCCGCGCAGGGCTTGGTCAGGAAGCGGAAAATCTGGCCCTCGTTGATGGCCTTGATCGCGGCCGCCATGTCGGCCTGGCCCGTCAGCAGGATGCGCACCGCGTGCGGGCGCAGGAGCCGCGTATGACGCAGCACCGTGGCGCCGTCCATTTCCGGCATGCGCATATCGGAGACGACCACTGCCAGATCCTTGACATTGGTCAGTACATTGAGGGCCTCCGCACCGCCGCCGGCCGTCAGCACTTCAAATTTCTCGCGCAGATGGCGTCGCAGGCCTTCCAGCACCCTTGGCTCATCATCGACGCAGAGGATCTTGTAACGTGAGTCGCTCATGACTGTCTCCTACACCTTTGGCCTCAACCTATTGAATCCTCGAGTACCAGCGAAACCGACGCCCCCTCGGTGGCCACCAGGCCATCCGCTGCAGGCAAGGTGATCGTGAATGTCGTCCCTTGCCCGACCACACTTGCCACTTCCAGCTCACCGCCATGGTTCCGAACCACCGAGCGTGCGATGGCCAGGCCCTGGCCGGATCCCTTGCCGATCGCCTTGGTGGTGAAGAAGGGCTCGAAGATCCGCGGTAGAACCGTGGCGGGAATACCGCAGCCGGTATCGGCGATTTCGAATCGCACCCGTGCGCCATCGGTGCTGCTGCGAATGGTGATGCTGCCGCGGCCTTTGCCGCTTTCCTCGATGGCATGCGCAGCATTGACGATGAGATTCAGGAATACCTTGTTGATTTCGGCACGCGTGCAGTTCACGGGCGGAATTTCACCCAGTTCCAGCTTCACCTCGGCGGCGTGCTTGTATTCGCTGCGCGCGACCACCAGTATGGTGCGGATGGCCTGATTCAGATCCGTGGCCGTCATGTCCAAGTCACCCGGATGCGCGAATTCCTTCATGGCGCGCACGGTCTCACTGACCCGCTCGACACCTTCGAAGCTGCCGGCAAAGGCATCCGCCACATCCGCCAGCAGCTCCTGCGGGGCGCCGGCCGGCGGCAGTCGTGCTGCCAGCTGTGCGAACGCGCGCTTCAGGAAGGTGATGTTGTCGCCGATGAACTGCATTGGCGTGTTGATCTCATGCGCGATGCCCGAGGCGAGACGGCCCACCAGTTCGAGCTTCTTGGCCAGATTCAGCTGCGATTCCAGGTGCTGGCGCTCATCGAAGGCAGCACGCAACTCCGTGACATCGGTCAATACACCTTCATAGTGGGTTGCACCCTCGAAATTGACGACCCGCACGGTCGTCAGAACGTACAGGGGACGACCGTCTTTGCGCTTCATCCGAAATTCGCTGCTGCGGATCTGGCCGTGTTCAAGCAGGGGCGTGCTGAGGGATTTGAGCCGGTCCGCGGGATTGAAATACAAGGTGGCTACCGGCGTGGCGCGCAGCTCTTCTTCGTTTTGGTAGCCGAACAGCTCGATCGCGGGGCCGGAAACGGCCAATATTGCCCCTTCCGGGGAGGTCACCAGAACCGGCGCTGTGGCTGCGTGGATCTGACCCCAATAGCGGTCCACCGCCGACAGCTCGCTCGAGCGACGCAGGCGCGCAATGGCCGCACGGTGCCTGACGGCGCGCTTGGCATAGCGCCCGAGACGCCGGCAGCGGCGAATGAGAAAGACGCACGCCACCGCCAGGACCAGGACCATGGCGATGCTGATTATGGCGATCGCAGTGGGTGAGGTGATGAAATGCAATTCCATGTCATCTCCTCCACGCCAGAGGGATGTTGAGCGTCAGGGTCGCGGTGCGTCGGGTGGACGTGGACAGCTCCAGCAGGTCCCAGGAGAGCCCGACGGTGCATAGCGAAAAGGGTACGGCGAGGCCGACGAATGCGTCGGTGAAGTGCTCGTATCGGACATCGCCGAATTCGACGATCGACTCGGCCCCGCGCCCTACCGAAACGCCGCCGTAAATCTGAACCCTGCGCACATAATCGGTGCGCAGGGTCGCGAAACGTGTCGGCAGATTGCCCTCAACCGATTGACCCAGCTGCGCCCGCACGGATACGGGGCCCGGCGGCAGCCACGCGGACTCCAGACGCAGGATCAGTACCCTGGCGTTATCGGCATCGACATACTGACCACCGCCGCTGATTTGCAGGCGCGCCGAGACCGCTCGCGTGCCCTCCAGGGTCGCGCGAGTGAAGGTGTAGTGCTCTGCGGCTGCCGTTCCCGGACCTGCCTCGAGCGTTCCCATAAGCGAAGTGTCCGCCGCCAGGTTGAACGAACCCATGACTCGAGCCAGGTTCAGATCGAAGCCGGCGAACTGCTGCGCGGTCGTCCCCAGACCCCACATTTGCTGGTTCCCATCCTGGTGGATCCAGTCCAATGTTTCGGCGGTCCCTGAGGGGATCTCACTGCTGAAGCTCACGGACTGGCCGCTGACAATGAGCGTGTCGGTCGCCGCGGCATTGCGTTCCGCGGCAGCAGCGCAGAGCAAGGCGACGGCACACCATGTCCGCGTACCCATATCAATGCGCCTGCGGGTGTCTGGCGATGATCACCTTGTGCCAGGAGCGCTCTACCAGCCAGCGACGCAGCAGCCAGTCCAGGGGCCACGCCAGCGCCGTCGCCACGGCCAGCGCCAAGGTGGCAATCGGCACCGGCAGCCGCCGGTAGTAGGGCAGGAGCCAGAGTTTGAACGGCATCGGGTCGACGCCGGCCCGGGCGGCCACGCACAGGCCTGCGGCCTGCAGCGCTTCCTGGTACCACTGGAAATTCCGGGCGCGAAATACGGCTGTGTCGCAGCGCGCTGTCGAGTGCGTCGGCGCCGCCTCCAGCAGGATCAGTGTCCCGCCCGGGGCGAGATGATCTTTCAGTCTGACAATCGCCTGGCGTGCTTCGATGGGATTCAGGACGTGCTGCAGCACCGTCACGCAGAGGATGAGTTGGAACTTTCGCCCCAGATTGAGCGTCGTGACATCACCGAGTTCAAAGGAGCAGCCGGAACGGTTGGCAGTTCGAAGCCACGCCTGCTCGAGCATGCTGGGACTCAGATCCAGCCCCAGCACTTCATGGCCACGCCGCGCAAGTTCCAGGCTCCACCGGCCGACCCCGCAGCCCACGTCCAGGGCAGTGCCACTTCCCGGCGCGACCAGGGGCAGCCAGGGCAGCAGGGCCCTTCGCTGGGCCGATTCGATGGAGTAGTTATAGAAGGCCGGCATTCCATAGGAACACACTGCCGCGAGGCCGCGCCCTCGGGCGGCGAACTGCCGGGCCCTGCCCTCCCAGTACGACTGGGCACTTGCCTCGCGCGCATTCATTCGGCGACTCCAAACGCCGGCACCGCCAGGCGGGCTGTGAACGCCTTTGGCCGATCGCGTCTGGCGGCGATTGGATGGGAATTCAGATACTCCTGCGCGACCTTCAGCCACAGAACCGAACGCATGCGCGATGGAATGTGCGGCACGCTTTGCGCGAGGCTCCGGCATGCCGCCTCGAAGCGCTCCTCGATGATCAGAATGGCGTCACGAGCCTGCGAATCCGCCGGCAAGATCTTGGTGGCATCGGACCAGGTAAGCGTCGTGCCAGGAACCGTGCGCGTCTCATAGACGGTGTGGGCTGCCAACTCCGCATCGGCGGCGAGCGCCGAACCGGTGAACGGAATGACGTAGGGATAGATGCCCACCTCGCAACCGGCTTCCATCCAGCGCCTGGCCTGACGGACGTTCTGCTCGAGGTCAGACAGGGTGCTTCGCGGTGAAGTCAGGATCAGATCCAGAAAGGGCGTGATGCCCAGCCGCAGCGTCGTCTCCAGAACCGGCTCTATATGGCGGTGAATCTGGCGCTTGTTGAACTCCTTCAACACCGCCGCAGAGAAGTTCTCGATTCCGAAGCCGAGCACCCTGAAGCCGGCACGGCGCATCGCGGTCAGACGCTCCGTGCTCATCGAATCGATGCGGTTGGTGCTGATGAAGCCCAGATCCGGCGGCAGCTCACCGCGCTCCTTGGCGGCCACGATCTCCTGGCACAGCGGCAGGATGCGCTGATCCTTGGTGAACACGAAAATGTCGTCCTGGAAGTAGACCGTTCGCACCTCGGGATGAAGCGCCACAATGCGTCGCAGCATGTCCATGCAGTCCGCGACTTCCAGGCGCGCAATGCGCGCAATTCCACCCTGGGCCTCGTGCAGAAAATTGGTCGAGGAGCAGAACGAGCAGCCCATGGGGCAGTAGTTCAGGGTGATCAGTCGCACCGAGCGTATCTCGGCCAGGCGGGCTTCGCGCTCGGCCTTGTAGGGCAGATCGCCCACTTCATAAACGTTTTCGAGGCGCTCCCAGTAGCGCTCGTATGGCATCTGCTCGTAGGGGGTCGCCTGGATGGCCGCGGTCAGTTCCGGCTGAGTCATTGCCATCTGATGGAACCGGGCGATACCTCCCGCTTCGGTGCGCAGCGCAGTGCCGGAGATTCCGGCAAGATCCCGCCCGGACTGAAGGCGCCTGGCGACCTCCAGCAAAGGGTGCTCCCCCTCACCGAGCACGATGAGATCGAAGGGCCCCAGTTCGAAGACCCGCTCCGGCTTGAAAGTCGCTTCCATGCCACCCGCCACGATCGTGGCGCCCGGAATGACTTCGTGGGCCAGATGTGCAAGCGCCAGGTCGTAGCGCAGGGTCATGGCGGTCGTGGACAGACCAATCACATCCCAGGCTTGCGCTCGGAGCACCGCCTCGAAGGCGCGCTCTACGTCTGACCCACAACAGTTCGGATCGAATACCTGCGCGTGGATGCCGCGTGCCTGGAGGGTTCCGGCCAGGCGCCATACTCCCAGCGGGGGCGCAAGAAACGTGTACTCGCCGCAATGGGGATCATACGGCCCCACCAGCAGGAACCGCGGTTCATGCGCGATGCGTTTTGATACCTCCACGTCCACTCCGCAATGTCACCTGACGTAGGCCTTGACTTGTCAATACTCCTTCGAATTCTCATCGAATCTACGCGGCAGAATGCGGGCTTAATGGGCGCTACGTCGCACTCCGGCGACGGTCAGACGGAACTAGACCTAGGTTCGGGCCATGGTAATGAATCGTTAATCACGGCCTGGGCAAGTCTCGGCGCCGCTGTTTTATGGTGCAGCGATTATGGAGACTGGTACGGCACTGCGGGTGGTCAGTGCTGAAAGCCGTTCATCGACGCTCGTAACGTGGGCTAACCCAGGCGTCCGAGCACCAATTCCAACGGCTGCGGCGCACCGAATGCACTGCCTTGTCCATAGCGCACCCCCAAGGCGTGGAGACGCTCCGAGATCGCAAACGAATCCACGCCCGCGGCGGCGATTTCGATTCCTGCGCGTCGACCCCATTCGACGATAACGCGCACCCGCGACTCGGAAAGGGGGTTCACCAGAACATCCCCAATATAGCGGCTGTCAATTTTGACCATTGCAATCGGCAGGTCCTCAAGCAGAGCGAGCTGCTCGAGCTCCCCCGCCACTCCGTCGATGCACAGCCGGGTGCCTTGCGCCAGACATTTCAAGCCGGCGAGGCTCTTCAGAAATCCGCGCTCCGTGCTCAGGCGTTGCACCAGTGAGGACTCACGTATTTCAATCATGAACCGTGACGCAAGGCGCGCGGCCGACAGCTCTTCGTTCAGGAAATCGGCGAATGCTGGAACTGCCAGCGATTGGCAGCCGATATTCAATGACACCATCAGATCCGAACGGTTGATCGGTTGTGCGTGCTCACCCAGGGCACGCAGGGCATCCCGCACCACATGATGATCCGCCGAAGCCATGAAATCGCGGGCGGTTCGCAGATCACGCGCTTGGGTGCGCAGCCGCGGCGACAGTTCGAAGCCGGCGACCTCGGTGGTCTCGAGCGCGAGAATCTCCTGTGCCCGCAGGCACAGGCCGCTGTTCGCGCCCTCGAAGGTCCCGATCGTTCCCGGAAGGGGCCGCGAAGTGGCAGCCTTGCCGGTGAGTCTGGCACGTATGGCAGCGTGGGGGTTGCGCCGTCTCGGGACGACGGCTGGATTGCGACCGGCTCTTGTGCGGTGCTCGAAGGGCGTTGTTCTCAGCGCCAACTCGATTGCGGCCCGCAGCGCGCTGGGAGGACAGGGTTTCAGCAACAGCCGCACTATGCCGGCCTCATTGATGGCGCGCGCCACCGCGTCAATGGTCGCATGTCCGGTCAGAAGGATGCGTCCGCTGGTCGGAAATTCACGGCCAACGATGGTCAGCAGCTCCGAGCCACACATTCCGGGCATGCGTTCGTCTGCAACAATGACGTCAAACTGCTCACGCCGACACATATGCAGCGCCACTTCAGGGGATGTGGCGGTGTTGATGCGGTATGAATGTTCACGAAGTGCCCGTCTGATGCCTTCCACCACATGCGGTTCATCGTCGACGAGCAGCACTTTAGGCATGAATTGGCTGCTGCCGGTCACGGTGTCCTGCGGGAGAATCTCTGCGCAACTCTGAGCACTGTTCATTCGAACTTACCTCGTTGGCAAGGATGAAAGCCGGAGTCTTGATTTGCGAGACGGGCGAGTGCGCGAGATTCTGCTGCTGTTAGTAAGGGAAGCCAACAGCATTCCTTACATAAGGCACACTCAATTTGGCAATTGACAGAATCGGATGGCCGTCACTGATCCTGAGATGACTCGGCCGGGCTGTGCGGCGCCGGCAGGTCCTCCACCGTCGGGGCGTCATCCGACACCGGCTGAACATCGGCATCCGGCTCGGACACGGCGCCGGGCGGCAATGGCAGTGTCAGCGTCGCGGGCGCATGCTGCGGGGGTTCGGCGACGGCCGGGACCTGCGCTGAGTGGACTTCGGGATGATCCGTGGCGGGTGGCGTGAACCGGTCCGCCATGGCGGACGCTGGTGGCAGCTTAACACCCGCATCATTCAGCTTGCCGTGCCAGCTGAATACGGTGAGGGCGGCGAGAAAGCCCGTCGCGGCCAGACACCAGGGAATCAGGCGGGAGTTCATGGGCGGATCGCCCCGGGGCCGACCGGTGTCATCCGGTGCCCCGGGGCTTTTCATGTGTGCTTACGGCAGGTGCGGAACGCTGAACAGCACCCGGGCCGGAGTTTCAACGCCCAGGTTGCTGACGACACCAGTGCTCGGGTCGTACTGCGCCCCGTCGGTGAAGCCCTGCACCTGCAGGGTGACGGTGCCGCTGCGGTGCACCTGTACCGTGGCCCAGCCGTAGTAACGGTCCTGCCAGTTGATCAGCGGCACCGGCTCGCGCGGCGGGTTGTCGGTCGACATGGCGTCATCGAACGGCGAGCCGCCGGAGCCCACGGTCACCTGGTACGGGGAGTTCTTCGAGCCGCCCGTGATGTCCTTGAACTGCTCGACGTGCGCGATGTGCTCGTGTCCGCAGAAGTACGTGGCGTCGTAATGGGCGATTACCGCCCAGAACAGGTTCACCAGCGGATAGGCCGGCGCGCTGTTGAACGTCGCCGCGGTGTTCACCTGCTGCGGCTTGGTGTCCACGATGAGCTGCGGAACATTGGTCGCGATGGTGACGGTGCTGCCGTTGGGCTCCTTGACACTCACCGAGGTGGGCGCGACGGTGATATTAGCCGCGCTGAGTGTGTCCAGACCGCCGGCACCGGCTGGGGTGTACACAGTCGCCGGGGCTGCGGTGACGACGTTGTAGCCGTAGGTGAACGCAGGCTTGTGCCCGAACACGAAGTACCTGGGCGACAGGTGGTTGGCCGCCGCGCGGTTCTTGGCATCCTCGAGATCCTGGGCCAGCCAGTCGGTGGGGGCGGTGGCTGCGGATCCCGCAGGGTCGGTGTTGACCACCACGAAGTGCAGCAGTTGACGGGTGTTGTCCAGTTTGATGTCGAAGGAATAGCTGAGCTCCGCCTCACCCGTCGGATTCGTCGTGGTGACACCGGTCAGAGCACCGTTGTTGACATTGCTGCCGCCGCTGCTGCCCTGCGGCGCAGTGGCGACGGAGAAACCGTTGGCCGCGATGGCCGGGAAACCGCTGACGCTCTGGAAGCGCTCGTTGGTGTAGAGGTCCTCGATGAGATCACCGAGGTTGTCCTTGTACGCAGCCTCGTTCTCAGGGTATGGCGTCGTGCCCTTGGCGCAGGTTCCGTCATGCGAAGCGGTGGCCTTGCACTCGGTCTCATGGTTGCCCGGCACGGGTACCACGTAGGTGCCGGTTTCGAACAGTGGCGCCACGATGCCGCGCCAATAAGCGTACTGCCGGTATTCAAACACGGCGTCGGTCCACGCCAGCGCCTTGGTGGTCGTGCCCTGAACGCTTGTGATGCCCTCAAGCTCTGCCAGCGGCGGCACGGCCGGGTGGCCATAGCCGTAGATCATGTCGCCGTTGAAGAACAGCAGGTTCGGCTTGTCGCGCTGGATGCCGCGCAGAATGCGCGAGAAGGGCTTGGTGTCCGTGAGGAAGGTCGCGTCCTGCGGCAGCAGCGTGCCGCTCAGGTCGGGCTTGCCGGGCTGACTGGGCGTGCCCAGGGTGCTGCCGCTGCTGAAGGTGCCAGGCTCGCCGGCCTCCAGCAAAGTGGTCGGATCCGGGGCCGCTGGATCCTGGCGGCTGTCGCCCACTGTGGCGAAGCTGAACACCACCGGATCATCCTCGTGCTGCCAGTTGGAATTGAAATCCTGGGCCCGGGTGGCGGCACCGCTCATCAAGGCGCTGCCCAGCACGGCGGCGACTGCAATGCGCACAAAATGGCGCGACTGATCAGTGGACATGTGTTCCCTCTCCTGAAGGTGCATGATTTTTTTGCAACTCTGGATCAGCGGTGTTGCATTTCCATGACGAAAAAAGCCATCTAGGAGACAGCGCGGCAGGTCACCTTATAAGTGGCGCCCGAGGTCTGATCCATGCCCAGCCAATGACCCGCGCTGGATTGCTTGCCCGGAAAGATCGTGACTCCCTGGCGGTCGGAGACTGAGTGCCGGGTGCCGTTCTCCAGGTAGAAACCGCTGAGCAGGGTGCTGCAGCGGATGATCCGCTGGTCCTGGTTGGTGATGATGATGGAGTAGATGACTTCGTTGTCGTTGTAGCCGGCGATCACCCAGCTGGCATCGACGCCATACTTCGGTTCATCCGGGCCGCCGGCGGTCTGCACGGTGTCCTCGATGCGTCTGATGGGAATCGGGCCCGAGGATGTCGCGGGTGCCGAGCCGAGCGGCTGGGCAGGTGCAGCCTCCTGGTCCTGCGCCAGTGCCGATACGCTCAGCGCCAATGCCGCCATGCAGCAGGCGCGCAGCAGCGTGATTGGGATTCTCATGGGTGTTCTGCGACCGCCTGCGACAGCGACCATACGAAATCGAGCGATGCATAGGTCGTTTGCCAACGTCCCAGAAGGTCCGCTTGACCGAACCAGGCAGGGTCGGGAGTACCGACATAGCCGCGCCGGAGGCCGGCCGCCGACGGCGCGAACACCGGCAATCGCGTTGGCACGCCCTGCACGCTCAGGGTGGCGCGCGCATGGCAGGTCATGCACGAAGCGCTGTCGCCCAGGCCTGCTTCCAGCACGGCATTGCCCAGCCGTACCGGCTGGTTGAAAGCATTCAGATAGGTGGTCTGGGTGCCGCGCAGACGGTAGTGCTGCCCGGCCTCGGAATCCGCGTGCTCAAAACTGGCCCACAGCCAACCGTTGGCGGTCTTCACCGCGATGTTCAGTGCCGCAAGTCCATACAGGCGGGTACTGCCGTCAGCCAGATGCACCCTCAGGGTGTGATAGCGCCGCCGTTCGTCATCATTGATGGGGCGCCAGCCGGCCTTGAGCTGCATCGAGCCGGTCGGGAATTGGACCGGGCCTTGCACGACCGCGCGCCGCTGGCCCGCCACGGTGTACAGCTGGCGCGCGCGGATGAAGTCGTAGGACGTCGGGTTCAATCGCACCTCGACCAGCTGTTTGGCCAGCGCCAGCGGATCAGTCACCGGCACCATGCGACCGCCGACAATATGCCGCAGATTTGAAAAGTCCCTGGGGGTGAGGAGTTCGAAACGCTCCATGCCCGGATGGGACAAAGCCTGCCACGGCCCCGGATCGGCGCCGTCCTTGCGGAAGGTGCCCGCGGCGCTGGGCCAGCTCTCCCAGGCCGCTGCCTGATCCGCACCCGCCGGATTGAGCGCCGCAAAAATGCGCCAGGCCTCGGCGTCGCTGGCCGGGACCTGCATCAGGGCACAGGCCAGCAGCGCGGGCATCATCGCGTGACGTCCGCGTCGGTGAGAGTCTTGAGAAAGGCGATGATGTCGTCGATCTCGGCATCCGTGAGCGCCGGCTTTTGACCGGGTTTGCGGTCCAGCGGCGGATCATGATCGATGTCGTCGGGATACCCGGGCGGCAGGTCATCGTAGCGGTGCACGCTGCCATCGGGATTTTTTGGGTAGAACTTCTCCGGCCGCAGGTCGCGTTCGTTGTAGAAGTCCATGACCTGCTTCAGATTGCTGTAGACGCCATTGTGAAAGAAGGCATCGCGGATGGCGGTGTTGCGCACGGTGGGGGACACAAAAAAACCGCACAGTTCACGCTTCTTGGCCAGATCGAGCCGATGCGGGCCACACAATCCCAGATCGTAATAGCGCGGATCGGCGTTGGCCGGCAGGCGCGGGTTGCGCGGTACACCGACATTGACGAAGTCGAAGTCGGTGAAGGGTGGCGGCACTCCGTCGCGGCTGGTGCCCAGGTGGCAGCTGGCGCAGTTGCCCTTGTCCGGATCCTTGAACAGAGCCGCGCCCCGCTCCTCCTGTTCGGAAAGCTCGATGTCGCCGCGCAGATAGGCATCGTAGCGGCTGCTGTAAGGGAAGAATTCCTGGGGCACCTGCTGGAATGCCGCCAGCGCGCTCGTCCCGGCGGCGAAGGCCTTGGCCGGTTGTTTGAAGATCTGCGCGCCAAAGAGCGCCTTGAACTGCGGTGCATAGGCGGCACGAGCCAGTCTGCGCACCACCTCCGCCGGGCTGGCATTGGCCATTTCGTTGGCGGCCAGAAGCGGCATCTGCGCCTGCTCCGCCAGGCTCGCGGCGCGGCCGTCCCACATCATTCCTCCGATTGGCCCCACGTCACCGTCCAGGAACTTGTACTCCTCCTTGAATGCTGGCACCTCCCGCAGGTAGCGCAGCGAGGGGACGGCCCGGGTGCCGGACTGATCCATGTGCGGACCGCCCAGCGCTATGGCCTTGCCGGGCGCCGGACCATAGGCGTACTTCGGGTCATGGCAGGTCGCGCAGGCCATCTTGCCGGAAGCTGACAGCGAGGGGTCGAAGAACATGTTCCTGCCCAGCTGTTGCAGGGGCGACAGGGCTTGCGGCGCCGCCTGCACCACGCTCACGGCGAGCAGCACGGCCAATGCCGTGACCACCCCGCGGGCCGAACACCTCCACGCGTAACGCGACTGCAACAGAACTCCCCCATCGAAAATTTTCAATTTTTAGAGGGTGTTTGTGAAGGTTTCGTGACGGCGGTTGGCCGATAATGGCAGCCCTACCGGGAAGGGATCTGATTTGACGGCCCCAGGGAGCCCCGCCATGACAGATGTGTCGAAATCCACCGCAGGCGCGTGTCTGTGCGCCCTGGCTCTGCTGGTCATGTCCCAGCCGCTGCACGCGCGCTCATTTCGGGTCGAGGACATGCAGAGACTCTCCCGCCTCGGTGAGGCACGCGTCTCGCCGGACGGGCGCTGGGTCGTCATTGCGGTGAGCCACAGCGATGTGGCCAAGAATACCTCCGTGTCGAACCTCTGGCGGGTTCCCGCCACGGGTGGAGAACCGCAGCAGCTCACCTCCATGGATCACGGCGCGAACAATCATCCGCGCTGGTCCGCCGACGGACGCTACATTTACTTTCTCAGCTCCCGGGTTGGCGACAAGGCGCAGATCTTCCGTCTGCCGGTGGATGGCGGCGAGGCCAGCCAGGTGACGAGCTTTGCAACCGGGGTGGAGGATTTCGTGCTCTCACCGGACGGCGGCACATTGGCGGTGGTCTCGAGCGTATTCCCCGAATGCACCGACATGGCCTGCAATGAGAAAGTGCTGAAGGAGCATGCCGACAATCCCGTCAAGGCGCGCGTCATAACGCAGGTACCGTTCCGCCGCTGGGACAGCTGGGTGGACGGGCGGCGCAACCACATCTTTAGCATCCCCGCCGCGGGCGGCGCCGCCACCGATCTCACCCCCGGGAATGTGGACTCGCCCATCTGGCCCGGAGAGGAGGGCGGTCAGGAGTTGGATTTCTCGCCCGATGGTCGCGAGATCTGTTTCTCGCGCTACGTCGACGATGAGTCGATCACCGCCAACAGCGAACTGTTCGTCGTACCGGTGAGCGGCGGAGCGGCCCAGGCGATTACCACCACCAAGGCCACGGATCGCACTCCGCTGTATTCCCCCGACGGACGCTACATCGCTTTCAGCGCCACGCTGCGCCCGATGGCGGTGACGGATTCCGTTCGTCTCTTCCTCTACGATCGCACGAGCAAGGCGCGTCGGAATATCTTCGAGGCGGTCGATCGCTCCGTCGATTCCTACGTCTGGGCGCCCGACAGCGCCAGTCTCTACGTCACCTTCGAGAATCAGGGCGATGTCACCCTGGCACGGCTGGACGTCGCGACCTTGAAACTGACACCGCTCGTGACGACGGGCGCCATTGAAGAGGTGGATGTTCCCCGCAGCAATGCCTTCCTGACCCTCTCGCGCATGGACCTTGCACATCCGGCGGACTTGTATCGTCTGGATCTTGCGGCAACGACCCAGGGACAACCCCAGCAGCTCACGCACCTCAATCAGGAGGCCCTCCAAGGCATCGACTTCGGTGAGGTCTCAAGCTTCACCTTCCGCGGCTGGCACGGCGAGCCGGTCCAGTCCTGGCAGATCAAGCCGCCGGGGTTCGATCCGGCCAGGAAGTATCCCCTGCTGCTGCTCATGCACGGGGGACCTGAGAGTTCCTGGCTCAATCAGTTCCACTATCGTTGGAATGCGCAACTCTTCGCGGCGGCCGGTTACGTGGTCATCGAACCTAATTTCCATGGGTCCACGGGCTTCGGGCTGAAATACATGGATTCGGTCAAGGGCCAATGGGGCGGCGCACCCTACGAGGACCAGATGAAGGCGGTGGATACCGCACTCACCTGGCCCTATGTCGATACAACCCGGCTATTGGCCGCGGGTGCCAGCTATGGCGGCTACATGGCTAACTGGGTCGAAGGTCACACGGACCGTTTCCGGGCCATCGTTTCCCATGACGGCCTGTACGATCTGCTGACGTCGATCTATTCAGCGGACTTCATCGGCGGCACGCTGCAGGAGTTCAAGGGCACTCCCTGGCAGAACCCCCAGGCGCTCATCGAACAAGCACCCGTGACTTACGCCCGGAATTTCCGCACGCCGATGCTGATCATCCATGGCGCCAATGACTATCGCGTCGACCAAAGCTCGGGGTTGGCGATGTTCCAGCTTCTGCAGGCCCTGCACGTGCCCTCAAAACTGCTCTATTTCGAGAACGAAAATCATTGGGTACTGAAGCCGGCCGACGACATCCTCTGGTATCACACGGTGCTGGACTGGCTGGATCAGTGGGTGAAGCCCGAGCGGTCCCCAGGACATTGATTCACGGACCCTAGTGCAGTGGAATGCGGTAGATGTTCTGCCGCGCCTCCGACTTGACGAAGACGTACACCGAAGGATCCGCTGCCATCGCAAGGTAGGATACCTGGTATGGAATCACCGGCCCCTTGGTGTCGGCGGCCATTTGCGTGGTCAACGGCAGATCATCCGGACCGGTCGGCAGTGCCACGGTTGATCCCGTCAGCGCCACCCGATCCTGTACGTTCAGTTCGACATACAGGGTTTTACCGTCGCTCGACCATCGCGCCGGCGAATTGGCCCGGTTGATCACGCGTGCGGCGCCGGGGCTGTCAATGGGAATGGCCCAGGTATCCTTGATGATATCCCCGGCGGGCCGCGACACCAGCACCGCCTTGCCATCCGGAGCTGCCCCGAAAAAATCGATGATCGGATCCGGCAGCAACTGCGAGTCACCGCTGCCATCGGGTCTGATCCGGTGCAGGTAGTTGGCACGCTCCTCGACGCGCCGGTAATAGATATAGCCGCCGCCGAATGCCGGTTCATCGCCCCCGAATACCAGCAGCCTGGGTGGTGTGTGGCCGTCCAAGGGTGCCGCCCAGATCAGCGTCTGGCGATCGCCCGGGGTGGTGAAGACGGCCTGGCGTTCATCCGGGGTCACATCGAACGCGAAGACGCTATAACCTTTGAACAAGGTCTCCTTCCTCCCCGTTGCGATCTCCAATCGCATCAGCGAAATCGAGTGTGCGACATGGACCTCGATGAAATAGACATGCCGGGCATCAGCCGACAGCCAGGGGGCAATGGCGTTGCCCTCATTGGTCAGCAGGCGCTCACCGTGGGCATCGTGCAACCACAGGTCGGAGTGCGACAAGCCGATGGCGGTCAGGAGTGAGTGGCCGTCGGGCGTGGCAAAAACCGTCTGCTCCTGGCTCGGACCAAATGTGATCTGCTGCGCAACCCCATGGGGAAAATGCTGGCGCCACAGATGCACGCCGCTGGGCGCAATGGCCGAGAAATACATCCACGCGCCATCCGGCGACCAGGCCGCCGACCTGCAGGAACTGTCAGGCGGCCCGACTTCGTAGCCGGGGCCGCCGCCGTCGAAGGGCACCAGGCGGCACAGGCCAAAGGCACCGGTCGGGCCCATTTCCGCCACCAGAACGGAGTGGTGGTCCGGCGACAGGTAGGCGAAGTGCGCCATGCCGCGCTCGTGTACGGGACTGTAGACATTACGATGTGCCGAGCGATCCTCCATGGAAGTGGCGACGCTCAGGTGCTGGCCCACATCGAACTCGGAATACAGGACCTCGTGCGCGCCGATATACGTCAGGGCCTGCGCATTGGGCAGAAGTTTGGTCGCTGCGCCCTTGCCGTCCACGGCAATCGTCCAGGTGTCCCAGGTGCCGTGTCGATCATCTATCACCGAATACGCTATTTTGGTGCCGTCGGGGGAAAACACCGGCGCCCACAGCTCGCCATCCGCGTGCGTCAGCTGCACCGGTTCGCCATCGGGCAAGGTCTTGATCCATACCTGGCCCCTGCCCCTGAACTCACTGCCATCGCGAATGAAGGCCAGCATCCGCCCGTCAGGCGACAGGGCCGGCGCCACCGCGGTGTCCGTGACATCGGTCAATGGCTGATACTCGGCCGGGTCGGTCACCGCCTTGGGATGGCGTGGCCACAGCCACAGGCCCAGACCGAGCACTGCGCACAAGAGTGCCGCGGCCAACCAGTGCACGTTCTTCCGGTTGCCGGGCGCCACCGGTAGCGGCGGCGCCATTCTCACTTCAGGTGCAGCCGGCGCAGCATGCCCGCGCGGCACGATGCGCACCGGGGCGACAAACTTAAAGCCCCGACCGGGTACTGTGAGAATGAAGCGCCGCTCGCCGGAGGCCTCACCAAAAGCCTTGCGCAGCGCAAGAATGCATTGATTGAGATTGTTTTCGGCCACCACCGTGGTCGGCCACACCTTGGCCATCAGCGCAGATTTGTCGACCGTTTCCCCGGCCCTTTCAACCAGGTGGCGCAAGGTGGCAAAGGCCCTGGACGGCAGCGGCAGGGCGTCCCCTGCCGGGGAGACCAGCACCTGCAGGGCCGTATCGAGGCGGAAGCCCTCGAACTCGTAATCCAGTGAAGTGGTCTCGTCCATGTCTCAGTGGATCTTATACGGCGGAACCCACCTTCACTTCACGAGGACCATGAAAACAGCCATTGGGGCCGATCAATTCGTCTGGAAGAGGGTTCTGGGTATTATGTCCCCCATGTCCAGGACGCATCGGCTGTTCGATCTGCTGCAGATGCTTCGCGGCCGCCGGCGCCCGGTGAGCGGCGCGGAGCTGGCACGCGAGGCTGGGATTTCCCTTCGCACGCTTTATCGGGACATCGTGGCACTCCAGGCGCTGGGGGCCGGGATCGATGGCGAGGCGGGCGTGGGCTATGTGCTCAAGCCGGGCTTTCTGCTGCCCCCCCTCATGTTCTCGGCGCAGGAGATTGAAGCCCTCACTCTGGGACTGCACTGGGTGGGACGACGCACCGATGATGAGATGGCATTGGCCGCGCGCAATGTGATGGCCAAGGTCGGTGCGGTGCTGCCCGCGGACTTGCGCTCGAAAATGGAAGACGAGGCGTTGCTGGTCGCGCCCACCAAGACGTTACCGCAGTCGGTGCCGCTGGCACTGCTGCGCCGGGTGCTCAGCGAGGAGCGCAAGCTCGCCATTTCCTACGCGGATGAGAAGGGCGCGAAGACCCAGCGCGTCGTGTGGCCGGTGACACTGGGGTTTACCGAGACCACCCGCATCCTGGTCGGCTGGTGCGAGCTGCGCCAGGATTTCCGCCATTTCCGTACCGATCGCATCGAGACCGCGCACATGCTCCTGGAGCGCACGCCAAGGCCGCGTCGCACCCTTATAAAGGAATGGCGGCTGACGCTGTCCGAGCGTCCCGCGCAGGCTACTGACAAGATCTGACAGTAGCCTGCGATAGAGTCCTTCCTCGCCAACCGGCGCCAAATCAAGGAGAGACTCCGATGAGCGATAAAGTGACCTTCTATACGAATCCACGATCCCGCAGCTCCATCGCGCATTGGATGCTGGAGGAGATCGGCTGTCCGTACACGGTGCAGGTGCTCGACTTCGACACCAGCATGAAATCCCCCCGCTATCTGGCCATCAACCCCATGGGCAAGGTGCCGGCCATCAAGCATGGCGAACAGATTGTCACCGAAGCCGCGGCCATCTGCGTCTACCTCGCGGAGACCTTCCCGGCGGCAGGATTGCTGCCGGCGCCCTCGGACCGCGGCGCCTACTACCGCTGGCTGTTCTTCACCGCAGGGTGCCTGGAGCCCGCCTATGTCAATCGCGCGGCGGGCTGGAATCCTGCCACGGCCGCGCAGCGCGGCTTCGGCTACGGTTCCTATGAACGCGCACTCGATACGGTTTCCACAGGGCTTCGCGGCCGAACGTACATCGCCGGCGAGCGCTTCAGCGCGGCGGATCTCATCCTCGCCTCCCATCTCAACTGGGGCATGATGACCGGCGCCCTCGAGAAGCGCAGCGAGTTCGAGGCCTATTGCGAGGTACACACCAAGCGTCCGGCCAACCTGCGCGCCCAGGCAAAGGCCACCGAACTGGTGGCGCTCGCGGTGAGCGCCTGAGCAGGGCGAGAACGGGTCGTTTTGCAATGCAGCGCCATGGCGCAGGCCAAGCCCCAACGGCTAGGCCGGATTCTTGCGATGCTTGTAGGATGTACCCGGGTCATTCATGCAGGCGGCACCGCGATGAAGAGTTTTGCTCAGCTACTCCTGGCTTTGCTCGGCCTCGCGGTGTTCTCCAGCGCCTTCGCCCAGAAGGAATTCACCCCACCCTCGGGCAAGGGCCGGGTCATCGTCGCGGTCTCCGGGAAACTGGGCAGCAGCGCCTATGAGCCGGCGGCCAGACAGCTGGCGAGCCTGGGTTATGACGTGTTCCTGTACGACGGCAATAAGTTCGTCGGTGATCAGGGGACAGGTCTCAAGGCGGCCATCGACCGGGCGCCGCAATCGCCGAACGCGCTGCCGGGCAAGATCGGGGTCGTCGGATTTTCGCTCGGCGGCGGACAGGTGCTCGGTTACGCGCCGCAATATGCCGATCAGGTGGCAGTGGTCGTGGTGATGTACCCGCTGACCAAGGTGTACCGGAACATCAGCGCCACCGTGGGCCGTATCAAGGTTCCGGTGCTGATGTTTGCCGGTGAGGCCGATCACTTCGACGACAACTGCTGCACCATCGAGACGGCGCGTGCCATTGCCAGCGCCGCCGCGGACATCAAGGCACCGCTGCAGCTCATCACGTACCCGAACGTCGGGCATGACTTCATCGTCAAGGGCAGTCACTACGATGCCAAGGCGGCGGAGGATGCCTGGAGCCGCACCACGGCGATGCTCAAGCAGTATCTGTCGGACTCCCCCTAAGAGTCGGTGCAAGCACCGATCCGCATATTCATCTCGTCCCCGAGCGACGTCTACGCGGTACGCGAGATCGCCGCTCTGACGATCGAGCGGCTGGCGCAGGACTACGCGCGCTTCTACCACATCGAACCGTATCTGTGGGAATACGAGGCGATGATCGCCTCGGGCCATTTTCAGGACTCCATCGAACCGCCCAGCGCCTTCGACATCGTGGTGCTGATTCTATGGTCCAGGCTCGGTACCACACTGCCGCTCAGTACCCAGGTGCGCGAATACCGCGGCATCGACGGCCGCAGCTCGGTGACCGGCACGGAATGGGAGTTCGAGGATGCGCTGCGCAGCGCCCAGGCGAGCGGCAAACCGGATCTGCTGGTGTATCGAAGCATGCAGCAGGCCGCACTGGACATCCGCGACCCGCGACGTCGCGAGGAACAGTTGCAGCAGCTCGCGGCGCTGGAGAAGTTCTGGGCCCGCCATTTTGCCGATCAAGGCAGGTTCCTCGGCGCCTACTTCGCCTTCAGCAGCGATGCGCAGTTTGCCTCGAACCTGGAGCTGCACCTGCGAAAGCTCATCGACAAGCGCATCGCGGCGCAGGGCCCCGCGCAGCGCGATGGGGCATCCAAGGTCTGGGCCCAGGCACCTTTTCGCGGCCTGGAAGCCTATGAGTTCGAGCACGCACCCATCTATTTCGGCCAGGATGAGGCGCTCACCAAGGCCATGCTGCAGCTGGCGGCCGGCGCCGAAAGCGGCGCACCGTTTCTGCTGCTGCTGGGCGCCAGCGGCTCCGGAAAATCCTCGCTGGCCAGGGCCGGCATCCTGCCCAAATTGTTCGTGCCCCGGCGCTTCCCCGGTACTGCGTTCCTGCGCCGCGTGGTGTTCCGGCCCAGTGACGCACGCGAGGGCGAGGACCTGTTCGACGCCCTGGCGCGGCGTCTGACCACCCAGTTGAGCGAGCATGAGGGGCTTGGCGAACTGGTCGGGCCCGGGCAGACTCCGGCGGGTCTGGCGGCGCATCTGCGCGCCGCGACCGCGGAGCCTGCCTATCCCATCGGCGCCGCGCTCGGCCAGCTCACGCTTCAGGCGCGCCAGGCCGGTCGCATGCTGGAGTACGAGACCGCACGCCTGGTGCTGCTCATCGACCAGCTCGAGGAGCTCTTCACCAACGAGCGTTTCAGCACCGCCGAGCGTCGTGGGTTCGTCTCGCTGCTGCAGGGTCTGCTGCGTTCCGGATTGGTGTGGATCGTGGCCACCATGCGCAAGGACTACTGGCACCGCGCCGATGAGACGCCCGAGCTGGTGCAGATGTCCGAAGGCAACGGGCGGCTGGAACTGTTGCCGCCCTCGCCCGCGCAACTGAGCCAGATGATCCGCCGACCCGCCGAAGCCGCCGGCCTTCGCTTCGAAGTGCATCCCACCACCAGCGTGGCACTGAATGATGTGATCGCCGAGGAGGTGGCGCACGAGCCCGGCGCACTGCCGCTGCTGTCCTACCTCATGGATCAGCTCTATCGAGCGGATGTCCTGGAAGGCGCCGGCCGGACGCTCACCTTTGCCACCTATGAACGGCTGGGCAGGCTGGCCGGCGCCATCGCCACCAAGGCCGAAGCCGTTCTGAACAGCTGCGCGCCGGAGGATCGCGACGCGTTGGGCTCGGTGCTGTTCCTGCTGGTGCAGGCGGGCAGCTCGCAAGGTGAGGTGGAGCATGCCGTGGCGCGCCGCGTGCCACTGGCTGCCTTCCCTGCCGGTACGCCGCAACGGCGGCTCATCGAGGCACTGCTGGACCGCAACGCGCGGCTGCTGGTGAGCGACGCCGAGGCCGGGCGAGCCCCGACCATTCGTGTCGCCCACGAGGCGCTCATCTCCCGCTGGGCACTGGCCCGCGAATTCGTGCGCAGCAATGCCGCCGTCCTTGATATCCGCCGCCGCATCGAGGAGCGTTACGGTCGCTGGCGCGAGCTCGCCGCGCATGCTCATGGACGGCGCGAACCAGGACTGTTGTCCGACCTTGACCTCGCCGACGGGCAGCGACTGCTGCATGAGCAGCGCCAGAACCTCGAGCCGGACCTGATCGCGTACATCGAACGTTCGGTGGCGCATGAGACCCGCATCCGCACCCGCCAGACCCGGGTGCTCGCCGCCGTCGCCAGCGTGGTCACGCTGCTGGCGATCATCGCCTCGGCGGCGGGGTGGATGGCTTCACGCCGGCAGCATGAGGCGGAACTTCGGACCGCCGAGGCATTGAAGGCACAGGCGCAGTTGCTCACCGAGGCTGCCTCGGAGCGCCTGGCGAGCGCGGATGTCGTGGGCGCACAGGGACTGATCCTCGAGGTGGTCACCGGCAGCAATGCGGCCCAGGCGCATACGCCGGGCGCGGTCAGCGTGTTTCAGGCGGTGCGCGCGGCGGACGCCGCCCTCGCAGTCCTTCCCGAGCACGACGAAGTGGTCGAGTCGGCCGCCTACTCCCCGGATGGCAGCCGCATCGTCACCGCTTCGCGTGACCACACGGCGCGCATCTGGGATGCCAGCAGCGGCGCGCCGCTGGCGATCCTCAGGGGTCACGGCGGCTGGGTCATCACGGCGGCCTACTCACCCGATGGCAAACGCATCGTCACCGCCTCGGTGGACAAAAGCGCCCGTATCTGGGACGCCGGCACTGGCGCGGCGCTTGCGGTATTGAACGGCCACGGCGACATCGTCGAGTCGGCCGCCTTCTCCCCGGATGGCGCACGCATCGTCACGGCCTCGGCGGATAACACCGCGCGCATCTGGGACGCCAGGAATGGCGCGCAGCTGGCGGTATTGGCCGGTCACACGGGTATCGTTCAGTCGGCCGCCTATTCACCCGATGGCAGCCGCATCGTGACCGCCTCGGCCGACCACAGCACGCGAATCTGGGATGCCGGCACCGGTAAGCTGCTGATGGCCCTGGGCGGACATACCGACACGGTGTATGGCGCGAGCTATTCATCCGATGGCAGCCGCATCGTGACGGCCTCGGCCGACCGCAGCGCCCGCATCTGGGATGCCCGCAGCGGCGCGCCAATCACGGTGCTCACCGGACATGGTGGCTGGGTCAGAAGCGCCGTGTTCTCTGCCGATGGCGCCCGCGTGGTCACGGCGTCCTATGACCGCACCGTTCGCCTATGGGACGCGCGCACCGGAAATGCGCTGGCCGTGCTCTATGGTCATGGCGGGTGGGTGCTGACGGCGGCCTTCTCGCCCGATGGCACCCATCTGGTGAGTGCCTCCTTCGACAAGACGGCCCGCATCTGGCGCGCGGGCGAGGCGGATCAGCTGGCCGTGCTGCGCGGCCATACCGATCGCGTTCAATCCGGGGCCTACTCACCCGACGGCATGCGCATCGTCACCGCTTCCTATGATAGAACCGCGCGCATCTGGGATGCGCACAGCTACGCGCAGCTGGCCGTGCTGAGCGGCCATGCCGATCGGGTGCAGTCGGCGGCCTACTCCCCGGATGGCACGCGCATCGTCACCGCCTCGGTGGACAAGACTGCGCGCGTCTGGGATGCACGGTCGGCGGCCTCGCTGCTGATGCTCAAGGGCCACGGCGACATTGTCGAAAGCGCGGCCTATTCCCCGGACGGCACGCGTATCGTCACTGCCTCCTTCGACAACACTGCGCGCATCTGGGACGCCGCCAGCGGCGCTCAACTTACCGTCCTGAACGGTCATCACGGCTGGGTATTGTCCGCCGCCTATTCCCCGGACGGTGCGCGTATCGTCACCGCCTCACTGGATCGGACCGCGCGTGTCTGGGATGCGAAGAGCGGCGCGCAGCTTGGCGTGCTCGCGGGCCATGGTGCCTGGCTGCGCTCGGCGGTGTATTCACCTGATGGCGCGCGTATCGTCACGGCCTCGAAGGACACCACCGCGCGACTCTGGGATGCGCACAGCTTTGCGCAGCTGGGCGTGCTGTCCGGTCACCAGGATATCGTCGAGTCGGCAGTGTTTTCAGCCGATGGAACCCGCATCCTCACCGCCTCCGATGATCAGACGGCGCGCATCTGGGATGCACATTCCTATGATCAGCTCGAGGTGCTAGGCGGGGACAGCGGCATTCTGCGTCGCGCCGCCTACTCCCCGGATGGCGCACGCGCGCTCACGGCCTCCGATGATTCCACGGTGCGTATCTGGGACGCCCTCGTGAGCAGCGGGCTGGAGGCTCAGATCCAATGGCAGCAGGCCGCGCAGTTCGATCCGATTCCGGACGTCAAGCGCGCGCAGCTGGGTCTGGCTGCGGATCCACGGCGCAGAGTTTGGCCCGGCGGTGCAACGGCCTGCGACCAGGCGGCAGCGGCCTACTACGATCCTGAGCGGCACGCACCGGGCCTGCCGCAGGCACTGATCGCCGCCGATGTGGCAACGGCTGCATGTTCCCAGGAGCTTGCCGCGGCGCCCAGTGCCGCGCGCCTGCTATATCAGAGCGGGCGTGCCTTGGACGCCAAGGGCGATCTGAATGGCGCCAGGACTGATTTCGAGAAGGCACTTGCGGCGGGCTATCGGGCCGCCAATATCGATCTTGGCGATCTGGATACGGCGCGGGCGGCCATCCTCTATACGCAGGCCTGGAACGCAGGCGTATTGATCGGCGCCTTCAGACTCGGACAGCTGTACGAGCTTGGCGCAAAGCCGGATGCCGCGCAGGCCTGGGCCTGGTATCAGAAGGGCGCGGACGCCGGCGAGCCGTCCTGCCTTGCACGTCTGGCCCTGCGCGATGAGGGTAGCGGGCAGTTGCTGCAGTCGTTCCGCTTCTATGCCGCCGCCGCCCAGGGCGCCAGTGATGAGGCCTGGCCGGATTCCGCCTGGGCGAACTGGCGCTATCACCGCGCGACGCTGGCGCGGGTCCTCGCTCAACAGGGCATGATGCAGGCAGTGGCTGATGCCTACCAGACCATGCGCGCGGCCGGGGCCACGCCACGGGGCAGCTGGCGGCGCAGACTCCAGGCACTTTTCACCTCAGGCTCTTGATGACAGGCGCGACACCGGGCGGTGCGGACACCCTGAAGATCTGGGAACGCTGGATCGGGCACATCGGCTATTTTTCCGAGGGCTTCGTTTATCTGCTCATCGGTGGCTTTGCGCTGCTTGCCGAGTTGCACCGGCGGCGGCAACCGAATGGTTCGCTGGGCGCGTTCGCTGAACTGGCGACCACGCCCTTGGGTAGGGCGCTGCTGGCGCTGCTGGCGCTGGGCCTGGCCGCATTCATTCTGTGGCAGCTGATAATGGCGGTAGTGGACCCGGAGTTTCGTCGCGAGCGCACCAGTGGACGCCGCCGGCTCGTGCGGCTGGGCCATCTGTTCACCGCCGTGCTGTATAGCGTACTGGTCGGGGAGGCCATCTGGCAGCTGCTTGGGTACAGTGCCCGTGATGCCGGCGAAGGTGCCCAAAGACGCTGGACCTTGTGGGCGATGCAGTTACCGCTCGGACGTTACGCGGTCGGCGCGGTCGGGGTTGGCATTGGAATTTTTGCATTGGCACAGTTTTACCGGGCCGTCACGTCGGACAAGACCAAGCGGGTCGATCTGCGTAAGACGCGGCTTCGGATTGCGATCAAGATCGCCGGAGCCTACGGGTATATCAGCCGCAGTGTGCTGTTCGGACTGGTCGGACTGTATCTGGTGGATGCCGCCTGGCGGTTCGATCCGCGCTACTCGGGCGGCTTTGCCGGAGCGCTGCACGCGCTTCAGCAGCGGCCGTACGGCAATTGGCTGCTCGGAACCGTGGCGTTTGGATTGATGTCCTATGGCGCGTTCCAGATCGTCAAGGAGCGCTACCGTCGGTTTTTCGACCATAGCGGTCGGCTCAGTCCACCATGAAGTGCTCATCTTCGGTCAATGCCTCATCCATGTGCCGGATGTCCGATGCCGTGAACCGCTCCAACGGCTCCTGCACAATGCTGCCGCCGAAACCGTGCATACACATGGCATCGATATCGGCAGCGCGGTGCTGGCAAGGCACCGTGGCAGCGACCACGCAGGCTTCATGCGCGACGATGGCAGGGCGCGCGCTCCTCCTCGGGCGTAACCGGCAGACAGGATCGCTTCATGGCACGGTGCCGGGAACGTGGACGGCCTCGCCGTGCTTCGGCGTCACCGAGCGCCAATCCGCCTCCGAGGCCACCTTCACGAAACCCTCCAGATCCGGCAGGCGCTCGATTTCCGAGGCCATGACGGCCGGCTCGGTGCGCAGCTGTTCGCTGTGCGTCGTGGAGCGCAGCAATTTGAGCGGGCGCCGGCTTCTGGAGCGAGTGGTGCGAATGACTTCACGCTGGCCGATGAGCCTGGAGGCAAATTCCGAGGTGCCGCCGTGTTCGCTCGCTGAACAGCGCAGGATGAGCGTGTTGCCGCAGTTCTCGACGATGGTGACCGCGACACCGCGACCGTAAGTGCGCGAGACCTGCGAGATGGACTGGAAGCCCAGCACGCAGCGGCCACCGAACTTGCGCAGCCGTGCCAGGGCATCCTTCAGACCATCGATACGCTGATCGCGATTCATCTGACCTGCACGGAGAGATTTTATTGCAGCGCAGAAAATAGACCGCCATCGCGCGGGTGCAGCGGCTTCGGCAATTGTGGCGCGCGGGGCGGGATGGACCGCAACGGAGTGGCTCGTCTGTGGCAGCCGCCCGGCGCCCGTGCAGCACAGCGAACCAGGGCCTGCGTGGCTAGCAGCCCCTGGGACAGGTTGCCGTTGCCCAATCAGGTCATCGCATCTTCAGTCCTGGTTGCGCCTCTAGCCGACCTTGGCAGGCCGAGCTGCGGCTAGAGCTCGGACATCGGCGGTTGTCAACGGCTTGCCGGCGATGCCCCACTCACCGCTCTTGACCTCCTCGATCACCGTCCAGGTGACCGGCCGCATTGCCTCGCCTTCAATGTCGACCATGGCGTCGGTGAGCTTGCGGATGATCTGGGTCTTTTGCTCGGCGGAAAAGACGCCTTCGATGACTTTGACATTGATGAATGGCATGACAGGTCTCCTTGGGTTGGCTGCTGCTCAGCGCTCGATACTCGATCTGCGCGGTGCGTTGCGTCCTGCCCTAAAGTCGCCCATAACTTCCCATTCGTCCGGGAGCCCGCAGTACGGCGATGCAGGCTGGCGCAGCGTCCGGCGGAGCTTGGATGTGTAGCGGATTGAGCCCAATATGCTCAAGGGTCGGTCTTTTGAGGCAACGATGACGGAGAATATTGCCAAAGCGATGCAGCGCGTGCGCGCAGTCCTGGCGCGCCGTCCGCAGGCAGGAATTCATTCCGATGAGCCGGCGATCGCGGGCTGGGATGAGGGCACGCGGGTCATTGTTCGCCATGCGAACGGCACGCAAATCACGACTGACATGCCCGTCGAACTTGGTGGGCAGGGGAACGAGGTCAGCCCGGGGTGGTTGCTCAGAGCCGGTCTGGCATCCTGCCTGGCAACACGCATCGCGATGCAGGCCGCCGCTTTGGGCATCCCGATCACGCGACTTGAGGTTCTAGCCAGGAGCACATCGGATGCACGGGGCCTGCTCGGCATGACAGGGGATCGTGGCGAACCGATCACCCCGGCACCATCTGAGGTGCACCTTGAAGTGAAAGTGGGCGCGCCCAATGTGGCGCCGGAGCGGCTTCAGGCCATGGTTGAAGACAGTTTCAGAAGTTCACCGGTCTCCGCCGCCCTCGAGACGGCGGTGTCAGTGGCCTTGCGCGTGGCTATCGATCCGGGCTGATGGACGCGCTCTCGGAAACCCTTCGGGTCGTGCGCCTGGTAGGCGCCATCTTCATCCAGGGCCGATTCAGTGCGCCTTGGTGTTACCAATCGCCGCGCGCGGATTCGGCGGCGCCCCTGCTCGAGCCCGGCGCCGAGCGGGTCGTGATTTTCCATCTCATCACCGAAGGTGAGTGCTTCGTGGAGATGGACTCACAACCGCCGGTGCGCCTCAGCGCCGGCGACGCGGTGGTCTTCCCGCAGGGGCATGCCCATCGCATGTGCTCGGAGCCCGGACTTCGGCCCGCGAAGGGTGCGCGGCTGGAGGATGTATTGTCCCGTCGGCCGCGCAAGCTGGTCTATGGCGGAGGCGGCCGAACGACGCGACTGGTGTGCGGATACCTGGCCTGCGACGCACGCTTGGCGCGGATGCTGCTCAGCGGACTGCCGTCTCTCGTGAAGGTGAGTGTGCGCGGGTCGAACGCCGGGATCTGGCTCGAAGCTTCCGTGCAATACGCATTGACTGAAGCACGTTCACCGCGTCCCGGCGGCGCAGGTGTGCTGGCGAAGCTGGCCGAGGTGCTTTTCATTGAAGTTCTGCGCCTGTACATGAACGAAGAGGATGCGGGTCGCTCCGGGTGGCTCGCCGCGGTTCGCGACCGCATTGTGGGAGCCGCCTTGACCCAACTGCACACGCGCCCGGCGCATCCATGGAAGCTTGAGACACTCGCTCGTGCGGCGGGAACTTCCAGGTCCGTGCTGGCGGAGCGCTTTCAGCTTCTGGTCGGAAGCGCACCGATGGAATACCTGACACAGTGGCGGATGATGCTGGCCGCCAATTTGCTCTGCTGTAGCAATGCGCCACTGGCGCGCATTGCCGAGGATATCGGCTATCAAACCGACACGGCGTTCATACGCGCTTTCCGGCGCGAATATGGCGTACCTCCGGCAGCATGGCGTCGTCAACAGTCCACTCGTCCGCAGGCGCGATGATTCGGCCGCGGTGAACGCGTGCACGGCGCCTCAGTGCATGATGAACAAGTTCGCCGCCTGCTGCACGTGCGCGGCGGCTTCATCACTGATGCCGGCAAGCACGGCGAGAAAATTCGGATTCTGCATGGCAGATCCCAGGAACGTCCAACGCAAGGCCTGATGCTGGACCTTCAGAAATTGACGGCGCTCATCCTCTGACAATGTCCGACCGATGGTTCGCTGGAGCGATTCCAGGTCGATCTGCGACTGCTGCTTGAAACCCCCGTCGAGAAATGCGCCTATCTCGAAGTATTCCTGTACCGCAGTCGCAATCTGCTGTGCTGAGCTGCGTTCCGCGAGCGACCTGAGCACCAGGGCATCCAGCTTGGCGTGCTGCGCCTCCTCGATCCAATGGTGCTTGAGCAAGCTCTTGAACTGAGGATCCAGATCCTGGTTGTCCTTGATGCTCCCGAGGTAGTGGCCCTGCGACATCCATTCCAGGCCCAGGATGGCGATGGTGACCGCCAGGGGCCCATGCCCCAGAATCGCTCGGCAGATGTCCTCGGCGGGACCGATCAGACCGCATTGTGTGCCAAACGCGGCGTCGAACTCGCGCAGCATGCTGCTGAACATCTGGCGATGTTTTTCCTCCTCGCCGGCAAAGTGGCGCAGCGCCTGCGCGCGGAAAGGCTCCGCGGCCGCGCCGTCGTTGGCCTGCTCGGAGATGAACGGTACGACAAACGCTTCAACCAGCTCGAACAGCGCCAGGTAGCCGCGCGCCCGAATCTGATTGAGCTTGAGTTTTTCCGCCGGGCTAAGAAAACCGAGCGGCTCCGTCTGCGCATAGGTCTCGGGCAGAAAGGGCCGTGTGAAATCCAGTCGCCGGCCCTCGCCAATGAGATTCTCCAGGCGCCAGTTCACGCGCCGCGACGTCTCGAGTAGATGCTGGTAGGTCTGCGGCGCAGTCATGCTGGCGTTTCCAATTGTGGGCAACCGAACTTAATGGACAGTGCCTTTGCGCGTCGCAGCGAGCCGCACCTTCGGCACCAGCATGCCCACCGTCGCGCGGTACTGCCGGTAGCGGTCGCCGAAGTAGGCGATGAGATCGCGCTCTTCGAGCCAAATGCCAACGAAGATATAGCCGGTCGTGGCCACCGCAAAGAACAGGTGCCCCAGGCTCATGCGCGGCGCCGCCCAAAAGGCGAGGATGAAGCCGGCATAGATCGGGTGGCGCAGCCACTTATAAAGGAACGGCGCCACAAATTCCGGCTCCGGGAGCTGGCGGCCGAGCAGGCGGGCGAAACCCTGACTCACGCCAAACAGGTGAAAATGGCTGATGAGAAATGTGCTCAGGAGCACCAGACCCCATCCGCACCAGGAGACCACCAGCAGCGCCTTGGCGGCGATCGGGTCCTCGATCAACCAGACCGACTGCGGCAGCGGTCGCCACTGCCAGCACAGCAGCGCGAGCGCGACACTGGCAAACAGAACGAAGGTGCTGCGCTCGATGTCCCGCGGGACGATGCGCGTCCACAGGCGCTTGAAGCCTGGACGCGCCATGACGCTGTGCTGTACCGCAAATAGCCCCAGCAGCCCGGCATCGATCAGCAGCGATCCGGCAAGGGAGCCGCCAGTGCCGGAGTCGATCGACTTGGGCACCATCAGGTTTTCGACGAAGCCAATGGCGTATAGGAACACGCCGAGGAAAAACCCGTACACCAGGACGCTGTAGAGTGCCGCCAGTAGTTTGCGCATCACCGTCTCCTCAGTTGTTGGCAGTCAGCGGATCGATGATCTGCGGAATTTCGACGATGCGCGTGATGGGGATTCCGCTGAGCTCCGCGTGCTTGCGGATCACCTCTTCATCTGCGGCGAGATAGATGCAGAAGGTCTTGTCGCCCGCCACGTAGCTGTGCTGCCACTGGATACCATCGCCGATCTGCTCGATGGCCCGATTCGAGGCGCGAGCGGCGCCGCACAGTTCCACGATCGACATGCCGCCCACGCCCGGAATGTCGCGCTCGATCAGGTATCGCCGCAGTTGCGCCATGGTCTTTCTCCTGTTGGCGGGATTCTCGGCCGCGTGGAACCTCGGGTAAAGCTAAACGTTCTTGCCATAACTAAAGAAAAACTTTAGCGTATCCCCATGTCGCTCACCCATCTCAAGTCCCTGCAGGCGCTGGAGCTTGCGTTACGACTGGGGTCGCTCCAAGCCGCGGGGAGCGCGCTGTGGATAACGCCTGCGGCAGTTGGGCAGCGCATCAAGGCTCTGGAGGACTATCTCGGCATCGATCTGGTGGTACGCGGCCGATCGGGGCTGCGGCCCACTTCGGAACTATCGGGCGCCCTTGAGCACCTGCGGACTGCATTTCAGGAGCTGGAGACCGTGTCCACGATCCTGAACCTGCAGCGCGGGGACGAGATCCACATTGCGGCCACGTCGGACTTCGCCGACTTCTGGATCCGGCCGCGCATTGGCAGGTTCAGGACCGAGCACCCCCACGTTCTGTTCTGCATCAACGGCGAGGGAGATGCCCCGTTGCGCATCGGTCAGGCCGATTGCGAAATCAGCTTCGGGCCGCAGCGACCCAGCGCCCGCGACGACATACTGTTTCGAGACTTTGTGTTGCCGATCAGCTCCCCGGAAAACACCCGCCGTATTTCGAGCGTGGCGCTGCGGGATCGTCTCGAGGGATTCCCACTCTTGCATCTCGATTTCTACAAGGAGGATCCGAGCGCGCCCAACTGGGCCAGTTGGATCAAGACACAGCGGCTCAAGCGTACGGAACCCAACCGGGGAATTCGTTTCCAGCGCATCAAGCCGGCCCTGGAGGCGGTGCGCGCGAACGCCGGCCTGACAATCTGTGGGTTGGCACTGATTGCGCCGCATGTCGACGACGGCACGATCAGCCTGCCGTTCCCGGTGTCGACCGGACAATGGACGGATCACGCCTTTCAGGCGCGCTTTCGTGCCGACGCTCTACTGCGGCCGCAAGTGAAGCGCTTTCGCGAATGGCTCGTGGCTCAGTCTGCCGGCACCCGCGATTGGCTGTTACGGCAAGCTCAAGCCACCAAGGCGGCCGCAGCGGCGGCGAACACGAAGGCTGGACGGGTGCCCCGTCGGCAGCGTGGTCGACAGCGCGTTGGCACGCCTGAAAAGGGGAATTGATCCGGAGGCGGGACGGCACCGTCCGATGCAACGCAGCATCACTGACCAGTATCTAAATCAGTCAGTTGGCGAGCGCCGGTCCGCGGGTAGATTACCTGAGTTGATCCTAGGTGACGCTGATTTGGAAACCAAGCTGGAAACACCGCTGGCCGCCTTCAGTTCTTGCCCCGATACTATTGGTGACAGGTGGCGTAAGGTCGGAAATTCAATTGATCTTCGTGAGGAGAGATTGAATGAAGTGGTCACGACTCGACAACCGTAAGTTCACGAGAATTTTGCCATCACTGATCTGCAGTGTTTGGTTCGTCGCTGCTCCTCAGTTCGCAGCGGCGCAGTTCAAATCCTGGGTCATGGCCAAGCTCCCCGACACACCGGAGGGCCTCGGACTTGATTCGAAGGGGACCGTCTACGCAGCCCTCCTGCATATCGGCGAAGTCGTCGCGGTCAAGGAAGACGGCAGCTACGATCACGTCGCCTGGGTGCCGTCGCGCGAGGAGAGCGGCAAGGGCGAGTTGATCGGACTCGACGTCGACAAGAATGACAACATCTACGTCGCCTATACCGCCCACTCGAAATATGACCTCCGGCAGGATCTCGGCAATCCATTCCATCCGGCTTGTCGGGACGCCACCGTGACCCGCACTGGGGTCTACAAGATTGAGGCCAAGACGAGAAAAGTGACGGCGCTCGCGACGAAGGCAGAAGGGTGGCCTTTCTGCTATCCGGATGATGTCGCCATCGATTCAAACGGCAACGTATATATGACGGATCTTACCTATTCCGGGATCTGGAAGATCTCTCCTGATGGAAAGAAGGTGGCTCTGTGGTCGGCGCATCCTCTGCTGAATTGGTCGCCTAAGCCCTATTCTGGTCTCCCGCTGGGAGTCAACGATCTCGTCCTCGACAAACAGGAGAAGAACATCTACGCCGTCACCGACGGCGACCCCATGGTGCTAAGAATTCCCATCAACGACGACGGGACTGCCGGTGATCCCGTGGCGCTATCGTCTGGATTTTCCGCCTTCGACGGCATCGCGCTGGACGGCAAAGGCGATATCTACGTGTCCGAGATTTTGCTAAATCAGATCTGGGTTCTCTCGCGCGACGGCTCCCAGCGCTTCCTGATTGCGACCAAGCAGAATGCGCCGCTGGACAACAACACGAGTCTGATCCTGCGTGGAGATGTTTTGTGTACTGCCAACCTCGGCTTCGCCCATAGCCGCCCCGAAGACGCGGACCGGACGATCGTCTGCATGAAGGGCTTCCCGGTGCCAAAATAGTTGCGGCGCGACGTCCCCCCGATTTTGAGTAGCACGCGGCTTAGGTTGCAAATCCGGGTGAGGTTGGTCGGTTTTTCAGCTCAGCACGGCGGCTGCGACCAATTTGCTGTGTCGTACCAGCCAGTGCCCACCACTCAAACCATAGTTTCAGCCGCGAATTCTTTCTTTGCTCACGGGCACAAGAATTGATTCGACGCTCGAACTCCATGTTTCTGCACCAATTCCAGCGCAAATTTCAGGGTCGCGGACATCAAGACGTTTCAATCTGAGTGGTTACGTAACCACTGGAATTTTCAAGGTATTGGTGGCCAGGGGTGGAATTGAACCACCGACACGCGGATTTTCAGTCCGCTGCTCTACCAACTGAGCTACCTGGCCGCCCTTGGGAAGGGCGCGTATTAAACCGGCCCGGCGGGCGGCCCGTCAAGCGGCAAACTGGCGTAAGTCATTGATTTTTGCTGAGGGGCGGCGGTCAGCCGGGTTCAGGGGGCTTGTAGCCCTCGGGTTTGGTGGATCCCTCGCCGAAGAAGAACTTCTCCATCTCCCCTTCCAGGAACTTGCGCGCCTTCGGGTCCACCGGGGTCAGCCGGTACTCATTCATCAGCATGGTCTGATGTCCCAGCCACTTCGCCCAGGCCTCCTTGGAAACGTTCTCAAAAAGACGCTGTCCCAGCGGCCCGGGATAGGGTTGGCGATCGAGGCCGGGGGCCTCGCGCTTCAGATACACGCACTGGACCATTCGGGACATTCAGATTTCCTTCGCTAGACGTTCCAGCAGGGTCTTCATCGGGGCCGGCAAGCCGATGCTGGCGGGGTGCCGCGCGTCATACCAAAGGCTGTCGGGCGCATCCCTGACACCCGAAGGTCCTGGGCAGCGTACCAGCCAGGGGGTGATGGTGAGATCGAAATGCGTAAAAGCATGTTCGATCGCGGGCAGTTCGACCGCTTCGCCGCGCAGGCTTTGCCGCGCGAAGCCGCGCGCCTCGACCGCGCTGTCGAAGGCGGGCGCGGCCCACAGGCCGCCCCAGATTCCGGCCGGGGGTCGCTGGCGCAGGAACACGCTGCCATCGGGACGCAGGGCAAGAACCATATGCGTGTGGCGGGCGGGCCGGGCCGTGCGTTTGGATCTGGGACTGGGCAGCTCATGCTGGCGGCCGGTGGCCCGGGCGACGCAGCCCTCCGACACCGGACAATGCATGCACAGGGGATTTCGGCGCGTGCACAGGGTCGCGCCCATGTCCATGATGGCCTGGGTGTAGGCGGCGACTTCCTGGTCGGGGGTGCACGCCTCGGCCCGGCTCCACAGCAGTTGAGTGGTGGCCCGATCCGTCGGACCCCCCTCGATGCCGAAACAGCGGCTGAGCACGCGACGCACATTCCCATCCATGATGGGATGTCGCTGGCCCTGGCTTAAGGCCAGGATAGCGCCCGCGGTGGAACGTCCTATCCCGGGCAGGCTTGCGACGTCCTCAAAGCGGGTTGGGAACTCCCCGGCGAACTCATCGCGGATGCGGATGGCGGCCCGGTGGAGGTTGCGGCCGCGCGCGTAGTAGCCCAGTCCCGTCCACAGGTGCAGCACCTCATCGCGGGAAGCCGACGCCAGGGTCACCGGGTCGGGAAAGCGCGCCATGAAGCGCTGGAAGTAGCCGATGACGGTCGCGACCTGGGTCTGCTGCAGCATGATTTCCGAGACCCAGACCCGGTAGGGGGTGCGGTTCTTTTGCCATGGCAGGTCATGGCGGCCATGGCTGGCCTGCCAGGTCACCAGGGCTTGGGAGAATGCACTATTTGAGTTCATGACCAGGTCGCTGCGCCCTATCTTAAGGCAGTCCGGCGCACAGTAAGGGCGCATACGCTATCGTAGCGGCTGTGATGATGCCGTACGATGAAATGCTGGATGCGAATCAGGCGCCGCGTCCGCACTGCCGGCCCTATCAGGCGTGGCTGGCCGGACAGAGCGCGGACGTCCTGGCGGCCAAGCGCGCCGAGGCGGATGCGATCTTTCATCGCGTCGGCATCACTTTCGCCGTCTACGGTGAAGGCGGTGACACCGAACGGCTCATCCCCTTCGACATCATTCCGCGGATCATTCCTCAGGATGAATGGCGCACGCTGGAGGCGGGACTCAAGCAGCGCGTGCGCACGCTCAATGCCTTCATCCACGACATCTACCACGAGCAGAACATCCTCAAGGCCGGGGTGGTCCCCACCGAGCACATTCTGTGCAATGCCCAGTACCGCCCGGAGATGCAGGGCATCGATGTGCCGGGTGGCATCTATGCGCATATCGCCGGCGTCGATGTGGTGCGTTCCCATGATGGCGCCTACCGCGTGCTCGAGGACAATCTGCGCGTGCCCTCGGGCGTGTCCTACATGATCGAGAACCGCCGCATGATGATGCGGCTGTTCCCTGAGCTGTTCGCACAGCAGTCCATTGAACCGGTGGGTCACTACCCGGATGTTCTGCTGGAGAACCTGCGCAGTGTCGCGCAAAGCGCGGTGTCCGATCCCACGGTGGTGGTGCTGACGCCGGGGGCCTTCAACAGCGCCTATTTCGAACATGCCTTCCTCGCCCAGCAGATGGGCGTGGAGCTGGTGGAGGGACTGGACCTTTTCGTTCGCGATGAGATGCTGTTCATGCGCACCACGCGCGGCCCGCAGCGTGTGGATGTCATCTACCGCCGCGTGGATGATGATTTTCTGGATCCCCTGGCGTTTCGCGAAGATTCTATGCTGGGCGTGCCTGGGCTGCTGACGGTCTATCGGGCCGGCAACATCACCATCTGCAACGCCATCGGCACCGGCATTGCCGATGACAAGTCCATCTATCCCTACGTGCCGGACATGGTGAAGTTCTACCTGGGTGAGGAGGCCATCATCCAGAACGTCGAGACCTTCGTGCTGCGTAACCCGGTCCACCTGGACTATGTGCTGGCGAACCTGCCACAGCTGGTGGTCAAGGAAGTGCATGGCGCCGGCGGCTACGGCATGCTCATCGGACCTGCCGCCACCAAGGCCGAGATCGAGGACTTCCGGGCGCGCATCAAGGCCCATCCGGAGCGCTACATTGCGCAACCGACGCTGGCGCTTTCCACCTCGCCGACCTTCGGCGCGAGCGGCATCGGGCCGCGACACATCGACCTGCGGCCCTTCGTTCTGTCCGGCAAGGACATCACCATCGTTCCGGGGGGCTTGACGCGCGTGGCGCTGCGCGAGGGTTCGCTGATCGTCAACTCCTCACAGGGCGGCGGCACCAAGGACACCTGGGTGCTGGCGGGCTTGGGTCTGTAGATGCTCAGCCGCACCGCCGATCACCTGTACTGGATGTCGCGCTACCAGGAGCGCGCCGAAAGCACGGCGCGCATGCTCGATGCCCATGCGCGCCTGAGCCTTCTGCCACGGCCGCCCGAGGCGGTGCTTCAGGGCTGGTCCGCGACGCTGGTGTCGCTGGGCATGGATGAGGCCTACCAGGACCGTCATGAGGTGGTGACGGCGCGCTCGGCCTTTGATTTCCTGGCCTTTGATACGGGCAATCCCGGCAGCATCGTCTCCTGCATACGCGCGGCACGTGACAATGCCCGCGCCGTTCGCGGCACCATCACCTCGGACCTTTGGGAGACGGTGAACGCCACATACCTTGAGTCCCGTTCCTTCAGCGGTGCGGGCCCCGAGGCGGCACGACACGAGTTCCTGGAATGGGTGAAGTACCGTTCGCATCTGGCGCGCGGGGTCACCATCGGCACCATGCAGCGCGATGAGGCGCTGTGCTTCACCCGCATCGGCACGGCGCTGGAACGGGCGGACAACACCACCCGCATGCTCGAGGCGCGTTGGCGCGACCCTGGTGGCCAGGGCGAACGTCTGAACGAGGAGGCCAGCGAGTGGGGCGTGCTGCTGCGTGCCATGTCGGCCTTCGAGGCCTACCGGCGCATCTGTCGCACGCAGGTGACTCCCAAGCAGGTCACCGAATTGCTGTTGATGCGGGATGATGTGCCGCAGGCCGTGCACCGCTGTCTTGCAGAACTGGAACAGGAACTGAAGACCGTCGCCAACAACCGCTCCGGTGAGACGCTGCGTCGCGCCGGTGAACTGCACTCGCAGTTTCACTACGGTCAGTTTGATGAACTGGCCGCCGATGGCATCACCCCGTTCCTGGATCGCTTCCAGCAGCGGCTGCGGGACCTTGGACAGCGCATCGCCGAGGACTTCCTGGTCCCCTTGGGGGCCGAATGACGCGCCTTCGCATCCAGCACAACTGGGAATACCGCTATCCGCATCCCTTGAAGTACAGCGCGCAGGCGCTGCGGCTGACCCCGCGCCGGGACAATTCCCAGCACGCGCTCAGCTGGACCCTGCATGCGCCTGGGCGGCGGACCGAAAGGCTCGATGCGCACGGCAATATCACTCACCTGCTCACCCTCGAGGAGCCGCATCGGTTCATCGAGGTGGTGGTCACCGGCCTGGTGGACATCGGCTGGACCGAACAGGCGCTGCCGCATGAGGGGCCGCTGTCGCCCCTGGCGTACCTGGCCAGTACCGCACTGACCCGGCCGACCCCGGAATTGACGGAACTGGGGCGGGCCCACCGGCCCCAGAATGGTGCGAACTGGGAGTGGATCACCCAACTGGGCCGCGAGGTGCGCGAGCGACACCCGGCGCAAGCCCCGGCCGTGGACATCTCCCATGCCTACCTTGCCTGTTGCCGCGCCGCGGGGGTGCCGGCACGCTTTGTCAGCGGCTATCGCCAGATCGACGATGAGCGCTCTGACCGCAGTGCCTGGGTGGATATTTGGAGTACGTCTCAGGATGGATGGGTCGCACTGGACGTGGACCGCCTGGAACCGGCACGATCGCGCCATTGCCGGCTCGCCGTAGGACGCGATTACCTGGACGCGGCGCCCGTACGCATCGCGCGCCAGGGAGAGTCGGTGGAAACCTTGAGGATCCGCGACCAATGACATACTGCGTCGGCATGCTGCTCGACACCGGCCTGGTCTTCCTGGCTGACTCCCGCACCAGCGCGGGCGTCGATCAGATCAACAGCTTCCGCAAGACCACTGTGTTCCAACGACCCGGTGACCGGGTCATGGTGCTGCAGGTGGCCGGCAACCTCGCCATCACCCAGGCGGTGGTGACGCTGCTGCGCGAACACGAGAACAGCACCACCAAGCCCAGCCTGGATCTTCAGTCCTGCGCCAACATGTTCGAGGCGGCGCGCTGCGTGGGCGAGGCGCTGCGTGAGGTTCATCGGCGCGATGCCGCCTCGCTCGCCGAGTTCGGCGTCGAGTTCAACGCCAGCATGATCCTCGGCGGCCAGGTTCGCGGCGAGGTGCCGCGCCTGTTCAGCATCTACTCGGCGGGCAATTTCATCGAGGCGCTGCCCGAGACCACCTATTTTCAGATCGGCGAATCCAAGTACGGCAAGCCCATCATCGATCGGGTGATCCGCCGCAGCAGCAGTTTGAACGAGGCCACCAAGTGCGCTCTGGTGTCGATGGACTCGACCATCCAGTCGAACCTCTCGGTGGGTCTGCCGCTGGACCTGGTCATCGTGCGCCGCGACCAGTTCTGCGTCGCGCGCCACATGAGCATCGATGCGGACAACATGTACTTCAGCGGGATCCGCTCGCGCTGGAGCGCGGCGCTGCGCGAGGCTTTCGTGGAGCTGCCGGATCCGGACTGGCTGTCGGATCGGACGCTCGAGCGGCCGACGAGCGCCAGCGTCACCAAGATCCAGTAGCGCTCAGGTACCCGAGCGGCTGGCGTACCACTTCAGCGAGTACTGCAGCAGCTGCGCGTTGGTCGCCAGATTCAGCTTGCGCTTGAGACTCTGGCGGTGGGACTCGATGGTCTTGACGCTGACATTGAGTGACTCGGCAGCCTGGCGCGAGGACAGACCGCGGCCGATGAGGCTCAGGACCTGCAGTTCGCGGTTGCTCAGCCGCCCGATGGGATCCGCGGACAGCGCCGGCGGGGGCTCGTCCCGACTGCCCCCGAGCGTCGCGGCCATGGCTTCACTGAGATATATGGCTCCGCTTAAGACTCGGCGCAGGGCGACCAGCAGCTGGTCGAACGCAGCCTCCTTCATGATGTAGCCCCGGGCGCCGGCCGTGAGCAGGCGGTGGGCGTAGATCGTCTCATCGTGCATCGACAGCACCAGCATCGGCAGGTCGGGACGCTGCGCCCGCACTTCGCGCACCAGGTCGATGCCGTCGCCCTGGGCGAGCGACACATCGACGATCAGCACATCCGGGGTAAGCTCGCGGATGGCCGTGCGGGCCTCGCGATCACTCTGTGCCTCGCCACAGACCACCAGGTCCGGCTCGGCGTCGATGAGCCGCTTCAGGCCATGGCGGACGATGGGATGATCGTCGACGATCAGCACCCG
>DATHMK010000051.1:0-22937 GCA_035487155.1 Steroidobacteraceae bacterium
TTTCGTCAGCGAATGGCACGATGCCACCATCCGCGAAGCGGTGATGCGCGAACTGCGGCGCGGCGGGCAGGTGTATTTCGTGCACAACGAGATCCGCGACATCGAGCAGATCGCCGCGGGTCTGCGCGAGCTGGTGCCGCAAGCCGACGTGCGCATCGGCCACGGCCAGATGCGCGAGCGCGAACTGGAACAGCTGATGGTGGATTTCTACCACCGGCGCTTCAACGTCCTGCTGTGCACCACCATCATCGAAAGCGGCATCGATGTCCCCACCGCCAACACCATCATGATCAACCGCGCGGACCGCTTCGGCTTAGCGCAGCTGCACCAGCTGCGCGGCCGCGTCGGTCGCTCCCACCACCGCGCCTACGCCTACCTGATCGTGCCGCCACGCAAGCAGCTCACGCCCGATGCCATCAAGCGTCTGGAGGCGATCGAGTCGCTGGAGAACCTGGGCGCGGGTTTTGTGCTGGCCACCCATGATCTGGAGATCCGCGGCGCCGGCGAACTGCTCGGGGAGTCGCAGAGCGGTGAACTGAGCGAAGTCGGGCTCACGATGTTCCTGGACATGCTCGAGCACGCGGTCGCCGCCCTCAAGGACGGCCGCGAACCGGCGCTGGACAAGCCGCTGGCGGCGGCCACCGAAGTGGAACTGCATGTGCCGGCATTCCTCCCGGAGGACTACGTCGCCGACGTGCATGTCAGGCTGGGGCTGTACAAGCGCATTGCCGCGGCGGATGCGGCGGCGCTGGAGGAACTCACCGCCGAACTGGTCGATCGTTTCGGGGAACTGCCGGCGGCCGGCGGCAACCTGCTGAGCGTGGCGCGCCTGAAGCTGCGCGCCCGCGAACTGGGCGTGCGCCGCCTGGACCTCGGCGCGGGCGGTGGCTACGTCCTGTTCGAGGAGAAAAATGCGCTCGATCCGGCGCTCATCATCCGCCTGATCCAAAAGTCGCCGCGCGAACTGCGCCTGGAGGGCTCGCTGAAGATAAGGGTCAGCGCCCAGCTGGCCGTGGTGCAGAAGCGCTTTGATTATGCGCGCGATCTGCTGCAGCGCTTCAGCGGCCGCAGTGCGTGATACGATTCAACCATGAGACTGCGAGATCTGGCCCTGGTGGCCTGCCTGCTCTCCTGCCAGATGTGGACCCCCAGTGTGGCGCAACAGGCCTCATCCGCACCCGGCGTGGCCGCCCCCGCCGAACCGCATCCCTTGCCGGCCGCGGCAGCGGCGGGCCCCGGGGTCTACAACGTCGAGATCATCATCTTTCGCGCCAATTCCACCGTGGGCAGCGCTGAGAACTGGGGTGCCGAGGCCAGCCAGGCCCCGGCGGTCCCGACCAACGCCGAAGGGGAGACCGGCGCCCCGGTGAGTGAGGCCGCCGCGCCCATCCCCGGTGGCCGCCTGCTACGGGTGCTGGCGCCGGCGGAATTCCAGATGGGCGATATCGAGGCACGCCTCAAGGCCAGCGGTGCCTATGCGGCCGTGGCGCATATCGGCTGGGCGCAGACCGCCAGTCCCTGGGGCAGCCACGAGAGCATGAGCCTGCAGCAACTCGGGCTGGACAATCCGCTGCTGGCCGGGACGGTGACTCTGGAGCGCGGCCAGTTCCTGCATCTGGGATTTGCGCTGGACATGACCATCGCCAATCCGCCGGCGGCGCTGGGCGCCGCGCCGCAGACGACCTTCGTGCTGAACGACAACCATCGGGTGAAGTTCTACGAGCGCAACTACTACGATTCGCCCGCCTTCGGCGTGATCGCGCTGGTCGTGCCGGCGCAGGGCGCGCGCCGCGCCGGACGCTAGCGGCGCTTCAGCTGACGGAACCTGCGGTGCGGCTGGGGGCGCCGGCATCACCGGTTTGTTCGAAGTCCGCGGCCTCGGTGGCGCAGGCGCTGTTCTTGCCCTTCCCCTTGGCGCGCTGCATCGCCATCATGCAGGCGCCGATGAAGGTCTGCAGCGACAGTTCGCGGGTCGGCACCAGCGTGCAGGCGCCGGCGCTCAGGGTCACATAGCGGCCGCTGGCCGTCGCCCGGGGATGGTGAATCAGAAGATCGCGAACCCTTTGCAGCACCACGCGCGCATAGTCATGGGCCGAGACCGAGGTATTGGCCTGCGTGAGCACCGCGAAGGTGCCCCCGTTCCAGCGTCCCACCAGATCCCCGCTGCGCCGATAGGAGGCGGTGATGACGCGCGCGACCCGGCGGATGCAGGCATCGCCGCTGGCCTTGTCGAAAATATCGTTGTAGGTGCCCAGGTCATCGATGTCGAGGAAGGTCAGGCCGATTTCATGACCGTCGCGCTGCGCGACATACCAGTCACGCAGCAGCAGCTCTTCGAAATAGGCGCGCGAATGCAGTCCGGTGAGCCGGTCCTCGCGCATCCAGGCCGGCAGGCCCGCCAGCGCCAGTTTCTCCGGGGTGCGCAAGCGCTCGCGGGTGTCACGGTGGTAGCCGATCCACTGCACCAGCTGTCCTGCGGCATCACGCACCGGCTGGATCAGTATTTCGTTCCAGAACTGGGCGCCATCGGGCCGGTAGTTGCGCATCAGCACCCGACACGCTTCGCCGCGGGCCAGCGCTTCGCGCAGCCGTTGCCGTCCCTCCTGGTCCTTGTCCGTTCCCTGCAGCAGCCGCAGGTTGCGCCCCAGCAGCGCCTCCAGCGGATAGCCCGACAGCTGCAGAAATGCGGCGTTGGCATAGATCATCGGACAGTCGGGCGTCGTCGCATCGCAGATCACGATGCCCTCCGGGGACTGATCGACGATATCCCGCCAGCCGTTTTCCGTGAGGTTGATCATGCCCCTTCCGCGGTCAATGACAGGGCCGGGGCGGCCGCCAGACGCGTCAGCAGCTGCTGGGCCGCGCTCCACTGCGGCGCGCCGTGCAGCTGCTCGGGCGAGAGCCGTTCGCGTCCGCGCATGCGGATGAGGCGCAGCTGTGATGCCGGATCAGGACTCGCCTTGAGGCCCGCCAGCGCCTGGGAGCGCGAGCCCGGGTCATTGCAGACCAGCAGCATGTCGCAGCCGGCCGCAAGCGCACGCTGACAGCGCTCGATGATGTCACCGCCGGCGGCGACCGCGCCCATGCTCAGGTCGTCGGTGAAAACCGCGCCCTGGAAGTTCAGATCCGTGCGCAGCACGCCGCGGATCCAGCGCGCTGACAGGCTGGCCGGCGCCGCATCCTCGGCCGGCAGCAGGATATGCGCGACCATGACGCCGGGCAGTCCGTTGGCGATCAGGCGCCGGTACGGCGTCAGATCCTCGCTGAGGTCAGCCAGTTCGCGCCGGTCCACGGGCAGTGCCACGTGCGAATCCGCCGCCACCGCGCCGTGACCCGGAAAATGCTTGGCCGTCGCCGCCATGCCGGCATCGCGCATGCCCATCATGTACGCCACCGCCAGCTGCGCGGTCGCATCGGCCGTGGGATGCAAGGCGCGATCACCGATGGCTTCGTTCAGACCATAGTCCAGATCGACGGTGGGCGCGAAGGACAGATCCACCCCATGCGCACGCAGCTCGGCGGCCATCAGCCAGCCCATCTGGCGCGCGGCGGCAAGGCCACCGGGATGATCGGTGTCAAACAGCTGCCCGATGCGACGCGCGGGAGGCAGGCGGGAGAATCCGCTGCGGAAGCGCTGCACCCGGCCGCCCTCGTGATCCACTGCGATGAGCAGCGGCGGCGTGCGCGTCGCCTGGATCGCGGCGGTCAGCTCAAGCAGCTGCGCGGGACTTTCGTAATTGCGTGCAAACAGGATGACGCCGCCGACCAGCGGATGCGCGAGCATGTCGCGCTCCTCCGGCAGGACTGAAGGTCCCACCAGATCGATCATCAGCGGGCCGAGCGTCATCTCATCATCACTCCGTACTCACTGTGGCGGTGTCAATACCGCCAGCGACTCCACATGAGCGGTATGCGGAAACATGTCCAGCACCCCGGCCGCACGCAGTTCAAAGCCAAATTCGTGAACCAGCACCGCAATATCGCGTGCCAGGCTTCCCGGATGACAGGAAATGTAAGCGACTTTGCGGGGTGCAAGATGTGCGATGGTTGGCATAACGTCCAAAGCCCCGGCACGGGGCGGATCCAGCACCACGTGGCTGAAGCCCCCGGCCAGCAGCGGCGCATTCAGGGGTAATGTTTGAGACAGATCCGCCACCAGGAACTGCGCATTGCCGAGGCCATTCATGTGCGCATTATGTCGTGCCCGCTGCACCAGCGCCGCATCCCCTTCAATCCCCAGTACCGTCCCGGCGTGTCGGGCCAGGGGCAGGCTGAAATTGCCCAATCCACAGAACAGATCCAGGACGCGGGAATGCGCGTCCAGCTCCAGCAGCGAGAGCACCCGTGAAACCATGGCGGCGTTGATGGCGGCATTGATCTGCACGAAGTCGGTGGGCGCGAAGTCGTAGGTCACCGCAAACTCCGGCAGCGAGTAGCGCAAGGGTTCAAGGTCCGCGCCGGCCTCCAGCGGCGCCACCGTGGCCAGCCCGCCGGTTTGCAGGTAGATGCGCAGCCCATGCCGCCGTCCAAAATCTTGCAGCGCAGCAATGTCGCTCTGCGGCACTGCGCACAACACCCTGAATACCAGCGCCGTGACATTTTCGGCCACCGCCACCTCGATCTGGGGAATGGAGTCGCGGGCGCTGAGGCCGGTGAGCAGCTGCGAGAGGGGTGTAATCAGTGCGCCAACCGGGGGACTGACCACATCGCACCCGTCGAGGGCTGCGATGTAGGGCGCGAGGCGCTCGCGAAACCCCACCACCACCCGGCCCTTCTTGGGCACGTAGCGAGCCCCCAGCCGAGCGCGGCGCCGATAGCCCCATTGCGGACCGCCCAGGGGGGCCAGCCATGCCTGCGGGCGAACCTTGGCGACGCGCTCCAGTGCATCGCGCAGCTCCTGCTCCTTGATCTGGATCTGCCGCTGCCCGGCCAGATGCTGCAGGGCGCAGCCGCCGCAGGTTCCGAAGTGTGGGCAGCGCGGTGTGACCCGATCCGCTGACGCCGTGATGACCTCGAGCAACTGGCCTTCATCATGCCCGCGGTGACTGCGCAGGCGCCGGAAGCGTATGAGCTCACCGGGCAGTGCGCCGCCGACGAAGACGGTCTTGCCCTCACGGATGATGCCTTCGCCATCGTGAGTGAGCGCCGCCACCGTGCCCTGCTCCGGCAGCGCCGCGATCCGGGGCCGGCGGCTCATGTGCCGAGCGGCGCGGCCAGCGCCTCCCATGCCCGCAGGAACTCGGCGAAGTGCGGCTCGGTGCCCGCCGCCAGCAGCGCCTTCACCCGGGCGACCTCCTCGGCATAGACCTGCGCCGTGAAGCGCCCGCGCATCAGCTCAAAGCGCAGGTAGATGAGATAGGTGTTGAGCACATCGGTTTCGCAGTACTGGCGGATGCGCACGATCTGCCCGGCCTGCCAGGCGTCCCACACCTGCGCGCCGGAAAACCCGAGCTTGCCCGGCAGACCCAGCAGCGTCGCCACCTCCACCAGTGGCGCACGCGAGCGCACCTGGAACCCCGACAGGATGTCCATCAGGTCCATGTGCCGCCAGTGAAAGCGCGACAGGTAATTGTTGTAGCGGAATGCCGTGTCGGATTCACCGGTCTCCCAGTAGCGCTCGGCGCGGATGCCGGCGCGCAGGGCGCGATACTGCAGCACCGGCAGATCGAAGCCGCCGCCGTTCCAGGACACCAGATCCGGGGTATAGCGCTCCAGCCCGTCGAAGAAACGCCCGATCAGCTCCTCTTCCGGAGACTCAGGATCCCCGAGGCTCCACACCTTCAATCCTTCACGGCTGCGCAGCACGCAGGAGATCGCCACGATGCGCTGCTGGGGAGCGCCGAGAAACTCACTGCCGGTGTCCTGGCGGCGCAAGGTGAACATCGCCTTGGCGACATCCGCATCCGACAGCCCCGCAAGCCCATGCAGGCGCCGCCCGAGCTCGGTGTCGGGCACGGTTTCGATGTCAAAGACCAGCAGGTTCACACGCGCGCCGCCAGCATCAGGGCTTTCATGTCGCGCACGGCACTGGGCAAGCCGCTGAACAGCGCGCGGGCCACGATCGCATGGCCGATGTTCAGTTCAATGATCTCGCGGATGGCCGCCACCGGTTGCACGTTGTGATAGTGCAGACCGTGGCCGGCGTGCACCGACAGACCCAGCCGCGCGCCCAGTTGCGCGCTCGCCTGCAGCCGCGACAGCTGCGCGGCCTGTGCCGCGCCGGAACTGTCCGCATAGGCGCCGGTATGCAGCTCGATGGCCGGTGCCCCGATGCGCGCCGCGGCCTCGACCTGGCGCGGATCCGGATCGATGAACAGCGCGACGCGCACCCCCGCGGCCGCCAGGCGCCGCGTCGCCTCCTGCAGCGGCGCAATCTGCGCGGCCGCATCCAGGCCCCCTTCGGTGGTGACTTCAGCGCGCTTCTCGGGAACCAGGCAACAATCCGAGGGCTGCAGTTCGCAGGCGATGGCCAGCATCTCCTCCACCAGCGCCAGCTCCAGATTCATCCGGGTCTGCAGCAGCGCTCGCAGGCTGCGCACGTCATGGTCCTGGATATGGCGCCGGTCCTCGCGCAGATGCACGGTGATGCTGTCGGCCCCGGACTGCTCGGCCAGCAGCGCCGCGTGCACCGGGTCGGGGTAGGCGGCGCGGCGCGCCTGCCGCACGGTGGCGATGTGATCGATATTGACGCCTAAGCGGATGTTCGAGTGGTTCATGGTTTGGGCACCAGCGCACTTCCCACACAGGCGCGCGCGACCGCGCGCGTGACAATCGGCCGACCTTCCAGGCAGTGCTCCAGGGCCGCGGACAGCACCCGGCGGGCTTCCGCCAGTTCCCCGGGTTCAACCAGCGTGCCGGCGGCCAGATTCAGCAGCGAGCTGCCCCGCAGTGCCCCGGAATGCTCACCCGTGGTCGCGAGCAGGCCATCGGCCGGGCGGAAATGATAGTACCCCTGCGCGCTCACCGCGCCACCGGCCACCGTCTGGGTGAGGTCAAGCCCATAGCCCACTTCCTGCAACAGGTGCAGTTCGAAGCTGCGCAGCGCCGGCTCCAAGGCGGCCCCGGATGCCAGCGCCTGCAGGGTGCGCTGATAGCTGTCGAACAGCTCCGCATGCGGATCATGGCGGGTGGTGAGCTTGAGCAGCAGTTCATTGAGATAGAACCCCGACAGCAGCGCCGCGGGCGGCAGACCGCACCGCAGGCTGGGGGCACCGTGCGCACCCTGCGCGCCGCTCTCGGCGCTGATCAGCTGCGCCGCATCCCCCTGTGAACTGAAGGAAATCAGCAAGGGTTGGAAGGGCTGCAGGAGCGAGGCCAGTCGCGCCTTGGGCCCGCGTACGCCGCGCGCAAACACCGACAACCGGCCCTGCTCGCGGGTGAAGACCTCGAGGATGCGGCTGGTGTCGCGGTAAGCCAGGGCATGCAGGATATAGCCCTGCGCCAACAGCGTCCGGCGCGATTTCATGAGCGGGTCATTCCAGACCAAGCTCCGTCAGCGCCCGGGCGCTGTCCGCCCAGCTCTCACGGACCTTGACCCACAGTGTCAGATGCAGCCGCTCACCCAGCACATGGTTCAGTTCCAGGCGGGCCTTGCGGCCCACGCGCTTGAGGCGCTCGCCGCCGGCGCCGATGACGATGGGCTTCTGCCCGGCCCTGTCCACCCAGATGGCCGCCGAGACATTCAGCTGCCCTTGATCCTCGCCCATGGCTTCGATTTCCACGGCGATGCCGTAGGGCAGCTCCTGATCCAGCTCCAGGGTGAGCTTTTCGCGGATCATCTCGCTGATGCGGAAGGCCAGGTCGCGGTCGGTGACCTGACCGCTGGGGAACAGCGGCGGGGACACCGGCAGGAGCCTGGTGATGGCACTGAGCAGCGGCTGCAGGTTCACCCGCTTCGTGGCGCTGATCGGGATGATCTCGGCGAACTCGTGGCGGTGCGCGAGCTCGCCCAGAAACGGCAGCAGGCGCTCACGCGGATGCACCTTGTCGACCTTGTTGACCGCGGCAATCACCGGGCGGCCGCCGCGCACCAGGTGCTCGAGCACCAGATCCTCCTCGCGGGTCCAGTGCAGCGCCTCGAGCACGAAGACGCAGACATCCGCATCGGCCAGCACCGTGGCGGCGGTGCGGTTCATGGCGCGGTTCAGCGCCCGCTTGGCGCCCTGGTGGATGCCCGGGGTATCGACAAAGGCAATCTGCGCCGATGCATCCTCGTGCAGGCCCAGCACCCGATGCCGGGTGGTCTGGGGTCGGGGCGTGACGATGCTCAGCTTCTGGCCGATGAGCGTATTGAGCAGGGTCGACTTGCCGACGTTGGGTCGTCCGACCAGGGCGGCAAAGCCGCAGCGAAAATCCTCATTCATGGTTCACTGTCCAAAATCTCCCGCAGCACCAGCGCCGCGGCCTCCTGCTCGGCGCGCCTGCGGCTCAGGCCCTGGCCGGTGGCTTCCCGACCCAGCGTGTTCACTTCGCAACGCACCCAGAAGGTCTGGGCATGGATTTCCCCTTCGGTGCGCACCACCTCGTAGGCGGGCAGCGGCAGCCCCCGGGACTGCAGATGTTCCTGCAGCCGGGTCTTGGAATCCTTGAGATCATCGGTGTCCGGCAGATGCGCCAGGCGCTCCCCGAAGAGCTCGAATATCACACGCTGCGCCGCGCTCAGGCCGCCGTCCAGGTAGATGGCGCCGAGCAGCGCCTCCAGCGCATCGGCCAGGATGGACTCGCGCCGGAAGCCACCCGTCTTCAGTTCGCCGGACCCCAGCCGCAGCACCTCGCCCAGGCCGATTTGCGCGGCGGTCTGCGCCAGCGGCGGACTGCTCACCAGCCACGCCCGCAGGCGGCTTAAGTCCCCTTCATCCGCCTGCGGATTACCCCGGTACAGATGCTCGGCGATGCTGAGGTTGAGCACCGCATCACCGAGGAACTCCAGCCTTTCATTGTGCGGGCGGGCCGCACTGCGGTGAGTCAGCGCGGCGCTGAACAGCGCCACATCGCGCACTTCGTAGCCCAACCGGTCCCGCACCCACTGTACTGGCCAGTCCATGCGCGGCGGCATCAACCGATCTTGCTGACCTTGTCGAAGTCGACCACCATGGAAATGTTGCCAAACAACGGCGCGGAGTCCTCGAACTTGGCCTCGATGGTCCAGCCGGCGCCATCCCGGGTCACCGCCAGATCCTTGACGTCCGGAAAGCTGATGCTTTCGATGTCAAAGTGCTTGTACAGCGTTGAGCGGATCAGCGCCGGGGTGAGCGTGGCCACATCGTCGGCCTTCATTTCGGACGCCGTCAGATCCAGCGAGTGCGCCACGCGCATGTAGTTCAGATAGATCGGTACCAGGCGGATGCCCATGTAGCCCAAAGTGGCCACCGGAATCAGCAGGAACAGCCAACCGATAAACGTCACGCCGCGTTGTCGCCTGATCATGAGACCCTCCTATTCGATGCGAGTGCCTATTCGGCTCCAGACCGGTCCGCCCTTGCGGCCCCAATCCCAATTGAACCAGATCCGGGTCGCTTTGCCGACCAGATTCGCCTCCGGCACATAACCCCAGTACCGTCCGTCCTCGCTGTTGTCGCGGTTGTCACCGATCATGAGGTAGCTGCCGGGCGGCACCACCAGGTCCGACTGCGTGTCACCGCGATCCGGCTCGCCCGGGACCTGCTGCGCCACACAGACGTAGCTGCGCGGCGGGTTACGGGTGCAGGTCGGCAAGGGATCAGAGCCGATGTCTCCGGGGGTCGGGCAGAACATGATTTCGTGCGTATGCTGGCCCAGGTGCTCGGAGGCGCGGTGCATGCCCTCATAACAACCGTCCTCATACAGCCCCAGGTCCGCCGCCGGCACCGGCTGGCCATTGACGATGAGCTTGTCATCCTTCACCTGGACGCGATCACCGGGCAGGCCCACCAGACGCTTGATGTAGTTGATGCGCGGATCGCGCGGGTAGCGGAACACCACCACGTCCCCGCGCTGCGGTTCACCGATCGATACCACCTTGCGGTTGATCACCGGCAGACGCAGACCGTAGGCAAACTTGTTGACGATGATGAAGTCGCCGTCCAGCAGCGTCGGCATCATCGAATCGGAGGGAATGCGGAACGGCTCGAACACGAAGGCGCGCAGCAGCAGCACCGCCAGCGCCACCGGGAAGAAGCTGCGCGCATAGTCCACCGTGCCGGGCTCGGGAATATCCGCCAGGCTCTTGCCCTGCGCCTGCGCGGCCCGGGCGCGCAACCGCTGGAACAGCGCCACATCCACCAGCCAGATGACGCCGGTGACCGCGGCGATGAGCAGCAGTACGGCGCTGAAGTCCAGCTCCTCGGCGGTCAGCAGGCTTATCACCGCGGCGATGATCAGCACCGGCAGCGCATAGTAGACGGCGGTGATGAACGGCGGGTCGCGTGCGACCTGCGGCGCCAGCGCCAGCTGCCGCCGGGGCCGCAGAAACCAATCATCCACCACGGCGATGAGGGTGGCGGGAATGGCGATCCAGGCCAGAACAGTGATTATTTGCATCAACATCGAATGAAGGTTCCTATTCTTTGCGTCCGATCTGCAATACCGCGAGGAAGGCCTCCTGCGGGATCTCCACCGACCCCACCTGCTTCATGCGCTTCTTGCCCGCCTTCTGCTTTTCCAGGAGTTTGCGCTTGCGACTGAGGTCCCCGCCATAGCATTTGGCGAGCACATTCTTGCGCAGCGCCTTGACGGTGGCCCGGGCGATGATGGCGCTGCCGATGGCGGCCTGGACCGCGACCTCGAACATCTGCCGGGGAATGAGCTCCTGCATCTTGTCCACCAGTTCACGACCCCGCTGATAGGCGTGGTCACGATGGACGATGATCGACAGCGCATCGACTTTTTCAGCATTGATGAGGATGTCCAGCTTCACCAGCGGCGCACTCTCGAAATGGCTGAATTCATAGTCAAAGGAAGCGTAGCCCCGACTGACCGACTTCAGCCGGTCGAAGAAATCCAGGACCACCTCGGCCATGGGCAGCGCGTACTGCAGCGACACCTGGGTGGCCACGTACAGCATCTTCTTCTGCGCGCCGCGCTTGTCGTTGCACAGCTTCAGCACCGCCCCGAGATAATCCGGCGGCACCAGGATATTGGCCAGAATGATGGGTTCGCGCAGGTCCTCGATCTCGTTGGGCACCGGGAGTTTCGCCGGATTGTCCACGTACACCAGCGTGCCATCGGTGCGCGCCACTTCGTAGACCACGGTCGGGGCGCTGGTGATGAGTTCGAGCTCGTATTCGCGTTCCAGGCGCTCCTGGACGATATCCATGTGCAGCAGCCCGAGGAAGCCGATGCGAAAGCCAAAACCCAGCGCGCCGGAGACCTCCGGTTCGTAATGCAGCGCCGAGTCGTTCAATTTCAGCTTCGCCAGCGCGTCGCGGAAGGACTCGTAGTCCTCGGAGTTGACCGGGAATACGCCGGCGAACACCCGCGGCTTGATCTGGCGGAAACCCGGCAGCGGGCCGGATGCCTGGCGGTGCTCCAGGGTGATGGTATCGCCCACCGGGGCCCCATCGATCTCCTTGATACCGGCGATGACGAAGCCCACCTGGCCTGCGGACAGTTCCGGCAACATCACCGACTTGGGCATGAATCGGCCGACCTTGTCGGCGCTGTGGCTGCGGCCGGTGGACATCACGCGGAATTTGTCCCCGATCTTCAGCGTGCCGTTGACCACGCGCACCAGCGACACCACCCCGACATAGTTGTCGAACCAGGAGTCCACGATCAGCGCCTGCAGCGGCGCCTGCGGATCGCCCTTCGGTTGCGGGATGCGCCGGATCAGCGCCTCGAGCAGCTCCGGCACGCCCTCGCCGGTCTTGGCGCTGACCCGTACGGCATCATCGGCCGTGATGCCGATGATCTCCTCGATCTCCTTCACCACCCGGTCCGGATCGGCCGAGGGCAGGTCGATTTTGTTGATGACCGGCAGGACTTCCAATCCCTGCTCGATGGCGGTGTAGCAGTTGGCGACACTCTGCGCTTCGACGCCCTGGGAGGCATCCACGACCAGCAGCGCGCCATCGCAGGCCGCGAGCGAGCGGGACACCTCATAGGAGAAGTCGACATGGCCCGGGGTGTCGATGAGGTTCAGCTCGTAGCGCTGCCCATCCCGGGCGTCATACAAAAGCGTGACGCTCTGCGCCTTGATGGTGATGCCGCGTTCGCGCTCCAGGTCCATGGAGTCCAGAACCTGCTCCTGCATCTCACGGGCATCCAGGCCCCCACACAGCTGTATGAGCCGGTCCGCCAAGGTGGATTTGCCGTGGTCAACGTGCGCGATGATGGAGAAGTTACGTATAAGCCGCATGAAAGGATGAATGTCCGGCGCGCGGAAGGGGTCTTGCGGCCGGGGCGCATTATATAGAGGGACAGGCCGGCGTGCCGGGCAGCCTAGCGGGGGCGCAGAATCCTCAGCAATTCATCGGGCTGGAGGTGCTGACGGCATACCACGGTGCCATCCAGCAGCAGCACCGGCACCGTCAATCCGTGGCGGCGCTGCAGTTCCGGGTCCGCGTCCACGTCCACCACCTCCAGGGGCGGCAGCGCCTCGCGCCGGCCCAGGGCCGACAGCTCCGCCACCATCTGATCGCACAGCTCGCAGTCCTGGCGATGCACTATTGTGAGGCGCACCGGCTCGACCTTATTTGCCGCCCTGAGTGGGTTGCAGCTGCGCCGACGTTGGCTGGGGCGGCACGCCCAGCGCCTGGCCCAGGGACTGGTGCATCAGTCCCTCGATGATGAAGCGCACGGTGGCCGGGGGCACCTCACCCAGCGCCACGTATTTGTGCCCGGAGCGCACCGAGGTGAAGGCGGAGGAGGATCCGACCTGCGCCATGGCGGCTCCGACCTGATTCGGCGCATCGTGAAAGACCTCGGTCTGGATGAACACCGAGACCGTCGCCACCCCATCGCTGAACACCAGGTGCGTCACCGGCACCGTGACCCCGGGCATCATCTGGGCGGTCTGGGCCGCCAGGTGAAAGCCGGGCGGCAGGGGCGCGTTGTTCCACACCCCGGGACCCTCGGCGGTGACGGCCGGCGCCGGATCTTCGCGCAGCCAGGCAAAGCCCGTGGTCACCAGTTGCGGCTTGAATTCCTCATCGGCGATGTGATGCGGCAGCGACAGGCTGGAGAACACCACTTCCTCGATGATGTTGCCGTTGGTGTCGATCAGCTCGGTTTTCAGGGGCATGCCGGAGGAGCGCTGGATCCACAGCCGGTAGCCATAGCGATAGCCGTCGCGCGGGGTGACGGTGATCAGTTCGGCCTTCTGGCCCATCTGGCGCATGGTGCCCTGATTGTCCAGCTGGTAGAAATCCGCCATCGAGGCATCGAATTTGGGTAACCCGGCCGGCAGCAGGCTCGGTGGCGCCTTCTCCACCAGCACCGTGCGCTGGTCGGGCAGGTAGCAGGTGAGTTCGGCGCCATTGCGAAAGATCTGCCGCCCCGAGCCATCCAGGGACTCCAACCGCTCGGTCACCGCGCCGTCGAGCACCCGGTGCACGATCCGCAGGGTCTCGACCTTGCCGCTTTGCCAGTGGGAAAACACGCCCTCGTAGTTGCGGCTGGTCAGGGCGGCGTTCATGCGATCCAGCCAGGATTGCGGCGTGTCCGCGCCCAGCGCCGCGGCGCTCGCCACCGACATGGCGAGCCACAACAAGGGCTCGCACGCCGCACGCACCCGAGTCATTTGCCTGTCACGACCGCGGGTATGGGTTGAGCGTTGACCTGCGGCGCCGCGGAATCCCCCGCCACCAGCGCCGACAGTGCGTTGCGTCGCATCAGCGGTCCGGAATACGCGCTGTGGGCGACGATGTAGTTGGCAAGCTCGGTCGGGGGCACCAGGCTCGGGGCCTGCGCCACCGCCGCCGGGGTCACATAGCTGTCCGGCTCATGCGATTGATGCACCCGCACCGCCGGGCTCACCGCAGCCAGCTGCGGTGCGGTCGCCGGCAGACTCTGCAGCGACGGCGCCGGCGGGTTCTGCACCGGGGCATTGTGAGCCACCAGCGCGGGTGCTTCGCTGCGCATCCACAGGATGGCCACCGCGGCCACCGCCGCGGCGGACGCCAAGCCGGCCAGCGAGGTCACCCAGGGCCTCACCCAGCCGTGTCGGTGGCGGTCGGTCGCGGGCACCCCGTTCTGGGCGCTCTCCTGCTTCAGGGCGGCGCTGACCTTGCCGGCCAGGGTGGTCTGCAACCGCACCCCGGGCTCGCCACGGATACAGGCGCCGATGGCCGCGTAGCGGCCCCACCGTTCCCGCAGCTGTTCGTCGCGCGCCAGACGCCGCGCCAGGAGCTCGCACTCCTCGCCGGGTAGCTCGTCGTCGAACATCGCCGAAAGTTGGCTTTCCAGCTCTTCCTTGCTCATCCGATTTCCTCCGCCCGACCCAATCCACCCTCGAAGACCTCGCGCAGGCGGCTGTCGATCGCCTCACGCGCGCGGAAAATTCGCGACCGGACCGTCCCCACAGGGCAATCCATGGTGGCTGCAATCTCTTCATAGGAGAGGCCTTCGAGCTCACGCAGCACGATCGCCGTGCGCAGGTCATCCGGCAGGTTGGCGATGGCGGCATTCACCGTGGTGCGGATCTCATCCGTCAGCACCAGGGCCTCGGGGGTCTCGGAATCCTTCAGTCTGCCTTGCATTTCGTAGGACTCGTCGTTGTTGGTCATGTCCAGGTCAAAGTCAACCGGGTTGCGGTCACGCGCAACGACGGCGTTCTTGGCGGTGTTGATGGCAATGCGGTACAGCCAGGTATAGAAGGCGCTGTCGCCACGGAACTGGGGCAGCGCCCGGTAGGCCTTGATGAAGGCATCCTGGGCGATGTCCTCGGCTTCGGCGGGGTTGCGGACATAACGCATGACCAGCTTGACCACTTTGTGCTGGTACTTGAGAACCAGCACATCAAAAGCCCCCTTGTCCCCGCGTTGCACACGTTGGACCAGGCTCAAGTCGCTTGCGTCGGCAGTCATTCCCTACACTTTACTCTCGTGCCGCACACGGGACAGATTGCCTCGCCGCGCCTGGATAGACTGGCAAGGGTCCGGAAAGTTCACTGTCCCAGGACCGACCGGACCACCGCCGCCACCTCCGGATCGGGGGGGATGGCATAGCCCAGCAGATAATCGGCAATCTGCGGGTCCGACAGGGCCAGGAGGGCTTCGAAGGCGGCCTGCTGGCCGGCCGGCGCCATGGGGTAGCGGTCCCGCACAAAGCGCGTCAGGAGTTCGTCCAACTCCTTCATGCCACGGCGGCAGTGCCACAGCAGGCGGCGCTGGCGGACATCCGGCACCGCAGCATCCGCCTCCGGGGCGCTCAGTGCTGCCGCTCCAGCATTTTCTTCTTGATCTCGGCTATGGCGCGGGCCGGATTGAGGTCCTTCGGGCACACGTCGGTGCAGTTCATAATGGTGTGGCAGCGATAGAGCTTGAAGGGGTCGTTCAGCTGATCCAGCCGCTCGCCCGAGGACTCATCGCGGCTGTCGACGATCCAGCGGTAGGCGGCCAGCAGCGCCGCCGGCCCCAGGTAGCGATCGCTGTTCCACCAGTAGCTGGGGCAACCGGTCGAACAGCAGGCGCACAGGATGCAGGCGGCGGGGCGATCAATGAGGACCTGATCCTCCTTGGACTGCAGCCGCTCCCGGTCGGGCGGCGCGGGCGTACGGGTCTTCAGCCACGGCTCCACCGAGGCGTACTGCGCATAGAAGTTCGTCAGGTCCGGCACCAGGTCCTTCACCACCGGCATGTGCGGCAAGGGGTAGATCCTCACCTCCCCGCCCAGATCACCGATGGCCGTGGTACAGGCCAGGCAGTTCAGGCCATTGATGTTCATGGCACAGGAGCCGCAGATGCCCTCGCGGCAGGAGCGGCGGAAAGTGACCGAGGAGTCGATCTTCGCCTTGATGTGGATCAGGGCATCCAGAACCATGGGCCCGCAGGCCTTGGTGTCCACCTCGAAGCTGTCGATGCGCGGGTTGTCCCCTGAATCCGGATCGTAGCGGTAGATACGAAAGGTGCGCACGGCGGCGGCGCCGCTGGCGGCCTTGTGGACTCGCCCATGCGGATTGATCTTCGAGCCGGCCGGTAACGTCAGTTCAACCATTGACCTTGATAACCTCTCTTAATACGTGCGCGCCTTGGGTGGAATCACCTCGACCTCATCGGTCATGGTCCGCATGTGCACCGGGCGGTAGTCGAAACTCACCTTGCCGCCGCTGTCCACCCAGACCAGGGTGTGCTTCATCCAGTTGGCATCGTCACGGTTCGGGAAATCCTCGCGGGCATGCGCGCCACGGCTCTCGGTGCGATTCACGGCGGAGTTGATGGTGGCGGTCGCCTGCAGCAGCAGGTTGTCCAGTTCCAGGGTTTCCAAAAGGTCCGTGTTCCATACCAGGCTGCGGTCGGAGATCTTCACCTGCGCCAGCGAGGCAAAGGTTCCTTGCAGCTTCGCCACGCCCTCGGACAGCGACTGTCCGGTGCGAAACACCGCCGCGTCGGTTTGCATGATGCGCTGCATTTCCAGGCGGATCTCGGCCGTGGGCCGCGAACCGTTTGCCTGGCGCAAGCGCTCCAGGCGCGTGACGGCAGGCTCGGCGGCCTCGGCGCCCAGCGGGCGGTGACGGGCGTTGGGCTTGAGCACCTCGGCGCAGCGTCGCGCCGCCTCGCGGCCGAACACCACCAGGTCCAGCAGCGAGTTCGACCCCAGACGATTGGCGCCATGGACCGACACGCAGGCCGCCTCGCCCACCGCCATCAGCCCCGGCACCACCGCCTCGACGTTGCCGGCGCGCGGACACAGCGCCTCACCGTGATAGTTACAGGGAATGCCGCCCATGTTGTAGTGAACCGTCGGCAACACCGGAATCGGCTGCTGCGTCACATCCACGTCGGCGAAAATACGCGCGGTTTCGGCAATCCCGGGCAGGCGCTCGTGGATGACCTCGGGTCCGAGGTGTTCCAGGTGCAGATGGATGTGATCCTTGTGTTCGCCGACCCCGCGGCCCTCGCGGATCTCGATGGTCATGGCACGGCTGACCACATCGCGCGAGGCCAGGTCCTTGGCATTGGGCGCATAGCGCTCCATGAAGCGATCACCCGCGGCATTGGTGAGATAACCGCCCTCGCCGCGCGCCCCTTCGGTGATCAGACAGCCCGCGGTGTAGATGCCGGTGGGATGGAACTGCACGAACTCCATGTCCGAGAGCGGCAGCCCGGCGCGCAGCACCATGGCATTGCCATCACCGGTGCAGGAATGCGCCGAGGTGCAGGAGAAGTAGGCGCGGCCATAGCCGCCGGTGGCGAGGATGGTGCGGTGGGCCCGGAAGCGGTGCAGCTGGCCCTCGTTCATGTCCAGCGCCACGACGCCGCGACATTCGCCGTTCTCCATCATCAGATCAATGGCGAAGTACTCGACGAAGAAGGTCGCCTCATGCCGGATCGACTGCTGATACAGGGTATGCAGCATCGCATGCCCGGTGCGATCCGCTGCCGCGCAGGTGCGCTGGGCGGTGCCTTTGCCGTAATGGGTGGTCATGCCGCCGAAGGGACGCTGATAGATGCGGCCCTGATCGGTGCGCGAGAACGGCATGCCGTAGTGCTCCAGTTCGATGACGGCGGCCGGTGCCTCCTTGCACATCAGTTCGATCGCGTCCTGGTCCCCGAGCCAGTCAGAGCCCTTGACCGTGTCGTACATGTGCCAGCGCCAGTCATCCGGACCCATATTGCCCAGGGCCGCGCTGATGCCGCCCTGCGCCGCCACGGTATGGCTGCGCGTGGGGAAGAGCTTGCTGATGCAGGCCGTGGACAGGCCGGCCTCGGCCAGGCCGAGCGTGGCACGCAGTCCGGCACCCCCGGCGCCCACGACCACCACATCGTAGGTGTGGTCGATGAATTCATAGGCACTCACAGCGGGCTCCCGAAGGCGATGCGCAGCACGGCGAACACGCCGACGGCGGCCAGGACGGCGTGGATGAAGCCCGACAGCACCAGGCTCAGGGTCTTCAGGCCTTGCTCATGCACATAGTCCTCGAGGATCACCTGGATGCCGAGGCTGGAATGCCAGCAGGCGATGAGCACGAACAGCGTGAGCAGGCTTGCGGTCCAGGTGCCCGCCATCCAGGACACCAGGGTCACGAAATCCAGCCCCGGCAGTGTCAGCAGCGACACCAGCAGCCACACCGCCAGCGGCACCAGTGCCAGCGAGGTCAGACGCTGCACCCACCAGTGGTGCACACCGTTGCCGGCGGAGCCCAGCCCGCGTACCCGGCCCAGCGGCGTCTGCAGACTCATCTACAAGCCCTCCCGGGCGCGAAAGGCCCAGCGTGCGCACAGCATTGTGAGCAGCACCGCGGCACCGATGACCAGCCAGGCGCTGCGCTGCGACTGCGCCTTCTCAAGGCCGTGGCCGGTGTCCCAGATGAGATGGCGGACTCCGGCCACCAGGTGGTAGCAGAAGGCCGCAATGAGCGCGACGTACAGAACCTTGGCCACGCCGGATCCGAGCACCTCCTGGGCGCGGGCATAGGCGCGGGCACCGCGCGCCAGTGCCGTGAGCCAGTAGATGAAGAGCACCAGGCCGGCACTGAGCGCCGCACCCGTGACGCGATTGGCGAAGGAGCTGAGCATGCTGTACCGGCTCATCCGGTAGATCGTCATGTGGGGGGACAGGGGTCGGGCGCGCATGAGTGCTCCTGCGACCCGTGCGGAACGGGCCGCGACAATCGCGGTCAATCAGAAATCGATGCAGCGACCCTTGCGCTCCCAGTCGCCGTAGCGCGTGGGTTCAGGTCCTGCCGGGCCACCGATTTCACGCGGTGGTGACGGCACGGCGACGGGCACGGCGCCGGCAACCGGTTCGGGGGCCGGGGCTGCAACGGTCGCGGCGGGGAATTCTGAGGGTACCTGCATGGACGTGCGGAAGTCTGCCAGAATTCGGCTCAACAGGCCATGAAAGCGCCCATGAAAGCCCTAAGGAAAACAGGATCATGCACAGTGGTTGGCGGCTCATAACCGAGCTCGGGCTGGGAGTGCTGCGGGCCCACGGTGCGGACGCGGGCCGTTTTCTGCAGGGCCAGCTGTCCAACGACACCGCGACAGTGCGCCACGGGCAACTGCAGCTGTCCGGCTACCACACCCCGCAGGGGCGGGCCATTGCCTTGCTGCGCCTGACGCGCCTGGCCGATGACCTGCTCGCCATCCTGCCGCTGGAGCTGGTGCCGGTGGTGGTGGCCAGGCTCAGCCGCTTCGTGCTGCGCGCCAAGGTGCGGATCACGGACGACTCGGCGCAGTGGCAGATCCTGGGGTTGCGCGGCGAACCCCCGCCGCTGCCGGGCTCGGCGCTGTCGTTGCCCTATGGCAGCAGCCGCCACCTGCTGCTGGTGCCGCAGCTCGAGCCGGCCGCCCTGCAGCGGGCCGACACCGGCACCCGGGAGGACTGGGTGGCCAGCGACATTGCCGAGGGCCTGCCCCAGGTGTACCTCCCGAGCAGCGAAGCCTTCGTGGCGCAGATGCTGAACCTGGATCTGCTCGGCGGCATCGCGCTGGACAAGGGCTGCTACACCGGACAGGAGATCATCGCGCGCGCCCACTACCGCGGGCAGGTCAAGCGCCGCATGCAACGCTTTGTCTCCGAGCGGCCCTGCGCGCTGGGCCCCGCAGACAGCGGCACTTTGGGGGATGGGCGCAGCTTCAAGGTCGTCGCCTCGGTGCCGGTGGCGGAGGGGCGCTGCGAATTCCTGGCGGTGGCGCCCGCCGCACCGGGCAGCGAGGAGCCTGAAGCCGCCGCCGCTTCCGCCCAGACCCGGATTGCGGCACAACAGCTGCCCCTGCCCTACGCGCTGCCGTTCGCGCAGCCCTAGAGATCGATCAGTTCGATCCGTCGCGCATCGATGGCGCGACCCAGGAAACGGCTGCCCACGCGCGCGAAGCGCTCGGCCCCATCGGTGGCGATGAACTGCACCGAAGGCGCGCCGGCGCGGCGCGCAAGACCCGCGCCCAGCAGCTGCTCGCGCACCGCCGCCGCCGTGGTCAGCGCGGAGTCGACAATGCGCACCTGCGGACCCACCACATCGCGGATGGTGGGCGCCAGTGTCGGAAAATGCGTGCACCCCAGCACCAGCGTATCGGGTGGATCCTCGGCAAACACGGGCCCCAGGTAGTGACTGACAATGCCCGCGGCCACCGGCCCTGCCACCAGCCCTTCTTCGGCCAAGGCCACCAGCAGCTGCGCGGGCAGCTGCACCACCCGGGCATCGGCCCGACGTTGCAGTATCGCCCGTTCGTAGGCGCCCCCGCGCACCGTGGCTTCGGTGGCGATCACCATGATGTGGCCGCTGCCGGTGGCGGCACAGGCCGCCTCGGCGCCCGGTTCGATCACGCCGATGACGGGCACAGCGCCGCTGTGCGCCCGCACCGCGTCCAGTCCGACGGAGGCGGCGGTGTTGCAGGCCACCACCAGGGATTTGACGCCGCGCCCCATCAGCGCCTGCGCGGCCTGCACCGCGTAGCGCTCCACGGTGTGGGCGCTCTTGGTGCCATAGGGCAATCGCGCCGTATCGCCCAGGTACACGAAGCGCTCGTGCGGCAGCGCCTGCAGCAGCGCGGCCAGCACCGTCAGCCCGCCGATACCCGAGTCGAATACGCCGACTGGCGCCTCCACTCAGCCTTCCGGCCGCAGCTGCGGGAAGGCGATCACATCGCGGATCGAGGGCGAATCGGTGAACAACATGACCAGCCGATCGATGCCAACGCCAAGACCGGCCGTGGGCGGCATGCCGTATTCCAGGGCGCGCACGTAGTCAGCGTCGTAGAACATCGCCTCCTCATCGCCCTTGTCCTTGCGGGCCACCTGCGCCAGGAAGCGCGCGGCCTGATCCTCCGGATCATTCAGTTCGGAGAAGCCGTTGGCGAGCTCGCGGCCGGCGATGAAGAACTCGAAGCGGTCGGTGATGAAGGGATCCTGGTCGTTGGCGCGCGACAGCGGCGAGACTTCCACCGGATAGGCGTACACGAAGGTCGGCTCGATGAGGGTCTGCTCGACCGTCTTTTCGAAAATCTCGATCTGCAGCTTGCCGGCGCCGTCGCGGTCGCTGAAGGGAATCGCCAACCGGTCACAGGCCCGACGCAGCGCGGGCAGGTCACGCAACATGGCCGGATCCAGTTCCGGATTGCGCTCCCGGATGGCCTGCTCCACCGTCACGCGGCGGAACGGTTTGCCGAGCTGGTAGGTGTAGCCCTGGTACTCGATGCTGTCACGGCCCTTGATGGCCTGCGCCATGCCGCGCAGCGCCTTTTCCGCCCAGTCCATCAGGTCGCGGTAATCCCCGTAGGCCAGATACAGCTCCAGCATGGTGAATTCCGGGTTGTGCCGCGTGGAGAGGCCCTCGTTGCGAAACACACGGTTCAGCTCGTACACCCGCTCGAAGCCGCCCACCACCAGGCGCTTCAGGTACAGCTCCGGGGCGATGCGCAGGTACACATCCTGGTCGAGCGCATTGTAATGCGTGACGAAGGGCCGGGCCGCCGCGCCCCCCGGTATGGGCTGCATCATCGGCGTCTCGACTTCCAGGAAGTCGAGCGCATCCAGGAAGTCGCGCAGGTAGCGCACGATCCGCGCGCGGGTGCGGAAGATCTCGCGACTGGCCTCGGTCATGATCAGATCGACGTAGCGCTGGCGGTAGCGCATGTCCACATCGGCGATGCCATGCCACTTGTCCGGCAGCGGCCGCAGCGACTTCACCAGGGTGCGCAGCGCGCTGACGCGCACCGAGAGCTCGCCGGTCTTGGTCCGGAACAACACCCCTTCGGCGCCCAGGATGTCGCCGACGTCGGCGGCCTTGAATTCCTCGTAGCCGCCGCCGAGGCTTTCGGCCTGCAGGAACAGCTGGATCTGGCCGGTGCGATCGGCGAGCTTGGCGAAGCTCGCCTTGCCCATGACGCGCTTGAACATCATGCGACCGCCGACCTTCACCGGCGTCGGGTTTGCCACCAGCCACTCATCGTCACGGCCGCCGAAGGCGGCGTGCAGGTCCCCGGCCAGCGCGTCGCGCCGGAAATCATTCGGAAAGGCCACCCCGGCGGCGCGCAGTTTCGCAAGCTTCGCGCGCCGTTCGGCGATCAGCGGATTTTCATCGTCCATCAGTTGACACCGGCCTTCAGGGCCGCCTCCAAAAACTGGTCCAGGTCACCGTCGAGCACGGCGCCGGTATTGCCCACTTCAACGCCGGTACGCAGATCCTTGATGCGCGACTGATCCAGAACATAGGAGCGGATCTGGTGCCCCCAGCTGACATCGGACTTGGAGTCCTCGAGCACCTGGGCTGCCGCATTGCGCTTGTTGACCTCGAGCTCGTACAACTTCGCCTTCAGCATCTTCATCGCGGTGGAGCGGTTCTTGTGCTGGCTGCGCTCGTTCTGGCAGGCGACGACGATGCCGCTGGGAATATGGGTGATGCGCACCGCCGACTCGGTCTTGTTGACGTGCTGGCCGCCGGCACCGCTGGAGCGATAGACATCGGTCTTCAGGTCCGCCGGATTGATGTCGATTTCGATGTCGTCGTCGATTTCAGGCGACACGAACACCGAGGCGAAGGAGGTGTGGCGGCGATTACCCGAGTCGAACGGTGACTTGCGCACCAGGCGGTGCACGCCGGTCTCGGTGCGCAACCAGCCGTAGGCGTATTCGCCCGTCACCTGCACGGTGGCGCTCTTCATGCCGGCCACTTCACCGGGATTGGAGTCGATGACTTCGCAGGCGAAGCCGCGCGCGGCACCCCAGCGCAGATACATGCGCAGCAGCATCTGGGCCCAGTCCTGGGCCTCCGTGCCCCCGGCGCCGGCTTGAATGTCCAGAAACGCCGAGTGTGAGTCCATCTCGCCGTTGAACATGCGCTTGAATTCAAGCTTGCGCAC
>DATHMK010000052.1:0-48551 GCA_035487155.1 Steroidobacteraceae bacterium
CTCATAATGCCGGGGTCGAGGGTTCGATTCCCTCCCTTTCCACCATTAAATTTCAATGGGATAGAAGCTCGTCGCCGGAAAGTTGTTCCGCGGTAAGCGCAGGGTAAGAGCAAGAATCGGCTTTTCGTTCAACTTGGCCACGGCCTCGCGACGCTGATCAGGCGCCAGGTGCGCGTAGCGAAGGGACATGCCGACGGAGCTGTGACCCAGGAGGTCGCGCACCGTATTCAGCGGAACTCCCCGCTGGACGAGACGCGAGGCAAAGTGATGGCGCAGATCGTGCCAGCGGAAATGAGTGATCCCTGCGCGCAGGAGCAACTTTTTCCACGCGGTCTGAAAACGTGTGGCTACGTCAAAGACCTTTGCGCTGCCTCCTGACTGCTCGCGCCAGCGCCGCAACACGTTCATCGCTTCTTCATTCAGGGGTACGTGACGAGTTTGACGGTTCTTGGCATTTCTGCCTTCGACGGTAAGGAGGCGACGGTTGAAGTCTACGGAACTCCATCGCAACTTGAGAACCTCGCCGCGGCGCAGTCCCGTGTTCAAGGATAGCAACACAGCGGGCGTCAGATGATCGCCAACCTTATCGGCAGGCGAGTCCGGAGCCTTGCTTTGCACGCCAAAGGAGAGGGGTAGTGACCGGGATGTTGTCCGCTGGGCTGCAGTAAGCTCCGAGCGAAGCAATTCGATCTTTGTCCGTGCCTCCTCGCGGGCGCGCTCAAGTTCGGCGAGTCTGGCCTGCTCGATGGCAAGTTCCTGATGGATGGCGTCTTTCGTGCGCATCATGGCCTCATCTTATCTTCGGATTACGTGAGTTCGAGGTCCGATGAAAGGGGAGACAGGGAGCCGTGCATCCAAATTTAATTTCGTCGGTGGGAGAGCGAATCCTCGGTCCGCGCTGTTGAGACCTGCTCAAGGCGATTGATATTCGGCGGCTGCAAAAGCAGCGATATGGCGGAGCAGTCAGAAATAGCGCGGGTCATCCCCGGCGCGGATGCGCCAGAATCGAGAGTCAAGATTCGTCAGCGGAGCATAAGTCTATATAAATTATAGGCTTAAGGCGATTAAGCTTTTCGCAACGGGGTGCTGGTATCTATACGCAATCTGCGTATACTAGCTGCCGATGAAAGCAGTCTTCATTGAGTTGCCGGCTTTCGAACGGCATCGCGAAGAGTACCTCGATGACGACAGCTTCCGCGGCTTGCAATTGGCCCTGATGGGCAACCCCGAGGCCGGTGACCAGATTGTGGGGACCGGTGTGGGTTGCGGAAGTTACGCTTTGGCGACTCGCGTCGAGGCAAAGGCAAGCGCGGTGGTCTGCGTGTGATCTATTACTTCTGGACCGGCGGACCAGAATTTTGGCTGTTCACGCTGTACGACAAGGATGAGATGGATGATATGACGCCCAAGCAACGAGAGGCATTGAAGGAGCGTGTGAAGGGAGAACTAAAGTTGAGGAGAAACCACCCATGACGAAAAAGCGTGATCTGTTTAACGAACTGGTCGAGGGTTTTGACGCCCTGGCCGAGCAGCGTGCCGGCAAGCGAACGTTACGTACGCATGCAATGAAAGTGAAGCCCGTACCGACTATCACAGCTCGCGAACTTGCCAAGGTCCGCGAGGACATGAATCTTTCGCGGGGGTTGTTCGCGGGGTACCTGCGTACGAATGTGCGGACACTTGAGAACTGGGAGCAGGGACGAGCGAAACCAAATGCTCAAGCCGCTTTGCTAATTCGTATGCTACAACGATTCCCAGACACGATACGCCGTCTAGCGGAGATTTAGGCGTCTCGGCCCCATTCGGACATACAAGCCTGGGTCGACGTTTAAAATCGCAGAAATGGGATGCGCTCCGAGGTGTTCGCAATTCATGTTCACGCGCGGGGAAATTGCGGGAATCTCTCCTGCACGTCCATGCACTTTCAGGCACTTAGCTGCAACGGCCGTCTGCCCAACCTGTTTAGAATCAGTTACTTAACACCAAAGTAAGGCACTCATAATGCCGGGGTCGAGGGTTCGAGTCCCTCCCTTTCCACCATCTTGGATTTCATCACCATCCAACCGCTTGCCCGTCCTTTCTGAAGTCCGAGCCGCCGCGGTAATACCGCAATGGGTCGGCCGGAACAGCCTCGATGACCTGCACACCGCCGACATCGGTGCCGTTGATGCGTCGGACCTTATGCCCCATCGCACCGAGGGCGGGTCCGACGACGTCATACAATGAGGACTCCAGACTCAGCACATTGGCTACCTGATTGTGCCGGAAGCGCGCCATGTCCGCCGCGGCCTGCACGTTGGCTCCGAGGTCAATGACGTCGACGAGCAGCTGCGCATGTCCCTGCGCCTGCATGTCTCCGCCCATCAGCGTTACGGTCATCACCGGCTCTCCGTTGCGCATCAGGAATTCGGCAGACAAGGTATTGAATGGCCTCTTGTGCGGAGCAATCGCGTTCGGGCTATTCGGGTCAAGCGAGAAGAGGCCGCCGCGGTTGTGGAGCACGAAGCCGTAGCCGGGCACCGTGATGCCAGATCCGAAAGCGGCGAAGTTACTGTTGACCCACGACACCATGTTTCCTTCCTCGTCCGCCGTGGACAGAACAATGGTGTCGCCTTTCGGATCGGCGCCGCTCGGTGGACCGGTGGCGGACGCATGCTGAGAATCAAACTTTGCGCACAGCGATGCCGCATGTTCTGGGGATAACAGCCTTCCCAATGGAACGGTCACAAAATTGGGATCAGCGTTGTATCGCAGGAGATCGGCATAAGCGAGCTTCTTCGCCTCGACGAGCATGTGCCAGTACTGCGGGTTCGTTGGACCAAGGGAGGCAAGAGTGTCTCCGGGCGCCCACCTCGACAGGCACTGTTGCAGGATGTTGAGGATCTCCTCCGCCGCCCACGCTTGCGATGGCGGCGGCAATTCGACGACGTCGAAGTCGTGGTACTTTGTACGCGCCGGCACGACCCATTCCCCGTGATAGCTGGCAAGATCCTCCAGAGTCATCGTGCCGCCGAGTGCCGTAGATTTAGCCACGATGGCCTTTGCAATTTCTCCTTTATAGAAGGCGTCCGCGCCCTGGCGCTGGAGCAAACGGAAGGTGCGTGCAAGGTCCGGGTTCTTGAATATTTGGCCTGGGGCCGGCGGCCGTCCATTGATGTACCACGTCTTCACAGAATCGGGGTCGGGTTGGGTGCAGCAGCCGCTTAGCGGCAGTCCGTTCGGAAGCTTCCAGTCGCTGGCGATCCGTTCGGAGATCGGAAAGCCCTTCTCGGCGTATTCGGCGGCCGGTTCGAGCAGTTCTTTGAATGAACGCGTGCCAAATCGCTGCAGTACGGCCTGCCAGCCCCAGACTGCTCCCGGCACGGTGACTGTTAGGATTCCGCCGGGTGGCATTCCCGAGGCGGGTCCCCAGTTAGCGGGGTCATCACGATAGCCCAGCTTGTTCAGGTGCTCGAGCGTGGCGCCGGTGGGCGCAATGCCGCTCGCGTTGAGCACGTAGACTCTGTGGTCCTTTGCGATGTAGATGACAGCGAACAGATCGGATGCCACGCCGACCATCATCGGTTCCGTGATGCTCAGCACACCCGCAGTTGCGACCGCGGCATCGACTGCATTCCCTCCGCGCATCAGTACCTGCACTCCCGCCTGTGCAGCCAGGGGCTGGCTCGTCACAACCATGCCGTGCGGGGCCATGACCTCGGACCGGCTCTGACTTTGCCAACCCGACGCACGTACGCCTCGGATGGCATGGCAGAATGCCGGTTCTGGATTATCAGAGCACAACTGCGCGGCTGCCGGCATGGCCGGAGGCGACTGTGCGCATATCGCCGGCGCCCACACTGTCGGGACCGCTATTGCGAGCGCTATCAGAGCGAATCGGCGCATTGAATCAGTGCTCATTCTGCTGTCCGTATTGCAAGGCAACTAGCCCCACTCGGCCAGGGCGAACGGTAATCGATCCCGTTGCCTCCGGTCCGCAGGCGAAATGCCCCGCCGCTTCGCGCGAAATCCGTGTGTTTACCCTGTGCTCTCAGCAGTGCGACAGCTTGAATTACCGCCGTGTGGAAAACTTGTCCGGTTTAGGGAACTATACACGGCGGGAGGGCGTCTTCCTCGCGGACATCCTCTGAGCATGATCTGGACCCATACCATGTTGGAGGAGCGCAACGGGATTTGGCTCCGGTACGGGTACGAATCGCCCGAGCACTGCTTTACTCTGCTGGCAGCTCTGCGATGGGATCATGCGCTGCGAGCCCGAGTGGGATGTAGTGCTTGATGTTGCGTGTAAGGATCGTGAGGTTGTGTTGCCGGGCGATCGCGCCGATTGCCAAATCGGCGAACCCTGCCGTGTGCCCGACGCCTCGTGCCCTATCCGATAGGGTTCCTGCGATTCGCGCTGCTGCGAGGTCGAAGGGGAGGATTCGCGGGCTGTAAAGATGCACCAGCGTCTCCAGCCATTCGCGCAAGCGGGCGGCCTTTTGTGTCGAGCCTTGGCGTTTTGACTTGGCGATCCCATCCTCGATTTCCGCGATCGTCACGACCGACAGGTAGAGCCGCTCCGAGTTGCGGTCCAGCCACGCAATGAGTTGGGAGATGACCTGCGCTTTCGAAGGCGCGCCGGCCGATAGGACGTCGGTGTCGACGAGGAAGCGATCGCTCATAACCCCGCATCGCGCAGCGGCGCCGTTGATCGCTGCGGTACGTCATCTTCTACAAACGGGGCAGCCATGAGCAATCGTCCGAACGAAGGCACCCTGGACAATCGCTCCCATTCTTCGTAGGACAGCAGCACCGCCTCGCGTTTGCCGTGGCGGGTGATGATCGAGGGCTTACCTTGCACGGCATCGTCTACGACAGTCGAGAGTTTCGCCTTGGCGTCTTTCAGTTGAATTTTTCGCATGCCTCACCTGAATATGACTACTGTAGTCATATTCTAGTAAAAGTCGGCCGGAGAATCCACGTTTGCCACCCCGTGCACCGCAGCCCGGTCCAAGGCGTCAGTTCGTGTGAAATCCGTGTGATTACCCCGTGCTTCCATGTGCTCTCATGGGCTCATTCGGTGTTGCAACGGCCGGCCGCCCAAGATTGACGAAAGTTAGAAGTTAAGTGTAATCAATGACTTGGGGACAACGATCGGATCCCAATCAAGCCTTGGCAGCCAAGGTACGGCACTCACAATGCCGGGGTCGAGGGTTCGAGTCCCTCCCCTTCCACCAATAAAGTCAATGACTTGAGAACCAATCAAACCCTGTCAGAGGCCGCCAGATGCCGTCCCAAGTCCATCTGCCCCGTTTTCGTCTCGAACCGGCCGGCTCAATTGGCCGCGGTCGACCTGCCCCGGCACGGCTCTCAACCCTCACACAACCGGAGAATCGAATCCTGTCCCCAGGCAATCCCGCGTGCCAGCTCAGGTTCGTCGATCGGGAGTTTCGCGAACTCACAATTTTGATGAGCGTGCTCGCACCGGCATCATCGGGGAGACGTTGGCGTTGCTATCGAAGCTGGGGACGATGGCTTGATTACCGGAGCGCCAAGCGTCGCATCGCCCGTAATTGAATCAATGGCTCTGCGAGCACTAGTGGAATCGCCCACGCAGCCCATGCCATGGTGGTGGCAAGCTCACTGTACTCGGGCGTTCCCGGTGCCGGGTCTCTTCCGAACAGGAGGATACCGAGCAGCACCGTCGATAGTCGAAAGATAACGAATGAAAAGGTCACCACGTAACTGCGCAGCATCCATTCGCGATGTTGCTCAATTCGCTTGGTGCTTATTGCATATAGCGCCATGCCGGTTGTAATGAGCCACGCCACATTCAGCGAAATCAAACCGGCTTTATAGGCAAACGGGCTGGGACTCGTAAACCCAAGATAGAAGCCGCCAATGCTTCCGACGGCTACACCACAAGCGTAGAACTTCCCAACTGTGCGATGGAGTGTCCCGGTGCGATGCGTCAATCCCAACCAGATTTGCACCAAACCCGTAGTGATTGCGATCAGTCCGCCAGTCAGGTGGAACAACAGCCCAAACCGGCGGTGCGGCCAGAAGTAGGTGCTGTATGAGGTCAACGAAAAGTCGGTAAGGTAGTGTGCTCTGGGGATCACGAAAAACAAAAGCGTCACGAAGAGCGATGCCAATAGAATCAGCAACGGCACACGGAACGGGCGGCTTTGGGAGGCTGGTGCAACACTGTTCATAGATGCCTACCAATCAAACGGTGACGTGGGATTGTTAGCAGCTCACTGCTCGTGCGCGGTAGTCTACTCATGCTGCACCGCGCGCCGCGATGTATTGCGTCCTCGAGCAGCGGATAGCAGCCGATGACGTGTCGTCCCTTCAGGTGATCCGTCACAATCTGATCATCGACCGGGATGAAGGCCTGATTCACGCAATCACCGCACTTACCTCCGGACTTGAGGAGGCAGAGCCCCGGCTCCCACTTATTCGCGCACGCGGGACCGCAGCCGGGATTGCCCGTTTTCTTGCTCACGAATCGAGTAGGGAAAACGTCCAGTCGGCCTCGAAACATAGACCGAAACAGGCTGACCTTGTCGGCCGGCGTTTCCGGAACCTTGCATTGCACACCGATGGAGAAGGAGAGGGGCCGGGATGTTGTCTTTTGGGCTGCAATAGGCTCCGAGCGAAGCAATTCGATCTTTGTCCGTGCCTCCTTGCGGGCGCGCTCAAGTTCGGCGAATTTGGCCTGCTCGAGCACCAGTTCCCGATGGATGGCATCTTTCGTGCGCGTCATCGCCACATCTTATTCGGCTACTCGAGTGCCAGCTCCGACGAATGCGGAGGCAGGAGCCGTGCATCCGTATTTGCTTTCGTCGGTGGGGGATCAAATTCCGGGTCCGCGCTGTCAAGACCTGCCCCATGCGCAAGCCCATCGGGCGTATCGAGTGCCCGGCGCAATTCATACAGATTGCGTGACTGCGGCATGACGAGGCGGGAGTTAGATTGACCCCGGAAGGGAGTTCGCCCAAGGATTGAAGACATCGATCCGCGCGACGTCGTACTCCTTCGTGTCGCGTGAGACGATCGTAAGACCGTGGTGCTGCGCGGTGGCCGCGATGATAACGTCAGGTTGCGAGAAAGTATGTCCTGCTTTGCGGCCCGCCTCGACCAGGAGGCGCCACTTGAACATAACGTCCTCGGATACTGCCAATACGCGCTGCTCGAACATCGGCCGCACTTTATGGGCAAGCCAATTGTTCAGTTCGGAACGGCGCGCAGCATCCGGCAGCAGTTCGATGCCGAAGCGCATTTCGGCGAGAGTGATGACGCTGATGTAAAGCGCTTCGAGGGGTTGACCCCGGACGAACGCGACGACCTTGGGTTCAGGCTTCGGGCGGCGAAGCTCAGAAATGACGTTGGTATCGAGTAGCCATGCGGTCACAGCGATACGTCGCGGACGGGCAGCGACATGCGTCCAGGTTCAATGTCGGCATCACGGTAGGGCGACGACTGGATCGCGTCGATCAGCGATTGTCCGGTGCGACTGCCCTTGAGCCGGCGGAATTCTTCGGCGGCAATGACAACCACCTCGTCGCGGCCATGCACCGTTACATGCTGCGGCCCTTCGCTACGAACTTTGCGCACGAGTTCGCTGAAGCGAGCCTTGGCGTCCTGCAATAGCCAATGCCCGGACCGCGGCTTTGTCTGAGAAGGCTTCGCCGGCTTCGACGCCAGCTGCCTGGATTCTAGCGATCTAGTCATTCTGACCAGAACACAGCGAGTCGATGTTCGAATTCAAGGGAAAACTGGAGTGCCGAATTAATTTAACCCATTGAAATTACGTGGAAAATGTCAATCGCTCGAGCCGCGTACGTACATGCTGATCAGCGCCTCGCTTTTCTGAACCTGATGCGAACTGGTTCTCAGGTCCGAATGCACGGTTGAGCACCGCAGCCAGCCGCAGGCCGGCTATCCGCTGCAGTGCCTGGGCGACTCGCATGGACCCACACCCTGTGGTTGTCGGCGATGAACATTCCAAAGCTTATACCGTCCGTTCCGCCGAGACCGTGCAACGGATGCCGCCCATGTTCCACGTTCCCGAGGACCTTCTGACATCGCTCCCGCGCTTCGACCGGCGCAATGGTACCCACCTTTACACAGTACACAGCACAACTCGACGATTGCGACCGACACGAGCGCAGGGCGACGGCACGCCGCTCGGTTGTACAGTGACAGGAGAGATAGCTGCGACTTTCCGAACTTTACGCGCAACTCAAGACTGCCGGCGACGTGCATACGTTTTCGGTATACCTCGCGACGCCCGACCTGGACGGAGTCGACGTTGATCTCATCCCGGTGGGGTGGGTGGGGGTGGACTACGAAAACACTTCTAAACGCGTCGAGTGCTGGCACGTGCGCGTAAATTGGAATGTTCTTCAATGCGCCATTGGGTGGATTTAGATGCCGGTCCAAACCGTCGACATCGTCACAAGAAATCCAAGTTCGTCGTCATCAATGTTTCCCCCAAATAAGATTCCTAAGATTTTCTTACATTGCTCCGCTGCGTCCTCTGGCATCATCGCATCTGCGTTGCCAAGCACTATACGGCGCTTACGGCCAAATCGAGTCTAGAAGGAGCGCATACCAGTTGGCTGAACGCGAAGCATGAAGCCGCGCAAGCGCGCGTCATGGATTTCGAACGGCTGGTCTTTCGGTAGAGTGGTGGGGCTGGAAAGAAGCTTTGCTCCGATGAATGCGTTCATTCAGTCATCTGCTGGAAAATCGAAGACCCATAGGGACATTTGACGGAATTTGGCCCTCACTTATCGTGCCTGCAGCGGTGCTTATGGCCTACCTCGTCAACCCCAACGGCTGCAGGCATTGGACCCTGCTGCAGAGCGGTCGGTAGAACCTGGCAGGGCAGTCACTGATCGCGATGGATATTGAGCCTCTGAATAAGAGTTAGCCGGAAGACCTGCTTTCTGCGCGCTGGAGTCAGAGATATCGGATGAGTCAAGTTTCATTTGCCATCAAAGCCACTCTGCGCGCAATCCCCGTTGCATTGGCCACCACGATTGCCTTGGCAGCGCTACGACCCGCTTCCGCCCACGCCGCTGAGCCGAGCCCATCGACCCCGCAGGCTGCTGCCTCAGCGCCGGAAACTGACGAGGAGGGGGATCAGCCAATAGAGGAGGTCATCGTCGAGGCCGCCGTGCCTGGCGCCGTGATTGGTGACATTCCACCCGAGAACCGACTCAATCCCGCCCAGATTGCCGCTTATGGCGACAGCACGATCAACGATCTGCTCAACGATATTGCTCAGCAGACACAGAGCGATCAAGGTCGAGGCAACACGGCGCCGATCATCCTAGTCAATGGGAAGCGGGTGTCGGGCGTTAACGAAGTGGGGGACCTTCCGACCGAGTCGATTCTGCGTGTCGACATCCTGCCCGAAGAGGTGGCGTTGAGATATGGATATGGCGCCCAGCAGAAGGTGGTCAACATCATTCTGCGACGTAATTTTCGCGCCAAAGTCTTCGACCTCACCGGCAGCGAATCCACTGATGGTGGTGGTGAGTCCGACATGGCGGACGCGAACTACAGTCGCATCCATGACAACGACCGGGTGAATGTCGTAGCACGCGTACGGACACAGGAGCCCATTCTCGAGAGCGACCGCGACGTCTCATCGACGGCAGGGACCATCAGCGATCCCACCGGTTCGATCGGCAATGATAGCGACGCACGTACGCTCGAGCCGGCATCCAATACGTACTCACTGAATAGCGTCTTCTCCCACACGCTGTCACAGACCTTGCAAGGGTCATTCAACGCCATGGCGACCTATACAACTACGCGGGCGAAGGACGGCTTTCCAGCCGCCATCCTGGATGTCCCAGCGAACACACCATACGCACTCGAGGACGATGACGCGATGGTCGATCGCTATCTTTCGAATGCGACGTTACATCAAGATGCCAATACAGGTACCGCCCATGCGGGCCTCACTCTGAATGCGGACCTGCCCGACAGGTGGCGATTGTCGTTTATTGGCACCTATGACTACAGCGACGCGCTGACCGAGACGCAACGCACATACCAGGCGACCAATTTGCAGACGGCGATCAATGCCGGCCAGGTCAACCCGTATGGGGTACTGCCGCTGTCTCTGCTGGGTCCGCTAGGCCGCCAGGACGCGACCGCGATCACCAATGCCGGTAGCGGCAGTTTCCTTGCAAACGGCACGTTGTTCGAGGTGCCCGCCGGTAACGTCACGAGCAGCTTGCAGTTCGGTGCCAACTTCAGTGATTTGGATGCGACCAGTACGGGTCAGGTCAGTACCGGCTCCGCCCGCACGCAGGGGAACGAGCAGATCAGCGTGGACTATCCGCTCACCAGCCGTCTTAATCACGTTCTCGGCTTCCTTGGTGATACCAGCGTCAATGTCACCGGGGGGCTGACTCAAGTATCCGGCTACGGTGATCTCAGCACCGTCGGCTACGGTCTGCATTGGATGCCGGTCTCCAGCCTGAGTTTCCTAGCGACTGTCAATCAAGACCACCAGGTGCCGACGCTGGCACAACTCGACGGGCCTCTGGTCAATACGCCAAACATCCGCCTTTATGACTACGTGCTGGGGCAGACTGATACGGTAACGCAGATATCCGGTGGCAACCCGGATCTGAAGGCTGATGATCGCCACGTTTTCAAGCTCGGCTCAACGTGGAACGCTATCGACAAGCCGAAGACTAAACTGAACTTTACCGCCAGCTACATCGATAGTGTGACGCGCAACGCGATCGGTTCGCTCACTACAGCGACCTCGGCGATCGAGGCGGCATTCCCGGATCAGTTCGAGCGTAACGACGATGATGAGCTGATCGAGGTGGACGATCGCGCGGTGAATTTCTATCAAGAGGCGCGTCGCGATCTTCGCTGGGGATTCAATTTTACCAAGGTACTGCGCGCGCCGACGCGACCGCGACGTCCTCCTGGCGCGAGACCGCCGGCAGGCTTCGCTCCGCCATATGGATTTCGTCAACGTCAGGCGACCGGGACGGGGCAGGGTAACGATCAAGTCAATGCTCAAGGCAATGGAGCGACCACCGCGCAGGGTGCCGGACAAGGCAACGGGCAAAACAACCGTCAGGCCAATGCGCAGCGCAACACACAATGCAGCCCGCAGGGCGACGGAACAGCGACGGCTCCGGGTAACGGACAAGCCAATGCGCAGGGCAGCGGGGAATGTAATGCGCAGAATTCGGCGACCCAAGCTGGCCAGGCAGCCACAGACAGTTCCACGCCGACTCCTCCTCCTCCCACGCCGACGGACTCGAACAGCGTGCAGGAGGTCGTGGTTTCCGCCTCCCGCGCAGCAGACGCCAGTCCATTCGGACCCCCCGGCGGCGGCGGTGGGGGATTCGGTGGGCCGGGTGGTGGTGGCGCGCGCGCCGGCGCACGCGCCGGCGCTTTGGGCGGTGCAGGGCCGCCGGGAGCCGGTGGGCCCGGCGGACCGGGTGGCCGGGGAGGTGGCGGCGGAGGTGGACGCGCGGGCGGCGGCGGATTCGGCAGTGGGAATGGCGCACAGCTCGACGTATCGCTCTATCACAGCTGGTATTTCATGGACACCGTGCGCCTGACACCTGGCAGTCCTCAGATCGATCTGCTCAATGGCGGCGCGATAGGGTCGGGGGGCCAGCCCCGGCATCAGTTTCAACTCAACGCTGGGGTGATCGATAACGGTATCGGCTTCAGAGTGTCTGGCGTCTGGACCAGTGCAACCACGGTAACCGACAGTGGCAACGGCCAGGGCGCGCTCTACTACTCCTCTCTGCCAACCCTCAACGCCCGGTTGTTCGTCGATTTGCAGCAGCGCTTCCCGAGGAAAATATGGGCCAGAAACGCGCGCGTGACACTGTCCTTGAGCAACATCTTCGATAGGCGCCAGGACATTCACGACGGTGCCGGCGTGACACCGGAGATTTATCAGCCAGCGTTTCTTGATCCGTATGGCCGCACCGTGGGAATCGCATTTCGCAAACTGTTCTGATCGGATAACGAGCCGCGCTTAGTTGGAGCACTGACAAAAAAATTCCTACGCAAACTCAGCAGGCCCATCCGGCCCGTGTGAAATCCGTGTGATTGCTCTGTGCTCTCAAATGCGGGTTGCGACGGGCGTTCCGCCCAAGGTTGATGAGAATTAAGGACTAAGGATAATCAAGGACTTGAGACCCTCGGACCGGTCTCGATTGAGCCATGGCGGTTGGGGGACGGCACTCATAATGCCGGGGTCGAGGGTTCGAGTCCCTCCCTGAACGGCGTTCGCCTGATCACAGCCCCCGGGGCTTGTCCAAAGCGACAAGCCAATCGATGAAGGTCCTGAGTGGAAATGTCTTGTCGGCGTCACATGGGACGAGTGCCACGTATCCTGTTCGGGGCACTGTAATATTTGGTAGCGGCGTGATGATACGCCCTGCAGCGACTTCGGCAGAGAGCAAGGGAAGCGGTCCGATTCCAATTCCGATGCTATCGACGATGGCTTGAAATGTGACGAAGAAGTGGTCGAACACCTGTCGCCGGTGTCCAACCAAATGGGAGAGGCCGGCGACATCGAGCCAGTCCGTCCAGTCCCCGGGCCGAGTTTCGCTGGCCAGCAGAATGTGGTCCGCGACATCGCGCGGATCTCGGATCGGCCGTTGCGCGAAGAGAGCCGGACTCATAATGAGCGTATCGACATCATCGAGGACATGCGAGGCGCTGTATTGTGGCCAGGCATTACGCTTGGCCGAACCGCGCCGGATGGCAACGTCGAACCCGCCACGCAACTCCTCATGCACTGTGGAGACGGTTGTTACGACGACCTCCATATCCGGATGGTCGGCATGAAAAGTGACCAGGTGGGGTATCAGCCAACGCATCGCGAAGCTCGTGGGCGCACTCACCCTGAGGATGTGAGGTGCTCCGGGCCGGCCGCACGCCTCTGCCGCCGCCGTCACACGATCGAATGCTCGGCTCACCTCGGCGGCGAAGGCGCGACCGACCGGCGTCGGGATCATTCTGCGCCCGGAGCGCACGAAGAGGCGCCGACCCATCCACCGCTCAAGGAGCGATATCTGACGGCTAACGGCACCGTGGGTCAGGGCGAGTTCGGTCGCCGCCGCCGCATAGCTCCCCATGCGGGCGGCGACTTCAAACACGCGAAGAGCGTTGAGCGGCGGGAGGCGGCGCATCGAATATATGAGAAAAGCTGACCTGTATCGTGAGTTTTGCCACTCTATTCTCCAATAACTCACGGGTCTAGACTCTCTTTCGATCGAGGAACGCCCGTCCAATGCACTTCGCCGCGACAACCGAGTCACTTCACAGCAACCTCCACGACCGGCAAGCACCCAAGAGCCGCAGCCTCATGGGTGCCTGTCTTGCGCACATCCTGCACGACGGCTACACAGATCAACTGTATGCACTGCTGCCGGTCTGGCAGTCGCAGTTCGGCCTTTCTTATGCCGGTCTCGCGCTCGTTCGGGCGCTCTACTACGGCACGATGGGCGGTTTGCAGGTCCCGGGAGACCGATTGATTGCCCGGCTCAGTCCGCGCGCGGCCCTGGTGCTGGCGACCTTAGTCGCGGCCGCAGGCTATTTGGTCATGGCACTGCCCTGGGGATTTTCGAGCCTGTGTGCAGGCCTGATCCTCGCCGGCGTCGGATCGAGCGTGCAGCATCCGCGCGCCTCACTCCTAGTGACCACCACCTACGGACAGGGCTCGCGGGGGCCACTAGGCATCTATAACTTCACCGGCGATCTCGGGAAGGCCACTTTTCCCGCCGTGGTCGCGCTGCTGTTGCCGGTCGCGGGCTGGCGCCCGGTCGTCGCAATCATGGCTTGCATCGGACTGGCCGTGGCAGTCGCGCTGCTGGTCCTCGTGCCCCGGCAACCCTTCATGGCGCCGGTCGCAGATAAGTCCCCGGCACAGCAACACGGCAGTCGCGGGTTCGGTCTGCTGGTGAGCATCGGGGCGCTCGATACGGCGACACGGATGGGCTATCTGCTGTTCCTGCCGTTTCTGCTGCATGCCCGCGGCGGAAGCGGCGCGGCGGTTGGTCTGGGTCTCGCTTTGCTGTTCGTCGGCGGAGCGCTCGGCAAGGCGGCTTGCGGCTGGCTCGGCCACCACTTGGGTGTCGTGTGGAGCGTGATCGCTACGGAAGCTGCAACCGCGCTGCTGATAACAGCGACTTTGCGGCTCCCGCTCGCGCCGATGCTCGCCGTACTTCCACTGCTTGGCATCGTACTCAACGGCACCTCATCCGTGTTGTATGGGACGGTGCCGGACCTCGCCCCAAAGGGGGACGTCGGACGCGGATTCGCGCTGTTCTACACAGGCGTCATTGGCGCCGGCGCGCTTGCACCGATCGCCTATGGCGCACTCGCCGACCACTCCAATCGGACCATCGGCATTCTCGCTGCGGCTTTGACGGCTGCCGTCATTATACCGCTGGTTCTTGCGCTTCGGCCCATCCTGCAAAACGGCTACGGAGCACTGGCGGAGCAGGAACAATGAGTCAGGAGAACTCACGCCCCCAACCGCCGCCGGGCTGCTGAAGGCTAACTTCAGCCGGCGTGACGGTCGGAATCGATCTGGCGCTCGTGGTGGCGCGCCACATGGTCGTATTTCGCAGGCGCTCCGAGGATCGGCACAGATCAGCGCCTCCCTTGCATTGCGGGCAACAGAGGACAGATTCAGCACACTACTTGCAGAAGATCTTTCGCTTTCGATTCTTGCCAATCGCGCCGGTATGAGCGAGCGCAGTTTCAGTCGGCACAATGTAGAGGCCAGCGGCCAGCCGCCTGCGCGTGTCATCGAGCGACTGAGGTTGGAAGCCGCGCAGAATATGCTGTTGGAGTCACGTTTGGCAGTCAAACGGATTGCGCGGCATTGCGGATTCGGTTCGGAGGCTGCCATGCGTCGCGGCTTTCCGGGCCGGCTGGCAGTCACGCCGTAAGAGTACCGGTCCCGGTTCAAGTGTTGACATGGCTTCGGAGTCAACGCTCAGGCTTTCCGTTGTCGCACGCAAGCGTGCCAATTGGCTGCCCGCCCCGCTCGACGCAGGCCACCTACCGAAACGCATCCGGGCGCCTAAGGAACCTCGGTCGTTATGAAATGGACAATCGGTGTTGGATGGGAGTACCGGGTTAGGTGCCTTGTTCCGTGCGCCGATTGACGACCGTTTCCTCAATGCGGTGCCGAAGTGCCGCTGCAAAAAAATCAGTCGCGCGACGCACGCGTGCCGGTATGTACCGACGCTTCGGCCATATGAGACTTATGTCTCTGGAGTCAGCGATAAATTCCTCAAGGATCGTGATCACGTCCGGGTGCCGCAATTCGTCGGCAAGTGAGACTTTGGCAAATAGGCCAATTCCAACTCCGGCCAGTACTCCGGCCCGGATGGTTTCGACGCTGTTAGAGGACAGGTTGCCGCGGACCGACACACTGAAGCGACCTTGCGGCCCTACAAAGGGCCAATCGGTGGACTCGAGCAGGCCGCTGTACACCAGGCAATTGTGATTAACGAGCTCGGCAGGAGTGTTTGGTATTCCGTGTTGCTCGAAGTAGCGACCAGAGCCAACACACACTAGGGGAGTGCCCGTCACCCGCCGGACAATGGCATCAGGTTCATTGACGGGGCCCACGCGGATGGCCAAGTCAATCCGATCCTCGACCATATCGCGCATGCCGTCCGACAGGATCAGATCTACCTCGAGGCCGGCATGCAGTGACAAAAGTTCCGGTATGAGCGGAAGAACATGGAGTCGCCCAAAAGTAGCCGCGGCCGCAATCCTGATTTGCCCGGCGATGTTCAGCGTACTGCTGGTCAGTTCGCTATCGGCCTCATCCAGTTCCTCAACCAGTGGCTTGGCCCGATCGTAGTACCGGCGACCCTGATCCGTCAGGGTCACACTGCGCGTGCTGCGGTTGAACAGCCTTACGCCCAGGCGCTTCTCCAGCGCACCGATGGCCTTGCTGACGGCGGATTGAGTATCGCCGGTTCTGCGTGCCGCGGCGGAAAACCCTCCCGCCTCAACCACCGCGATGAAGGAATTCAATTCGTGGAGCCGATCCAATGGATACCCCCTGTGGGCGAGCCGATAACGGAAGGGCAGGCGGCCCGCTCGGCTTAAGCATCCGCAGACTCCATCAATTCTCCCAGAGAATATATCTCATGTAAAACGAGCGGATTATCTTTCCATCGAGCGGCAATTAGCATGCTTCTCACGTTCCATCAAGGACACAGAAGGTTCCCATGGCCATCCTCGCAGGAAAGACAGCCGTCATCAGTGGCGGAAACAGCGGCATCGGCCTGGCGATTGCCCAGCGCTTTGTTGCCGAAGGCGCTCACGTTTTCATCTTTGGCCGTCGGCGGGTACAGCTCGACGAGGCAGTGAGACTGATCGGTCCGAACGTCACCCCCATCCAGGCAGATGCTGCGAACCTCAACGACCTCGACCGGGTTGCTGCGGCGGTTAAAGCCAAAAAGGGTGTCCTCGACATCGTCGTGTCGAATGCCGGCTTCACCGAGCAGGCTCCGATCGACTCCCTCACGCCTGAGCACTTTGACAAGGCATTCAACCTCATGGCCCGCGGCCCCGTCTTCCTGGTGCAGAAGTTACTGCCGATGATGAAAGCGGGTGGATCGATCGTTTTGGTCTCGTCGGCCATGCACCTGATGGGCATTCCTGGCCATACCGCCTATGCAGCGACCAAGGCGGCGCTGCGTTCCTATGCCCGCACCTGGGCTGCGGAGTTCAAGGATGGCGGCATTCGCGTGAACATGCTCAGCCCGGGTGTCACCGACACCCCAATCCTCGATACCCAATCCGCGGCTCGCGAGGATCTGGTGGAAATGTACAAGGGCATGATCCCCATCGGTCGACTCGCTCGTGCCGAGGAGATTGCCAACGCGGCGCTTTTCCTGGCGTCGGACCAGAGCTCCTATGTGACTGGTGCGGATCTGATGGCCGATGGTGGCATCGGCCAAGTCTGAGGACCGGGGCGCCAATCTTCTGCCTCTCGCACCGCCGAGACACGCCATGCCCAATCTCGATACCCTCTTCGAACCCTATCGGCTGAACGCTCTCGACCTACCGAACCGCGTCGTCATGGCGCCGATGACTCGTTCCAGGTCTCCGGGCGGAGTGCCGACCGCGCAGGTCGCCGGCTACTATCGCCGCCGCGCGGAGAATGGCGTCGGTCTCATCATAACGGAGGGGACCGGGGTCGGCCGCCCGGCCGCACTCAACGAACCTGACATGCCCCACTTCCATGGCGAGGCGGCGCTCGCAGGATGGAAGAGGGTGGTTGACGAGGTTCACGCAGCGGGTGGGCGCATCGTACCGCAGCTGGTTCATGTGGGGCATAAGCGGTCGGCCTCGGTACCGGACTGGAAACCACCTGCTCCATATGAGAGTCCGTCGGGGCTTTCGGTGACAGGCGAGCCGGTTGGTCAGCCGATGAGCGAATCTGATGTGGCCAACGCCATCGATGCCTTCGCGCACGCATCGTCGGATGCCGAACGACTCGGGTTCGACGGAATAGAGCTGATGGGCCCCCACGGCTACCTCATCAATCAGTTCTTCTACGACCACCTCAACTTGCGCACCGACGTTTATGGTGGCTCGACGCTCGTTGAACGCTCCCGCTTCGCGGTGGAGATTCTGAAGGCGGTCCGCTCGGTAGTCACCCCCGGCTTCCCGGTGATTCTTCGCCTTTCGCAGTGGAAGCCAAAAGACTTCAATGCACGGCTTGCCGAGACGCCAAAGGCGCTGGAACAATGGCTTTCCGTGCTCGTCGAAGCGGGTGCGGACGCCTTTCATCTCTCGCAGCCAAAATTCTGGCAGCCCGCCTTCCCTGAGGTCGATGGGGATCTGAACCTTGCTGGCTGGGCGAAGAAGCTCACAGGGGTGACCGCGATAACAGTCGGCGCGGTCGGCCTGTCTGGTGACGTCTACGAATCCTTAAGGGGCCGGAGCGCCCAATCTACGCCGCTGAACGGACTGCTCGCGCGGCTGGAGCGCGGCGAGTTCGATCTGGTGGCAGTTGGACGCGCGCTGCTGCAGGATCCTGCGTGGCTTGAGAAGGTGCGGCAAGATCACCTCGACCAGATTGCCGACTTCACGCCGGCCGCGTTTGCCGCCCTGCGTTAGTCACTGTGGGCGCGGTTGCTCCGGGTCGGCGGCCGTCGCGGGCAGCCTGCCAGATCGGCATAGGGCGCTCACTTCCGATCGGTTTTATGGCGGAGCCTGGATCCGGAGCCCCCGCAGCAGATGCCCGATCAGGCGTAGTCGAAACCGAGCGCGAAAGACAGAGCTGCTGCTGCCTCCTTCATCTTTCTCCCAGGTAACTGGGCAATGCGCTCACCGATATAACTCTTCGGCACCGTCTGGATGTTGTCGAAGTTCGCTGCGCACGTGCTTGGCACGCCATCGGCCTCCGTCAGCACGACCTCGGTAGGGATACCTCGAATCGTGGAAGTGATGGGTGCAACGCTGACCGAGTGCAGCACTGCGATGGCGGAGTCGCGTGTCAGGATGAGCACGGGTCGCCTTTTGTCGGGAGTCTTGAACGTATACCAGCACACGTCACCGCGGTTCACGGGGTGCCCCAGTCCTGTTCGCCGAGCCAGGTGTCAAATTCGCCGGGAATGGCGGGCTTGGCTGTATAGCCTGCGGCATGCCGGATCTCCTCATCCCGAATCTGCTGGCGCTGGATCTCGGCCTCGAGGGCATTGCGAATGAACGCCGAGCGAGTGGTCTTTCGGGCTCTGGTCATTTTGTCGACGCTCTTTAGGAGGTGCTCGTCGATAGTCATCTGGATGGTCTTCATATGTGGAGGTCAATGTAGAGCCGAGTCCACATCGTACCCCACATCGGGCGGTGAGCCCATTCTGACCCCGACGGCGGCGGGAGATGTGCGCGAATCAGTGGTGCCCAGTTGTGCCTGGTGCTGCCGATTGCAGCGGGCCTACGTAGCTAACTTATTGAACATAAAACCTATTTTCGCCAAAGTACCGATCTCAAAGTGCAGAGGTCAAGGGATTGAGTCGCGCCCTTTTCAGCAGCTTTTTTCCGCGTGTAAGCGGTGTGTACGCGGCATGGCTAGCTACGCCTCGGCTGATCACGGGCAAACGCCGAGATTACGTCCAGTAGGCCAATTAGGCTTCCGGCTCGGATCAAGGTCAAAATCGCATCCCTGCGAACTAAAGGTGTTGTGCATTGAGCAAGCCGGATCTCTGCTTCCCAGGTACTTACAATCTGACCTCGGAAGAAAGGGCCTGGCTGGCGTCGCCGCAGGGGGCCATACCCGCTAGACCCGCTATAGTCGACTGACGATGCTTCCTCAGTCATCGTTGCTGGGCAGGAATGTTATGCGGTTAATGAGTCAGCTAAAGGCCGCGTCCCGGGGCATGTTCATCCTCGCGGGGGCCATCATTTTCACGCCAGCCGCCGTTGCCCACGACGGGGGTGTGGACAGTGAAGCGCTGATCGATAAGTACTGCGCCACCTGTCACAACTCCAGCGACTTTGCTGGCGGGGTCGATTTGGAATTCGCCGATGCGGCCAGCATCGCCGAAAGGCCGCAAATCGGTGAGAAGATGATCAAACGCTTGCGCGCCGGGATGATGCCGCCGGCGGGCAAGGACCGCCCCGATTACGAAACCGTGCAGGAGCTGGCGCAGAGTCTGGAACAGAACATCGACAGGATTGCCGCCACCAAGGGTCCCCATCCGCTGGCGCCCGGCCTGCACCGCCTCAACCGCACCGAATACACCAACGCCATCCGCGATCTGCTGGCGCTCGACATCGACGCCGCCAAGTTCCTGCCGTCCGACGACTCCAGTCACGGCTTCGACAACATGGCCGGCACGCTGACCACCTCGCCGGCGTTGCTGGAGGCGTATCTGTCGGCTGCCGGCAACATCAGCCGTCTGGCCATCGGCACCGAAACTGCGCCGACCCTGGCTGTATTCGATGCGCCGCACGACACCAGCCAGAACGAATATGTCGAAGGTCTGCCGTTCGGCACCCGCGGCGGCATGCTGATCGAACACGAATTCCCCGCCGACGGCGAGTACACGCTTACCGTGAAGGGCATGACCGGTTACTTCACCGCGGTACTCGGCAATGTCAAAGGCGAAAAGCTGGAAGTCACCGTCGATGGCAAGCGCGTGTACCTGTACGACTGGGACAAGGAAATCGCCACCAAACGCGGTGACGGTGGCAAGACGCCGGCGCTGCCTATCAAGGCCGGCTTTCACCGCATCGGCGTGGCGTTCCTCGCCACCAGCGATCTGCCCGACACCGCAATCAACCGATCGTTCCAGCGCACGATGAACTCGCCCGGCTCGATATCCGGTTACACGTTCTACCCGCACGTGGGCCAAGTGTTCATCGAAGGTCCGTTCAAGGGCACGGTGGCCACCGATACGCAGAGCCGACGCACGATTTTCGAGTGCTATCCGAAGAAGGTCAGCGAGGAAGCCAACTGCGCACACAAGATCATCACTACTTTGACGACGAAGGCGTTCCGCCGTCCGGCCAGCGACGCCGACATCAAGGTAATGACCGCTTTCTACCGCAGCGGACGTGAACAGGGCGGGAATTTCGACAGCGGCATCGAAGCGGTGATCCAGCGCATCCTGACCGATCCGGATTTCATCTACCGCGCCGAGATCGAGCCGGCCAAAGTAGCGGCGGGCACCCCCTACCGGATCAGCGACCTCGAACTGGCGTCGCGTCTGTCGTTCTTCCTGTGGAGCAGCATTCCTGACAAGGAGCTGATCACTCTCGCCGCCGCCAACAAGCTGCACGAGCCCAAAGTACTCAAGCAGCAGGTCGATCGCATGATCGCCGATCCGCGTTCGCAGGCGCTGGTGCAGAATTTCACCGGCCAGTGGCTGAATATCCGCGGCATCGCCGCCAGCGAGCCGGCGGTGAATCTGTTCCCCGATTTCGACAGCACACTGCGCGATGCGTTCAAGCGCGAAGTAGAACTGTTCTTCGCCAGCATCATCCAGGAAGACCGCAGCGTCACCGATCTGCTGACGGCCGATTACACCTTCGTCAACGAGCGTCTCGCCCGGCACTATGGCATCCCCGACATCTACGGCCCGCAGTTCCGTCGAGTCCAACTGGGGCCCGATCAGGACATGCGCAGAGGCCTCTTGGGCAAGGGTGCATTGATGACCATTACGTCTGAGGCGGCGCGTACCTCGCCGGTGAAGCGTGGCAAATGGTTCCTGCAGACCTTCTTCGGCGTAAGTCCGCCGGATCCGCCGCCTGGCGTGGTGATCAAATTGGACCAGAAAACCGGTGAAACCCCGAAGACCATGCGTGCGCGCCTGCAAATCCATAGCACCAACCCGACCTGCGCCACCTGTCACAAGATGTTCGAGCCGCTGGGTCTGGCGATGGAGAACTTCGACCCCGTGGGCGAGTGGCGCACAATTGAAGTGGGCACCCCGATCGATTCGCTCGGCATCGTCACCGACGGGACCCGCGTCGAGGGCATCAAGGGGCTGCGCGACCTCGCGATGCGCAAGCAGGAGATGTTCGTGGAAGTGGTGACCAAAAACCTGCTGACCTATGCCATCGGTCGGGGCCTCGATTACAACGATATGCCACTGGTCCGCTCGCTGACGCACAATGCGGCGAAGGACAACTACCGGTTTTCATCGCTGATCATGGGTGTGGTCCAGAGTCCGGCCTTCACCATGAACATGAAATCAGCCCCAGTTTCGCTGTCCGCCGCAAATTCGATGAAGGGGGAGTAAACCCGTGTTCATTACCAAAAAGCACATCAGCCGTCGCGCCGTGCTGCGCGGAGTCGGCACCGCGCTTGCCCTTCCTTTGCTGGATGCAATGATCCCGGCCATGACGGCACAGGCAAAGACTGCAGCGAACACACCGCCGCGTTTCTTCGGCGGCTTCGTGCCACACGGCGCGGCGCCAGGCTACTGGATCCCCGAGAAAGTCGGCGCATTGCCTGACGAACTGCCGTTCATCTGGAAACCGATGGAGCCGTTCCGCAAACACCTGAATATTCTGACCGGTCTGCATTCGCGCTCATCCGAGCCGCCTCCGGGTGAAACCGGTGCCGATCACTGGGTCGCTGCCGCGTTCCTGTGCGCGCAGAAACCGCGCAAGACCTCGGGTGCCGACGTTTACGCCGGCCAGACCATCGATCAGGTCATCGCCGCCAGGTACGGGCAGGAAACGCTGCTGCCGTCAGTGGAAATTTCGGTGGAAGACCCGGGTTCGGGTTCCAGCAACTGCGGCGAAGGTTACAGCTGCGTGTATACCAACACGATCGCCTGGGCATCCCCGACCACGCCGTTGCCGATGGAACTGAACCCGCAGGTCGTGTTCGAGCGCATGTTCGGCAGCGGCAGCACCGCCGAGCAGCGCGCACAGCGCCGCGAGCGTGACCAGAGCATCCTCGATTCAGTGAACGACAAGATCAAAGGTATGCGCACTGCGATCAGTGTGCCGGACCGTGCACGGCTGGATGCCTTCACCGACAACGTGCGCGAAATCGAGCGCCGTATGCAGATCGCCGCCAAGGCGACCAACGCCGCACCGGATAATTTCGCAGTGCCCCCGGGCATTCCGCAGTCGTTCGATCAGCACATCAAGATCATGTTCGACCTGCTGACGCTCGCCTTCCAGGCCGACATCACCCGCGTCAGCACCATGCTGTTCGCCCGCGACCTGACCGGCCGTGTCTATCCGGAATGCGAGTCTCCGACGCTGGGATTCCACGGCGGCTCGCACCACGGTGAGGATCCGAATCTGATCAGGCAACTGTCGAAGATCAACCAGTATCACGTGAAGGTGCTGGCCTACTTCGTCGACAAACTGGCTAATACCAACGATGGCGACGGCTCGCTGCTCGATCATTCGCTGCTGCTGTACGGCAGCAACATGGGCAACCCAAACCAGCACGTGCACTACGACGTGCCGCACATCCTGGTCGGCGGCAACTACGGCAAACTGCAGGGCGGCCGCCATCTGGCGTTTCCGACCAAGCAGGTACCCACCGGCAACCTGCTGTTGAGCATTCTCGACCAGTTCGACATCCACCGCGACAGCTTTGGCGATAGCACCGGACCTCTGCCCGGGCTGGTGTGAGGGGGTCGGTGAGCAACAGCATGCGTAGCCTCGCATTGAAAACCCTCACTGCCGTGTTGCTCTGGGCGATGGCCGGCGCGGCATTCGCGCAGGCTGAGGTTGCCGATGCCGCAAGTATGGGCAACAAAGTGGAAGTCGAGCGCCTGCTGAAACACGGCGCCGACGTGAATGCGCAACAGGCGGATGGGGCCACCGCGCTGCAATGGGCCGCCTATCGCGGCGACGCAAAACTGGCCGAACTGCTGCTGAAGGCCGGGGCCAAACCGGACTTGGCCAACCACGATGGCGCCACGCCGCTATGGTTGGCAGCGGCGCGCGGTGATGCCGCCGTGATTCAAGCCTTGCTCAAGGGTGGTGCCGATGCCAACGAACAGCTGCCGCTTGGCCGCCGTCCGCTGATGCTGGCCGCACGCTCGGGCAATGTCGATGCCGTGCATGCATTGCTCGAACACGGCGCCGATGTGAATGCCAGTGAAACCGAACGCGGTACCACTGCGTTGATGCAGGCTGCCGACCAGGGCCATGCCGAGGTGCTGAAGGAATTGATCCAGCACGGCGCCAACGTGGCGGCCGTGTCCAAGCCGGTCCTGCGCGATGGGCGCACGGCTGCATTGGGTAACTCCGAAGATCCCCGCCGCGCCGTACGCCAGCAGGCCATCGCGGTGCTGTGCGAGGCGAAGACACCTGATCTGCAACAGGTGAGAATCCAGCGCGAAATGCTGTTTGGCGCGAGTGCGAAAAATACTCCCGATGCCGATTTGTGCAAAGGGATCGAACGCCGGGGCTTGGGTTTCGTTACCGTGGCCGGCGCCGGCGGCAACCACGGGGCCGGTGTGGGTGGAGAGGTGACTCTGGACGCAGATGGCGCCGCGGTTGCCGATGCGAGTGGCAATCCGGTCCCTGTAAGCGCCAGTCGCGGCCGCCGTCCCCCCGCGCGTGAACCCGATGGCGGTGCGTTCACTGCGTTGGTTTATGCCGCCCGCAGCGGCAGCATCGATGCCGCGCGCGCGCTGCTGGAGGGTGGCGCGGATGTGAACCAGACAACCCGCTACGGCTGGAGTCCGCTGTTGGCCGCCACGCACAACTCGAACTATCAAATGGCGAAGTTCCTCATCGAGCACGGCGCCAATGTGAATCTGGCCAACAAGGGGGGTTGGACGCCGCTGTATCTGGCCGTAGACAACCGCAATATCGAAGGCGGTGACTACCCGGTGCGCACTGCCGACATGGACAGCCTCGCTTACATCACTTTTCTGCTCGACAAGGGTGCCGATGTCAATTGGCGTATCACCGAGAGTACCGAAACGCGCACGGTGTTCACCAATCAATGGTTGAACGAAGACGGTGCCACTGCGTTCCTGCGCGCAGCGCAGTCGGGCGATCTTGAATTGCTGAAGCTGCTGGTGGCGCGTGGTGCTGATCCGAAGATCAATACCAAGCTGGGAGTAACGCCGCTGGCGGCGGCTGCCGGAATCGGCTGGGTGGAAGGCGTTACCCAGGAGCGCTCTCCGCAGGAGACGGTGGAGGCCGTGAAGTATCTGCTGTCGCTCGGCATCAATCCCAACTTCCAGGCTGACACCGGCCGCGTCGCACTGCACGGCGCCGCGCACAAGGGGGCGACTGAGGTGGTGAAGGTTCTGGTGGCAGCGGGCGCCCGGATGGATGTGCGCGATTTCGGCAACACCGACAATCGCGGCAGCCCGACACTGTCGATTCATACCTGGTTGCCGATCGATTATGCCGACGGTCTGGTGCGTGTGGGCGTGCAGTCGGCGATTCCGCATCCGGAGACCTCCAAGGTGCTGCGTGAGTTGATGCTGAAAGCCGGCCTCAAGGTGCCGCCCGAAGGCCGTACGCTCGAATCGCTGTGTATCGTCGATGTCTGCAAACCGGGATACGATCCGATCAGCATCAACAACTGATCCGCTCGCAGACCCGCCTATGCCCTGACCCGATGGCACGGCTCACAATGCCGGGGTCGAGGGTTCGAGACCCTCCCTTTCCACCGATGTCTATCGGCCGGACTATTGGCGCGCTGCATCGGACGAGGTCCTTACGAGTACCAGCTGGCGGTTCTCATCATTTCTTATCGCGCGAAAGACTTTGCGGAGCTCGCCGACCTTATCTAACGAACTCCCGGCACGGGACTGCCAAGCGATCCGCAGGTGCTACATCCGGCCGCCGCGGCTGGCTCGTGCGATTTCGACGTCTTTTGCGACTTCGCCGCGAATCCTTGCCCAGTGAAACAGGTTGTCATCATTCGCATCGCGAGAGTTCCCGTTGTAGTGGGTCAACGGCATGTCCCGGTAGATCGGACGCGTGATCCTGATAACGGCATCCCAGTACTTCAGCGCGCGCTGCAAATGGACGATAGCCTCGCGTTTGTGCTCTTCCCCGCCACCCAGACGGTAGGTCTGCAAGGCGACCGCGCCCCGTAGCTTCTCCGCGAGATGCAGACCCAGATTTGCCCAGGTCTGCACATCGGCCACTTCGTACATCAAAGATGCGTTGCCCGAAGTATCGATATCCTTCACCAGGCGCAAGGCCTCGTTCGCGTCACGCTCGAGCATCATGACGAGGATTGGCGGTGTGATGCGTTCGGCGCCGAATGAACCACCCTTTGACAAGGTGGCGACGTACTCATCCACGGAAACATAAGCCGGATCCATGGTCGGCTGCTTGATGAGCCGGTCCACGGAGATGTAGCGGGTGGTTTCGCCCTGAAGCGCCAGAAAGCCCTCGCCATAAAGGGTGAAATCCCAGGTCGAGTCAAAGAGCGAGGCGAGCCGCAGCTGCGTGGACGAAGCCAGAGAATAGGCCTGCAACAGGTTCGCGGCGCTTGAACCGTAGCGCCGGACAAACTCGGCCTGAAACACCGTATCGGGTGTCTTGGGGTCGTACAGTAGCCGCCCCCAGAGCTTGTAGAACAGCCACTGCCGCTGGAACGCCCATGTCCAGTTGACCGGCGCCTTCGCCGCAGTGAAGTAGTCCAGTGCGGGAATGTAGGTTTCGGATCCTATGAGGTAGCCTCCGACGTAATCCTGCACGCCATTGAGTGCAATGTGCTGACGGATGAAGTCAGGTACGCCCCAGCGCAACGCGAAGAAGTCCTCATTGCGGACCGTCCAGACGATACGGTAGTTGGTGGGTTTGGGGACGAAATAGGTGTCGCTGAGCGCGCCGCCGTGCACCTTGACCAGCTTGGGAGTTGAGTGACCGTGGGACCAGTTGAATTTTACCTCCACCCAGATGGGTCCTTTGAATTGGTTTCCGAGCCGCTCGATCGCTGCGCGAGTCAGCTTTTCGACATCCTTGCTGGCGCCCGGCTCGGACGAGGTGCCCGAGGAGAACGGGACGCGATGGATCAGCTTTACAGGACGTTTGGCCTGGAGCATCCCCTCGATCAAAACGTCGTCGACCCATTGCTGACGCTGCGAGGGGGTCATGCCGCCCATGCCCTCACCATGAGATACGCCGATGCCATCAAGGTCGGGATACTCTTCGAGTGTTTGCCTCACGCTTTCGCGCAGATACTGTCGCACGATCGGCGAGGTGTCCCCTGAGCCGTAGTAGTGAGGGTAGAAGTTCTCCTGCGCCACGCCATGCGCCAGTGCCAGTTGCCGGCTCACGAAGATGCTCCAGAACACGATGTATGTGTCGAGGCCCCGCTCCTTGGCCATGCGGAAGATCTCGTGATACAGGTGTTGCCACTGCGCGAGTTCCGACTCAGACCATGGGCTTGCCTCCGGGAAGTTCTTGGTGCGCACCATGTAAGTGAAGGGATCCAGGTTCCAAAGGGTGATGGCGTTGAACCTGTTTTCCACCATCATGTCCAGGAATGCCTCCCAGTACTTAAGGTCACGGGCAGTCCCGTAGTGCTGACTCAACGCCGAGCTCGGCCGATAGGTGCTCCATGGCAGGTTGTACTTGATCGCGCGGAACTCGATACTCGGTTTCGCACGCGTCGCCCTGACGGCCTCGAAGCGCGTGCCGTTGCGCAACATCTCTGCCAAAGCCAGTGCACCGTAAATCATGCCCCGGTTATCGCCGCCCGTGATCGTGATCACGCCGGCCTTCGGATCGATGGAGAATTCCTCGGGCTTGAGGTGGTCCTGGCTCACCGCGAGAACCACCCTACGCTCAGGATCGCTGTGCTCGGATCGGAGCGCGAGGCCGCGCTCTGCAAGAGCCGCGCTGAGTTTGCGGGCCGCGTAGGCGCACTGGGGAGTGGGCTGGGGACAACGGACCGCCACGCTCTGAGCCTGGGCCGTTGCTGTCGCCAAAGCGCACAGCAGCAGCAGATGTCCCGCCAGGTTCTTCGCGGTTACGTTGAGTGATGCAATTTGCACGTGATATGGTAGCGCTACCGCTCCGAAAAAGTGAAACGTATCTTCAGCCAAGTCTGGTTCGCGTGGCGGTGACCGAAGGGGTAGAAATCACATGCGCGCCCTGCAGCATTGCTCCTCGCTACTGCGAGTGGGTCTTCTCACCGGTTGCATCCTGTTGCCGTTTGCGGCCGCCGCGCAGCAAATTCCGGAGAGTCAGGCGCGTTCATGGCTGAACCCTGAGCTGCCGCTTGATCGGCGCGTGGAGGCGCTCATCTCGCAGATGACTCTGGATGAGAAAGTCGGGCAGATGCAGGACCGTGCACCGGCAATTGCGCGTCTGGGAGTCCCGCCGTACGAGTGGTGGAACGAGGGTCTGCATGGGGTGGCCTTCGCCGGATATGCGACCAATTTCCCGCAGGTTATCGGCATGGCCGCCACATGGGATGCGCCCTTGGTGCACGAGATGGCGCAAATCATCTCCACCGAGGCCCGGGCCAAGTACAACGAGGCCATTCGCCTGGATGATCACGAAAGATTCTTCGGCCTGACCTTCTGGGCTCCCAACATCAACATTTTTCGGGATCCGCGCTGGGGACGGGGTCAGGAGAGCTACGGCGAGGACCCGTTCCTGACCGCTCGCATGGCCGTGGCGTTCGTCACCGGAATGCAGGGCGATGATTCACGCTACCTGCGGGTCGTCTCCACTCCCAAACACTACGCGGTGCACAGTGGGCCGGAACCCCTGCGCCATGGATTCAATGTGGATGTGTCCGCGCATGATCTTGAAGATACGTACCTGCCGGCGTTTCGCGCCGCCGTAACGGAGGGCCACGCTCAGTCAATCATGTGCGCCTACAACGCGGTGGACGGCACGCCGGACTGCGCCAACGCGCTGCTTCTTCGCGAGCACCTGCGCGGCGCCTGGCACTTCGATGGATATGTGGTCAGCGACTGTGCGGCCGTCGCCGACGTCAACACCGGACATCACTTCGCTCCCGACATGGCTCATGCCGCCGCACAGGCTGTTCAGGCGGGCACCGACCTCGAATGTGGTTTTCGTGAAGGCCAGGCATTTCCTGCGCTCGTCCAGGCGGTACGGAGCGGACTCGTTCCTGAGGCCGACCTGGATACTGCGCTGCATCGCCTGTTTCGCGCCCGCTTCGCGTTGGGCATGTTCGATCAGCCCGCGAGTTTTGCTTACGGGCGCATCCCCTTCAGCGTGGTCAACTCCCCCGAGAACCGGCAGCAATCGCTGCAAGCGGCCCGCGAATCCATGGTATTGCTGAAAAATACCGAGCACATCCTGCCCCTGCGGGCGAATATCACCCGTGTCGCCGTCATCGGACCGACGGCCGAGCTCGTGCAGTCCCTGCAGGGCAACTACAACGGACCGCCGCCTGCGCCGGTATACCCGCTCAGCGGTATTGAACGTCGCTTTGCGCATGCCCGGATTCACTATGCCCAGGGTTCGACTCTTGTCGACGGTCTGGCCATGCCGATCGAACACACCGCCTTGCATCCCGTGACCGGTTCCGGCAATGGCCTGCAGGCCGAGTACTTCCCGTCGGTCGACCTGAGCGGGCCTCCCGCGGTCACGCGCATCGACCGCAACATCAATTTCAATTGGGACAAGGCGGTTCCGGTCCCCGGTTTGCACCGGGACAACTACTCGGTGCGCTGGACGGGCAGCTTCGTCCCGCCCGGACCCGGGGACTATCAACTTGGCGTACGGATCAACTATTGCTACGCGTGCGAGAACGCGGAAAGGTTTCGCTTGTACATCGACGGCAGGCCAATCCTGGAAAGCACCGACAAACCGACAGGCGAGCGCGGCGCCGTGCTTGAGGCGCGCCTCCATTTTGACGACACACGGCCGCATCCCATCAGGCTCGAGTATTTCCACGGAAGCGGCAGCGCCGGAATCGATCTCACCTGGCAGGCGCCTGCCCAGGCGTTGCGCGAGGAGGCGCTCCGCGCGGTCCGCGACTCCGACGTTGTAGTCGCATTCATCGGCCTCTCGCCCAACCTGGAGGGCGAGCAGATGCCGGTCGCGCTCAGCGGATTCAGCGGTGGCGATCGCACGACCATCGAACTACCCACAGTTCAACAGGATCTTCTCGAGGCTGTCGGTGCTAGCGGTAAGCCGCTTGTTGTCGTGCTGCAAAACGGCAGCGCACTCGCCGTGACCTGGGCTGCACAGCACGCTGGAGCGATTCTCGAAGCCTGGTATCCAGGCGAGGAGGGCGGTACCGCCATCGCCGAGACGCTGGCTGGAGCAAACAATCCGGCCGGGCGGCTGCCGCTGACATTTTATGCCTCTACGAGCCAGCTCCCGCCTTTCTCGGATTACTCCATGGCAGGCCGTACCTATCGCTATTTCAAGGGTCAGCCGCTTTTTTCTTTTGGCTACGGGCTGAGCTATACGCGCTTCGCATACAGCGGGCTGACGCTGCCGCCGGATGTGTCCGCGGGTGCGCCGGTGACAGTACGGGTTGATGTGCAGAACGCCGGCTCTGTCTCCGGGGATGAAGTCATAGAGCTGTACCTCACCAAACCGAAAGCTGCCGGGGTCGCGATTCGCGAGCTCGCCGGATTCCGGCGGATACACCTCGAACCCGGCAACCGATCGCGCGTCGAGCTCACCATCGATCCGCGCTCTCTTGGCGAGGTCAATGCAGAAGGCAACCGCGTGATTATGCCCGGCAGGTATTTGGTTTCCGTCGGCGGCTCACAGCCGGCTGACGGCTCCGCTGTGCTCAGCGGCGAATTTGCCATCACCGGCCGAAGAGATCTGCCACGCTGAGGGCACCACGGTTCTGCACCCCAAGGTGGTCGAATCTCAAAAGCTCTGCGCCGAGGCGGAGCGTCGAGTATTGAAATCCTGGAGTATGGGCAGCAGAACCTTGTAACAATCCCCATCATCGGGGCTCGAGCAGTAATCAATGCCCTCGACTCTGGCACCCCGGGTGAGTAGCAGCCGCAGTAGCTGCTGGCGTTCCATCACTTTCTCGTTGGTCACTTGATGCAGCACAGCCAAAACGAGCGAATCTGCCTCGCACCGCCCGTTTGGATTGGCGCCGCTATCCAGTTCCTCCTTCACCAAAACGGGATTCAGATATATTACGCCTGCACAAATCAGGGTCTTCCCATACCCGTCCAACGCCTGGTGATCGACGTGCCCCGTCACGAACGGGAGTACTGGTGTTAGAAAACTGCGAGGTGCCACCCGCTGAGCGACCGGCGTGAGGTCTCCCCCCAGTGCGTCAAGCGCTTGCTGCACCAGCTTGGCGTTCGCTTTGTTGGGCCCTGGACCGGCCTGGGCAGCCTCCAGAAGATACGCCTCCGCCAACAAAGTCCTTACTGGCGGAGTGCCCAAGCAGGTATTGCTCTTGCGCAAGTTTTCTTCGATCAGCGCGGCGCCGGCGGCGGCATCATGGCGAGCCTCGATGATATCGAGCGCCTGAGTGTAAAGTGCGCAGTCATCGACGTCACCGGACTTCATGGCCGCCCGGAACAAGGCGTCACGCTCGGATTGCGGGACGCCATTCAGTCCGGTCATCGCGATTGAGAGGGCGTCCTTGTGCACTTTGTCCGGAAATTCTCTGTCCTGCAGGATCGCGCCAAGCGTTCTTAAGGTTGACGGGGAGGGTGTTAGCGCTGCCTCGATTCGCAAACGATACATGAAGGCCCACAGGTCGGTGGGCTGCTGCTTCTCGACCTGATCCAGCAATGCTTGCGCACCCAGGTAGTCCTGATCCTCCAGCTTCATGGTGGCAAGCAGTCTCAATGCCGACGGGAAATTGGGCTGCACCCGTATCTGGCTATTCAAAATCGATTCGGCCATGGACCGCATTCCCAGGTGCCAGTACGCGCGAGCCCTGATGAAGGACACTCTGTAGTCATCAGGGTGCGCGGTTGCATAGGCGCCCTGCAGTGCATCCGCCTGCTCGAGGCATTGAGCATCGATCAGTGCATTGGCACGCTGTAGCTCCGGAGCGTCAATGTCCGGATTCTCCATCAGTTTTTTGCCCTGGAAGACGATCTCGTGGGGAATCGCGACGGACTGGCAGTCCTCAGGTGTGGCAGCACTGGCGGAATTGTCGCCCGCAAAAGCCGGGCGGCTGAATACAAGAGCGGCCGTCAACATGGCGAGGGACACTACGAGAGCCGTGCGAGTCCGGGTGTGAGCAAGCATGACTGCCTCCATGGACCAAGAATGTATCAGCACTGCAGTGGGCAGGACGTGACGCAGTTGGACTGCCTGAGCTGCTGAGCTGGACGGGGCATGGCGCGCACTATGACCCACGTCGGTGCCTTGGTACCCCGTTGCCAATCCCTCCCGACGAACACGGCTATGTTTCGGAATTTCCAGGCGATTCCACCTCGATCGCACTGCTCCGATTGACCAGCCCCTAGTCCTCGTTCGGCCGTGAGGGCGAAGCACCGAGCCGAGCGACCAGAGCGTTGCGGTAGGGGCGCCAGTCGGCAGGCGCTGGCGAAAAGTAGTAACAAATGTCACTATCTGGCCAAGTTCGCCGTCCGGCGTTTCGCACTGCGCGGGGTTGGTATGACAACACTTTCGTTCGATAATCCTCTCGGTACCGATGGCTTCGAATTCGTCGAATTCACCAGCCAGGATCCCCAGGCGCTGAGTGCCTTGTTTTCCGCCATGGGCTTTACCGCCGTGTCGCGCCACCGTTCCAAGAACGTGTTGCGCTACAAGCAAGGCGGCATCAATTTCATTCTGAACATGGAGCCGCGCGGACAGCCAGCCGAGTTCCGGGAGGCGCATGGTCCCTCGATCAATGCCATGGCCTTCCGGGTCCACGATGCCGCCAAGGCGCTCCAGGCGGCGCTGGAGCGGGGCGCAAAGGAAATCAAGGGCACCATCGGACCGATGGAGTTGAACATCCCGGCGATCGAGGGCATCGGTGGCAGCCATCTTTATCTGGTCGACCGCTATGGCGCCAATGCCATCTACGACGTGGACTTCGTGCCGATACCGGGAGCCGCCGAGAGCGAAACGGCGAACAGCGCGGGTCTGACCTACATCGATCACCTGACCCACAATGTGCACCGTGGCAATATGCAGACCTGGGCGGATTTCTACGAGCGCATCTTCAATTTCCGGCAGATCCGGTATTTCGATATCGAAGGCAAGGTGACTGGATTGTTCTCCAAGGCCATGACCAGCCCGGACGGAAAAATACGCATACCCCTGAACGAAAGCCAGGACGACAAATCGCAGATCGAGGAGTTCCTGCGGGACTACAAGGGCGAAGGCATCCAGCACGTGGCCCTGGGCACGGGCGACATCTACTCGACGGTCGATCGGATGCGTGCCCGCGGCGTGCAGTTCCAGGACACACCCGAGACCTACTACAATGGGATCGAGGCCCGGGTGCCGGGACACGAGGAAAACCTTCGAAACCTTCGCGAGCGGCGGATTCTGATTGATGGCGCGCCCACCCAGGGCCAGGGCGTACTGCTGCAGATTTTCACCCAGAACGTAGTCGGACCCTGCTTCTTCGAAATCATTCAGCGCAAGGGCAACGAGGGTTTCGGCGAGGGGAACTTCAAGGCGCTGTTCGAGTCCCTGGAACTGGATCAGATACGAAGGGGTGTGGTATCCGTGCAAAGTGGCGCCACCAAGGGATCCTAGATGGACGACCGGATCAGCGGTTACTTTTGCGGATTCGGCAACTTCCTGAGCACCGAGGCGTTGCCAGGCGCCCTGCCTGACCATAACTCACCGCAGCGCTGCCCCTACGGGCTGTATGCGGAGCAATTGTCGGGCACGGCCTTTACGGCCGCGCGTGCCACCAATCGACACAGCTGGCTGTATCGCATACGTCCGAGCGTGATGCATTCACCGTTCAGACCCGTCGAGGACGGTCCCCTGCGCCTTGAGGCAACGGCGGCCGAGGTCTCACCCAATCAGCTGCGCTGGGATCCGCTGCCGATCCCGGATGCCGCAACGGATTTTTTGGACGGCCTGGTGACCTACGCTGCCAACGGCAACCCCGAAGAACAATCCGGGACGGCCATTCACCTCTATGCAGCAAACCGGGACATGGTGCGCCGGGCGTTCTATGACGCGGACGGGGAGCTCTTGATCGTCCCCCAGCAGGGCAGGCTGCTGCTGGTGACGGAGCTCGGGCGCGTGGCCGTGGAACCCCAGCAGATCGCGGTCATCCCGCGCGGCGTGCGGTTTCGCGTCGAGCTGCCCGATGGCGCCGCGCGCGGCTACGTGTGCGAGAACTATGGTGCGCCATTGCGCTTGCCGGACCTGGGCCCGATAGGGGCGAACGGGCTGGCGTGCGAGCGGGATTTCCTGACGCCCGCGGCCTGGTACGAGGACCTCGAGGGCGATTACCAGCTGGTGGCGAAGTTTGCCGGCAAGCTCTGGTCCGCGCAGCTGGAGCACTCACCGTTTGATGTCGTGGCCTGGCGTGGCAACCACGCACCGTATAAATACGATCTGCGACGCTTCAACACCATGGGTTCCGTCAGCTATGACCATCCGGATCCCTCGATATTTCTCGTGCTGCAGTCAGTGACTAGCACTCCGGGCGTGGACGACATCGATTTCGTGATTTTTCCGCCGCGCTGGCTGGCGATGGAGAACACGTTTCGCCCGCCCTGGTTTCATCGCAATGTCGCCAGCGAATTCATGGGACTCATTCATGGGGTGTATGACGCCAAGGCCGAAGGCTTCGCGCCCGGTGGAGCGTCCTTGCACAATTGCATGAGCGGGCACGGCCCGGATAGCGGGACCTTCGAGCGTGCGAGCCGGGCGGATACCACCCAGCCCGTGAAAGTGATCGAGACGATGGCATTCATGTTCGAATCCCGCCGCATCCTGCGCCCCACGCGGCAGGCCCTGGAGTCCGGGTTGCTGCAGCAGGATTATTCCTCGTGCTGGCAGGGGCTCGAGAAGCGCTTCGATCCGCGGTCGCGCTAGCAATGACACTGAACGAGACGCACGATCCGAGCCTGCGCAGTTGGGTTGCCGCCGCCAACGATGCCGGGTCGGATTTTCCGATCCAGAATCTGCCCTTCGGCATTTTTCGTCGCCGCGGCAGCTCCGAGATATATCGCGGTGGGGTTGCCATCGGCGATCAGGTGCTCGACCTGGAGGCGGCGTGTTTAAGCGGCGCCCTCCCAGCAGCGCAGGCCGGCTGCGCGGCGGCGCAGGCGCTGAGCTGCGCCCGGCGGCCCACTCTCAACGATCTGATGGGTCTGGGCCCTGGGCCGCATTCACAGCTGCGGCTGGCCCTGTCGCGCGCGCTGCGTCACGGTTCGGCACAGCGGGCGCTGCTCGAGCCCTGCCTGGTAGGCCAGACGGATGCCCAGATGGCGCTGCCGGCACAGGTGGGCGATTACACTGATTTCTACACTTCCCTGCATCATGCGACCGCGGTCGGCAAACTCATGCGTCCCGACAGTCCCTTGCTGCCCAACTACAAGTGGGTGCCGATCGGCTATCACGGCCGCTCTTCGTCCATCGGCGTGTCGGGTCAGACGGTGCGGCGACCGGTGGGACAGAGACTGCCGCCGGGAAGTGAGACGCCGCTGGTGGGTCCGAGCGAGCGGCTCGACTATGAACTTGAACTGGGGGTTTTCATCGGCCTGGGCAACGAACTGGGCTCGCCCGTTCCTATCGCCGATGCCGAGTCGCACATCTTCGGTCTGTGCCTGCTCAATGACTGGTCGGCGCGGGATCTGCAGGCGTGGGAATACCAGCCGCTGGGCCCCTTCCTGGGCAAGAATTTCGCCACCACGATTTCCCCATGGGTCGTCACCTGGGAGGCGCTTGCGCCATTCCGCGCGCCCTGGGCTCGCGCCGCGGGGGAGCCGCAGCCACTGCCTTACCTGCAATCGTCGCAGCTGCAGCACTCGGGTGCAGTGGAAATCGCGCTGGCGGTGTACCTCGAGACGGACCGAATGCGTACCGCAGGGATCAGTCCATATCGGCTCTCGCACAGCAATTTCCGCGATTGTTATTGGAGTGTCGCCCAGATGGTGGCCCATCACACCGTCAATGGCTGCAACCTCAGGCCTGGGGATCTGCTGGGGACCGGCACCCAGTCCGGGCCGACGCCGGCGCAGGCAGGTTCGCTTCTGGAACTGACCTTCGGCGGCAAGCAGCCGCTTACTTTGCCGAATGGCGAGCAACGCCGGTTCCTGAGCGATGGCGATGAGGTCATCCTGCGTGCAGCCTGCGAGCGTTCGGGATATGCCCGGATCGGTTTCGGGGAGGCGCGAGGCCGCGTTGCTGCGGCACGGTGTCAGATCGATGCCCACTAAAGCGGTCGAACGCCTGCGGCTTCAGGAGTACCTGCCCTATCGTCTGTCAGTGGCGGCGAATGCGGTCTCGCGGCTGATTGCCCGGGCCTACGAGGACCAGTTCGGATTGACGATACCGCAGTGGCGGGTCATGGCGGTCCTGGGTGATGAGGGTGCTCTGACCCAGCAGTCGCTGTGCGGACGCACCCTGATGGACAAGGTGACGGTCATGCGCGCGGCTCAGGGATTGACCCGGCGACGGCTGGTGAACCGTCAGCCGAATGCCCAGGACGGACGCTCGCATCGCCTCGACCTCAGCCCATCCGGCTATGCGCTGTATTGCAAGGTCATACCGTTGGCGCGTGAGTATGAATCACAGCTCCTCGTCGGGCTGAAGGCGACCGAGGTGGCGCTGCTGCAGCGACTGCTGCGACAGCTGGAAAGTGCGGCGCTGGCCAAAAGCGAAACCGTGTAGCGTCACGTCGTCGAGGAGGCCGGGTATTCGTCATGACGGCGCGGCCACCCGGAATATCCGGCTTCATTGCGGCCCTCCGGTGTGAGGTCCAGGTAATGATGCGTACCAAGCAGCATGTCGAGGCCGCGGGCATACGTGGAGTACGTGAGGAAGAGCTCGCCGCCTTCATTCTTCAAGAACACACTCAATCCTGGAAGCTCCTCGCTGACGTATCGACCGTCCGTCGTGATCGTGCCGAAGTTGTAGTCGATCCGGCGCTGCTCGATCTGTTCCTTGGTGAACGAAACATGGAAGTCGTAGTTGAAATCGCTACCGGATGAGGACACCCATTCGAAGTCCCAGCCCATGCGCTTCTTGTAGGCGAGTATCTTCGGGAGCGGCGCGCGGGAGACCGCTACGAGTGTCACGTTGTGATGGGCCAGGTGCTGACCCGGTCCGTCGATGTGCTCGGCCTGAAAGGAGCAGCCAGGACAGGCGGCCTTCCATTCCGGCCCGTACATCAGATGATGGACGATGAGTTGGCCGCGGCCGTTGAAGAGGTCCGCGAGCGCCTTGGGGCCTTGCTCGGTTTCGAATGTGTAACTCTTCTGTATCTTCAGCCACGGAAGGCCGCGACGCTCGGCAGCGAGCTTGTCTCCTTCACGCATGTGCGCCTTTTCCCTTTCGAGCAGGCTCTTGCGTGCCGTGAGCCATTCCTCTTGTGAAACTATCCTGTTCGCGGTCATGACGCCTGCCTCCGTTCCGTGAATAGTACGACGGTCGGCGCCCCCGAAATAGACCTCTGCTGCTCACTTGATCCTGAATGGATCCTCATCGAGCTTCACACCCGTTTCGACCTTCTCCACCGTATAGGTCACGGTACCCAGCACCGGCGTGGGAAACTTCGTCGTGATTTTGAACGGGACCTGCACGCCGCCAATCTCACGGTAATCAGAGAAGCGCACCTCGGTGCCGACCATTCCCAGACCGGGCAGGTCCTGCACCTGATCGTAGCCTAGCGTCAGACCGGATTCGGCGTCGAAATAGACCAGCCGCTGATGACCCTGCTTCGGAGCGGCATGAGCCATGAACGCGGATTTGCCGTCCAGCTCGACGCGTTTCAGCACACTCGCCTGTGGGAATTCGCCGCGCCAGTCACCGCCGGCAAACATCCAGCCGTTGCGCAGGCTCGATCTGGCCATCGCCTGGGGCAATTCCTGAAACGGCGATGAAGCCACGAGCCGGATCCAGGCTCGATCGCCTGCCTCGAGTTGTTCGCTCTGAGGCCCATTCACGTCGACCTTCAAGCGATAGTGATCCACTCCTGCGCTCAATAGCTCGAACGTGCCCTTAGCCGGCGAAGTCGTGCGCTCGACGCTACCACCCAGGCGAATGATGCCCAGCGCGTGCAGCTTTTCCATGCGCTGCCGCTCGCCTCGGCGCGCAAATAATTCATCGAGACTGGGCAGCCCCTGATCGGGCTTCAACCGCTCCAGCGTCACGGTGTTCGTGCTTCGCAGGTCCAGAGCTGTGGCGGCCCCATCGCCTTCGCGGCGAAACTTCAGTGAATTGCCGGGCTCCTGTGCGAAGGACCAGACATTCTGCTCGGGCTCCTTCTTCAGCTCGGCCACCCCTTGCCATGGTATCTCAAGCGCCAGGTGATTGCCCTGGAGCACCGCGATCATCGGTCTCTGCAGCGGTTCGAGCCAATACAGGCCGAGGTAGGGCGCGGCGGCCTCGTCGGTCAGATCCTGAACGACCGGCGCAGCCTCGGTTCCGCCCAGAAGCAGGCGGTCGATCGCCGCCTCCAGGTCCAATCCGGTCACGTTGCCGCGCGATTGGGTGAAGTAGAGCACCATCAGATCCTGTTCGGGCCAGGCATAGGCCCAGGTTCCGTCGGACCCGCTGTGACCGAACACGCGCAGCCTTCCGGCTGCATCCACATAGTCGAACATCAGCTGTCCGTATTGCGCGGAGAGCCTGGGGAACTCGGTGGGCATTCCGGTAGCGATGGCGGGGGTGAGTGTGCGCTGGATCGCGGCTTTGCTGAGAATGCGCTGGTCGCCGGCGCGCCCCTCGTCCAGATACATGGCCAGAAAGCGCGCGTAGTCTTGGGTCGTGGAGTACATGCCCTGCGAGGCCAGGAAGTACGGGAAGATCGGTTTGTCCTGCGGTGACCAGAAACGCACCCAATTGCCGCGGCTGCCGACATAGGCGGAAGTAAACCGATCGAGCTTGTTGCCGGCCATGGCGACCAGCGGAAACGTGTCATGCATGCCGAGCGGCACCAGAATGCGATTGGTGATGAACGCTTCGGCCGGCTCGCCGGTGATGGCCGACACGATCGCGCCGAGTGTGTCGGCCCCATCGTCGCTGTATTGAAAACGGGTGCCGGGCGGGACTGTGGGGCCGTTGGTCCCGGTCTTGTCGGCGACGTCTCGCAGGCTGTGCAGCGCCTGAAAGTTCGTCCCCATGAGGGATGAAAGCGGTAAGCCACCGGTGTGCGTGAGCAACTGGCGCACGGTGATGCGGCGGGATTTGCTGTTGTCGAATGACGGAAGATACTTGGCCACGGTGTCATCGAGCGAGAGCCGCCCTTGGTCGATGAGAATCTGCACGGCCGCGCCCATCACGGGTTTGGTCATCGAGCGGATACAGTAGATGGTGTCCGGCCTGAGTGGCTTGTGGCCTTCCTGATCCCCCAGCCCTACCGCGGCCTGCAGCACGGTGCGGCGATTCTTGATCACCAGCAATTCGCCGCCGACGATGTCGCCTTGCTCCGCGAACCCGCGCACCACGTCAAGCAGCTGGTCGAGCGATTGCGAGGAAAGTCCCTGGCTCTCCGGCGTTGCGGCGGGAAACGACTCCGCCGGGCAGGGCGCATTGGCGCCGAAGATCAGGAGTACAAGGACGAGAGCATTCCCGCGCAGTCGTGCCATTGTGGGAGTTCGCGGCCTATATCCTCGGGCCTGCATTGAAACTGGAAGCTTCACGAAGATTTCCGGCGTGCACGGCGAAGGAAGTCGCAGGGTCCAGTCATGACGGCAGCTCAAGCCGATAGATCCGGTGTGCCAGGAGGCAGGGATCCGTTAGAGCCGAGCCCCTGCGCCTTGGGCCGGAGCGGCGGCACGATCATCCCCATGTAGGATAGAACCGTAGTGACCAGGAAGAAAACACTTACCGCAAACAGTCCCCAGCGCTGCAAGTGCAGCAGCGAAAGCATCAAACTCAGCGACGCGAATACGGTCACGGCGATGCACGTGTAGACGCATGCCTTCACGACCACACCTATCGCATAGAGCCGATCCGCGTGCGTTGCCACCGGATTGCGGTTCCGGCCATACAGGCATACATAAGCCAAGAATGCATAGAACACCCAGACCGGGGTGATGATGTATATGTTGGTGAGGCCGCCGAAGCCCGGGAACGGATGTTGTCGGATATACAGCACTAGCCCGACGAACAGGACATAACTCAATACCGCGAGGACCACGGTGAGCGGCGAGACGAAATCGAAAAGGCCGCGCCGCTGCAGGATCGCTTTGCGTTTTCCGTCCGCCAACAAGTGCCTGAGCCTCTTCATGGATCTGGCTCCCTTCAGGCCAATGAAAGCCAGTGGCGACATCTGCGCAAGCAAATACAGAGTGAGGAGGGCTGGCACGGTTGCCTGGTGCCAGTCCGGGCGCCGCATATGAACAAACAGCCAGCCCAGCAACAACAGGCCGAGTATTGCGACGCCCATATTCAGCGCGCGAAATTGCGTGACAAAGCGCTGCCCGGACGCATTCTTGTCGACTCCCGGGAACAGCTCCGCGAAGCGTTCGACCGGGAAGGCGGCCACCCGTTCTTGGACGCGTCTAATGAGCCACGCCGGACACAGGACCGAACCTACCAGTATCTGTAGCGTGACCATCGCAAGGAAGGCGTAGGTTTGAATCATGACGGCACCTCACTTTGCCGGCGGCTGCCGGCTGATGGCGCCGACGAACGCATTGCGGATTTCAGAATCGGTTACACCCGCCTCGCGCAGTTCGCCGACTGCCTCACTGAGCTTGCGCAAAGTCCAATCCTGCAGATTGAACTTGCAGTTCGTCTTGGCCTTCGGATGCACATAGGTGCCCCGGTAGCCCTTGGTTTCGATGATCGAATCCCGCTCCAGCAGCTTGTAAGCCTTCGCCACGGTCTTGCTATTGAGCGCCAGATCGTTGGCGAGCTGGCGGATCGAAGGCAATGCATCGCCCGACTTCAGAACGCCGGCGGTGACGGCGGCCTTCACTTGTTCAATGAGCTGCTCGAACGGAGGCACGGAGTTGTCGATGTCGATGGTGATTTCCATCGCAGGTCCCGATGTACCAGTTGCACCCATGGTACAACTGGCCCATGGAAATAGCAACCGGCCCGCAACACCAGCCACTTTCGGGCACTTCTGCCCGTACAATGCCGCCATGGCCAAGGGTCGAGGCAAGGGAAAAATCTCCAGGGACCTGGTAGCGGCGAGCTGTGCGGCCGTGCTGGCGGTTTATGCCGCGGGATATTTGCGTACGCGCGATGCGGCGCGCCGCTACGATACCCAGGCCAAGGAGCGCAGGGCGGTCGGCAGGGCGCAGCGCACGGCTGTCAACGCGAGCCCGGCTGTGAGCGAGGCGCCTGCGTCGCATCCGGCTGGTAAATACAGGGCAACGGTCGCGAATGGGTCCGCGACCCTGGCGGCACCCAGGCGCCCGTCACAGGTCACCGCAGGCAAGCCATCAGCTGGCCATGCTGCTTCTCCAATGGCCGTCGCGACATCACCAGCGCCGGGTGCCCTAGCGGCCTCGACTGCGGATGCATCGGCATCCGCAGTGCAGTCATCCTCACCGGATGCCCCCCGAGAGATTGCGCCGGTGCCCTTGCCCGCCGTAGATACGACCGGACCGACACCCATTGCCATCACGCGCGAAGCGGCTGCCGTCTTTGCAGCGAAGTGGCGCGACGGCACCTACACCGGCTTGGGCGATTCCCCTCACGGCGACATCGAAGCTCGCGTGGTCATCAAAGACGGACGCATCATTGAGGCGGGCATCGTGACGTGCGACACCCGCTACCCCTGCAGCGTGATCGACCCGCTGATCCATCAGCCCGTAGAGCGCCAGAGTGCTGACGTCGACTACATGTCGCGCGCCACGGAGAGTTCCGACGCCTACTACAATGCCCTGGTGGCAGCGCTCAACAATGCCGCCGAGCGGTCCGCAAGCGAGGCGTCGGCCCCCAAGTGATCTGCACCGAGGCGGTGATGGGGACCCTTGTATCCATCGAGGTGGACGCGCCTGATGCGGTCATCGAGCGGGCGTTCGAGTGGTTCCATCTGGTGGAAAGCCATTGTTCGCGTTTCGATGCGGCCAGCGAGCTGCGCCAATTGACCGTCGGCAAGAGTACCCCGGCGAGTCCGATTCTATTTGAGGCGGTACGTTTCGCGCTGACGGTGGCCGAAGAGACCGGCGGGGCATTCGATCCGACCGTCGGGGCAGCCATGGCTGCGCGCGGTTTCAACCGGCACTACCTCACGCGCGAAGTCACGGACGTGCCGGGGCCGCTGGACGGCATCAGCTTCCGTGACGTCCAACTCGATGAGTACAAGCGCACGATTCTGCTGCAGCGCCCGTTGACGCTTGATCTCGGCGCCGTTGCCAAGGGGCTGGCCGTCGACGCTGCCGCACGCGAGTTGCAGCCGTTCCGCGACTATGCCATCGATGCCGGCGGCGATCTTTTTCTCAGCGGTTGCAACCCGCGCGGTGAGCCGTGGTGCGCCGGCATCCGTCATCCCCGGGCTCGCGGTGAAGTCATCGATCGCTTTCTGGTTTCGGACCGGGCGGTGTGCACGTCAGGCACCTATGAGCGCGGGCAGCACATTCTGGATCCGCGCCGCGGCGCGGCAGTGAGCGGGGTCGCGAGCGCCACGGTCGTGGCGCCCAGCGCGATGCTCGCGGACGCGCTGGCCACGGCGGCATTCGTTTTCGATCCGGAAGAGAGCATTGCTCTGTTGATCCGCATGGGCGTGGAAGGACTCATCGTCACTGCCGGCCTCGAAGTGCTGCGCACGCCGGGCTTGTGCCGTGCATAAGATCATTCGTTTCTTCAAGACCCCCAAGGGGCTGCTGACCATTATCCTGCTGTGCCTCACAGCAATCGCAGCGCCAGGCGAGGGGGCCGAGGCGGTGGCTGTGAACATGGGGTCCGCTGCTGTGATCGCGGGCGTCGTGGACCTGTGCATTCTGAGGCTGCGCAGGGATAGCTGGCAGTTTCCAAGTGGCGCGGTGCTGACGGCCATGATCGTGACGATGGTGGTGCGCGCGCAGGATCACTGGTATGTCCCGGCCACGATGTCGGTGGTCGCAGTGATCAGCAAGTACCTGATTCGCACGCGCACCGCGAATGTGTTTAATCCGGCGGCGTTCGCCCTGGTTGCGGTGATGTTTGTATTGCCGACGGCGCAAAGCTGGTGGGGGGCGCTGCCGCAGGTCTCGCCGGTGTGGGTGCGCGCGATACTGCTCCTCGGCGGCATCTACATCGCGGACCGCGTGAATAAAATGCCGCTGGCTCTGTCTTTCTTAGGCGCGTACTTCGCGATATTTACGGCAACCGCGTATCTTGGCGACCCGCGGCATGCCGCGGAGATTTTCCGCTCCCCGGACCTTGAAGCAGTACTGTATTTTGCGCTCATCATTCTGACGGACCCGCCGACATCGCCCGCCAGGTACAAGGACCAGTGGATCTGCGGTGTCATGGTCGCGGCGGTCAGCTACGCCGTATTTGAGATCTTCGGCGTGGTTTATTTCCTGTTGGCGGGGGCGTTGGCGGGGAATCTGTGGGCGGCATGGCGGCGGGTTCATCGTAAATCCCGGAGTAACTTTCCACGGAACCTGGCGGTATTCATGCGTGAACTCAACCCGGTGCGCGGTGCAGTGAAGCGTGCGTGATAGAAGGACCTCCCGCCGCTGTTGAATTTCGAATATATCAACTGAGTCAACGGTTGCGACGCCAGAAGTAGCCGATAGTCATGGCTGCCAGAAAGCCGCACCAAAGGATCATCGCATTCGGCTGCGGCAACAGGCCTGCGCGCGCCGCGACCCACCAAGCGGGTGTCACAGCCATGAACAGTCCGCCCCCGATCAGGAAACCCAAGTCGTTGGCGCGCCGCTCATGTTCATCGGAGCTGAGGTACCACCACCATGAGACCGCACCAGACAGCAGCCAGGTAGCGCTGGCGAAGACGGCGACACCAAAGGATACCGGGCTGTTCGAGAAAGTATCCATGCCGTGGGTGCCGAGAATGAGCGCCACCGTGCCCACCGCGCCGATCAGGCCCGACAACGCGAAGAGCTTGTTCGTCCTGCGCGTCCCCGGCGAGACCGGCTCGTCTGGGACTTTTGACCCTTTCCACCGCCTGAAGCTCACAAGGCCCCAGATCGCGCCGACGCCCAGACCCAGGTCCATCGCGAGCAGGCACGGTATCTGCCAGTGCCATGGTCCCCAGACAGTCTTCGTGAGGATCAAAACTGCCACGACGCCAGCGGTCTGTGCGAAGCCAATCAACGCTGCGATTCCCAGCCACGCCGGCAGCACCGCGGTCTTCAGTCTCGTCGGCCTGACCCACGTCGAGCCCCAAATCGCGCCGGCACCGGTTAGCAGGAGCACCGTGAGCATGCAGGTTGCCTGCACGGACGGCCCCCAGAATGTCTTCGTAGCGAGCATGCCGAACACCACGCCAGTGGTCGCAGCGCAGGCTAACCACGCGACCAGACCCAACAGCACCGACAGCGCAGCGGTGTTCAGTCCCGGCGCTTGATCATCATGCCGATCTTCACTCTTGACCATCATCGAAGACCTCCTCGATCGACAGTTTGAAAAGGCGAGCGATGCGGAAGGCCAGCGGCAGCGAGGGATCGTGCTTGCCGGTCTCGATCGCGTTGACCGCCTGACGCGACACGTCGAGGCGCAGCGCCAGTTCGGCCTGGCTCCAGTTGCGCTCCGCGCGCAGGACTTTCAGCCGGTTCTTCATGTCACGCAAACATGTCTTTATGTCAGGTAAACATGACTATATGGCGGGGCGCTGGCGGTGTCAAGAGAACCTGACAAAGTGCCGGTACCGCTTGCCTCAGCGGCTGGCGGTGCAAGAGCTTGGAAAAGCGGGAGTCCCCGCCTTAGGCCGGCGACAGGGGAGACGGTCTTGCCGCAAGCAAAGAGCTGATGGAGGTCTTCGCGTCACCGAAGAACATCCGCGTGTTTTCCTTGTAGAACAGCGGGTTCTCGATGCCCGAGTAGCCCGTGCCCTGGCCGCGCTTGGAAACGAACACCTGTTTCGCCTTCCAAACCTCGAGAACCGGCATGCCGGCGATCGGCGAATTGGGGTCTTCCTGTGCCGCGGGGTTCACGATGTCGTTGGAGCCGATGACGATGACGACATCCGTGCTTGGAAAGTCCTTATTGATCTCGTCCATTTCCAGCACGATGTCGTAAGGCACCTTGGCTTCCGCGAGCAACACGTTCATATGGCCAGGCAGGCGTCCCGCCACCGGATGAATCGCGAAGCGCACCTCCTTGCCGGCCGCGCGCAGCTTGCGGGTCAATTCAGATACCGCGCCCTGCGCCTGGGCCACCGCCATGCCGTAACCGGGCACGATGATGATTGAATTGGCCTCTTCAAGCGCCGCCGCCACACCCTCTGCGTCGATGGCGATCTGCTCACCCGTGACCGTCGCGGTGGAACCCGGTGCGCTGCCGAATCCGCCGAGAATCACTGAAAGAAAAGAACGGTTCATCGCCTTGCACATGATGTAGGAAAGAATCGCGCCTGATGAGCCCACCAGCGCCCCGGTCACGATCAGAAGGTCATTGCCGAGCAGGAAACCCGTGGCGGCGGCCGCCCAGCCTGAATACGAATTGAGCATGGAGACGACCACCGGCATGTCGGCACCGCCTATGGCCATGACCAGATGTGCACCCAGTACGACGGCAATCAGCGTCATCGCGTACAACGTCCAGCTGCCGAAGTGCTGAATGTATAAAATCATCAGCAGCAACGAAGCCACCAGCATCACGATGTTGTAGGCATGCCGACCCGGCAGGACCAGCGCCGAGCCCGAGATGCGGCCCGAAAGCTTGCCAAAGGCAATGATCGAACCGGCGAAGGTGATTGCGCCGATAAAGACACCAAGGCCGATTTCCGCCTCATGGATGACACCTTCGGCAGCGGTCGCGAATTGGTGGGTGGTGAGGTCCGAGTTCACGCCGATCAGGACGGCCGCAAGTCCGACAAAGGAGTGCAGTGCAGCCACCAGCTGTGGCATGCCAGTCATCTCGACCCGGCGCGCGATCACCGCGCCCAGCACCGCACCGAGGGCCAGCATGGCCATGAGCAGGGCCGAGAGGCCGACCTGCGATGAAAAGACCGTCGCCGCGACGGCAACGGTCATGCCCGCCATTCCATACCAGACGGCGCGCTTGGCACTCTCGTGTCCCGACAGGCCGCCCAGCGAGAGTATGAAGAGAACTGAGGCGGCGATGTATGCAGCGCTCTGAATGCCGATGTTCATGATTCCAATCCGGCGATCACGATTTTTGAAACATATTCAGCATGCGCCGGGTCACCATGAAGCCGCCGACGATGTTGATGGTCGCAATCGCCACCGAGACTGCCGCAAGCAGTGTGACTAAGTGGCTCGCGGCTGTGATTTGCAAAAGCGCACCGATTATGATGATTCCGGAGATGGCGTTGGTGACCGCCATCAACGGCGTGTGCAGCGCATGCGATACGCCCCAGATGACCTGAAAGCCCACGAAGCACGCCAGCGCGAACACAATGAAATGGCCCATGAACGCCGCCGGTGCATAGGCGCCAACCAGTAGCGTGAACAGACCGGCGAGAACCAGGAGGCCAACCTGCAGTCGGGTCGTGCTGCGAAATCTCTCGACTTCCCGCGCACGGCTTTGCGCCGGCGTCAGTTCCTTGGCCTTTTCCTGCGGCTTCTGCGCCGCAATCGCCTGCACCTTCGGCGGAGGCGGCGGGAAGGTTACCTTGCCTGCGAATGCAATGGTTGCGCCACGAATGACATCATCTTCCATGTTGTGGACTATGCTGCCGTCCTTGGCGGGCGTGAGATCCGCCATCATGTGCCGGATGTTCGAGGCATACAGCGTCGATGACTGGGTCGCCATGCGACTCGGGAAATCCGTGTAGCCGATGACTATTACGCCATTGTCCGAAACGATGCGCTGGCCAGCGACCGTCAGATCGCAGTTGCCGCCGCGCTCGGCCGCGAGGTCAATGATGACTGAGCCGCGCTTCATGAGGCCCACCATGTCGGCCAGCCATAGCTTCGGGGCATCCCGGCCGGGAATCAGCGCGGTCGTTATCACAATATCCATGGCCGGGGCCAGTTCGCGGAACTTCTCCAGCTGCTTCGCGCGGAACTGCGGCGAAGAGGGGCTGGCGTAGCCACCGCTGGCGGCGCCGTCCTGCTGCTGCTCGTGGAAATCGAGAAAAACGAATTCCGCACCCATGGACTTGATCTGCTCGGCGACTTCCGGGCGCACGTCGAAGGCGTAGGTGATTGCCCCGAGGCTGACGGCCGTGCCAATCGCGGCAAGACCGGCGACACCGGCGCCGACAACCAGCACCTTTGCGGGCGGGATCTTGCCGGCAGCCGTCATCTGGCCGGTGAAGAAGCGACCGAAGTTGTTGGCCGCCTCTATGACGGCGCGGTAGCCGGCGACATTGGCCATCGAAGACAGCGCATCCATCTTCTGTGCGCGCGAGATGCGCGGCACCATTTCCATGGCGATGACATTCGCGCCGGTCTTTGCCACGGCTTCCAGCAGTTCCCGGTCCTGGGCCGGATAGAAAAACGAGACCAGGGTCTTGCCGCTTTCCAGCCTGGAAACCTCCAATGGGGTCGGCGGACGTACCTTGGCGATCACGTCCGCGGTCCTATAAAGCGCCTCGGCGCCATCGACCACACTGACCCCTGCGGCGCGGTAGGACTCATCCGAGAAACCGGCCAGCGCGCCGGCGCCCGTTTCAACGGCGCAGTGATATCCGAGCTTTTGAAGCTGCAGCGCGCTATCCGGCGTGATGGCGACGCGCGCTTCGCCCGGGAATATTTCCTTCGGTGAACCTATGTACATCCCCTACCATTCTCCAAAAAATCGCACCTTGTGCGGCGTTGCCGCACTCCAAGCGGCAGGCGCCTGCGGATGGTTGTGGCCGGCTGCGCTTGCTCTTGTCATTCTTGGGGCGCCCGGCAGCCAGTGGCGCAATGTCTTTCGTCAACGGAAGCGGCTGAGGATCTTCTCCAATCCCTTCGAACCGGGAGAGAGTTTCTCGTAAGGCACACTGTTCAAGGGCTCATCGGGGGTGCCATTGAGCTCATGAAACTCGCCTTGCGAGGGTTCCACATGCAGCAACCCGGTCAGGTACTCGCCCTTTTTCATGTGTTCCTGAATATAGAGGCTGGCGGCCGCCCGGTCGGTCGGATCGTAGTCGGCCTGGCACTTGCGCAGGACAATCCGGCTGCCATCGTGCATGACCACCGGAACGGCCTCGCCATCATCGTAACTTACGGTAATTTCGCGTTCGAACGGGATGAAATCGGCGTGAACCGCTGGCTCGTAGTGCTCGCGAGTGTAAGCGTAGCTCTTGGTAGAGCCTTCGTGATCGTTGAACGTGACACAGGGCGAGAGTACATCGATCAGGGCAAAGCCGTTGTGCTTGAACCCGGCCTGGATCAGCGGCACGAGCTGCTCCTTGTCTCCTGAGAAGCCTCGCGCCACGAACGAGGCACCCAGGGTCATCGCCAACAGTACCGGATCCATGGGTGGCTGGAAGTTGGTCTCGCCTTTCTTCGCCTTCGTCCCGACATCGGCCGAAGCCGAGAATTGACCCTTGGTGAGGCCGTATACACCGTTGTTCTCGATGATGTACAGCATGTTCAGATTACGCCGTATGGCGTGGCAGAACTGCCCGAGGCCGATGGAAAGCGTGTCGCCGTCGCCTGACACGCCAAGATACTGCAGCTTTCGATTGGCCGCATTCGCCCCCATGGCAATCGAAGGCATGCGGCCGTGCACCGAGTTGAACCCGTGGCCGCCACTGACGAAGTAGGCGGTGGTCTTGGAGGAGCAGCCGATACCGGAGAGCTTCACCATGTTCTGCGGTTCGATCGCCAGTCCCCAGCTCGCCTCGACGATCGCGGCGGTGATGGAGTCGTGACCGCAGCCGGCGCACAGCGTGGACAGCGCGCCCTCGTAGTCGCGGCGCGTGAAGCCGAGCGCGTTGCGCGGCAGCGACGGGTGGGCCACCTTGGGTTTTG
>DATHMK010000053.1:0-137840 GCA_035487155.1 Steroidobacteraceae bacterium
TGAGCTCGCCCGGGGTGTTCTCGGAGGTCATCCATCTGTACCTGGCCCAGGGCCTGTCGGCGGCCCGCTCCCAGCTCGAGGACAGCGAGGTGCTGGAGGTGCACTGGGTCAGCTTCCGCCAGGCCCTCGACATGGCGCTGAGCGGGGAAATCCGCGACGCCAAGACCAGCGTCGGCCTGTTTCGCGCCGCCCACAGGCTGGGAATCTGACCAATCCGTGACACGCGGCGCAGCCATGCTGCACCTGCACCGGTAATGTCGCACCATAACGATGCCGACTTCGGTGTGACTTAATCCCTGTGAGCGCCAAGAAGGACAGTCTGGATCCAGCGAACCCGGCGAGCACCGCCACCACCGCGGAACGCCGGCGCATCGGCAAGATCGTGCGCGACGATCGCGACTCGGCCACCGTGGAATGGATCGACGCGCCGCCCGACTATGACCGGGTGCCGCTGTCCATCGAGGGCACCCTGCCGCGCGGCACGCGCCGCGCCCAAACCGGCGTCAATCCCTACGACACCGTCTCGCCCAACAAGGCCCTGAATCCTGACCGACGTCCCGCGAAGCGGGATCTTCGCAAGCTGTCGGAATGGATCAAGCAGATGCGCGAACTTGAAGAGCGCAAGAAGCGCGGCGACACCGACGAGGACGACTGAGCGCCGTCAGTGGGCACGCTGTCCCGCAGGCGCGGGCAGCACCCCCAGGCCGCGCAGCAGCCGCCAGGACCTGCGGCTGCCGGTGCGTAGCCACAGTTCATACAGTCGCAGGACATCCGCATTCGATTGGCTGCATGAGCTCTCGCTGATCTCGTTCAGTGCATCCACCAGGGGCTGGAATTTTCCCGCCAGCTCCGCAAACACCCGCCCCAGCACCGCGCCGCGGCGGCTGCGATCCGTGTCCGCCAGGGTCGAGTAGGCCTGCGCGCCCATGCAGATGTGGTAGTCGATGTCGATGAGCTTGCGGGCGAAGCTTCTGGCAAAGAAGCCGGCGATGAACAAGGAGACATCCCCCAGCCGCTGCAGACCGCGCTGGCGCTCGGCCAGGGTGGGGGCGCTGAGCGCCTCGGACAGCATCACCACCAGGGGCTTGAGCCTGGAGCCCTCGGCGGTGCGCTCGAAGAGGGATTCGGAACGGGCGAACAGGGTCAGGACATTGACCACATAGTGGCGGGTGTGATCGTCGACCGACAGCTGCTGCTTGCACAGCGCCGCATTGAGGCTGTCGCGGAAGTATTCCGTCAGGCTGGTGACGGGCATTACCTGAGACATGGCTGAAATCTCACACACCCCGCCCGCTCATATCCGTGAGGTGCATCCCAATACCGCTCAGGGCCGCCTAATCCTGCGTGTTGCTGCGTTTACGCAGCCTTATGAAAGGATCTTCCGCCGTGCCGTAGACCAGATCGCCGTCACTGTCATAGGCCTGCTCGCTGATGCTCATCTGGTCGGCGCTCAGTTCGATGCGCCAATGGGCCGAAACGGCCGCGGGCGCCGAAAGCGGCGTCGAGTGGCACAGCTTCGGGTCGTTGCTGGCGGTGAAATGGTCGGTCACCTTCTTCCATTCCAGCGAGCACCCCGTCAGCAGCTTCAGGTCCGCCGGCTGCATGGCGGTGAGCAGCTCCGGTGTCTCATCCGCACCGCGCCAGTGCTTCGCCTCGGTGAAGGTCCAGACCGCTTCGACGATCTTGTCCTTCACGGCCTCGAAGGAAATGATGTACTGCCCGAGCATCTTCTGCGGATCATCGGTATCGGATTCCTGCAGGTAGTAGACATGGTCGCCGACCATGAGCGAATCGACCCTGACGATCACGGCGCTGACCGCCGGGTGTACCGCACCGCCATGCTTGTGATCGGTTGCGACCTGCGCGCGGTTGTCGTAGTGCCCCGGCAGCCAGCCCTCGATCTGTCTTATCTGGGTGTCACTCGGGCTCGCCTGCGGGGTGGCACAGCCGCCCAGTGCGGCCAGCATGGCCAGGAGCAGCGGCGTCGCCAATCGGTTCGGTGTCATCGTGTCGGTCGCTCCCGAGTGCCTCAGCCGTAGGTGGCGCGCCATTGTGCGCGATAGGTCAGGCCCAGTGTCATCAGTCGCTCGAGCAGTTCCTGGTAGTTCTGGCCCGCGGCGCGCGCGCTCTCCGCGAAATCCTCGGTCGCCGTGAGGTTGGGATTGGCGTTCGCCTCCAGAACATACACCTCGCCCGCGGCCGTGACCCGAAAGTCCATGCGCGCATAGCCCGACAGGCCCAGGGCCCGGTATATGCGCCGCGACAGCCGGTCCAGGCGCGCCTCCACCGCCGGCGGCAGCTCCTGGGCGGCATGGGTGGTGATGCCGTAGCGCTCCTGGTAGTTGCGGTCCCACTTCACCTTGCGGGTGGCAATGGCCGCGGAGGTCTCCGGCATGGTGCCGAACACCATCTCCCACACCGGCAGGCGGTGCAGGCGTTCGTTGCCCATCACCCCGACGTACAGTTCCCGGCCGGCGATGTACTCCTCCACCAGCGCATCGGATCCGACCTGGTCGTGGACGAACTCGATGCGCTCCTTGAGCTTCGCGGCGTCCTCGACCACCGAGGCCTGGGCGATGCCCAGCGAGGCGTCCTCGATGGTGGACTTCACGAACAGCGGGAATCGCAGCCGGCGCGGCACATTGACACGCGCGCCGCGATTGAACACGGCGAACTGCGGGGTGGGGATGCGGTGATAGGACAGCAGCTGCTTGCACAGCGGCTTGTCGCGCGAGAGCAGCAGGCCACGCGGATTGCAGCCGGTATAGGGCTGGCGCAGCAGTTCCAGGAAGGCCACGACGTGCTGGTCGTAGGTGCCTATGCCGTCAAACTCCTCCAGCAGGTTGAACACCACATTGGGCTTCCACTCGGCGATGGCGGTGCGCAGCTCGGTGAGACTGTCGAGCACGCCTACGCACAAAACCTCGTGACCGCGCGCCTTCAGGGTCGAGATGACGTCATACTCGGTGCGCCATTCGGCGATCTCCTTCTCCGAGTGCCCTTCCAAAGTGTCCGGCGGCACCAGACTCGAGTGCAGAACGACGAGCACGCGCTGCTTTTTCATAGGGGAAAGTGTGGTGTCTCACCCTGGGCGTACAGCCTCGCGAGTCGGATCAGCATCCAGCGGACATGCCGCCCGGCATCGCGGCGGTTGCCGCGCACATGTAGTCGCAAAGCGTCGCACCTTTCCATGATCATACGCAGGAGCTGGTGGGTACTATAGCGCTCGATCTTCAACTCGCGCGATACCGAATTGAGCAGCTGCGTCTTCATCGAGCGTATCAGGGTGCTGGCGCGCACCGCGCCGCGTGGCGCGGGTTGTGCACGGAACACCTTCTGCACCAACTCCTCGATCATGCCACGCCGGTCATGGCCGCGGCGCGCCTGCTTGTCGCGATAGACCTCGGCCAGGGTTCTGGTATCGGTCGCTATTGATTCGATGCGGCGCCGGTTGCGTACCGGGGCGGTACGACGCCGGACGCTGTGCATCAGTTCATCGACCCGGCACAGTTTCTGGAATGCCGGCCACTGGGCATAGGCACGGCGCCAGTTCGAATTCGGCTTCAGCCACACGGCGAAAGTCTCGGCGAAATCCTCGGTCGGATGGGCCTGCGCATACCATTCGCCCAGATGATGCACATAGCGTCGACTTCCGGGCCGGGCGCGGTAGCGCTCCGGATAGGGCAGCGAGGCTGGGCCGAAGGTCTCGCGCCAGCTGGCCCGGCGCCGCAGCCGGTAGGCGTTGTCGAGGGCATGTCCGGCTTCATGACGCAGGATGCGCATCAGCCAGCGCGTGTTGCCGCCCTCGACCTCGTGCATCATGCGCCGTTCGAGGCGCTCCAGGCGCGGATGCGCCAGGTAGAACGGTACGGCAATGCCGGGCACCCCGTCGGGCGAGAACCATTCCTCGGACAGCCATGCGTGGGGCTTGAAGGTTATGCCGCGGCCGGCGAGTTCGGCATACAGCCGGCGCATCGGGCGCGCCAGGCGCGATTCCTCGACGGTCAGATTCAGGTCGCAGAGCCTGACTTGCAGCAGTTCCTCATCGCGCAGCCGCACCCAGGCGCGCGCGCGCCGCGGCGTGGCCGGCTTGCGGGTATTCGCTCTGGGGGGCATGGCCCCAAGCCTATCATCCGGCCACCCAGGTCGCGACGAACTGAGTCTGCTCGTGGGTCTCCGGAACCATGGGCCAGCGGCGGGCACGGGCGCATTGCTGCCAGACCCGGTTCAGCTCCTCCAGCGCAGCCTCGCCGCTCAGTCCGCGCTCCACCAGGTGGCAACCCAGCACGGTGCCGGTACGGCCGATTCCCATACGGCAGTGCACATAAACGCAGCGCCCGGCGCTCAGGGCGCCGCTGATGGCGGACTGTATCTGCCGCATGTAGTCCTGATCCACCGGCAGGCCGTGGTCCAGGATGGGCAGGTGGAAGTACCAGACATCATCGGGCAGCAGGGTGCTGTAGGCGTTGAGCTCTCCCGGGCGCGTCAGGTTGATGAAGCAGTCGATGCCCGCATCCATCAGGGCGCGCAGCCGCTTCTGGGTCTCCTCCTCGGTTTCCCCGCCCGGATATTCACCGCCCAGGAGCTTGCCCGGGGTCACCCAGTAGGTATTGGGCAGGGGTGGGGTCGATACGTCCGGCTCGCTCATGTCAGTGCCAGCTCCTCGCTGCGGCGCAATGCTTCCAGGCCCACGAAGTCATGCAGCCTGGTGTCGGCCAGGTGTTCGGGTGCGACATTTCGCAGTGCGGCAAAAATGGTCTGGGTCCGTCCCGGGAATTCGCGCTCCCAGGCGGCCAGCATTTTCTTCACCTGCAGCCGCTGCAGGTGCTGCTGCGAGCCGCACAGGGTGCAGGGGATGATGGGAAAGGCCCTGGCGCTGGCATAGCGGGCGATCTGCGCCTCGCTGACATAGGCCATGGGACGTATGACGATGTGCCGGGCGTCATCCGAGAGCAGCTTCGGCGCCATGGCCTTGAGGCGGCCGCCAAAAAACAGGTTCAGAAAGAAGGTCTCCAGGATGTCGTCGCGGTGGTGCCCGAGCGCGATGCGCGTGATGCCGTTCTCGGCAGCATAACGGTACAGGGCACCGCGCCGCAGGCGCGAACACAGGCCGCACATGGTGCGGCCCTCCGGCACTACCCTTTTGACGACACTATAAGTGTCCTGTTCGATGATGTGATAGGCCACGCCGAGTTTGCGCAGGTAGCCCGGCAGCACCTGCGGCGGGAAGCCCGGCTGCTTCTGATCGAGGTTGACCGCCACCAGGCTGAAGTCGATGGGCGCGCCGCGCTGCAGTGACAGCAGGATATCCAGCAGCGTGTAGGAGTCCTTGCCGCCGGACAGGCACACCATGACGCGATCGCCAGCGGTGATCATGCCGAAGTCGGCAATGGCCTTGCCCACCTCGCTGCGCAGGTGGGATTGCAGGCGCTGCGCGGTGCGCGACAGCCCGAGGTCGTGCGCTGGGGTCATGGGACGACTTTATCAGGCGGCGGCGCTGCTGGTGGCCGACTCGAGGTACTTGCCCTCGAGATAGCGCATGAAGGGCGCCGCCGACAGGGTCTTGCCCGTGGCTTCGCGCAGCAGTTCCTGCAGGGTCAGCCGGGCACCCTGTGAATGCACGCGGCTGCGCAGCCAGTCGAACAGGCCGCTGAAGTCGCCGCGCGCGATCTGCTCGTCGAGGTCGTTGACATCGTTGCGCAGACTTTCAATGAACTGCACGGCGATGACGGCGCCCAGCGCATAGGAGGGGAAGTAGCCGAACGAGCCCACCGCCCAGTGTATGTCCTGCAGACAGCCCTCCCGGTCATTCTCCGGCCGGAATCCCAGGCGCTGTTCCATCTCGGCATTCCATGCCGCCGGCAGGTCGCGCACGGCGAGCTCGCCGGACATCAGGCGCTTCTCCAGCTCATAGCGGGCCAGTACATGCAGCGGATAGGTCAGCTCGTCGGCATCCACGCGCAAGGTGCTGCGCCGCACCCTGGTGAGATGGGCGTAGAGGTTGTCGGCATCCCAGGCCGCACCTGAGACCCCGAAGTGCTTGGCCAGCTGCGGACTCAAGTAGCGCGCGAAGGCGCGGCTGCGACACACCAGCCGTTCCAGCAGCAGCGACTGGCTCTCCTGCGCCACCATGCCGCGATCGCGCCCCACGGGCTGATCGCGCCATTGTTCGGGCAGGCCCATGTGGTACATGGCATGTCCGGTCTCGTGCATGGCGCTCAGCAGGCCGGTGAAGACATCGGCCTGGTCGTAGCGCGTGGTCAGGCGCATGTCCCCCGGAACGCCCTCGGTGAAGGGGTGCTCGCTCTCATCCAGCCGGCCGCGCTCGAAGGAGAATCCCATGGCCTTCATGATTTCCACGACCATGGCGCGCTGTCGTCCGGGGGTGAACTTGCCTTCCAGCGGCAGCGGCGGGCGCACCTCCTGCATGGCGATGACTTCGCGTATCAGCGAGGGCAGGCGCCTGGAGATGGTCTTGAACACCGCGTCGATGTCGCTGCTGGAGATGCCGGGACTGAACTCATCGATCAGGGCGTCATAGGGCGACAGGTTCAGCGCCTGTCCGAGCAGCGCCGCCTTGTCGCGAACCAGCATGACCACCTCTTCGAGGTGCGGGGCGAAGATCTCGAAGCGGCCCTCGTTGCGCGCCTGCAGCCAGTGCGCTTCGGCCTGGGCGGTGGCATGGGCCAGGCGCGACACCAGGTTGGCCGGGGTCGCGATGGCATGATCGCGCTGGCGGCGCATCTCGCGCAGGTTTGCCACCTGCCACTCATCCAGGCTCTGGGTGTTGGCGTGCGCCCTATCCAGCAGCCGGGTGATCTTCGGCGCCGTCAGCAAGGTGTGGTATTCGGTCTGCAGCGCCGCCAGCTGTTCGCCGCGCAGGGCGGCACTGCCACGCGGCATCATCACCGATGCGTCCCAGCTCAAGAGCGAAATGGCGCCGCGGAAGGCGTGAAGGCGCTTGAACTCCTGTTCAAGCTGCTTGTACGGTGGGGCTGACATGATGGACACCTGGCGGGAATGGCCCTCATTGTACCAGCGCCCCCCTTCCCGGAGCCTCGTGCAGAGAACTAAGTCATTGATATAAAATAGGTTTATTTCCTCGACCCACGGTTGACACGCCCAGAGCAATGCCCCCTCCAATACAGAAGAATTCCTGGTCGTTCGCCGTGCCGCTGCTGCCCGCCTCGGTGGCGGTGACGCGTTGGGGGCATTACGGAACGCCGCTGATCCTGTTCGCCAGCGCCGGCGGTGACAGCCTCGAGCCGGAACGATTCGGGCTTATCCAGGCCCTCGGGCCGCTCATCGACGCCGGGCGCCTCAAGGCCTACGGGGTGGATGGCACCGCGATGCGCATCCTGGTGGCCGGCAACGCCAGCGCAGCGGCGCGCATCCAGGCGCAGCGCGCCTTCGATGACTGGACGGTGACCGCCCTGGTGTCGCTGGTGCGCCGTGACTGCCAGAGTGATGGCCTGGAACTTCTGGCCTGCGGGTGCGCGCTGGGCGCGGCGAGCGCGCTCAAGGCGCTGTTGCATGCCCCGCAGCTGTTCCGGGGCTGCATCGGTTTGTCGGGAATCTACGATCTTCTGCCCTGGATCACGCGCGCGACCGTGCCAGCGGAGTTCTCCCCGCTGCAATGGCTGGCACAGCTGCCCGAAGGGGTCGGCCTGGGACGTCTGCGACAACGCTCGGTGACGCTGGCCTGTACCGAGGGGGACTACGATGACGCCGGCGCGACCGCGGCGATGGCGGCGGTGCTGAGCACGCGCGGCATTCCCACCCACACCGACACCTTGGGTCCGGACCACGAGTTCGGATTTTCCAGCTGGCGCCAGATGCTGCCGCGGTTCGTGGGCGCGTGGCTTTGAGCGCGGCGGCTGGCTACAGCTGGCAGCAGTTCGGCCAGCTTGCCACCAGCACGCCGACGCTGACGGCGATCACGAAGATCACCACCAGTACCAGACCCACCAGCCACTGTCGTCGCAAGAACCTTTGGCTCCGTCACTAATTCACCGGTTTGCAACCGGTATCCTAGTCGATATGGCCGATACCCCCATCAGGATCTGTGCAATCGCCTCCGAGGTGGCGCCGTTTGCCAAGACCGGCGGGCTCGCCGATGTGGCCGCTGCCCTCACCAAGTACCTGCACGGGCATGGCCATGATGTACGGCTGTTCGTGCCGCTGTATGCGGCGATCGGCCGCGAGCGCTTTGCCCTGACCCCGGTTGCCAGACTGGCCAATCTTGGCATCAGCCTCGGGCCGCACCGCTACCAGTATTCGGTGTACACGGCACTGCTGCCTGGATCGCAGGCCCCGGTGCACCTCATCGACTGCCCGCCGCTGTACGCGCGCGAGGCCATCTATTCGTTCGCACCGGATGAGCATCTGCGCTTCCTGGCGCTGACGCGCATCGCCATCGAATGCTGCCAGCACCTGGGGTTCAGCCCCCATATCCTTCACTGTCATGACTGGCATGCCGGGTTCGGGCCGCTGCTGCTGCGGGCCTTGTACAGCTGGGACCGGCTGTTCGCCGATACGCGCACGGTGCTGACCATCCACAACATCGGCTACCAGGGGGAGTTCGCGGCCGCGGCGGTGGGGGACCTTGCCCTGGGCGACAATGCCTACCTGCTGCATCAGGATGATCTGCGGGCCGGGCGTATCAATCCGCTCAAGCATGGCTGCATGTATGCGGATGCCATCACCACCGTCAGTCCCACCTATGCCGCCGAAATACGCACGCCCGAGTACGGCATGGGCCTGCAGGAGGTGCTGCGCAGCCGTGCCCGTTCGCTGGTCGGCATCCTCAACGGCGTCGACTACGATGAGTGGGACCCGCGCGTCGACCGGCATATCGGCCAGCACTACGACGCCTCGCGGCTGTCGGTCAAGGCAGCGCTGAAACAGGAGTTTGTGAACCGCCTGGGCCTGAAGGCCGGAGCGGGTACCGCGCTGGCCGGAGTGGTCACGAGGCTGGCGACGCAGAAGGGCATCGATCTGATCCTGGCGGCGCTGCCCGGGCTTCTGGCGCAGCGTGATCTGGTGTTCGTCGCGCTCGGTGCGGGCGAGCCGCGCTACGAAGCGGCGCTGCGCGAGCTGGCGGCCGCGTTTCCCGGCCGCGTCGTCTTCCAGCAGGGCTACAGCGAGGAGCTCGCGCACTGGATCGAGGCGGCCAGCGACATGTTCCTCATGCCCAGTCAGTACGAGCCTTGCGGACTGAACCAGATGTACAGCCTGCGCTACGGGACGGTTCCGGTCGTACGCCATACCGGGGGCCTTGCCGACTCGGTGCAGCGCTACGATCCTGCCACCGGCCAGGGCACCGGGGTGGTATTCGCGCCCTTCACCGCAGCGGCGCTGGCGGCGGCCATCGAAGCGGCGCTGGATCTGTACGCGCAGCCCGCGCACTGGACCCGCATGATGCGCAACGGCATGGCGCAGGACTTTTCCTGGACGCGCCAGGGCGCTCACTACGTGGCGCTGTTCGAGCGGATGCTGGCGACGGCGCGCGCCTAATGCAGCTGCAGCTCGCCGTGCTGGTCGAAGGGCACCGAGCGCAGCAGGCCCGATGACAGCTCCACCTTGCCGTAAATCCGGTACTGCACCGTCGGGGCACTGCCATGGGCGAACATGCGCAGCAGGGCCGCCGCGGCGTTGGCCGTGACATTCATGTCGAACTCGGCGTCGCCCTGCGCGGGCACCACGAAGCTGGCGCCAGACTCGCCGTGGGCGCACTCCTCGCCGTTCACGTCCAGGGAATAGCTCAAGCCCTTGATCGGCAGCTCCCGGTCATTGGGATTGTGCACGCTCATGCGCACCTGCAGATGCTGCTGCCACAGGTCACTGTGTCCCAGCTGGATGTTGACCACCGCCAGCGTCGGGGTCTGCAGGCGCGGCAGGAACACCGAGCAGCCGCCCAGCAGCAGCGCGGCGAGCAATGTGGCGGGCCTAGACACGACCGAATACCCGGTTCAGCAGCGCGCTTTGCTGCGCCAGCTGCGCTGTCAGGCAGTTCTCGGGCAGGCGCCATGACCAGTTCCCGGTCACGGTCCCCGGGGTATTCAGGCGCGCCTCCGAGCCCAGCGCGAGCACATCCTGCATGGGCACCACCGCCAGCTGCGCCACGCTTGCCATCAGCGCGTGTGTCATGGCCTGCGGCATCTGTCCCGGACCGGCGCGCAGCAGGTAGTCGACCCGGCTCTTGGTCTGCGCATCCAGACTGCCGTACCAGCCCACCGTGGTGTCGTTGTCATGGGTCCCGGTGTACACCACGCTGATGCGCTCGTACATATGCGGCAGGTGCAGATTGTCGCCGGCACCGTCGAAGCCGAACTGCAGCACCCGCATGCCGGCCAGACCGAAGTCGCGGCGCAGGGCCTCCACATCCGGGGTGATCACGCCCAGGTCCTCGGCGACCACCGGCAGCGTTGGCGTCTCAGTCTTCAGCAGCTGCAGCAATTCGCGACCATGCGAGGGCTGCCAGCTGCCGCCGCGGGCATCCGGGGCACCGGCGGGCACCGACCAGTGTGCGGCCAGTGCTCGGAAATGATCGATGCGCAGCAGGTCCACGCGTTCCAGCTGGCGTCGGATGCGGGAACGCCAGAACGCGAATCCGTCGCGTTGCATCGCGTCCCAGTCATACAGTGGATTGCCCCAGAGCTGGCCGAGCTCCGAGAAGTAATCCGGCGGCACGCCGGCGACCGCTATGGCCCGTCCGCTCGCATCCAGCTGGAACTGGTTGCGGTGCGACCAGGCTTCGGCTGAATCCGGCGCGACATAGAACGGGACATCCCCGAACAGGAACACCCCGCGCGAGTGGGCGTAATCGCGCAGGCGCTGCCACTGCCAGGCGAAGCTGAACTGCTGCTCGCGAATGGCGTTGAGCGGCTGGGCCTGCTCGCGCCGCAGCTGCTCCATCGCCGCGGGCTGCCGGTCGCGATACTCCTGCGGCCAGGTCCACCAGGGCGCGCCGTCATTGAGGCTGCTCAGGACCTCGAAGGCTGCATAGTCCTCGAGCCAGTCGCGCGCCGCCTGTTGGAAGGCCTGAAACTCATTCGAATCCAGCGGCGCGGGTTCCTGGGGATCGATCAGGGTGGCGTTGCCCGCCGAATCCGAGCGCACCCAGTAGGGTGAGCCGTCCGGTCCGGTCGGACCCAGCGGCAGGATCTGCCAGACCGTGAATCCGGCGCTCGCCAGCCAATCGATGAACTGCCGGCCACCCCGACCCAGGCCGGCGCTCAGCGAACTCACATGCAGCAGCACGCCTGAGCGCCGCCGCTGCAGTACCGGATTGGTGGAAGGACTCATGCCCTAAGCGATACCGGATGTCCTAGCGGGAGTCCAGCAGGTGGCTCACACGTGGCCAATCGTATTCGACAAGATTCAGGGCCTGCGGGCGCTGCCGGGCGATGCTTGAATACTCCAGCGCCAGGCCCTCGGCGATGAGTTCCGGCAGGCGGCTGCGCAGCAGCCTCGAGGCCGGATCCAGGTGTGTGATCAGGCCCAGGCCGGTGGGCGGGGTGCCGAGGGTCTGTATGGACAGGTCCGGGCGATATTTCTTCAGCAGCACGATGAGGCGCCAGATATCACCGCTCCAGAAGGCGGTGGTCTGGTCGCGCTCGGCGCTGCGCTCATCGATGGGAAAGCAGTCATGGATGAAGATCAGGGACTGCGGGCGGCACAGCGGTTCGATGTTGATGAAGTCGCGCAGCGCATATTCAAAATGGTGCATGCCATCGATGAAGGCCATCTCCAGCGGCCTGCCGCCCAGCAGCCCCGGTACATCGGCGCGCGCGAAGAACTCATCGCTGGTCTGCGCGAAGACCTTCTGGTTGGGAGCCAGGGTGAATGCCACCCGCGGCTGCGGGTCGATGCCCAGCGCGAGCGTCTGGGGTAGCACCAGCTGCAGGGATTCACCGCGCGAGACACCCACTTCGAGGTAGGTGGCCGGACGCACATGCTGGTGCACGCGCGCGAGTACCTTGAAGTAGTGCTCCCCCGGCAGCTCCAGCTCCGACAGCAGCCGGTAGGCCTTGGTGTAATCGCAGTAGCTCAGCGCCCGGCGGCACAGGCGCTGGGCGTCGGCCCTGCGTCCCAGCCATTGATTCAGGCGCGCGCCAAAGAAGCTGTAGCGGGCCCTGCGACGCAGGCCCGCGGGCTGTGGGGTTCCATCGATCCCGGGTTTGGTCACTGCTATTGGGCGCGGCGCATCACGCCGCCATTCTCCATGTCACCCGAACCGCTCGCAATCGGTCGTGACAGCACCTCGGGCGCGGCGCGGCCCAGCAGCCGGTACAGATTCTGCAGCTGCCTGCGGAACAGCTGATCGAACTGGCTCACGGCCTCGGCCGGATTATAGTCGCCGAACCACCAGAACCAGTCCGAACTCTCGCACAGCGCCAGCTGCCGCGTGGCGGCGGCGCGCGCGGGCTCATCCAGGGTTGTCTGCGCCAGCACCTCATCGAAGGCGCGCTTCGCCTCGCACAGCAGGTCCCAGGCGACATTCTTCGCGGCATCTCCTATCCAGGTGGCGAGGGTTCCATGCACCCAGCTGCCCGCCGTCACCCGCTGCAGCGGCAGCGGTTGAAGGCCGCGCTCCAGGCACTGCGACAGGGTCATCAGTTCCAGCTGCGGATGGGTCGCCAGACCCTGGTACATGGCCTTCAGGAACCAGTAGCCATTGAACGGGTAGTACTCCCAGGCATTCTCACCATCCAGTGCAATCAGCACCGCATGCGAGGGGCCTGAGCTGTCCTGGGTGTGGGTCATGGCCGTGGCCATCTCAACCAGGTCGTGCACCAGGTTGTTGGCGGCATCATCGCCGCGCCAGGTGGCGTAGGTGAAACCGATCAGATCCGAGAGCCCCTCCTCGCGGAAGAAACACTGCAGATGGGTGCCGGGCAGCTGGTAGGGGCGGTTGTAGGCTGGCGCGGCATCCGCATCCTGTCCACTGGCGGCCAGCGAGTCGTGCAGCACCCTGGCACTGGAGGCGGCCCACTGGAAACCATGCGCATCCAGCAGGCGCAGCGTGGCCTCATTGATGGCGCCTTCGGCGGGCCAGCACCCCTTGGGTCGCGCGCCGAAGTTCTGTTCGAAGCAGCGTATGGACTCCCGCACATGCCACTGGGCCCGCTCCTGGCCCCCCGGATAGCCGGGATGCGCAGGCAGCACGGCGTCGGGCACGGTGTCGCGCGCGGCCTTGAAGTCGAACAGCAGCGGCAGTATCGGATGCGAGTAGGGCGTGACCGACAGTTCGCACTGACCGGACTGCGCCAGCCGCCGGTAGCGTGGAATGATGCCGCTCACCAGTTCGCCGATCAGTTCCAGCAGCTCGCGCCGCTGCGCCGGTGAAAAACCCGACCCCTGCCGGGACAGCGCGGCGATCCGCGGATCGCTCTGGCGCACGGTCTCGCCCATCCAGGCAAGGTGAAACCAGGTGGCCAGATCGTGCATGAAGGCATCGGATGCCCAGGCAATGCGCTCGAGCGTTGCGCACTGCTCGGCGAAGCTCACCAGCGCCAGGAACGGCGCAAAGCGCTCGATGAGGTTCTTGCGATGCGCACGCAGACAGGCCTTCAGCAGCGCCAGGCGTGTTTCCGGGGCGGTCGGTACCGGGTCCGGTCCCAGCAGGCTCAACACCCCGTCCGGCAGCGGCGCGCCTTGTGACAGGTGCTGCTGCACCCGCTGCGACAGCTCAGCGAGCTGCTCCAGCAGCACCGGGGTGAAGTTCACGACCGCACGCGCCGCGGGATTTTGCTCCAGGTGCGCCGCCATGTCGGTGTAGTCCTTGATGGCGTGCAGATAGGTCCACGGCAGGACGTACTGGCCCGTCAATGCGTCGCGGTACTGGGGCTGATGCATGTGCCACAGCAGCACGACGGGCAGGCGGGCGGGTGACTCCATGCGGCGCCGGGGCGGTCAATTCACGGGTTGGTCAGGCGCCGCAGCATGTCGGCGGTGACCAGCACCACTGCGTTCTCCGTGACATGGAAGCGCTGGGCGTCCAGGGCCAGGTCCGCGCCGATGCTCATGCCATCTGGAATCTGGCAGCCCTCGTCGATGATCGCGCGCTTGATGGTGCAGCCTCGTCCCACGTCCACATGCGGCAGGATCACCGCGCTGTCCACGAAGGTGCGTTCATCGATGCGCACGTCGGAGAAGATCAGCGAATTGCGCACCTGCGATCCGGAGATGATCACCCCGCCGGAGACCATGGAGTTCACCGCCATGCCGCGGCGCGCGTCATCATCGAGGATGAACTTCGCCGGCGGCTGGTGTTCCTGGTAGGTCCATATCGGCCATTCGCGGTCATAGATATTGAGTTCGGGCTTGACGTGCACGAGCTCGATGTTGGCATCGTAATAGGCATCCACGGTACCCACGTCGCGCCAGTAGCTTTGCGCGCGGGTCTTCACGTCCTGGAAGGGATAGGCGAACACCTGCCGGTTGCCTATGGCCTGGGGAATGATGTTCTTGCCGAAATCATGAAGTGTGTTCGGGTTCTGGGCGTCCTCGGTCAGCAGCTTCTCGAGCAGGCTGGTGTTGAACACATAGATGCCCATCGAGGCCAGTATCGAGTCCGGACGCCCGGGCAGAGTGTCGGGCACCGCCGGCTTCTCGGAGAACTTCGTGACGCGGTTCCATTCGGTGGCCGTGAGCACCCCGAAGCTCTTGGACTCCTTGGCCGGCAGCTGCACCACACCGACGGTGATGTCGGCGCCCTTCTCCACGTGGTAGGCGATCATCGGGCCATAGTCCATCTTGTAGATATGGTCCCCGGCGAGCACCAGCACATGCTTGGGGCGGTGCGAACGTATCAGGTCCAGGTTCTGGTACAGCGCATCGGAGGTGCCGCGGTACCACATCTCCCCGATCTGCTGCTGCGCCGGTATCACTTCCACGAATTCGCCGAACTCCCCGCGCAGGTAGCTCCAGCCCTGCTGCACATGCTGTATCAGCGGCTGCTGCTTGTACTGGGTGAGGATTGAAATCTGGCGGATGCCCGAATTCACACAGTTGGACAGGACGAAGTCGATGATGCGGAACTTGCCGCCGAACGGGACCGCGGGCTTGCAGCGATTGACGGTCAGGCCCTTGAGGCGCTCGCCGCGTCCGCCGGCCATGACGATCGCCAGCGTGCCGCTGGTCAGGCGGCTTACAAATCGTCCATAGGAGGCGCGCGCAGGCTGTCTCTGCATGGTTGGCCGCTCTAAAAATCTGTTGTCATTGCGTTATGACGTTACTTTCCGTGTTCATATCGCCATTGTCCATAGGACGTGTCGCACGTTTTGCAAGGTAGAATTGCGGGGATGAAGATACGACCGGCATTGGGCGCCGCATTGTGGTTGGCGGCGGTACTGGCGAGCAGGGTTGCCCAGGCAGGCGGCCAGAACCTGGACCCGAACCTGGTGCAAAAACTCACCCCGGGACACGGCGCCTGCCTGGGTGATGGCAGCGGCTATGTGAGCGCTCGCATTCGCGGCGCCTTGAACATGGACCTGCGCTGGAAGGACTCGCAGCTGGCCTGCGCCGGGGATGCGCGACCCGATGGCAGCGGCCTGCGTGTCAGTTTCGCCGGGCCCGGACCTGGCGGTAAGGTCCTGCGACTGGTTTTCGGAATCACCTCGGCACGCGAAGGCAAGGCGGGACGTGAACTGCCCACCAATCTCACGGTGCTGGTGGATGGCGGCCGCATCTTCGCGACGCAGGGCGATGACAAGTGCACGATCGATCAGCTGGCGCAGCAGCCGCTGCCCTCCCGCGCGGGCCTGCGGGCCTGGCGTATCGAGGCGCGCGGCTTTTGCGTTACGCCGGCCAACGCCATCGACGGCAAGGGGCGCATCCTCATCAGCCGTTTCGATTTCGCCGGCCGGGTGGATTTTTAATGGAGTGTTCGGAGCATGAAATTGCGAATTGATCACGCCCGCGCCTGGTTTGCCGCCCTGGTCGTGGCCGGTACCGCATTGGTGGCGTATTCGGGGGCCGGGCGCACTCAAAGCCCCACCCCGCCGCTGGAGGAGCTGTCGGCGTTTCCCCAGACCACACTCACCGTCAGCGGCACGGGCGGCACTCACCAGTTCAGCATCTGGGTGGCCAATACTGCGGCGCGGGAGGAACAGGGACTGATGTTCGTGCGCGAGCTGCCGGCGGACAAGGGCATGGTGTTCATCGGGGAGGAGCCCAAGGTGTGGGGCATGTGGATGAAGAACACCTACATTCCGCTGGACATGCTGTTCGTGGCCGTCGATGGCCACGTGGTCAAGATCGCCCATGCCATTCCCCACGATGAGAGCACCATCAGTTCCGAGGTTGCCGTCAATGCCGTCATCGAGTTGCAGGGCGGCATCAGCGACAAGCTGCACATCAAGGTGGGCGACCTGGCCAAATGGAAGGCCGTGCCCTGACGTGAACGATTTGACATAAGATCAACTTGGCGCCCAGCCTGTTGCTCCAAACGTACAGATCGCCCTTTTCTGTCGTCTGATTCAATCAAATGCCCGCCAGCGCCGGTCAACGTCCCGGCGCCAGGCCAATTGCAAGCCTGTGCACTGCTGTTGTGCAGTCAACCAAGATGTTGCCCCACGACAACACATAGTTGTGTTGTATTTGATTTACAGCTTATGCTGGCCCCACAGAAGGGAGCAGTGCCGGTCTATTCGACCCGTAGGCGCTTGGCAGGACAGGCGGAATACGAGGCAGCTGCTTGGGTATCAACTCGGATCGTATGCACGGCAACCGCACTCGGTGACCATGAATAGCTACAGATACACCCATGAGTGTAGGGAGCCGGCATACCGGAGATTTTCGCTATGTCAGCAAACAGCAAGAAACAGGTTTCCAACCTTTCGAATAACTTAATACGCAACTCAGTCCATCTCGCCATTCTCGCCGCACTGGCTGCCGGCGGCGCCGCTACTCGGGCCCAGGCCCAGCAAGCGCCTGCCGATAACACCCCGATCCAGGAGGTCGTGGTAACGGGCTCCCTGATCAAGCGGCCCAGTGCTGAAACCACCGAAGCCGTCACGATTGTCACCGCCGATAGCCTCAAGGATCAGGGCATCACGACGATCGAGCAGGCGGTGCAGCAGATCAGTGCCGCACAGAACGGTCAATTCAACACCGCCTCCACCACCACCTGGTATTCCGGAGGTGGCTCGTTCGCCAATCTGCGCGGCCTGGGCCCTTCCAAGACCCTGGTGCTGTTGGACGGCCAGCGCCTCGCCAACAACGTGACCGCCGGCAACTCGGTCGATCTGAATGGTATTCCGTTCGCGGCGATCGACCACGTTGAGGTGCTGCGCGAAGGCGCCTCATCCCTGTATGGCTCGGACGCCATCGGCGGTGTCATCAACTTCATCACCAAGAAGGACTACAACGGGGGTGAGCTGAACATCAATGCCGCGCGGCCGCAGGAAAGCGGCGGTGCCTCCGGCAATGTGGATGCCACCTTCGGACATGGCAATCTTCTGACCGACGGCTATAACTTTCTGATCACGGCCAATTACACCAAGGATTTCGAGCTGACGGCAGCACAACGCGGATTTGCCTCCCAGGGATCCAATCCCGCCTTGGGCCTGCTGAACCAGAACGGCATTGGTACCACGCCGGGCAGTTATGTCGATGCCAACGGCAACGCCTGGAACGTCAATTATCCGGGCTGCGCGACCAATCCGCACCTGACCACGTATTACGGCAATTGCGCCTACCTGTACTCGGCCGCCGTGGACTTGATTCCGCCCTCCAGCGACGAGTCGGCGATGGCTGAGTTCACCAAGACAATTCCGGGCAACAACTCGATCAGTATCCAGTACTTTTATGCCCGTACCGAGATCAACGCCTGGGGTGGGCCGATAACGTATGGCTTTGGTCAAAATCCCGGGCAGCCGTACTTTCCGACGGCCGCCCAATCCTCGTGCTTCGGGTCCTGCACCACGGCCACACCGGATCTGGCCGATCCGATTACGACGTACTGGACCGACCCGGGCAACAATCGTTACCTTGGGTATGTCAACACCGAAGAAAGAGCACTGCTCACTTTCAAGGGCTCCAACGGGGGATGGGATTACTCGACGTCTTTTGACTACAGCCGCAACCACAATGACTTCAGGGCAAACGGCGGTGAGCCCAATCTCGCGGTGATCGGGCCGAATAACGTCTTCAACAGTGCAATCAATCCGTTCGGACCGCAATCTGCCGCCGGGCAGGCGGTGATCAACAGCGCCTACATGAACGGGCCACTGGCCACCGGCGCGCTGCCGATCTGGAGTCTGAACGGTAGCGCCAGCCACGAACTGGGCGACGCCTTCAATGCCGGCAGTCCTGCAGCGGTGGCCGTCGGCTACGATATTCGCGGCGAGAGCATTGGCTTCGTGACCACCCCGCTGGCAGTAACGCTGCAACCCGCGATCGGCTACCCGCCCACGGATGTTCACGGCAGCCGTACCTTGCAGGCGCTGTACATGGAACTGAATGTTCCTGTGAGCAAGGAAGTGGAGTTTACCGTGTCGGATCGCGAGGACCGGTACAGCGACTTTGGCGAAACCAACAACGGCAAGGTCGCGATTCGCTATCAGCCCTTCAACATCCTGACCTTCAGAGGCACGGCCTCCACGGGCTTCAGGGCGCCCTCACTGGTTGACCTGTATTCACCGAACACCTTCGGTGCGGCACAGGGCACCATCTACGGGCCGCCTTGCGCGACGGGAAACTACACCACGGTATTCTCCGCATCCAATTGCATTGCCCAGGGCCTGACGCTGCTGGGCGGCAATCGGGATTTGAAGCCGGAGACATCGGAAAACTTCGACTTGGGAATGATCGTTGAACCGCTGCCCGATCTGGGCATCACGCTTGACTACTATCGGATCATCATCAAGAACGAGATCCAGTCGATTCCATCCGAAGCGATCTATCAAAACCCGACGACATTCGCCAATCTGTATGTGCTCAACAATAGCGGGACGCTCACCCAGTCGCCGCAATTGGCCCTGGACTGCGTGCCGTCACCGCCGGCAGCGAACGCGGCACCCACTTGCGGATACATCATCCAGACCGTGCAGAACACCGGCGGCATTACCACCGACGGCGTCGATGTGAATATCGAATATTCGATTCGCACCGACTTCGGCAAGTTCCGCCTGGCCATGGACGGCGCCGGGGTTACGCAATATCGATTGCAGGAGTACCAGGGTGGTCCGGAGGTCAATCTGGTCGGGTGGTTCAATCAGGGCAATGAACCGGTCATCCGCTGGCAGGACCTGCTGACGCTTGACTGGAACCAGGGCAACTGGGGCGCGGGTATCTCCAACAAGATCGAGAGTGAATACATCGACGCACGTCTGCTCAACCAGATTGTGACGACCGCTCCGGCTGCAACCCGCAACGTGGGCACCTATTCGCTCTGGAACGGCTACGTTTCCTGGAAGCCCATTGCGCCTCTGACGCTGCTGTTCGGAATCCAAAACCTGCTCAACACCGATCCGCCGTTTTCAAACCAGACAACGGATTGGCAGTCGGGCTACAACCCGCGGTATTCGGATCCGTACGGCCGGACCTTCTACACCCGGATCAAGTACCAGTTCTGATCGTTTTGCGGGGTTAGCGCCCCGGCCACTTGAATCGGCCCCCACCTGGGGGCCGATTTTTTTTAAGGGGACGACAGCGCCAGCGTGCCGCCGCTCTGGTCCACGGTGTTCAGGGTCACCGGACGGCGCCACACGCGGTGGATGTATTCGAGGACCTTGCGGCCCCGCTCCACATCGATGCCGCGGCCATCGGTCACATGATCGTGCTCCAGCTCCAAGGAGCCGTCCTGACGCAGCTGGGCGACGGCGATGTTCGGTGCGCCGAAGTTGTACTTGGGCGCCAGCAGCGCCTCGTGCAGCCCGTGCAGGTCGCGGTCCATGACCTTGATCTGGCCGTCGCCGCGGGCCGCGAAGCGGAACAGCTCCAGCTCATCGGCGATCTCCCGCGTCAGGTGATTGCGCACGAAACCGAAGTCATCATCCTGCTGCATGATCTGCCGGGCATTCTCCAGGCCCTCCTTCTCGATGATCTTCTCCCACAGCGCAAACCCCAGGTGGTAGGGGTTCACGGCCAGGGCGATCTGCTGGTCCGCCGCCATCGGTCGCACCACATCGGAGTGGCACTTGATGGCATCGACATAGGCTTCCGGGGGCACGAAGTCCGCCTCGCGCAGCAGCCTTGCATGCCAGTAGGAAGCCCAGCCCTCGTTCATGATCTGGGTGGCGAACACCGGGTAGAAATAGAAGGACTCCTCGCGCACCGCCAGGAAGATGTCCCGTTCCCAGCTTTCCATCTCCGGGGCATAGTGGGCGATGAACCACAGCAGGTCGCGCTCCGGATGGGGCGGCACCGGCGCGCGCTTGCGGGTCTCGAAGACCCCGTGGGCCGCCGCCGGATCGAGCGAGGCGAAGCGGCGCCGGAAATCATCATCCACCAGTGCCTTGGCATCGGGCAGGAATTCCGGATAGCGCTCGCGCCGCAGGCGCTGGTCGATGTCGATGTGCTGTTCCAGGGCCAGCGCCGCATCCAGCGCCGCCTCGACGCGCTTTGCGCCATGGGTCTCGATGGCCTGCTGGATCTGGCGCGCGTGGCTCGCGGCGTGCTCGACGATGTGCTCGCTGACCTGCTCCTGGCAGCGCCTGAAGAGCATGTTGTTGCGTGAGAAATCGGCATGGCCCAGCACATGGGCGGTCACCAGCACGTTCTCCGCCAGCCCATTGCCGTTGGACAGGTAGGCATGTCCCGGATTGCCCGGGAACACCACCTCGAACAGGCGCGAGTGCCCCATGTTGCGCTGGATCAGCTGGTATATGTAGCGCACGCCGAATGACCAGTGCGGCATCCGCACCGGCAGGCCATATACCGCGATCTCCATCATGAAGGCGTCCGGCACCGCTTCGAACTCCACCGGGTCGAAGTTCATGCCCGATCGAGCGGCGAGTTCCTCCATGCGCTGCACGTAGCTGCGCCAGTCGCCGGCCGGTCCTGTCAGCGGTTCACTCATTCGTTTGCCGCGGCCTCCGCCGTGAAGAAATGCCGCACCGCGCCCCACACCCCATCGAAGTCATCGATGACGTAGCTCGCCACCGGCTGGCCATTGGCGGCGGCATCGGCGAACAGCCGACCGGTTTCGGTGGCCAGCTGCCGCGACAGCCCCGAGGCGACCTCCACGTAACCTGAGAAGCAGGCCTTGGTCGCGATGTCGTTGAGCGCTTCCTCGGCGGGCGCATGATCCCCGATGCTGTTGTCGCCATCGGAGGCATAGAAGAGGTAGATATTGTGTCGCGCCGGGTTGAAGCGCGCGTCCATGATCTCGCGCACCTTGTTCAAGCCGGTGGAGGCGACGGTACCGCCGGTGCCCGTGACCTGGAAGAACTCCGCTTCGGGAAATTCCCAGGCATCGGTGGTGTGGGCGACGAACACGGTTTCCAGGGAGCGGTATTCGCGCCTCAGGCCCTGCACCACCCAGAAGAAGAAGGTCTTGGCGAGCTTGCGGTCCCGATCGGACATGCTCCCCGAAACGTCGAGCATGAAGAACACGACGGCATGGATGGCCGGCTGCTTGCGCCGCGCCAGCTGCCTGAAGCGCAGGTCCTCGTCGGTGAAGGTCTTGGGTCCCCCCAGTCCCTGGCGCTTGACCAGTTCCTTGATGGAGCGGCGCCGATCCAGGCGCGAGCGCGCGCCGCGCTTGTCCCAGCCCTCACGCACCCAGTCGCTGTCATCGGAGGGACCGACGCGCGCCTTTATGTTCGGCAGCTGCATCTCCTCCCACAGCCAGTCGACGATGTCGTCGATCTTGATCTCCAGCATCAGCTGGATGCCACCCTCGCCCTGGCCACCCTCGCCCTTCTCCGCACCCTGGTCCGGCTGACCATCGGCCAGCACCTCGCCAGGCTTGGCCTCGCCCTGGCCCACGCCCTGTGACTCGCCCTGATGCCGCAGCCTGAAGTGGTAGTGCTCGAGCATGCGCACGGGCACGCGCACGGTGCGTGCGGTGTCGTTGATGACATCGCCGTTGGCGATGATCTTCGGCAGATGTTCACGCACGGCTTCGCGCACCTTCTCATCGTGCCGCAGCCAGTCGCGCGCGCCGCGCGAGAACAGGTCGTACCACCTGGCAAGCCCGAGGGAACTGGAATCGTCGCCGCTCTCAGCCATGAGCCGTCCTTCGCTGGCGCCTTTACTCCTGGGCCAGCAGTGTCGTGACGTAGCTCAGCGCTTCCTTGGCGCTGTGCTCATCGTAACCATACTCCTTGATGAGTCGCTCCTGGACCACGGATATCTTCTGCCGCGCCTCATCATCGGGCCGCGCGGTCGAGGTCACCAGCCGCAGCACGTCGCGGCGCTCCTCGAACAGGTACTGCTCGATGGCCTCGCGCATGCGCGCATGGCTCGCCAGCTGAAACTTCTCGCCGGCCTTGAAGGCGACCATGGCCTTGCGTACCACCTCCTGGCGGAACGAGAGCTTGCCGGAGTCGGAAACCTTGATCTTCTCCTCCACCTGGCGCAGGAAGCGCTCATCGGCCGGGCGTGTTTCCCCGGTGATCGGATCGGTCACCTGCCGGTGATCCAGCGAGGCCTCCACCTCATCCAGATACTTCTCCAGCAACTGCTGCGCTTCGGCCTCGAAGGAGGCGAACATGGCCCGGTGCACGTCCTCCTTCACCCAGCGGTTGTAGAACTCTTTGCGCGCCGTCACCAGGTGATCCACCCACAGCTTCTTGTGCTTGCTCTCCATGCGCGCATCGCTGTCGATGGCGTCCTTGAGCGCCAGCAGCAGTTCCATGCTGGTGAGGCTGTGGGTGTTGCCGCGGGTGATGGCATTCGACAGGGCATTGATCACGAAGCGCGGACTGACCCCGGTCAGGCCCTCGTCGGTGCTCTCGGCCTTCAGGCGTGCGGCTTCGGATTCGGGTACGCCCTCGACCGACTCGCCCGAATACAGTCGCAGCTTCTTCGCCAGGTCCAGGCCCTCGCGCTCCGGCTTGGTCAGGCGCGTCAGGATGGCAAATACCGAGGCCAGGTCCAGCACATGCGGGTCCAGGTGCACGTCGCGGAAGGCCGGGGCGCCGGTCACCAGCTTCTTGTAGATGCGCGCCTCATCCTGGTAGGACAGCGAGTACGGCACCCTGATGATGACCATGCGGTCCAGCAGTGCCTCGTTTTCCTTTTCCTGCAGGAATTTGTGGAATTCGGCGAGGTTGGTGTGGGCGAGGATGGTCTCATCCAGATGTATCAGCGGGAAACGCGATACCTTGACGTTCTTCTCCTGGGTCATCGTCAGCAGCAGGTAGAGGAACTCGCGCTTGACCTTCAGGATCTCGATCATCTCCAGCATGCCGCGGCTGGCGGCATACACCGCGCCTGACCAGGACCAGGCGCGCGGATCGCCTTCGTCGCCGATCTGCGCAACCTTTGCCAAATCCACCGAGCCCACCAGGTCCGCGATGTCAGCGGTGGTCGGGTCGTGCGGCGCATAGGTGCCGACGCCGACGCGCGAAGCCTCGGATATGAAGATGCGTTCCACCGGGACACGCGCGAAATCGCCCTCGAACTCGCGTTCCACGTATTCACGGGCCCAGGGTGAGAGTTCACCTTGTATCTCGACCCCATAGCGCTCGCGGAATTCGGCGCGCAGGCTGGCCGGCACCAGGTTCAGCGGGTTCTCGCGCAGCGGCGAGCCCTTGATGCCGTACAGGGCACCCGCATCGGTGCGGCTGTACTCCTCCAGACCGCGCTTCATCAGGATCGCCAGGGTGGATTTGCCGCCGGACGGGGGGCCCAGCAGCAGCAGCAGACGCCGGCCGACATCCGAGCCGGCGGCCGCGGCCTTGAAATAGTCGACCACCCGGGACAGCGGTTCATCGATGCCGAACAGTTCGCGTCGGAACAGCGAGCGCGCCTTGAGGCTGTCGCCACCTTCTTCGTTGTCGTGACCGTGCCAGCGCAGCATGTCCCAGATGTACTGATGGCTGCTGCGGGCACTGGCCGCGGGGTTGGCCGCGACCACATCGGTGAGGAACTCGCCGAAAGTGCCTTCCCACTTCTGCGAGCGATGCAGTTTGCTGAATGAACTCAAGGACTCCAGGAAGTCCTTGCGCTTGATGGGATCCTCTCGCGTACTCATCAGCCTTCCCTCCGGCGCTGAGCGCTCGACCCAAACCCTTCGACCCTAACCTAAGTCCGTTGCCTGACAGTTAACGTGATCCGCCTCATGATCCTCGCAGCCCATACTCATAACTACGCAAATTCATGTAGGCGGTTGACCTTCACACGGCGTTACGGTTCCGTGCGTCGGAATTACGACTCCTGGGTACCGGTATGCAGCATTCGGGCCTGGCTCCTCGATCCGACGTGATCGAATACTCACCTGGCGGGGGAAAGTTCTGCATCGTCAGTGGGCGCCAAACCGTCGCTTCGCACCAAAGTGCACCAGCGCGGCGTCGCGCATGCGTTAGAATCGGTCCAAGCCCTTGAAACTTTTATCCCGATCGGCACTCTGAACTGCGATGCTCAATACCCCTCGCCACCGCCTCAAGCCCCTTGCGGGTTGCCTGGTTTTCGTCGGCCTGTGCGGTTGCAGCAACTTGCCGCAGGTGCATGAGACGCCCCCGCCGAACTACAGCATCGCCGGGGTGTGGGAACTGAATCCGGCCCTGAGCTCGGATGAGACCAAGATTCTTGCTTCGGTTCAGCCCAAGCCGAAAGGCGGCAGAAAGGGCGCAGCTGACAATGGCTCGGGCCCGGATGGCAAGCCTGCACCGGAGGTCATCAATGACCCCACCACCGATCTGCCGCCCATTGACCTGTCGAACAACGGTCGCGGCGCGCTGTTCGGCAATGGCGGGGCCGATGAGCGCAATACCTATCGGCCGCCCATGGACTTCCAGAACAATGCCTTGCTGGGCGGCCAGTGGCTGAAAATCCGCCAGACCGATACCGAGGTCAGCATCGTCAACGCCGCCACCTCGCGCAGCTACACCCCGGGCGAGCGCAGCGTGGTCTCGGTCCCCAGCGGGGTCGCCGACCAGGTCTCCGGCTGGTCAGGGCGGGACTACAACATCTACCTCAGGCCCCAGGTGGGCCCCTCGGTGCGGGAGACGTACACCCTGTCGGCGGACGGGCGGCAGCTGCTGGTCAAAATCGAGGTCGGCAGCGAAGGGCGCAACAATGCCATGAAGGTCACCCGGACCTATGACCGCAGCACCAAGGACCCGGACTCCTTCCGCCAGACCCTCCAGGTGACCCTGCCTCCGGCCGACTGAGCCACTGGTTCCGCCTTCATAGCCATTCATGGGCCGGCCCGTGCCGCTCGCGACGCAGACTGTTCCCGGCCCCCTCAACCGCCTATCCTTGGGGGGTGAACTCGACCAGCCTCACTTTTCCGCCGGCCACCCTGGGGGCCCAGGGCGTCGACGCCGAGCCGGATGCCCGGGCCACCGGGCGCGCGGATGCCACGGATTACAAGCCTCTGAGCCGCACCGAACTGCTGCTCATCCTGGGGTTCTGGCTGCTGATCGGGATCCTGACGTCGGCCAATTATCTGATCGAGCCGCGGGCGCACGGGCCCTGGCAGCCGCTGGTGCCCTTTGCCGCGACCATGGTGACCTTCTCCAACTCCCTGATGTGGTGTGCGGTCACGCCGGCGATCATCTGGGTTGCCAGCCGCCTGCCGCTGGAGCGCACGCGCTGGCCGACGCGGCTGATGTTCGTGGTGATCGGCGTGCTGCTGGCCATCGTCATCGACCTGGCCACCAGCTATGTCCGTGAGCACCTGTTCTACTCGCCCACGCCCCTGACCCCCGACATGGCCGCCATGCAGCGACTGCGGCGGCTGTGGATCGTGAACGACTTCATCATCTTCGTGGCGGTGCTCGCCGCCGGCTTCGCCCGCAATTACTTCTGGCGCTACCAGGTGCGACGCGAAGAGGCCGTGCGCCTTCAGGCCCAGGCCGCGCAGCTTCAGGCGCAGCTGGCCGATGCGCGGCTGTCGGCGCTGCGCATGCAGCTCAATCCGCACTTCCTGTTCAACACCCTGCATGCGGTGTCGGCGCTGGTGGAGCGCGATCCGCGCGGCGTGCGGCGCATGATCGCGCGCCTGAGCGAGCTGCTGCGCACTTCCCTGGATGAGGCCGATGAGCCCGAGGTGCCGCTGCAGCGCGAACTCACCTTCACCGAGCGCTACCTGGATGTGATCCAGATCCGATTCCAGGGCCACCTGCACGTGAACATGCATGCGGATGACAATGTGCGCGATGCGCTGGTACCCAATCTCATCCTTCAGCCGCTGGTGGAGAATGCCATCAAGCATGGCATCAGCAAGTTGAGCAGCGGCGGCCACATCGAGGTCTGCGCCACCCGCGAGGGCGAGCGCGTGATCATCACCGTGCGCGACAACGGCCCCGAGGTCAGTCTTGACCAGCAGCCCTCCCCGCACAGCCTCGGATTGCGCAACACCCGGGCGCGGCTGGCCGCGCTGTACGGTCCGGTGCAGAGCCTGACTCTCAAGCACGCCGCCGGCGGTGGCCTGATCGCCGAAGTCTCCCTGCCCTATCACACGCAGAATGATCTGCGCACCTCCGCAGTGGCCGCGCCCGCCTAGAGATTTTCGATGACGGCGCCAAACCTGCGCGTACTGATCGTCGATGACGAAGCGCTGGGACGTCAGCGGGTCGAGGACCTGCTGCGACACGAGCAGGGCGTGGAGATCGCCGGCTTCGCGGACAATGGCGATAGCGCCATCGAGGCCATCCGCGCGCTGACCCCGGATCTGGTGTTTCTCGATGTGCAGATGCCGCGGCGCACCGGGCTTGAAGTGGTTCGTGACATCGGACCCGAGCACATGCCGCCGACGATCTTCGTCACCGCCTATGATCGCTATGCGCTGGATGCCTTCGATGTCGCGGCGGTCGACTACCTGGTCAAGCCCTTTGATGACGAGCGCTTCGAGCAGGCCTTCCAGCGCGCCCGCAAGACCATCGGTCTGACCGAGCTCGGCAAGCTCTCGGAGCGGCTGCGCACCGTGCTCAATTTCGTCGCCACCACCCCAAGCGCGGCCGCCGCCGCGGCGCCGGCAGCCGCCGGGGCACCATTGGCCGCCAGCGGCACGCTGTCGGACTCCCCCGCCACCGGATACCTGGAGCGCATCGCCGTGGAAATGCGCGGCCAGGTGCGCGTGGTGCCGGTCGCCACCATCGAGTACATCGCGGCCAGCGGTCCGTATGCCGAGATCCATGTCGGGGAGCGCACCTACATCATCCGCGAGCGCATGCAGACCCTCGAGGAGCGCCTGGATCCGGCTGACTTCTTCCGCATCCACCGCTCGGTGATCGTGAAGCTCGAGCAGATCGAGACCCTGCTGCGCGAGGCGGGCGGCGACTATGCCGTACAGCTCAAATGCGGCGCGCGACTGTCGGTGAGCCGCAACCGGGTGGAGCCGCTGGAGAAATGGATGGGACTGGCCAAGGCCCGCTGAGGCCTTACAGACGGATCCTCTGCCACACCCCGAGCCGCCAGCGGCCGAACAGCACCGAACCCAGCAGCAGCACATAGACGATGACCGCCACCCAGCCGCCCGTGGCGCCGTAGCCCAGCTGCGGCAGATGCGGCAGGAAGCCCCCGCCAGGCGCGAAAATCAGCATATGGGCCAGGGGCACGAACACGAACCATGACAGCCCCAGCACCAACGCCCCGGGAACCAGGGTGTCTCCCGCGCCGCGCAGGCAGAAGCTGCTGCCGACGTTGAGCCCGTCGAAGAACTGATAGGCCGCGGCGAACCACAGCAATAGCGCCGCCTGGCTCAGCAGCGCCGGCGTCGCCGTATCGTGCGCGGACACCAGCAGCGGCAGCACCCAGGGCCCCGCCAGCGCCAGCATCACCCCTATGCCACCCATGAGGATCGCGGCCATCAGGATGACATGCGAGCCGATGCGCATCGCCCAGGCGCGATTGCCGGCGCCGATCGACTGGCCTACCAGGGTGGTTCCAGCCAGCGCCACACCGATGCCGGGCATGTAGGCGATGGCGGTCGTGGCCATCACCAGCTGTGTGGCCGCCCCTTCCACGGCGCCCAGACGCACCTGCATCAGCTGGAACAGCGATATGCCGATCAGGTCCGAAGCCCCGGTCAGCCCCATTGGCAAGCCCAGGCGGAACTGGGCCCACAGCAGTGCCGCGCGCGGGCGCCACATCTGATGGGAGCGGTAGGCGCGACGGTAGGGCGCCGACAGGAACACCGCCAGCACGCTCACCAGCCCCACGCCCTGCGCGCAGGTGGAGGCCCAGGCCGACCCCGCCACCCCCAGTCCCAGGTCAAAGATGAAGAGGCGGTTCAGCAGCACGTTCACGCAGGTGATGATCACCGTGACGATGACCGTGGTGCGCGGCCGGCCGATGCCGTTGAAGAACCCCAGCACACCCCACACCGCCACCCCCAGCGGCGCACCCGCCACCCGCGGCACCCAGAAGCGCGTGGCGGTGTCCTCGATGTCGTGGCCGATGCCGAAGGGCGCCAGCAGGTAGTGGCTGGAGAAGGCCACGGCCAGGAACAGGGGCGCGACACACAGCACACCCCACAGCCCTGACCAGGTCGCCTGCGCGGCGCGCCGGTAACGGCCGGCGCCGTAGCACTGTGCCACCAGGGTCTGCACGGCCATGCCGGCCCCCGACAGCAGCAGCACCACGGCGATGACCAGCCAGTTCACCGCCCCCACCCCTGCCAGAGCAGTGGTTGAGATGTGCCCTATGAACCACAGGTCGGTGAGATTGAGCAGGGTCTGCACCGCGCTGTTGGCGACCAGGGGCAGAGCCAGTGCCAGTACCGCGCGCATATCGACGTGGGCAATGCCGGCACTGTCCACCCTTTGGCCGGGCAGAGCGCTCGGTGACAGCTGTGATGGAGTCGGGGTATTCATGGCCAGCCGCCAAGTATGATGATTGCGCACGAAACTTGCAGGCAGAATCGCTCATGACAATGAATGCACCTGGCTTGCCCCTGCGCACCGACTACTGTCCGGTGGACGCCGCCTCGTCTCAGGAAGCCACGCTCGACAAGGACGCGCTGCGGCACGACTTCTACACCAACCTTTTCTATGTGCAGGGCAAGATTCCGACGCTTGCCACGCGCCACGACTACTACCTGGCCCTCGCCGTCACGGTGCGCGACCAGATGCTGCATCGCTGGATCAGCACCGCGGAGGCCTACACCAAGCACGGCTCGCGCACCGTCGCCTATTTCTCAGCCGAGTTCCTGATGGGCCCGCACCTGGGCAACAACATCCTGAACCTGGGCCTGGAGCAGGTCGCGCGCGAGGTGCTCGCCGAACTGGGGCTGGACTACGATGACCTGCTGGAGTGCGAGGACGAACCGGGACTGGGCAACGGCGGCCTCGGCCGCCTGGCTGCCTGCTTCCTCGACTCCCTGGCCACCTTGCAGATTCCGACCATCGGCTATGGCATCCGCTACGAGTTCGGCATCTTCCAGCAGGAGATCATCGACGGCTGGCAGGTGGAGAAGACGGACAAGTGGCTGCGCTTCGGCAACGCCTGGGAGATCCCCCGCCCGGAATGGGCGGTCGAGGTGAAACTGGGGGGCTACACCGAGCGTTACAGCGACGAGCACGAACGGGTCCGTACCCGCTGGGTGCCGCAGCGCACGGTGGTGGGTGTTCCCTATGACACGCCCATTCTCGGCTACCACGTCAACACCGCCAACACACTGCGGCTGTGGCGCGCCGAGGCCACCGAGTCCTTCGACTTCTCCACCTTCAACCGCGGCGACTACTACGGCGCGGTCAACCAGAAGGTGTCCTCGGAAAACCTCACCAAGGTGCTGTATCCGAACGATGAAGCGGTGCAGGGCAAGGAGCTGCGCCTGGAGCAGCAGTTCTTCTTCGTCTGCTGCTCGCTGCAGGACATGCTGCGCATCCTCAAGACCCAGGGCATTCCGCGCGAGCGCATGCACGAGAAGTTCACCGCGCAGCTGAACGACACCCATCCGGCGATCGCGGTCGCCGAACTGATGCGGCTGCTGATCGATGAGAACACCATGGACTGGGACACGGCCTGGTCCATCACCCGCCGTACCTTTGCCTACACCAATCACACGCTGCTGCCCGAGGCGCTGGAGCGCTGGCCGCTGGCGCTGTTCCGCCGCATCCTGCCGCGGCACATGGAAATCGTCTTCGAGATCAACGCGCGCTTCCTGGATGAGGTGCGCATCCGCTTCTTCGGTGACGAGCACCGCGTCACCAGCATGTCGCTGATCGATGAGAACGGCGAGCGCTTCGTGCGCATGGCGCACCTGGCCTGCGTCGGCAGCCACGCCATCAACGGCGTCGCCGCGCTGCATTCGGAGCTGCTCAAGACCGATGTGCTGCGCGATTTTTACGCCATGTGGCCGGAAAAATTCTCGAACAAGACCAACGGGGTCACGCCGCGGCGCTGGATCGCGCTGTCGAATCCCGGACTCACCCAGCTCGTCAGCGAAGTCATCGGCGATGACTGGGTGCGCGATCTTTCGATACTGCGCCAGCTGGAGCCTTTCGCCAAGGATGCCGCGTTCCTCGAACGCTGGCAGAAGATCAAGCACGCCAACAAGGCGACGCTCGCCAAGGCGATACGCAGCCGCACCGGGGTGTCGGTGGATCCGAACTCGCTGTTTGATGTGCAGGTCAAGCGCATCCACGAGTACAAGCGCCAGCACCTGAACATCCTGCACGTGATCGCGCTGTACCACCGGCTGCGCTCTGACTCGCAGTACGACATGCAGCCGCGCACCTTCATCTTCGGCGGCAAGGCCGCGCCCGGCTATTACATCGCCAAGCTCATCATCAAGCTCATCACCTCGGTGGGCGACATCATCAACAAGGATCCGGCCGTCAAGGGCCGCATCAAGGTGGTGTACTGGCCGAACTTCAACGTCAAGACCGGTCAGTACATCTATCCGGCGGCGGATCTGTCCGAACAGATCTCAACCGCCGGCAAGGAAGCCTCGGGCACCGGCAACATGAAGTTCTGCATGAACGGCGCGCTCACCATCGGCACCCAGGATGGCGCCAACATCGAGATCCGCAACGAGGTGGGCGCGGAGAATTTCTTCAGCTTCGGCCTGTCGGCGCAGGAGGTCTACGAGCTGAAGGCGCAGGGCTACCATCCCGGCCATTACTATGACTCGAACGCCGAGCTGCACCAGGTCCTCGATCTGATCAAGGATGGCTTCTTCTCCCGCGGCGACACGCAGATCTTCAAGCCCCTGATCGACGGGCTTCTGGGCTGGGATCCTTACCTGGTGCTCGCCGACTTCCAGTCCTACGCCGACTGCCAGCGCGCCGTCAGTCAGGCCTATAGCAACGGCAGCCACTGGTCGGAGATGTCGGTGCTCAATGTGGCCCGTTCCGACGGTTTCTCCTCGGATCGCACCATCCGCGAATATGCGGATGAGACCTGGAAGGTGCCGCGCGTGCCGATCCGCCTGCTGTCCGAGAAGGACCTGAGCTTCAACCTGCAGATGCCGCTGGGCTGACCCCCCACCGGGCGGCTTGACGGCCCCGCAACCGCAGCATAGCGTTGCCTGCCCCGCAGCGTTCGGGGCTGGAGGAAGGCATGCGCGCTGCGGTTTATCACGGACGCCAGGACCTGCGACTGGAGGATGTCCCCGAACCGGTCACCAGGCCGGGACAGGTCAAGCTGCGGGTGCTTTACAACGGCATCTGCGGCAGCGACCTGCACGAATACTACGACGGCCCCATCACCACCCGGACCACCGAACCGCACCCGCTGACCGGCGTGGTCAATCCGGTGATCATGGGACATGAGCTGTGCGGTGACATCGTCGAGGTCGGCGCTGGGGTCGAGGATCTCACCGTCGGCGACCGGGTTGCCGTGGAGCCGGTGGAGACCTGCGGGCACTGCCTGTTCTGTGAAAGCGGGCAGTACAACCACTGCGGCCTGCTGGCCTTCCATGGCTATAACCGCGACAGCGGCGGTCTTGCCCAGTACTCGGTGGTCAAGCGCTCGATGGCGCACAAACTCCCCGCCGGCATGAGCGGCATGCAGGGCGCGCTGGTGGAGCCCATGGCCATTGCCTGGCGCACCGCCGAGCGCTGCCAGCTGCAGTCCGGCCAGACCGCCGTCATCCATGGCGGGGGCCCCATCGGCATCGGCGTCTATTTCACGCTGCGCCGGCGCGGGGTGAATGTGATCGTGTCGGATCCCTCCCCGGCACGGCGCGCGGTGCTGCGCGGGCTGGGCGTCAAACAGATACTCGACCCGCGCGAGTGCGACGTGGTCGCGGCGGTCAAGGATATGACGGGCGGGCGCGGCGCTCATGCCTCGGTGGACGCCGCCGGCGTTCCGGTCGCCTTCGATGCCGCGTTTCGCGGCACCCGGGTGGACGGCAATGTGGTGGTGGTGGCCATCCACACCCGACCACTGAGCCTTGGCGCCATGGAGCTCCTGATGTCCGAGGCGCGCGTCACCGGCGTGGCGCTCTCCTGCAATGCCTTCCCCGCGGTCATCGCCGAGATGGCCTCCGGCGCCTATCCGCAGCAGGGCTGGGTGGAGACCATTCCCTTCGATGGCCTCATCGACCAGGGGTTCGAACGCCTGCACCGGCAGGAAGGCACCAAGATACTCGTGGACGTGGCGAAATCATGTCCGTGACATTCGGCAAGAACCCCATGTTCGGCGGTTTTGGCGCGCCGTTTCGCGGCGAGGTCGATATCCACGACTGCGAGGTCGATGGCGAGATTCCGGCCAGCATCCGCGGCGCCTTCTATCGCGTCGGGCCTGACTTCCAGTATCCGCCCAAGTTCCCCGAGAACATTCCCTTCGATGGCGAAGGCAGTGTCGCCATGTTCCGCTTCGCCGACGGCCATGTGGACTTGAAGACCCGCTACGTGCGCACGCAGCGCTTCAAGGCCCAGGAGCGCGCCCGCCGGGCGCTGTTCGGCATGTACCGCAACCCCTACACCGATGATCCGGCGGTGCGTGGCCTCAGCCGCGGCACCGCCAACACGCATGTGGTGTCCCACGCGGGCAAGCTGCTCGCGCTCAAGGAGGACAGTCCGCCGGTGATCATGGATCCGGTGTCGCTGGCGACGCTGGATGACTACCACACCTTCGGCGGCAAGCTCACCAGCAAGACCTTCACCGCGCATCCCAAGTTCGATCCGCACAGCGGTGAGATGATCGCCTACGGCTACGAGGCGCGCGGCGAGGCCACGGATGATGTGGCGGTGTATGCGATGGATCGCAGCGGGCACATTACCTGGGAAGCCTGGATCAAGGTGCCGTACGTGGGCATGCTGCACGACTTCGCCGTCACCCAGACGCATATCGCCTTTCTGGTGATTCCCATGGCCACCGATGTGGCGCAGATGAAGCGCGGCGGGGTGCACTTTGCCTGGAACCCGAACCTGCCGACCTGGCTGGGGGTCATGCGTCGGGGCGGGGATGGCAAGGACCTGCGCTGGTTCAAGGGACCCGAGCGCTGTGCCACCCATGTCATGGGGGCATTCTCGGATGGCGAGCGCATCTATATCGACATGGACATGGGGCTTTCGAACCAGTTTCCGTTCTTCCCTAACACCGCCGGCGCGCCCTGGGATCGCAAGGCCGCCGAGGGCCATGTGACGCGGCTGTCGGTGGACCTTTCAAAGAAGAACGTCGAGTCCTACGACATGGAGATCCTGTTTCCGCGCGAGATCGGCATCCTGCCGCGCCAGGACGACCGCTTTCATACCCTGCCCTATCGCTACGGCTTCATGCCCACCATCGATGTCAGCAAGCCGGTGGATGAGCGGCTGGCGAATGCGCCGACCCGTCCGGTGAACTGCTATACGAAATTCGATCTGCAGACCCGGCGCACCTCGACCTTCTACGTGGGCAATGCCAGCAGCCTTCAGGAGTGCTGTTTCGTGCCGCGTTCAGCGCAGGCGCCCGAGGGCGACGGGTACCTGGTGGGCATCGCCAATGTGCTGCTCGAGGGCCGCTCCAACCTGGTGGTGGTGGACACGCAGCACATGGAGGACGGGGCGCTCGCCACCGTGAAGCTGCCTTTCAGGCTCAACCAGGGCATCCACGGCTGGTGGCTGGCCGATAATCCATAATTCAAATGTGAGGGGGATGAATCAATGACACCGAAGGCGGCCTATGAGATCCGGATGATCGGCATTCTGACGCTGATGTTCGGCTTCGTGTTCTTCGATCGCAATGCGATGGGCAACCTCGCGCCCTTCATCACCACCTCGCTGCATCTGACCAATGGCCAGATCGGCGCGCTGTCCTCGGGACTTTCGATCTGCTGGGCCATTTCCGGCTTCCTCATCGGCACGCTCTCGGATGCTCTGGGGCGTCGCAAGTCGATACTGATCATCACGGTGGTGATCTTCTCGGTGTGCTCGGTCATCTCCGGGCTCGCGCCCTCCTTCGGCGTGCTGCTCGCCTCGCGCATGCTCATGGGCCTGGCCGAAGGCCCCATCCTGCCCATCGCCCAGTCGCTGGTGGTGCTGGAGTCCTCCGAGTCGCGCCGCGGCTTCAACATGGGGGTGATGCAGAACCTCGGCAGCAACCTCATCGGATCCTTCGCCGGGCCGGTGATCCTCACGGCGCTGGCCGAGTACTTCAACTGGCGCGGCGCCTTCTTCGTGGCGGCGGTTCCGGGCCTGATCTGCGCGGCCCTGGTGTGGCTGTATGTGCGCGAGCCGGCGCGGGATGCGACGGTGGCCGACGTGCAGCCGGCGGCGCATGGCGCGGTGGCGCGACCCACCAGTGCCGCCCAGACGCTGGCCCAGGCGATGGGTTACCGCAATATGTGGATCTGCATCCTGCTCAGCATCGTCATGGTGCCATGGATGATCCTCGGCTGGACCTTCCTGCCCACCATCTACGGCACCCTGCGGCACCTTTCGCATCGCGAGACCTCGCTGCTGGTCGGCGTGCTGGGCATTTCGGCCGCGGTGTTCGCCTTCATCGTGCCGGGACTGTCGGACAAGTTCGGCCGCAAGCCCGTCATGATCGTGTTCACCTTCATCGGCATCTTCTATCCCATTGCGGCGCTGTACTACCAGGGTTCCTCGTGGGTGCTGGCGGCGCTGGTATTCGTGGGCTGGTCCGCCAGCGGCACTTTTCCGCTGTTCATGGCCACCATCCCCTCGGAAACCATTCCTTCGCGCTACGTGGCCACGACGCTGGGTCTGGTGATGGGACTGGGCGAGCTCATCGGCGGCGGGCTGGTGCCATGGCTGTCCGGTCGGGTCGCTGATCACTACAACAACCTGGCGGTCACCATGTGGATCGCCTCGGGACTGGGGGTGATTGCCACGGTGCTGACGCTGTTCCTGGTGGAGACTGCTCCGGTGAAAGTGGCGGCGCGGCGCGCGGTGCGCGCGGCCGCGGGCAGTACCGTCACGGCATGAGTGATGGAGCGCCCCGACGGACCTGATCTGCTTGACCAGGCCTTCACCCGCGCGGCCGGCGCCGCGCTGGTTCCCGGCAACAGCGTGCGGCTGCTGCGCGATGGCGCGCAGAACTATCCGCAGTGGCTGCAGGCCATTGCCGGCGCGCGGCGGCACATCTGCTTCGAGAATTTCATTTTCTACGAGGATGAGGTCGGCGCGGAGTTCTCGACCGCCCTGATCGAGCGGGCGCACGCCGGGGTCGAGGTGCGCGTGGTCTACGACTGGCTCGGCTGCCTGGGCAAGTCCTCCCGGCATTTCTGGCGGACACTGCTTGGCGCCGGGGTGCTGGTGCGCTGTTTCAATTCCCCGCACGCCGCCCATCCCATCCTGTGGCTGCAGCGCGATCATCGCAAGCTGCTCACCGTGGACGGTGAGATCGGTTTCGTCACCGGGCTGTGCGTGGGCAAGGCCTGGCGCGGCTTTCCCGAGCGCAACATCGCCCCCTGGCGCGACACCGGCGTGGAGGTGCGTGGGCCGGCGCTGGTTGAGATGGAAAACGCGTTTGCGGAAAGCTGGGATGCCAGCGTGCCGCTGACCGGTCGCAGCGCAGCGCTTGCGCCCCTGGCCTTGCAGCCCTTCGTGCCGGCGCCATCGCCGGCCGCGGCGGGCACCGTGGCCCTGCGGGTGGTGGCCACCACCCCCGGCATGCTGGCGGTGCTGCGCCTGGATCAGCTCATCGCGGCCGCGGCGCGCCGCACGCTGTGGATCACGGATGCTTATTTTGCCGGAATTCCGCCCTACATCCAGGCACTGCGCGCCGCCGCCCTGGATGGCGTGGATGTGCGGCTGCTGGTGCCGGGTGCCTCCGACATCTCGATCCTGCGACCGCTGTCCCAAGCCGGTTACCGGCCGTTGCTGGAGGCCGGTGTGCGGGTGTTTGAATGGAAGGGCTCGATGCTTCATGCCAAGACCGCAGTCGCCGACGGGCGCTGGGCCCGCGTCGGCTCCAGCAACCTCAACATCGCCAGCTGGGTCGGCAACTATGAGCTCGACGCGCTGATCGAGAATGAGGACTTCGCCGCTCAGATGGAGCGCATGTTCGAGTCGGACCTCGCCCAATCCACCGAGATCGTTCTGCGCCGCAACCGGCGCCGTCTGGGGGCGGCGGTGGCGAGCGGCCTGCGCGGGGCCGGGCTGCGGCGCCGTCGCGAGGATCGCGTGCCGCACGAGTTGGCCGAAAAACGCAGCGGCGGTCGCGGCCGCGCCGCAGCCGGGGCGCTGCGTATCGGCCGCACCGTGGGGGCGGCGCTGACCGAGCAGCGCGTGCTGGCCACCACCGAGGCGAAGATCGTGGCGGTGGTCGCCGTGATCGCGCTGCTGCTGGCCATCTGCGTCGTCATATGGCCCTGGGTTGCCGCGGCGCCGGTGGCGCTGTTTCTGGTGTGGGCTTCGCTGGTCCTGGTCACGCGTGCCGTGTCGCTGCGTCGTGAGCGACAACGTCGTGGCCTGCCGGCGGCACGGCTCGAGCGCCGGCCCGGGGAGCCGGCGGAGTGACTCAGCCGGCGCTGTAGTGGGTGTCCAGATCCTGGCGCAGATTGCGCGAGGCCAGGACGTAGTGCAGCGCCGACCATACGCACAGCAGCGCCATGACGATCAGGGCCTGGCGAATTCCCGTGGCCGAGGCCATGCGGCAGGAGTCGGCCAGTGCCTGCGTGGAACCGTGCGGCGCGATACCGCCGGGACAGCTGGCCAGAAAGGGCGCAAAGGCGTGGCTGGCGAACAGATCGCTGATGCGGCCGACGATGGTGGGGCCAAGGCCGATGCCCACCAGACCCAGCACCAGTCCGGACATCACGAAGGCCGAGGAGGCGCGCATGTTCGCGCCGACCATGTTCTGCGCGATCGCCAGGGTCGGTGAGTAGTAGACGAACATCGACACATGGGCGCAGATCAGGATGATCACCGTCGTGGCGAGACTGCCGCGCGTGAACCCGAGAATGAACAGCGGCGTGGCCAGCACCAGTCCGAGGGCCGGCGCCCACACCGACCAGCGCCTGTCGAAGCGGCTGGCCCAGTCGACCCCGAATCCGCCCAGCAGCAGTCCCGAGGCCATGGAGACCCCGGCGATCAGTCCCAGCAGGCGACCCACTTCGGCGGGTCCCAGCAGGAAATTGCGCGCCAGGAAGGGATTGAGGAACTGGCCGATCGCATTCATCGAGATGCCGGCGAGCGCGCCGGCGATCATCGTCTGGCGCATCGCCGGCTTGGCGAAGAGGAAGCGCGCGACCGCGAAGGCGGAGGGCGGCGGGCCGCGCGTTGCCTGTCCGGGATCGAAGGCGCCGCGCACCGGCTCGCGCAGTGTCAGCAGCACCAGCAGCGAGGCCGCCACTCCGGCCAGGCCGATGCAGGTGAAGGTGGTACGCCAGCCATAGTTCTGGGCCAGGTAACCGCCGACCACCGAGCCTGCCACCACACCCAACGGTGCGCCCAGCCAGATGATGGCCATGGCCGAGGCGCGTCGTGACATCGGATAGTGATCGCCGATCAGCGAGCCCACGGGCGGCGCGAAGCCGCCATCACCGATGCCCACGCCGATGCGGAACAGCACCAGACGGCCGAAGCTGTGGGCGGTGCTGCACAGTGTGGCCATCACGCCGAACAGGCCCACGCAGGCGGCGATCAGACGGGTGCGGCTGCGATGCTCGGCCAGGCGCGCCAGCGGCAGTCCCATCAGGGTATAGAAGATCGCGAACGGCAGGCCCTGCAACAGACCCATTTGCGAGTCCGAGAATTTCAGGTCGATCTTCAGCGCCTGCGAGGAGGCCGCCAGGCCCTGGCGGTCCGCCAGGTTCAGGGCACTGATCAGCACCAGCATGAACAGCAGCCACGCCCGGTAACCCCGCGAGAACAGCGGCGGGGAGGACTCATCCGGTGCGGCTGGCGTCATGAGCGTTCCTTGGGCGGCTTTTGTGCGGTACGTCACATTTCCGGGCGCGCCAGTGTAATCCCAACTGTGCGGCGGTGCGCGGTGCGGGCCTGATGATCTCGATACTGTGGCCGAATCGGGAGGGACCATGCCGGCTACCAACATCACGCAGAACATCAACGCCGTTGCCGCTGCAACCCCAGACGGGGAATCGGTGGCCCTGGTGGCCCGCCAGCCGATCTACGGCAAGGCCATGACGGTTCAGGCGTACGAGCTTCAGTACGCGGACTCCGGCTACACCCCCGGAGCCCCCCGGGAAGATGCGCTGCGGATACTGGCCGATGCGGCCCTGGATATCGGCCTGGATCGCCTGGCCGGCACCCTGCCGATCTACATCCACTACCCGCGTGAGCTGCTGATGGCGGAGGAGCCGCTGTCACTGCACCCGGATCGGGTGATCATTGAAATCCCCGGCGGCGTTGCGGCCGATGCACGGGTGCTGCGTGGAATCCGCTCACTGCGGCAGCGCGGTCACCACATCGCCCTGGATGACTTCGCACCGCATGTCACCTACCCGGCGGTGATGGAGCTGGTCGACATCGTCAAGGTGCCACTGCCCGCCTATGAACCGGCGCAGCTGGAACGCCTGGCTCCGGATCTCATCCGCCGCGGCCTGAGGCTGATCGCCAAGAGCGTCGCCACCATCGAGCAGTTCGAGCACGCCAGCCAGCTGGGTTTTGATGGCTTCCAGGGCGATTTCCTGACTCGCCCGCAGCAGTTCCACTCGCAGCGCGCGCCACGCAATGGCTACGCGACGCTGCGCCTGGTGGCCACGGTGCAGAACCCCGACTGCACCATGCGCGAAGTCGAGCAGCTCATTGCGCAGGATCTGTCGATGTCATACCGGGTCCTGCGCTGCATCAACTCCAGCTTCTACAATCTATCGCAGAAGGTGGATTCGATCCGCCAGGCGCTGGTGCTGCTGGGCATGGATAACCTGCGGCAGCTGTGCTGTCTCGCCGCCCTGCAGCAGCTTGAAAACCGTCCGCCCAGCCTGTTCGTGACGGCCATGGCCCGCGCGCATATGTGCGAACAGCTGGCGCGGCTCGCCGGCCAGTCACCCACCGCGCCCTACTTCATCACCGGCCTGTTCTCGATGCTCGATGTTCTGATGGGCATGCCCATGGCCAAGATCGTGGACGAACTGCCGCTGGCCGCGGCGGTCGAGAATGCCCTGGTGACCGGCGAAGGCGATACCGGAGCGGCCCTGGCCTGCGCCAAGGCCTATGAGTCGGCCACCTGGATCCACGCGCGCTATCGTGACATCGCTCCCCACCTGATCCGCGCCGCGTACCTGGATGCGGTGTATGGCGCCGAACAGGCGCTGCTGCAGATGCAGACGCCCGGCGTTGGCGTCACTGCGCCGGCGGTGCGACCCGGACGGCGGTAGTACGAATCGATCTAGTAGGGGTCGATCCGGCCGGTCGAGAAATTGACGATCTTGCCGTCCGTCGCGGGCGACATGGCGTCGATGGCCTTGATGAGTTTGGCCACTTCCGGCTCGACCGCATCCGCTCCCTGCATCGCCTTCTTGTCATCCTTGGTGGCGATGAACACCGGCTGGAACAGTCCCACCAGCACGCCCTTTGGCTTCAGGGCCACCGTCAGCAGCGTCATGTACTTGTTCAGCGCCGCCTTGCTGGCGCCGTAGTTCATGCCCATGGCGCCGGCCATGGGCGCGCCGAAGGATCCTGCCATGGAGGTCACGGTGGCGATGCGCTTGGTCTTGGAAGCCAGGACATTGGGCGCGAAGGCCTGCACCACGCGCATCGGTCCCAGGGTGTTCACGTCGAAGTCATGGCGCGCGGCATCGAAATCGATCTTGTCATAAGGCTTCATCACCTGGGCCATGTCGGCGGCGAAGGTCGGCTCCACGGCGGCGGCATTGTTCAGCAACACGTCGATGGGCTGATGGCGGTATTTGGCGGCCAGCGCCCTGATCATCGCCGAGTCGGTGACATCCAGCTGCTCGATGACCAGGTTGGGATGTTTGGCGGCAATGGCCTGCAGGGCCGCAAGGCCCGGATCCCCCGCCGGCCTTCTGGCGGTGGCGATGACGTTCCAACCCCGGTCGGCGTACTGGCGGGCCAGCTCCAGGCCCAGGCCATGGTTTGAGCCGGTGATGAGGACCGTGGAGGCGTCCTTGTTGAAGGCCGCCAGGGCGGCTCCCGGCAGCAGCAGGCTCAGCAGCAGCAGTGCAGCGATTCGCTTGAAATTAACCATGGGACGCGATTCTACACTTGTTTTTACAGCGAATCCGGTGCTAGGGTTAGCGGGCATGAACGTCAGGCTGCTTGCTCTGCTGCTCCTTCTGCGCCGCTAGGCGCACATACACTCGCGCCAGTCGTCGGCGCCATCAAGACGACAACCCATGCACCCCCCCGGAATCAGCCACCGGTGACATCCCATGTTGAAGACTCCGTCGCAAAAATATGCTCCCTTTCGCCCGATCGGCCTGACCGACCGGACCTGGCCCAATCGCCTCATCGAGCGCGCTCCCAGCTGGTGCAGCGTCGACCTGCGCGATGGCAACCAGGCGCTGATCGAACCCATGAATCCGGCGCGCAAGCACCGCATGTTCGAGCAGCTGGTGAAGATCGGCTTCAAGGAAATCGAAGTCGGGTTTCCCGCCGCCTCGCAGACTGACTTTGACTTCGTGCGCGAGCTCATCGATGGCGATCTGATCCCCGATGATGTGACCATCCAGGTGCTCACCCAGGCGCGCCCCGAGATCATCGCGCGAACCTACCAGGCGCTGGATGGTGCCCGGCGCGTGATCGTGCATGTGTACAACTCCACTTCCACCACCCAGCGGCGCGTGGTCTTCAAGCTGGATCGCGCAGGGGTCAGGGACATCGCCGTGCGCGGCGCTGAATGCGTGCGCCGCGAAGCGGAGCGGCGCCGCGGCACCGAATGGAGTTTCGAGTACAGCCCCGAGAGTTTCACGGCCACCGAACTGGACTATGCGGTGGAGGTCTGCGATGCCGTGACGCAGGTGTGGGAACCCACGCCGCAGAACAAGGTCATCCTGAACCTGCCGGCCACGGTGGAGATGGCCACACCCAATGTGTACGCCGACCAGATCGAATGGTTCTGCCGGCAGGTCGCGCACCGCGACAGCGTGGTCATCAGCGTGCATCCGCACAACGATCGTGGCACCGGGGTCGCGGCCGCGGAGCTTGCCGTGATGGCCGGCGCGGATCGGGTCGAGGGCACGCTGTTCGGCAATGGCGAGCGCACCGGCAATGTCGACATCGTGACGCTGGCGCTGAACCTGTATTCCCAGGGCGTGGCGCCGGGACTTGATTTCTCCAACATCAATGAAGTGGCACGCTGCGCCGAGGCCTGCAACCAGCTGCCCATCCATCCGCGTCACCCCTACGTGGGCGATCTGGTGTTCACCGCGTTTTCAGGCTCGCACCAGGATGCGATCAAGAAGGGCTTCGCCGCACTTCAGCCAGGGGCCACCTGGGATGTTCCCTACCTGCCCATCGATCCGCAGGACCTGGGTCGTACCTATGACTCGATCGTGCGCATCAACAGCCAGTCAGGCAAGGGCGGGGTCGCCTATCTTCTGGAGCGCGACCATCAGTACCTGCTGCCGCGGCGTCTGCAGATCGAATTCAGCCAGGTGGTGCAGGCCGCGGTGGATGCCTCGGGCAAGGAGCTCACCAGCGATGAGCTGGCGGCGCTGTTCAGCGCCGAATACCTGAGCACCACCGGGCCCTTCGTGTACCGCTCGCACCAGCTGGCGGCGACGGCGGATGGCGCCGATCGCGAACGCATCACCCTGCACGTGGATCGGGACGGTTCGCCCGTCACCCTCACCGGTTCGGGCTCTGGGCCCATCGATGCGCTGGTGGCAGCGCTGGGTCTGCCCATGGACGTGCTGTCGTACTCGGAGCATTCGCGCTCGGCGGGCAGCGGCGCGCAGGCGGTGGCCTATGTGGAGATCACGACCCACTCGCGCGTGACCCTGTTTGGCGTCGGCATCCACAACAACATCATCACGGCCTCGCTGCTGGCGGTGGTGTCGGCGGTGAACCGCGCCATGGCCCGGGGTGCACTCAGCGTCGCGGCCTAGTTCAGTAGCGCACCAGCAGCTCCTCGATGTCGGCACGCGCGGCCTGCAGCGCCTCGCGCAGCGGGATGTGGGCGCGCGCTTCGCCGCCATTGACGATGGCGGCGAAGGCGATCCAGCCGCCGTTGCGCTTGCGCAGGTAGCCCGCGATACCCAGCACCGAATGCGGCGTGTCCATGCTGCCGGTCTTGAGCGCCACCCGGTCAAGCCACGCTTCACTGCCCTCGCGCAGGAAGCCGAAGGAGGCATCGCGGGGCACCACCAGGCCTCCGTAATAGGTGGGAAAGCGCCGCGTGTCCCGATAGGCGTGGGCCAGAACCCCCACCAGGTCATGGGCCGACAGCAGGTTCTCGGGGGTGAGCCCGCTGCCACTGTGCAGGAGGGGCCCCGGGCTCGCGGCCGGTTCCAGGGTCGCCAGGAAGTCCGACAGCACGCCGGCCGCGCCGACCAGTCCGCTCGGCGCGGCGCCGCCGGCGTCGGCGGCCAGGTCGAGGGTGAGCACATCGGCGATGTAGTTGTTTGAGTAACGCAGCATGCGGCCCAGCTGCTCGCCCAGCGCCAGCCCCTCAACCTGCGCCAGCAGCTGCATGGTGGCCGGGGGTGCTGCGCCGGTTTCGACCCCGCCCGTCACCTGCACGCCCAGTTCGCGCAACATCTCGCGCAGCAGCAGTCCGCAGTCGCGCACCGGATCGGACATGGAGCGGTACAGCTGCTGTGCCGGACCTTGCGCAATGTCACCGCCGGCGTGCAGGTGATCGCCGCTGGCATCGGTCACCCGCTCCACCCAGAAGCTCTGATGGGCGGTGGGACCAACCGTGCGCACGGTGCCCTCCACGTTGATGGGCAGCTGATTCACGGCGCAGCCCTGCACCTTGGCTGCGGCACCTGCGGCGCCCGGACGCACCTGTACGCACCAGTTGCCGAAATCCACGCCGATGGCGCCCAGCGGCGCGTTGTAGGAGCGGTCGCTGTGCTGCAGGGCGTCGCACCGGTCCTGGGTCTCGCAGCCCACGGCAGGGAAAGGGGCCGGGATCGCGAGCAGCCGCCCCTTCACCCGCGTCACGCCCGCGCCGCGCAGCTGTGCCGCCAGATTCCAGAAAGCCTGGTCATCCAGCGACGGATCGCCCGCCCCCAGCAGCACCAGGTCACCGCGCAGTTCGCCATCGATGATGGGGCCGCTGCTCAGCAGGCGGGTATGAAACAGCTTATCGGGCGGCCATCGGTTCAGAGCCGCGGCCGCGGTCACCAGTTTGGTGAGCGATGCGGGTGTCAGATGCGTGTCCGGGTGCAGCTCATCGATGGCGCGCATGTCATCGAGGTCGATGGCCGCCGCGCTGACCTGCGCGCCGGTGCGCTCCAGCTGCGTCAGCGCCGGCCACTGCGGATGCCCGGGGGCTGCGGCCGGGGCCGCGAGCAGGTTCGCTGGTGCCGACCATGCGAGCACCAGACCTGCGAGCGCTGCCAACACTTTGCCGGAGTTCCCCGCCACCACCCTCTCCCCACGCCTGTCGCCCAATCTACCCGATGCGGCAAGCTTTTGCCGTCGTGCGGCGAGTCGTTGCCACCTCACCGGCGGTTGCGCGACTCGGCAACAGTTGCTGACACTTGAGTTGGAAAGTACCGGATTTTCCTGCGCGAAATGCCAAGCATTGCTCAATATCAAACTAAAGTTAGGACTAAGTTGCCAAGCACATTCGCGGCGTCGGAGCCACAGCATGAACATCAGCCATATTGCCAGCACCCTCTATCAGCAATATCCCGTAAGCCTCATTGGCAACGCGTCCCAGACTGCCGGCAGCAGCGCCGCGAGCTCATTGCCGGGCGCCCCACAGGGCGCAACGCAGACGCCGCCGGTGGGTGGCTTGTTTGACGCCCTGATGCAGGCCCTGACGCAATCCGGCGCCCTGACCACCACCACCGCCGCCACTTCCGCCGCCGGCACCGCCGCCACGACCACGGATGCCACCGCGACCTCCTCCGTCGCAGCCGGCTCGAGCAGCGCATCGAGCACCAGCACCACCTCCGCATCCAGCGCGCAAACTCCGCAGCAGGCCATGCAGGCCTTCATCCACAACCTGGTCACGGCGCTTCAGGCCCAGGGCAGTGGCGGCAGCGTCGCGGCCACCGCCGGCACCGGCGCCGCGGCCGCCACGAGCACCGCGGGCACCCCCGCGGCGACCACCGCCACGGCAACCAGCAGCACCGATCCGAGCACCGACACTTCGGGCATCGGACGGGCCCACGGTCATCACGGACATGGTCATGGCGGGCACATGGGTGCAGCGCTTCAGGATCTGATCGATGAAGTCGACGGCGAGTCGAGCACGGCGGCCGCGACTACGGCCAGCACGGCCGCCGCTGGCGCCACCGGCACCACGGCCACGACCAGCACCACGGCTGCGACGGGCACTGCGGGCAGCTCCGCGATCGCCTCCCTGCAGCAAAGCTTCGCGAACCTGGTGAGCACCATGGGCGGCAGCAGCAGCGCGTCGCTGTCGAGCTTTCTGACCAACTTTGCGAACGATCTGTCGGGCATGAGCCTGGTGGGCAACCTGGTCAACACGCAGGCCTGATCGACCCAAGTTGCGGTTTGCTACAGTACGCGCATGCGCGTACTGCTGGTTGAAGATGACCGGATGATTGCCGAGGCCGTGCGCACGGCACTGGAGCAGGACGGTCATGTCACCGATTGGATGAGCGACGGCGCCGCGGCGCTGGCGGCCCTGGGCCATTCGCAGTTCGACATCGTGCTGCTGGACCTGGGCCTGCCGCGCAAGGATGGCCTCACCGTGCTGCGGCAGATGCGCGAACGCGGTGATGCCACCGTCGTCATCATCATCACCGCGCGCGATGATGTGCGCAGCCGCGTGGCAGGGCTGGACGGCGGCGCCGATGACTATCTGGTCAAACCCTTCGACCTGGATGAACTCGCGGCACGCATGCGCGCGGCGCTGCGCCGCAGTGCCGGGCGCGGCGATCCGGTCATCGCGCACGCGGATATCCGCCTCAATCCGGTGACGCATGAGGTGCAGAAGGCCGGCGCGAAGGTTGCGCTCTCCGCCAAGGAGTTCGCGGTGCTCGAAGCCCTGCTGCTGCGACCCGGCGCAGTGCTGTCGCGAGCACAGCTCGAGGATCGTCTCTACGGCTTCGGCGATGCCGCCGAAAGCAATGCGGTGGAGGTGTATGTGCACGCCCTGCGTCGCAAGCTCGGCAGCGATGCCATCAAGACCCAGCGTGGCGCCGGGTATTTCGTGCCGCGATGATGCGCTCCCTACGCGCGCGATTGCTGCTGGGCCTGCTGCTGCTGGTGGCGGTCATGACACTCATGGTCGGCTCCATCACCTATCGCCGGGTGCTCGGTGAGACCTCCGCGCTCTTCGACTACCAGCTGCGCCAGATGGCGCTGTCGCTCGGGGACCAGGCCTCGGTGCTGTCGGGCTATCCGCTGCCGCCCCAGGCCGAGAATTCGGACTTCGTCATCCAGATCTGGGACATCTTCGGCACGCGCCTGTTCTCGCCGCAATTGCCCTTTGTCAGCAATGCGGTGCTGGGCTATTCGGATCTGACGTTTCAGAACCAGCGCTGGCGTGTCTACGTGCTGGCCAACCGTACCAGCGTCATCCAGGTAGCGCAGCTTTGGAGCGTTCGCGAAAGACTGGCGCGCGAGGCCGCCGTGCGCATCGTGGTGCCACTGCTGCTGTTGCTGGCCCTGATGGCCGTGGCGGCCGCCTGGATCGTCGCCCGCGCCATGCGTCCGCTCAAGGACATCACGACCCAGCTGGAGCTTCGCGACATCCACAGCCTCGCGCCGCTGGCCGCGCCCGACCTGCCGGCCGAAGTCTCGCCGCTGGTCGAGGAACTCAACCGTTTGCTTGATCGCCTGGCGGATGCCTTTGCCAGTCAAAGAGCCTTCGTCGCCGATGCCGCGCACGAGCTGCGTTCGCCGCTGACGGCTTTGTCGCTGCAGCTGCAACTGCTGGAGCGTGCGCGTGATGAACCCGAGCGCGAGCTTGCGACTTCGCGGCTGCGCGATGCCATCGAGCGCGCCACGCACCTGGTCGGTCAGCTCCTGACCCTGGCGCGCAACGAGCCCGAGGGCATGGCGGAGGCCATGAGTGCCGTGGCCCTTGGGGCGCTCGCGGGCAATGCGGTCGGGGATGTCCAACCCCTGGCGCAGCAGCGCCATATCCAGATCCGGCTGGACGTGCCGGCTGAAATCAGCGTCCAGGGGGATGCCGAGGCGCTGCGTATCCTGGTCCGCAACCTCCTGGACAATGCCGTGCGCTACTCGCCGGAAGGCTCCGTGGTCCAGGTTCGGGTGTCCTCGGCCCATGGACGCCCCGTTCTGGAGGTCAGTGACCAGGGACCCGGCATCGCCCCGGTGGATCGCCCCCGGGCCTTCGCGCGCTTCTACCGGGCTCCTGGCGTCAGCGCCGGCGGTACTGGCTTAGGTCTAGCCATAGTCAAGGCCATTGCCCAGCGCCACACGGCCGAGGTGAGCCTTGATGAGGTCAAACCCCAGGGCCTGCGCGTCGAGGTGGTCTTCCCGCTGCCTTAAGGTCCGCTTAAGGCGGCCCGCGCATGCTTCGGCTCATCCGCGCTGCTGCGCAAGGAGAGCTACCGTGAACCCCAAGAACCCCGCATTGATCGTGTCGGTGGGTGCTGCCGTGGCAGTCGCCGCCATCGTAGGTCTGTCAGCGGCCGGCGCCGCCGGCACCGCCGCTTTTGCCCCGGTCGCCATCGCCGCCCCGACCAAGGCCGAACCCATTCCCTTCATCGGCGCCCCCAACTATCGCGCCATCGTGGCTGCCAATCGGGCCGCCGTGGTCGGCATCACCTCCGAGTCCAAGGGGCAGCCTGCGGCGGATGACAACGAGCAGGATGACCAGGACCAGGGCGGTAATGAGCAGCCCCGCGGTCGCGGCAATCCCTTCGGCGACATTCCGTTCTTCCGCTTCTTCCCCGGACCCAATCCGCAGCTTCCCGAGCAGGGACCGCAGCGCTCACTGGGTTCCGGCTTCATCGTCAGCCCCAATGGTGTGATCCTCACCAATGCGCATGTGGTGGACGGTGCCAGCACGGTGACCGTCACGCTGGCTGATCATCGTGAGTACCAGGCGAAGGTGCTGGGCAAGGACAAGGCGACCGATGTGGCCGTCATCAAGATCGACGCCAAGGACCTGCCCACGGTGCACATGACCTCCTCCTCGACCGTGCAGGTCGGTGACTATGTGCTCGCGATCGGTGCGCCCTATGGCCTCGAGGAGACCGCGACCGCCGGCATCGTCAGTGCCAAGGGTCGCTCCCTCCCCAATGACCAGTCCGTGCCCTTCATCCAGACCGATGTCGCCGTGAACCCGGGCAACTCCGGTGGCCCGCTGTTTGATGGCTACGGCAATGTCGTGGGCATCAACTCGCAGATCTACAGCAACACCGGCGGCTTCCAGGGCGTGGCATTCGCGATTCCCATCGAAGTCGCGACCCACATCCAGGATGAGATCGTCAAGACCGGCAAGGTCGAACATGCGCGACTGGGTGTGTCCATCCAGACCATTGATCAGTCGCTGGCCCGTTCCTTCCACCTTGATACGCCGGCCGGTGCGCTGGTGTCGAAGGTTGAACCGGACAGCGCGGCAGCGCGCGCCGGACTCAAGGCGGGCGATGTGATCCTTGAGTACAACAAGGCCAACATGATCGATGCGGGCCAGCTGTCGGCGGCGGTTGCCATGGCCGAGCCTGGCGATGCGGCGGATCTGAAGATTTGGCGCGATGGCAGGACCCTCGATCTGACCGCGAAGCTGGGCGCCGTGCCCGGCAAGGGCGAGCTGGTGCAGACGGCGGCCTCAACCGGTGGCGGCAGGCTGGGCCTGGCGGTTCGCCCGCTGACCTCCGATGAAAGCAGCCAGAGCGGCATCGCTTCGGGCCTTCTGGTCGAGCGTGCGCAGGGCGCCGCGGCGCGTGCGGGCATACAGCCCGGCGACGTGGTGCTCGCGGTGGATGGCACCGCGGTCAGCAATGTCAATCAGCTGCGCAGCATGATCGAGAAGCACGACAGCACGGTGGCACTGCTGATCCAGCGCGGTGACGCCCGGATCTTTGTGCCGGTGCAGCTGGGGTAGGATCGCAAGCGATTCACCAGCAGTGATGAGCGAAGAGGCGGCCACGGGGCCGCCTCTTCTTTATGTGCCAGTGCGATCGAAGACGTACAGAAACTGAGCCTTGTTGCCCTTGGGGTCGGTGATGTCGACGGTGAAGGACAGTTGCTTGCCGTCCTTCGACACCCACTTGTCGCCCGAGGAGATGATTCTGCCGCTGGCTTTGTCGACCCAATGCACCTTGAGGGGATCTGCGGTCGGTATCTCGGCATAGGTGCGAAACGGCGCCTTGCCCGCGGCAAGATATTCCGCCGCGCTGCGGGTATCGAATTCCGGGTAGTCCTTGCCATCGGGCTTGGCCGCAAACTGCAGGAAGTTCGGGCGCCCCTGGGCATCGATATTGACGGCGACCCCAATCAGCACGCCGCTGTCCGTCAGACGATAACTGCGTACCTCGGATTGCGGCGGGGGTTCGGGAAACCTCGAGGCCGCGACATTGAGCTTCCAGGTCCCAAGGATGGCCGGAACCTGCGCACGTGAGGTCCAGGAGCCGCAGGTGCTGAGCACACCGGTGAGGATGAGCGCGGCAATCTTCATGTCAGTTCATTCGAGGCCGAAGGCGAGCAGGACGTTGCCGGTGTGACCCACGAAGCTGCCGTTGCCGGAATTCACGAACATCATGCCACCGGCCACCACCGGACTGGCCTGATCGATGCTGCCACCATTGGCCTGCACGCCATTGATGGTCTTGAAGTCGCGCGCGGTGTTGAACAGCCAGATCACCTTGCCGGTCCTGGTCGAGTAGGCACGCACGCCACCGTCCATGGCGCCGCTGAGCACGGCACCCGGAATCGCCGTCAGCGCGGCACCCTGGCCGGTGCTGCAGCCGATCTGCCCGGCACACAGGCCCTTCGGCCGCGCGGCGGCCCATGCCACGCTGCCATCGGCCAGGTTCAGGGCATGAACGCCGCCCGGGGCCTCGGTCAGAAGGTCGGCGGTGCCGATATAGGCACGATCGCCCTCGACCGCGGCGCCCCACATGCCGCCCAGGCCACTGCCCTTGCCCAAGCGAACCTGCCACAGCACCTTGCCCTGCTGGTCCGGGTCCATGGCATAGGCCATGCTGGATTTCTGCGGCAGGACCAGCAGGTCGTGTCCCTTCACATGCGCCAGAACCGGTGAGGCCGAAAAATCATAGTCCGGTCCCAGCGTCGCGGGACAGCCGGTACCCGCCTTGTTGGTGGCCGCGCAGCCCATGGCCCATACGTCGTTGGGCAGCACCTGGCTGGCCCATTTGATCGCCCCGGTGGCCAGGTCCAGCGCCAGCACCGCGTCGCTGTTCTTCTGCGGCGGATCGGTATAGGCATTGCCGGTGCCGACATAGAGCACCTTGCGCTTCACATCGATGGTCGGGGAGGACCAGATGCCCACGCCGGAGGGCCCGAAGATGGGCAGGCCGGTGGTGGACTTGCCGCGCGGCTTGGGCTCCTCGACGGTGTAGGTCTTCCACAGCACCTTGCCGGTGTCGATATCCAGCGCCGAGACGCTGCCGCGTAAGGTGCAGCAGCCCTTGGCGGCATGTATGCCCTGGCCCTCCTCGCCCACGCCCTGTATGGGCACGTATACGCGGCCCTCATACGGCGCTGGCGCACCGGTGACCGCGGCGGAGGGATGCGTGTCGAGCTTCGTCACCCACAGCTGCTTGCCAGACTGCGCATCGACGGCATAGGCATTGGCCTGGCGATCACCGAACAGCACGGCATAAGCGGACGTGCCGTTGGTCGCGTGGTACGGCGCCACGGACAGTGCCGTCGGCACGCCGGCCGCCGCCTTGAACATCCAGTAGGTGCAACCGGTGGCCGGATCCAGGGCATACACGGCGCCGTTGTCGCTGGCAACGAACAGGCGGCCGCCTGCCACGGCCGGCTGGGTGCGTGCCGCGGAGACATTCGCATAACCGAAGGCCCATTTGAGCTTCAGATGCGGCAGGTTTGCGGCCGTCAGGCCGCCTCCGGCCTGGTCCTGAAACCGTGTGTTCTCGAGACTATTGCCCCAGCCACTCCAGCCCGGGGTGGTCTTGGGATCGCCCATCGGGACTTGCTTCTCGCACAGCTTGCCCGCGGTGACTTGCTCTGCGTGCACCGGACCGAAGGGGCGCCCGGCGATGTACTGGGCCACGGCCTTGCGTTCGGCATCCGTGAGCGTCGCGCCCTGCGCCTGCATCTTGCCGGTGGTCAGGGCCGTCAGAATGGCCTCGGGCGGGAAACGGCGCATCATCTCCACCGGCACCGCGCGCGCATCGGGCGTCGCAGGCGCGGCGCCGGCGGTGGGCACCAGGCTCTTGTGACACAGGCCGCACAGGCGCTGGAACACTGCCTGCCCCTGGGCCTTGACCGCGGCACTCTGGGCCTGTGCGGCACCCTGCGCGGCGAGGTTCAAAACCAGCAGACCTGCGATCCCTGCATATGATTTGCGAATCATCGGTGCTTCCAGCGGCGACGGCGAGATGCCAGCGGGCGGGGAGTATACGCCGTGTGAGATACTTGGCGCCCACCAGGGGGAGTCTCCACCATGTCCAAGAAGATCATGCTGCTGGTCGGCGACTATGCCGAGGACTACGAGACCATGGTGCCGTTCCAGATGCTGTTGATGGCCGGCCACAAGGTGGATGCCATGTGCCCGGGCAAGGCCCAGGGCGATCACGTCATGACGGCCATCCATGATTTTGAAGGGGCCCAGACCTACTCGGAGAAGCCCGGCCACCGCTTCACGCTGAATGCGACCTTTGATGCCGTGAAGCCGGAGGACTACGACGCGCTGGTGATACCCGGCGGGCGGGCGCCGGAGTATCTGCGGCTGGATCCGCGGGTCATCAAGGCAGTGCAGCATTTCGCGAAGGCCAACAAGCCGATCGCTGCCGTGTGCCATGGCGCGCAGATCCTGGCGGCGGCGGACGTGATCCGCGGCCGCAAGGTCTCCGCCTACCCGGCCTGTGCGCCCGAAGTGCGTCTTGCCGGCGCTCAGTACGCCGAGATCAATATCGACCAGGCCGTAACGGATGGCAATCTGGTGACCGCTCCCGCCTGGCCCGCGCATCCGGCATGGATGCGGCAGTTCCTGGCAGTGCTGGGAACGAAGATCACGCATTAGCAGCGGAGAACTCATGATCAAGGTGCAGAATCTGTCGCGCTCCTTCGGCGACTTCAAGGCCGTCGACGACATCACCTTTGAAGTTGCTGCCGGGGAAATTTTCGCCTTCCTCGGCCCCAATGGCGCAGGCAAGACCACGACCATCCGCATGCTCACCACGCTGCTGGCGCCCAGCAGCGGCAGCATCCAGATGGACGGCATGGATCCGGCACGCCACCAGCACGAAGTGCGCAGCAAGTTCGGCATCGTGTTCCAGGATCCCAGTCTCGACCAGGACCTCACCGCGGCCGAGAACATGGATCTTCATGGAGTGCTGTACCACGTACCGCGGCGCATCCGTCGCGAGCGCACCGAAACGCTGCTCAAGGCCTTTGAACTGTGGGAGCGGCGCGAGAGCGCGGTGAAGACCTTCTCCGGGGGCATGCGCCGGCGGCTTGAGATCGCGCGCGGCCTGCTGCACACCCCGCGCATCCTGTTCCTTGACGAGCCGACACTGGGCCTTGATCCACAGAGCCGCAATCAGCTGTGGTCGCACGTGCAGCATCTGAACAAGACCGAGGGAGTGACGGTGTTCCTGACCACACACTACATGGACGAGGCGGACCGCGTGGCCACGCGCATTGCCGTGATCGATCACGGCAAGATCGTCGCCATCGGTTCCTCGCAGGAGCTGAAGGCGCAGACACAAACCGAAACCCTCGAAGCGGCCTTCCTCAAACTCACCGGCACCGCGATCCGTGATGAATCAGCGGGCGCGGCGGATCGCATGCGGCAGGCGGCGGCGATGTGGAGACGTCGATGAGCGCCATCTACATCCTGTGGCTGCGGGAGCTGAAGCGCTACTCGCGATCGCGCGCGCAGATCATTGCCTCCCTGGCGCAGCCGCTGCTGTACCTGCTGGTGCTGGGTTTTGGCTTAGGTCCGGTGTTTCGCATGTCCGGCAACGGCAACTACCTGCAGTTCATGGCCCCCGGCGTCATCGCCATGACGGTACTGTTCTCCTCCATGTTCTCGGGCATCGGCCTGCTGTGGGACCGGCAGTTCGGATTCCTGAAGGAGACCCTGGTGGCACCGGTGGCGCGCATCCAGATCATGTTCGGTCGAACCTGCGGCTCGGCGACCACGGCCATGCTGCAGGGGACGCTGGTGGCCATCGTGTGCGTCATCGCCGGCTTCAGGCCCGTGAGCCTGGTGCAGATTCCCGCGGCGCTTGGGTTCCTCGCGCTCACGGCCATCGTGTTTGCCGCGGCCGGCACCGCCATCGGTTCAACCCTCAAGGACATGCAGGGCTTCCAGATGGTGATGAACTTCCTGGTGCTGCCGCTGTTCTTCCTGTCCGGCGCGCTCTATCCGCTGGACAACCTCCCCAAGGCGCTGATCGTATTGACGCATATTGATCCCATGACCTACGGCGTCGATGGCATGCGCGCCTTTCTCATCAATCGCACGCACTTCGGCGCAACGCTGGATGCTCTGGTGCTGGTGGGAGCCGGTGCCGCGCTAACCGTGGTGGGCGCGTGGCGTTTCTCCAAGATCGAAGTGTAGAGGACGCCGCCCATGGACATGCGCGACCAGGACGAAAGCCGCAACGTCGAGGACGTTCGTGGCTCAAGCGGCGGTGGCGGCTTCCAGTTCCGACCCGTTCATGGCATCGGCCTGGGGACGCTGGCCATTGCTCTGATCGGTGGCTGGGTGCTGGGCATCAATCCCCTGCAGATGCTCGGTTTGCTCAGCGGCGGGGAGGTCAACGCGCCGCAGAGCACGCCGGTGCCGCAGAGTGCTGCGCAGTCGGCGGATCAGGGCCCCGACAGCAGCGCGCCGGAGGATCCACAGGTCAAATTCGTGTCGCAGGTGCTGCGCAGCACCGAAGTGGTGTGGACCGACGCCTTCAATCAGATGGGCCGCAACTACGAGAATCCTAAGCTGCGCCTGTTCCGCGACAGCTACCCGACGGCCTGCGGCGAGGGTCAGGCGGCGGCCGGACCGTTCTACTGCCCGAATGACCGTATCGTCTACCTTGACCTGGGTTTCTTTGACCTCATGACCCAGGAGCTGCATGCGCCCGGGCAGTTTGCGCATGCCTATGTGATCGGCCACGAGGTCGGTCACCATGTGCAGAACCTGCTCGGCATCCTGGGGCGGGTGGATGCGCAGCGGGAGCGCAGCAGCCAGGCGGTATCGAACGCCCTGAGCGTCAAGATCGAGTTGCAGGCCGATTGTTTCGCCGGCGTATGGGCGCGGCGCGCGCAAGCGGAGCGCGGCTGGCGCCTTGAACAGGGGGATATCGAGACGGCGCTGAATGCCGCCAGCATGATCGGCGATGATACGCTGCAAAGAAAAGCGCAAGGCACGGTGGTACCCGAGTCCTTCACCCATGGCACCAGCGCCCAGCGAGTCTCCTGGTTCAAGCGCGGCGTTGATTCAGGCGACATAAATCAGTGCGACACCTTCGGCACCGGGAACGTGACCGGCCCCGCTCAGTAATGGCAGCGATCCAGCGCGGCCGCGTAGTAATAACGTAGCCCATGGGCGGGGGGTTGTTACGGATGATCCGCGGCGGAGCCGAATGCACAGCACTGGCGGCCGTGACGCTGGTATCGGCCTCCCTGTGGCCGACCCGGGCGCAGGCGCAATCGCCCGCCACCCCGGCTGCGACCCGACCCGGCGATAGCGCAGTCGCCTTTGACATAGCGGCGCAGCCCATGGCCGCCGCCCTCAATGCCTGGGCGGTGCAGGCCAATGCCCAGGTATTCGTGGATCCCGGTCCTGTTGCCCATCTCATGGCGCCGGCGGTCAAGGGGACTCTCACGCCGCGCCAGGCGCTGCGCCTGCTGCTCGCGCGCAGCAAGCTGCAGGTCACCCAGGGGACCGATGGTGTCTTCGTCGTCAAACCCCGGCCGTCGATTCCGGTCGTGATCGGGCAACCGCCCGAAGCGCCGCAGGCCACGGCGGCGCCGGTGACGCCGACGCCCGCCGAACCACTGACGGCGCGGCAGAGCGCCGGCCCCTGGCTCGTGGGCTTTGGCGCGCAGTTTGCCCGGGACAGTGGCAATGCCAGCGGCGGCGCCGCGGCTGCCGTGGCGGGTGAATACTTCATCACCGATCAGCTGGCCGCGGCCGTATCGGCATCGACCCCACGCACCCATTCATTTGATGTGCCTGCCACACCCTCAGCCTCCCAGTACCGCGCCAGCGCCCGCTTGCAGTCCACGGCATTGGCTCTCAAATACTACTTCGCGCCGGAGAGTCACCTGGATCCCTTCCTCGGCGCCGGTGTGGATCTCACGACGCTGTTTGACGCCAGCGGTGTCGCCGGCCTGGATCGGGTGACGGTCGGTCCCACTGTAGAGGCCGGTGTCGACGTGCTGCTCAATGCTCATTGGCTGATCAATGCCGGCGTCAGCTGGTCGCAGGTGCGTCCCGAGGCGGGCGGCGCCCCGGGGCAGCAGATTCATCTGGATCCGGTGCAGTTTGGGCTCGGATTCGTCTACCGTTTCGGGGCTTCCGATGACTTTCTTAAGAGGAGGTAACGCGCAACCCGTAGCTTTCTCGTAAAATCATGTCATTCATGAAGCACGACCAGTCCCAAGTGAGTGCAGGTCCCGCTGATGCCTCGTATCCGCTGGACCTTGATGGGCCGGAGCCCTCACACAGGGCGTATGTCACGATGCTGTTCAACCGGCATCGGGTCTCCCTGCAGCGCTACTTGATGCGCCTGGTGCCGCCGGATGATGCGGCGGAACTGGTGCAGGAAAGCTACTACAGGCTGCTGCGACACGGCGAGATGGTCAGGGTCGATGCCATGGCGCGGTCGTTTCTGTTCCAGACAGCGACCAATCTCGCGCGCGATCACCATCGCCGGCGCGCGACGCATCGCGCCACATTGCATATCCCCATCGAAGATGAGGAGATCGCCCAGGATCACCTGGGGCCCGACGAGCAGCTCGCCGGCGAGCAGACGCGGGCGCTGCTGGAACGCGCCATCGCCGATCTGCCCCAGGACACGCGCACGGTGTTCCTGCTGCACCGCTTCCGCGACCTCACCTATCCGCAGATCGCCGAGGTCATGAGCCTCAGCGGCCGCACCGTCGCGCGCAAGATGGCCGAAGCCATGGAGCGGCTCAGCGCCGCCGTGTCGGAGGCGACATGAGGGCACCGCCCGAGGACCTCAAGGCCGCTGACTGGTTTGCCCGGTCGCGCGAGGCGGTTCAGGACCCTGCCGATGAGGCGCCCTGGCTGGAGTGGATCCAGGACACGGGCCACCAGCAGGCATACGAGAACTGCGAACTGGCCTGGGAGCTGTCCGCGGAGCTTCGCGGCAGTCCGACCCTCACCGTGCTGCTCGCGGGCGCCGATGCGCTGGTCAGCCGGCAGCGCGCCCCGGCGGCGCCGGCCGCGCGCCCCAGATGGCGGGTGCCGGTATGGCAGGTGGGGCTTGCCGCCTCGTTGCTCGCGCTGGGCGCGTTCGCGTGGCTTTATCTGTCCGGTCCCATGATCACCGAATACAGCACGGCCGTCGGCGAACAGCGCACGGTGGCGCTGGCCGATGGTTCGACGGTTTTCATCAACACCGACAGCCAGGTGCGCGTGGCGCTGTCGCGAAATCTGCGGCGCGTCGAATTGTCCCGCGGCGAGGCCCTGTTCAGCGTCAGCCACGACCCGGGCCGGCCCTTTGAAGTGCACGCGCTGCAGGGCGTGACCACCGCGGTCGGCACACAGTTCGACGTCGAGCTCACCCGCGGCGGTGCCGCGGTTTCGGTTCTCGAAGGCACGGTGACGGTCGGCGCCAGCGGCACGGCCACCCCTGCTCTGCCGGTGGCGGTCAGCGCCGGCAGTGGCGTCGGCTACACGCAGGCGGGCGCGGTGTCGGAACTGCGGCCCGCCGAAGTCAATCGCATCCAGGGCTGGCGCTCGCAACGCATCGTGTTCAACGACATCGCGCTGGATACGGCATTGGCGGAGTACAACCGCTACACCCGCACGCCCATCGTGCTCAGCGACCCGGCCCTGGGGTCGCGCCATATCAATGGCGTGTTCCACATCGGTGATGAAGCGGCGTTCCTGAGCGCGATGGAACAGGGGCTGCACCTGAAGGCCACCCGCGCTACCACCCAGACGGTGCTCGAGCCCGAAGCCGGATATACCCCGTGACGGGCCGCGTGCTGCAGCGCTTGGGGCGGGCGCTGTGCGCCTCGCTGGTGCTCATATTGCCGTCGCCGACCTTTGCCGATACCGCAGGCGATCTGATCAGATCGCTGCAGCTGGTCGCGGCCCCCACGGCGGTGAAACAGCGCGCCGACTGGCGCGTTCCCCACAAGGTGCTGCTGCTGCAGTTCGGCAGGCAGGACTGGGCGCCGCGGCAGGCACAGTTCGCGGCCGTTGCCCCGCACTCCGCCGTGGTCGTCGCACACGACATGGCCGAGGCACTCGCCCAGGCCGCGGATGCGGATGTGCTGGTGGGCTTCAACCCTGAGATCTGCGCGCCGCAACTGCTGGCCGCCGCGCGCGAGCTGCGCTGGATCGCCTCCCTCGCCGCCGGTGTCGAGAACTGCCTGGCGGTGCCTGGACTGCGCGAGCGCGGCCTGCTGCTGACCAATATGCGGGCCGTGGATGCGGCGGTGATTGCCGAGCATGCCATCGCGCTGATGCTGGCGCTGGCCCATGGCCTGGACGTGTTCGCGGTGGATACCGCCAAAGGCCAATGGAATGCCATCCACGGGGCCACCACGCCCATGCAGTCCCTGGACGGCAAGACGCTGCTGGTGGTCGGGCTCGGAGGCATCGGCACGGAAGTGGCGCGGCGCGGGCATGGATTGGGCATGACCGTGGTGGCGACCCGGGACGGGGACACCCGCGGGCCGACTTTCGTCAGCCATATCGGTACACCGGCCGAACTGCCGGCGCTGGCACGGCGCGCTGATGTCATCGTGAGCTGCGTGCCGCTGACGCCGGTCACCCAGGGCATGTATGACGCGAAATTCTTTGCGCTGCTCAAGCCCACCGCCCTGTTCATCAACATCGCCCGCGGCGGCAGCATGGTGATGGCGGATCTGACCCAGGCCCTGGTGGATCGGCGTCTGGCGGGCGCGGGCCTTGATGTCGCGGATCCTGAGCCGCTGCCGCCCGACAATCCGCTGTGGCGTGCGCCCCATGTGCTGATCACGCCGCATATTTCCTCGCGCTCCGACCTGCCCGGCGAGGGCCGCTGGATCGTGGCGGTGGAGAATCTGCGCCGCTATGCACAAGGAGCGCCTATGCTCAATGTGGTGGACCAGGCGCGGGGCTATTAGAATCCGCACCAAGCTAGGGCGGGTTCGGCCCTGGCGCCTTCTGTCAGTGCCCGAAAAGTACATTAAACGCGAAAAACGCGTGGCACCGGTCTTGCTAGGAGATATTCGATGCAGGGATCCATACGCTTAGCCCTTCTGCTGGCCTGCTGCCTGCCGGTGATGGCGCTCGCCACTGATGCGGACCCTGCGACGGGCGCGCCGACAGCGGCGCCCGCGGATGCCAACGCGGCTGAATCCCCGGGATTGCAGGAGGTCGTGGTCACGGCCACGCGCCGCGAGCAGTCCTTGAGCAAGGTGCCGATCAGCGTCACGGCATTGTCCGCGGACGACATGGAAGCCCGCGGCATCAAGGACATCGGGGATGTTGCCCGATTCACCCCCGGCATCAATGTGGATACCGCCGGCACCGACAAGATCTCCATCCGCGGCATTTCCTCCTCGGGCGGCTCGGGGACCACCGGCATCTATATAGACGACACGCCCATCCAGATGCGCTCCCTGGCGTTCAGTCCGGACGAGGAGTTGCCGAAGACCTTCGACATCGCCCGCGTGGAAGTGCTGCGCGGTCCTCAGGGCACGCTGTTCGGGGCCGGATCCGAAGGCGGCACCGTGCGCTACATCACCACCCAGCCCAGTCTCACCACCGACAGTGTGTCCGCCCGCAGCGAGGTTTCATATACCGAAGGCGGCGCGCCCAGCTTCGAGCTCGGTGCCGCCGCCGGCGGCCCTTTGATCGATGGCAAGTTCGGCGCGCGCGTGACGGTGTGGTATCGCAAGGACGGGGGCTGGATCGACTCGGTCGATCCGACCGCCGCTGATCCACAGTCGACGGTGATCGACCACAACGCCAACTATGGCCAAAGCTATCTGATGCGGGTCGCCGGACTGTGGGCGCCCAATGACACCTGGGCCATCACACCCAGCATCTATTTCCAGAAGCATGATCTGCACGATGACTCGGCCTACTGGCCCATCTATTCAAACCCCGGCAGCAACAGCTACATCAACGGCGACCCCAGTCCGCGATCGGAGCCCGACAAGTTCTATCTGCCGGCCTTGAAGATCGAAGGCAGCTTCGATGCCTTCCACGTGATCTCCAACACCTCGTTCTATCACCGCGAGGAACAGAACGGGTACGACGGTACCCTGTACAACCTCGGGTTCTACCAGACGCTGCTGCCGCCCGACCAGTTCGCGAACTTCCCGCTGCTGGATGGTGCCGGGCTGCACCTTCCGGCCAGCATTGCCGACTACCGCTCGCCCGCCTCCGTGGACAACGGCCAGGAGAACTTCGTGCAGGAGGTGCGCCTGGTTTCCAGCAATCCGGATGCGCGGCTGGTGTGGACCACGGGCCTGTTCTTCAGCGACGATCGTCAGACCTACCTGGAACAGATCCACGACCCCATGCTGGAGCAGTTCTGGCAGGCGGTGGCGGGGCTTGACTACACGGATGTGTTCACGGACCAGAACGGCAATCCGCTGACCTATGATCCGGCATACCCCACTGACTCCTACTTCCTGTCCACCCATGCCCAGGACACACAGGTGGCGTGGTATGGCGAGGCCACCTTCGCCATCACAGATGCGCTGAAGGCCACCGTGGGCCTGCGCGAGTCGCATGTGAAGTTCGCCTTTACCTCGCTGACCGGCGGACCACAGCTCTACAACACCAATATCAGCCTGGCGGAGAGCAAGGCCGAGAACTCCTTTACTCCCAAGGTCAATCTCGCCTACCAGCTGGATCCCGCCAATATGCTGTACGCGACCTATGCCAAGGGCTTCCGGCCCGGTGGCGGCAACAATCCCCTGCCACAGGCCGCCTGCGCGCAGGACCTGCAGAACTTCGGCATCGCCAGCAGCCCGACTTCCTACAACTCCGATACCGTCAACAGTTTCGAGGTGGGCGCCAAGGACAACCTGGGCGGCCGGCTGCGCATCTCCTCCAGCATCTACTACATCAAGTGGAACAACATCCAGCAGGTGGTGTTGCCGCCCATCTGCCAGATCACCTTCATCACCAACCTGGGTGAGGCAGTGGCCAAGGGCGGGGACATCCAGATCGAGTGGGCCGCCACGGATTCCCTCAATCTGGACCTGACCACCGGCTATACCGATGCCCAGTACACCAAGAACGCCTCCTTCTCCACCGCCGTCCCGGATGCCAACGGCAATCTTCCCGCGCCCGTTGCCGCGGCGGGGGATGGCATCCTGGGCTCGATCTCCGGCGACAGCAATCCCTCCAATCCGCCCTTCACGCTCTCAGTGGGTCTGGAGTATCACTTCAATCTCTCCGGTCATGACTCATTCGCGCGCGTGGACTACGAGTACGAGGCGCACGACAAGTGGCTGCCGCCGACCCAGGATCCCAACACGGCGCAATACGATGCGGATAATTTCACGCTGCCGTCCACCTCCTTCCTGAGCCTGCGCGCGGGCATGAGCGTCGGTGACTTCAGCATCGAGCCCTTCATCGACAATGTCACCGACACCCACGTGCCGATCAACTACAACTGGTCCATCGATCCGGGGACGGGGGATTCCCGGCTGCTGCGCGAGTTCACCTTCCGGCCGCGCACTTTCGGTGTGACCTTCACCTACAAGCACTGAGCGGCATGAGTTCCCTGTTCGACCCGCTGCAGGTCGGGGAGCTGCGGCTGCCCAATCGCATCCTGATGGCCCCGCTCACCCGCAGCCGCGCCGGCGCCAGCCGTACACCCAATGAGCTCATGGCGCAGTACTACCGGCAGCGCGCCGGCGCCGGGCTGATCCTCAGCGAGGCCACCTCGGTCACGGCGATGGGGGTGGGCTACGCCGACACGCCTGGGATCTGGTCGGACCAACACATTCAGGGGTGGAAACTCACCACCCGCGCGGTGCACGAGGCCGGCGGGCGGATCTTCCTGCAGCTATGGCACGTGGGCCGCATCTCGCACCCCATGTTCCTCGAGGGCCGGCTGCCGGTGGCCCCCAGCGCCATCGCCCCTGCCGGCAATGTGAGCCTGGTGCGGCCGCAGATCCCGTTCGTGGTGCCGCGCGCACTTGAACCGGCGCAGATCCCGGGAGTCATCGAGGACTACCGCCGCGGTGCCCGCAATGCCCAGGCCGCGGGCTTTGATGGGGTGGAGATCCACGGCGCCAACGGCTATCTGCTGGATCAGTTCCTGCAGGATCGGGCCAACCAGCGCCGCGACGAGTATGGCGGCAGCATCGCCAACCGCGCGCGCCTGATGCTGGAGGTGACCGATGCGGTAATTTCGGTATGGGGCGCCGGAAGGGTCGGCATGCACCTGGCGCCGCGCGGGGATGCGCACAGCATGGGGGATTCGGATCCGGCGGCACTGTTCGGCCATGTGGCGCGCGAGCTTGGCAGCCGGGGGCTTGCGTTCCTGTGTGTTCGCGAGCATACCGGCCCCGGGCGGCTGGGACCGCAGTTGAAAGCGGCGTTTGGCGGCGCGTACATTGCCAACGAGCGTTTCACCTTCGAGACGGCCTCGCAGGCGCTGGCCGCGGGTGAAGCCGACGCGGTGGCCTTCGGCAAGCTGTTCATCGCCAATCCTGACCTGCCGCGGCGCATGCTCCAGGGGGCGGTCTACAATGAGCCCGACGTGCCCGGGTTCTATGCCGGCGGGGCGCAGGGTTACACCGACTATCCGTCATTGTGAGACTCAAGAGGGGGTTCGCATGTCGACGCAGGACGAATCAATCAGCCGCCGCACCTTCCTGGGCGGTGCGACCGGCGCGGTCGCACTGAGCGGCCTCAGCCTTGCGCAGGCGGCCGCGGCCCAGTCTGCCCCCGGCAGCAACAATGAAGCGCTGCCAGCACAGTGGTTCGAGGGCCCTGACCCCAGCATGCCCAAGGCCGGGCTGCGCTGGGCCTTCTCGGCCCGGGTGTTCTTCGCCGACCGGGTGATGATCAACACCATGGACTCGCCTGCGGGTCGTGGCTACACCTCGGTGGGTGGCGGTGATATCTGGGGCCCGCGGCTGCAGGGGCGCGTCCTGCCGCACAGCGGCGCGGACTACTACAAGACCACCTTCACCACCTACTACATGCTGCAGGCCAGCGATGGCGCCCTGATCTTCATCCACAATCGCGGCACCATGCGGCGTTTTGCCGGTCAATACGAACCCGGCAAACCGCTGCTGCCGGCGCCGCCGCCCCCCGCGAGCCAGGAAGGGGTGTGGACGCGCTTTCGGGCGACCCCGGTGTTCAGCGCACCACTGGGGCCTCACGACTGGATGAACCGCACGGTGTTCGTCGCCAGTTCCCAGCGCCAGGCCAATCCCGACCATACGGTCTTCAACTACTACGAAGTGCTGTAGGGAGCCCAAGCCATGCGCGACTTTGTCGTACCCAAGGCCGACACCAAAATCCTCGGCAAGATCCAGCTCCAGTACGCCTTCAGGCTCACCGCTCACTATGATCCGCCGCAGGAGTCCCACACCCCGCGCGGCACCTTCCGCTACCAGGACATCCTCAGTGGCGAAGTCACGGGCGAGCGCATCAGCGCCACCGTCTATCCTGACAGCGGCGGACAGTACGACACCATCCGCGCCGATCATGTCCGGGACGTGGATGCGCACTTCATGCTCAAGTGCGACAACGGCGAGTGGATCTACATGGAGCATGTGGGCTATCGGCGCACGGATGGCTACTACCGGGCGATCGCCTATGTGGAGACGGATCTGAAGGGCAAGTACGAGTGGATGAACAACACCACCTTCGTGGTCACCGCCCAGGAGTCCGCCGACCAGCGCGAGGTCGTGTTCCACTACTACATCGCGAACTGAGGCTATTTCGACTCAGTCTCGATGCCGCGCTTGCCGGCTTCGCGCTTGACGCGCTCGATGAAGTCCTGCAGGTAGCGTCTCGAGGCGGTGATCTCGACCATTGAACCGTCATAGCTGCCGGTGCTGCACACCACGCGGTTGCGGCCGGCCGCCTTCGCTTCATACAGGGCGGCATCGGCGCGTCGTATCAGGTCATCGGGCAGCTCGGTATTGGCTTCCATCCAGGCTACGCCGATGCTGACCGTGACGTTCAGTTCCGCCGCACCGACCAGGAACTGCGTGGCGCAGATGGCCGCGCGCAGCGCGTCCATCAGGTTGCCCCGATCCTCGTGCGCCAATCCGGGCATCACGACCAGCAGCTCCTCGCCGCCGTAGCGACCCAGGCAATCGCGCTGCCGCAGCGTCGCCCGCAGCCGGCGCGCCAGCTCCTTGAGCACCTCATCGCCGCCGGCATGGCCGAAGGTGTCGTTGATGCGCTTGAAGAAGTCCACGTCGATGACCGCCACCGCCAGGGTGTTGCCGCTCCTGCGGGCCTCGTCCATTTCGCGGTTCAGGAAATCCAGGATGGTCGCCCGGTTCCACAGGCCGGTGAGCGCATCGCGCGTCGCACGCTCCAGCAACGCCTCGCGTTCACGATGTGCCTGCTCCAAGTTGCGCTGGCGCTGCTGCACGCGGTGGTTCTGCCAGCGCCAGGCGGCGGCGATGAGGGCGGCGGTCATGAGTACCGCCAATACCCTGAAGGCCGTCGTCTCCCACCAGGGCGGCTGCACATCGAAGGCGAGACTCACGGTGGGTGAGGTGCGCGCATGCGGCGTATCGACCGCCATGGCCTCCAGCTGGTAGTGCCCGGGGGCCAGGGCCGGAATGTGTATGTCGTAGGTGCGCGAGGAGTACCACTCGGTGGACAAGCCCAGCAGCCGGTAGCGCAGCACTGTGCTGGGCGAGCGATCGAAGGTGTGTGAACCGAAGGACACATCCAGCGCCGCGTTGTCGTGCCAGGGCACCTTGGGCATGAGGCCCGTCAACAGGCTCTGCGCGCCCAGCTGCGCCCGGGTTACCCCCAGCCGCAGCGGACGCGAGATCATCTGTACCCAGCGCACCGGATCCTTGATGTGGGTGATGCCCCGTCCGGTGCCCACCCAGATGGATCCGTCATCATCGGCGAACAGGGAAAACTGTTCGGTATCGGCCCAGACCAGGCCGTCCTGGATTTCTATGCGGCGCCAGACATGGCCATCGTAGACGCCGAGGCCCTCACCGGTATTGGCCCAGATCCAGCCGCGCGAATCCGCCCGCAGCGAGTACACCGTCGAGCCGTTCAGGGTCGCCGGGTTCTGCCAGTCGGCCACCGACCGCGGCGGCGGCGTCAGGTGCAGGATCTTCTCGCCGATGCGCGTGCCCCACACCGAGCCATCGGTATTGGCGGTGACCGTCTGGATGCCGATCTGCTGGCCGTCGACGCTGGTCGGCACCTTGATGAACTGATCATTCTCGATGCGATACAGGCCGCTGGTGGTCCCGACCCACAGCGTGCCGTCGACGGCCTGGGTTATATCGTCCACGCGCGGATTGCCGGGGGGCTGCAGGCGGGTGACGGCGAGCGTCCTGCTGTCGATCTTGGCCACCCCATACTCCCAGGCGGCGATCCAACCCATGCCTGATCGGTCGAAGAGAATCGTTGAGGCATCGAACTTGTCCGGCACCGTGGTCACGCGCTCAGCCTTGGAGGCACCCGGGGGCACCCGCCACAGCTGCGAGGTCTGATAGGACAACCAGAAGGCGCCGGTTGGGTCCACGGCGCTGTCGTTGGTCTCCTGTTCGGGCAGTCCCTGGAAGGGACAGGCCACGACCATGTGGGTCTTCTCATCCAATGCCCGGCAGCCCAGGTCGGTGCCCAGGATCAGTCGATGCTGATGGTCACGGACGATGTTCCACACCGATTCAGGGTCCAGACCCTGGTTCTTGGTCCAGGACTCGACATTGTCATACCCATGCCAGCGGTACAGGCCGATGCCGGTCGCCGCCAGCCAGAAATTGCCATCCGGATCCGCCAGCGCCGAGGTGATGGGATGATCCGGCAGACCATTCTGCGTCCCGAATTCCTGCCACGAACTTCCGTCCCAGCGGGCGAGCCCCAGGCTGGTGCGTGTGATCACGCGTCCCATGGGATCCAGGGTCAGAGTCAGGCGTCGCACGCGACTGGCGAGCACCACATGCGGCGGGTCGATGACCGCAAAGCGGCTGGCACCGTGATCCAAGGCGATCAACCGATCCAGGCTGCGCGCCCAGATACCGCCGCGCCGGTCCTGGAGCAGCGAGACGTACTCCCCTTCGGGCACGCCTTCTGCAGTGCCGTATATGGTGAGCTTCTGGCCATCGAGGTTGCACAGACGCAGGCCACACCCGAACCACAGCCGCCCGCCACCCACATCGACGGCGCTCTGCACCGATGCGAGTTCGGGATGCGCCGCGACCCGCGCGGGGCTGAACAGCGCGCGCGTGGTCCACAGCGAGCCGGGTGCGCCGCTGCGCTGCGCCTCCATGATCTGGTGGCCCTTGAGGAACAGCACGCTGTCATCGGCCGGCACGACCAGTATGGTGGCCGCATCCGCGGTCACCGGACCCTCGGCGCTCAGCAGCGGTTCGAAGTGATCGGCATTGCCCGAATACAGACCCGCATCGACGCGGGCGAAGATCCGGCCGGTGGGACTGGCGGCCAGTGCCAGCACCGCATCCGCGGGGATGCCGCGCGACTTGTCATACGGGGTGAAGGTGGTGCCGTCATAGCGGTAGATGCCACCGTCGGTCGCCACCCATAGATCGGCGTTGCGATCCACCAGCAACTGCTCGATGCCCAAGTTGCGCAGTCCGGACACCTGGGTGTAGCGACTGAAGCTGAACTCCTGGGCGGCGACCGGCGCCGTCTGCAGCAGGGCCGTCACCAGCAGCACCACCAGGGCCATCGGCAAATGCCGGACAACACGCGGCCAATCGCTTGCCGTATGGCAATCGACGCGCCCCTCAGTCACCGGATCGCCCTGGAACATCGCCTTCGGCCGTAACCAGATCTCTAAGCTAGATTTAGTCTTGAAAGTCTAGGATCGCAGGGGCGGCGGCACCGAGACCAAAGTCACTTATGGCAAGAATTCGTTGGCCGGCGCAGCAGGGGTCCGGGACCCCGCGGCGAGGCAATTTTCCCAACCGTGCGCTGGATCACGTAAAACAGCTCTTTTCACTATTGGATTTTGGCGAAATCCGACCTTCAAACGGCGGCGCCGCGCGTTTTCATTACGGGAAATTCATCGCCCTTTTAATACCTGTCATGCGCCGAATCGATTGCTGCCGCGCTCAAGACGCCTGGCGATCCGGGCCTGAAAATCGTAATCTAGGTTTTAAATCTGCTGAGATTGAACCATTGAGAATTTGCGGTATTGCGTTGCTGGCTGCGACCCTGACCGGCTGCAGCGCCGCGGTGCTGGACCCTCACGGTCCCATCGGCCGCCAGGAAAAACTGATACTGATCGACTCGACCGTGATCATGCTCGCGATCGTGATCCCGGTGATCATCGCGACGCTGGCGTTCGCCTGGTGGTTTCGCGCCGGCAACTCCAAGGCCAAGCGCCTTCCGGACTGGGACTATTCCGGGCGTATCGAATTCGTGGTGTGGGCCATTCCGGCGCTGGTGATCCTGTTCCTCGGCGGCATCGCCTGGTTGAGCTCTCATGACCTGGACCCGCCCAAACCCCTGGAGTCCAGTGTCACGCCGCTGGACATCGATGTGGTCTCGCTGGACTGGAAGTGGCTGTTCATCTATCCGGACGCCGGTGTCGCCAGCGTCAACAAGCTGGTGTTGCCGGTGGGCACACCGGTGCGCTTCCACATGACCTCCGCCACCGTGATGAACAGCTTCTTCATTCCCCAGCTGGGCAGCCAGGTCTACACCATGGCCGGAATGGCGACGCGGCTGAACCTGATGGTGGATGACCCGGGTGACTATCACGGCCTCTCCGCGCAGTTCAGCGGCGAGGGGTTCTCCGACATGACCTTCGATGTCAGCGCCCTGTCGCGCCAGGATTTCGAGCAATGGCTGGACGGCACCCGCACCGGCGGGGGCATCCTGGATGCCAGCGCCTACGAGGCGCTCACGCATCCGAGCGCCAAGGATCCGCAGCATACCTATGGCACCGTGAGCGGTGACCTCTTCGATGCCATCCTCATGCATCCCGGCGCCGCGCCCAGCGCGGCGCAGATTGAACACAGCGATTCGGCTGAGTGAGTTTTTAGCAAATGCTGGGCAAACTGACCTGGGCCGCAATCCCCTTCAACCAGCCGATTCCGCTGGTGACCTCGATCGTCATGGTGTGCGGGATCCTGGCCATCCTGGCGCTGATCACCCTCAAGGGCTGGTGGCCGTACCTCTGGAATGAATGGTTCGCGAGCACCGATCACAAGCGCATCGGCGTGATGTACGTGGCGCTGGGCCTGGTGATGCTGATCCGCGGGTTTGCCGACGCCCTCATGATGCGCGCGCAGCTGGCCCTGGCGCAGGGCGGCGCGACCGGTTTCCTGCCGCCGGAGCACTACGATCAGATCTTCTCGGCGCATGGCACGATCATGATCTTCTTCGTGGCCATGCCGTTCGTGATCGGCCTGATGAACTTCGTGGTGCCACTGCAGCTGGGCGTGCGCGACGTGGCCTTTCCGGTTCTGAATTCCGTAAGCTTCTGGCTGACCGCCTCGGGAGTGCTGCTGGTCAACCTGTCATTGTTCATCGGCGAGTTCGCCAAGACCGGTTGGCTCGCCTATCCGCCGCTGTCCGAGCTTGCCTATTCCCCGGGGGTCGGCGTCGACTACTACCTGTGGAGCCTGCAGATCTCGGGTCTTGGCACCCTCCTCGCCGGCATCAATTTCACCACCACCATCCTCAAGATGCGCACTTTCGGCATGAGCTACATGCGCATGCCGATATTCTGCTGGACGGCGCTGGCCTCGAACCTGCTGATCGTCGCCGCCTTCCCGATTCTCACGGCCACCTTCGCACTGCTGCTGCTGGACCGCTATGCCGGCTTCCATTTCTTCACCGATAACCTCGGCGGCAACGCCGTCATGTACATCAACCTCATCTGGTGCTGGGGACATCCGGAAGTCTATATCCTCATCCTGCCCTGCTTCGGGGTGTTCTCCGAGGTCATCGCCACCTTCTCCGGCAAGCCATTGTTCGGCTATCACTCGATGGTGGTCGCAACCATGGCGATCTGCGTGCTGTCCTTTCTGGTGTGGCTGCACCATTTCTTCACCATGGGCGCCAGTGCCGATGTGAACGGCTTCTTCGGTGTCATGACCATGATCATCGCGGTGCCGACCGGCGTCAAAGTGTTCAATTGGCTGTTCACGATGTACGGTGGTTCGATCCGCTTCACGGTGCCCATCTACTGGACCATCGGCTTCATGGTGACGTTCACGCTGGGCGGCCTGACCGGCGTGCTGCTGTCCATTCCGCCGGCCGACTTCGTGCTGCACAACAGCCTGTTCCTGATCGCTCACTTCCACAATGTGATCATCGGCGGCGTGGTCTTCGGCTTCATGGCCGGCTACAACTACTGGTTCCCGAAGGCCTTCGGCTTCACTCTGGATGAGACCCTGGGCAAGGTGATCTTCTGGTGCTGGTTCATCGGCTTCTATCTCGCCTTCATGCCACTGTATGCGCTGGGGCTGATGGGCGCGACGCGTCGCATGCAGCACTACGCCGACCCTTCCTGGCAGCCCTACATGATCGCGGCCTTCTGCGGCGCGGCGCTGATCTTTGCCGGCATAGGCCTGATGGTGGTGCAGCTGGCGTGGAGCATCCGCACGCGCGAACGGCGCCGCGATCTGACAGGTGACCCCTGGAACGGCCGCACCCTCGAGTGGGGCACCGCCTCACCGCCGCCGTCCTGGAATTTTTCCGTCGAGCCGCATGTGCACGGCATCGATGCCTTCTGGGCTGTCAAGACCAAGAACAAGGAACTGCACAAGGTGGCCGAGAGCCGCTACGAGGCCGACCACAAGCCCCATTACGAGACCATCCACATGCCCAAGCGCAGTGGCACCGGCTTCGTCAGTGCATTCTTCGCCGTGTTCCTGGGGTTCGGCCTGATCTGGCATATCTGGTGGCTGGTGATCGTGGCGGTCATCTGCTGCATCGGCGTGCTGCTGCGGCAGGCCTGGGACACCGACCGCGACCTGTACATCACCGCCGAGGAACTCGAGGACTTCGACCGGCGTCATCCCAGCCTTGGGGCGCAGCTATGAACGCCGCGAATCTCGCCCTGGATGCACACGGCAAGCCGCTTCCACTCTCGGAGCGCGGGCCGGCCTCCACCTGGTCGATGATCAGCTTCGGTTTCTGGCTGTTCCTGCTCAGTGACATCGTCATCTTCTCCGCTCTTTTCGCCACGTATGCGGTGCTGTCCAAGGCCACCGCCGGCGGACCGTCGGGGAGCGATATCTTCGATTTGAAGAATGTCTTCATCGAGACCTGCTGTCTGCTGGCCTCGAGCTTCACCTGCGGTCTGATGCTGATCGCCGCGGAACGACGCGAACTGCAGAAGTTCTATCTGTGGGCGGCGGTGACCTGGGTGCTGGGCGCCTGCTTCATTGGCCTGGAGGTCACGGAGTTCTCGGACCTCGTGGCCCGCGGCTTCGGCCCGACCCATAGTGCGTTCCTGTCCGCCTTCTTCACGCTGGTCGGCACCCATGGCTGCCATGTGAGCTCGGGACTGCTGTGGCTGCTGGTGATGACCGCGCAGGTGGCCACCCTTGGGCTTCGCACCACCGTCATCCGGCGCCTGTTCTGCTTCAGCCTGTTCTGGCACGCGCTCGACCTGGTATGGATCGGCGTGTTCACCATCGTCTATCTGGGTAGCGTCCATGCAGCATAACGATGAGATCGAAGACGACGGCAGTACCAACCCGCAAAGTTATCTCGGCGGTCTGGCGCTGGCCATCATCCTCACCCTCGCCTCCTTCGGCGCCGCCACCACTCACCTGGTCTGGGGCCCTGGCCTGCCGATACTGCTGGCGGTGCTCGCCATCGCGCAGATGGGCGTGCACCTGGTGTTCTTCATGCACGTCAACGCCACCGAGGAAGGCGAGAACACCGCCCTCGCCCTGGGGTTTGGCATCTTCATCGTGTTCCTCGTCGTGTTCGGCTCCATCGTCATCATGAACAACCTCAGCAACACCATGCCGACCATGGACCAGCTGATGAAGATGCAGCGTTAGATCACTCCGGACCCTCCGGAAACGCAACCTTTTCGCGGCGCCCGACCTTGGCAATCTCTGCCTGGATGTCGGGACGCTGCAGCCAAAGATTGTATCGGCGGTCATGCTCCCTCACCGGCGCAGGCTCGGCATGGGAGGCGTAGTCCTGTATTTCCAGGAGTGCTTCGCGGCGCCTGCTGGGATCTTCCAGCCTGCGGATGAGCACGGCGGCGGCCTCATCGGTTCGACCCGCCCGGAATAGCGAGGACTGCAGGACCTGCGGGCCATCCTGCTCGTGTTCCTTCAGGTAGTTCAAAGCCTGCTCGGTTGCCTGCGCATCCTTCAGCATGACCGCCAGCCTGACCAGAACCTCCTGCTGGACCAGTTTTCCATAGGGCGACAAGGAATGCGGGCCGTTCGGAAGCTCCGAAACTACCGAACGAGCCTCCTCCGGCCGATCACGATTGAGCAGAAAGTTCGCCAGGTTCAGCACATTGCTGACATTCTTTTCGCCATTCTCAAGGCGCTCGGCCGCAGCGCGCAATTCCGCCTCGGCCTCCTCGTCCTGACCCAGCGCCGCGAGCGCCCTGGCCCGATTATCGTAGATCCACTGCAGCCTTTCGGGGCCGTCGTCATAGATTTTCTTCACATCCCCGCTCAACGTGACGCGCTCGATCACGGCGTTCGTCACCGTCATCACATCCGAGTAGCGACCCAGCCAGAGATAGACATAGGTCAGCTGCACCACCGCATCCAGGCTGCGCGGATAATCCTCTACACTGCGCAGGTATTCGGCTACCTGTCTGCCGCCGGCGGCAGCCAGATCGAAGCTCGCTGGATTCAGGCGTACCAGGGCATCATCCCGGCGGTCCACGCGCAGCCCCAGCAGAGTGTGCGGGTCATCAATGCGCATCACGACCTGCGCCGCGCGGGCCAGATCGTTGCGCGCGACGCACTCATCCACCAGCAGCAGCCATTCCGGCTGCGGCTGCGTGCCCGCGAAAGGCGTCCAGGAGGCGTCGAACAGGGCATTGAGCATGGTGAAGCGTGCGTCCTTCTGCGCTTCATCATCCGGGGTTCTGAGGACCAGATTGCGCACAATATCGGCTCTCAGGGCGCCCAGGGCCCCGGGCCAGCGCCTGGCCAGCGCCGTCACGGAAATCATGCCATCGGGTATGTCTGCGACTCTCGATGCACCGGTATATCGGCCTTCCCAGTCCGCCACTGCCGCCTCTGGCATTTCACTGGCACGCACCAGAATATGATGGGCATACGAGTTATCACGCTGCTCGAGCCCGATCAGGCCCGTGAGCAGCAAACCCGCGTGCTGTCGATCCGGCGCCAGCGCAGTGAATCGGTCCGAACTGGTCAATTCCACCAGCAGCCGGTAGGCCTTCGGGTGCGAGTCCAGCGCGAGCATCTGCAGTGCCGCAATCCAGTCCCGCGAATAATCGTCCTTCGCCTCCCCCGTAGCGAAGGCGCGCAACGCGTATCGCGTCGCCTGTGCCAGATCAACGCTTGATTGCGGCGGCCCGAATTGGTCATCCGGCGCCGGAGCCGAAGCACAGGACACCAGGAGAACGGCGACACCGAGCCCAAGCGAACGCAGAATTGTGCCGCGCAATATCTGCAATGCTCTGCCGAAAATCATTTCACGCACCGCCATCATTACCACTGCCCAGTCTAAGCGCGTAGCGAGAAAAGTGCCCATTTCCTCACCGCGACCGGCTGACGGATCCTTGTGGCGGCGCACCGCTCAATTTTGAGGCTAGAAGTCCACCTGGCTGGACACCCCATTGGCCCCCTTGCGCAGCACATGGGTATACAGCTGGGTGGTGCTCACATCCGCATGTCCCAACAACTCCTGCACGGTTCGGATGTCATAGCCGCGTTCCAGCATGTGCGTCGCAAAGCAATGGCGCAACGTGTGGCAGGTCGCCGGCTTGCAGATTCCCGAGCGCCGCACGGCCGCCCGCATCTGCCGCTGCATGGATGATTCCACTATGTGGTGGCGCCGCCGAGTGCCCGTGCGTGGATCCCGACTGGCATCCAGCGCCGGAAAGACGTACTGCCAGGACCATTCCAGTGCTGCTCCGGGGTTCTTGTGTTCAATCGCCGCAGGTAATTCCACCCCGCCAAAACCACTTTGCAGCGCATGCGAGTGCCTCTCCCGAACCGAATCCAGATGCACCCGCAGCGGGGCCACCACGAGCGCGGGTAAAACGGTAACTCTGTCCTTCCCGCCCTTGCCGCCGCGCACCATGATCTGCCCGCGCTCGAAATCGATATCCTGGATACGCAGCCGCAGGCACTCCATCAGTCGCAGTCCACTGCCGTACAACAGCACCCCGACAAGCCAATGCACGCCTGAAAGCTGAGCCAGAAGAACCCGAGTTTCCTCGCGCGTCAGCACCAGAGGCAGGCGACGCGGCTTACGCGCCTTGACGATATTGTTGAGCCAGGGCAGATCCTGCTTCAGCACATGCCGGTACAGAAACAGAACAGCCGCCAGCGCCTGATTCTGCGTGGCCGCCGCCACGTTCCCGTGCACCGCCAGGCTGCTCAGGAATGTTTCGACCTCGACCGCCCCCAGGTCCCGCGGATGTCGCCTGCCGTTGAACAGAATGTACCGTTTGATCCAGAAGACGTACTGCTCCTCCGTCCGGTAGCTATAGTGACGCACACGCACGGCATTACGAACCTGATCGAGGAGGCGCGGTTTCGCAGGTTCTGCCATGCAGCATCTGTCGCTAAAGTATTGACGTCATTCCACTCAGACGCTCTAGTGAATACAATCACCTATGACGACTCAAGCTGCATATGTGTTGAAAATGCACCATTTCATTCCTGCAATTTGCCACCCTAAATATTAGTTAGAAGGCGTCGCCGTGCGTAGTGCCATCGTCTTCGGAGTGGTTGGACTGGCCTTTCTCAGCCTCGCTGTGCTGGTACTTCGATCGTCTTCACCTTCCGCCATTCCAGTTGCCTATGGTTCGCTTGTCTTGGGTATCGTTAGTTTGGGGCTCGGGATCTTGAAACTCATCTATCGGAGAGCGCAACTAGCCCCCGCTGGTTCCTCCCCCCACGGTACCGGCTACAACGGCCCCGACATTGGTCATGGCGGGGGGCACGCGCACAGCGACGGCGGAGGGTTTTCGGGCGACGGCGGCGGTTACGATGGAGGTGGCCATTGACGCTTTCTAACATGCGTTCGAGCGGACGCGCCGTGAATAAACTGCCAGTCGTAATGTTGCGGCGCGCCGCTCAACTCTGGCGTTAGGTGCTTATGAAACACTGCGCTTGGATACTGATGCTTCTGCCAGTTGCCGCCTTGGCCGCCCCGCTCAACTGCGATGTAGGGCCGGCTACAAAAACGTTTGGTGGTGCTCCGTGGTTGGTCTATAGCTGCAATGATCCATCCACCGTCATTGTGGTAAGTGCTCCGGGCAGTCCAGCATCGCCGTTCTACTTCTCCCTTTCGTTCGAGAACGGCTCATACCGCATCAGGGGTGAGGGAACAGGCGCAAAGTCGGTGACTGACGCCGCATTGCGTCAGCTCCAGTCGCTTTCTACTTCGGATATCCAAGCGTTGCGGAAGGCGACGATTGCACGGGCTAAATGAAGGTCGGTGGGAGCCCCTAACATGCGTTCGAGCGGACGCGCCGTGAATAAACTGCCCGTCGTGTTGCGGTGCCGCGCCGCTCAACTTTGGCGTTAGACCCGAAGGCCGTGCCCGAAGTCCTGCTCTATCAGACCTCTGACCCCGAATTCGCAGATCGTGCGATTGCAGCCCTCGATCATGCTGGAATTCCCAGTTATCGGCTGGGTGCCGGCTTCTACTCTGACTCTCCGGTGCCGCGCCGGAATTTAGGCCTCGGAATCTCAATCTACATTCGGCATGACAAGGACTATGCTGAGGCAAATGCCATTATCATCAAATTGGGTGCAGTCGTTGAGCCAAGGATTGTGCTACCGGGTTGGGCTGGATGGATTCTGTATAGCGTACTTGCTGCTGTAGTTTGCGCCGCCATATATGTTGTAATTGATCGCGTCGTGTCATCGCACTAGGTATACCTCGCAGTCAAGTGAGGGGTTTGTCTAACATGCGTTCGAGCGGACCACCCATGAATAAACTGCCAAGGGCCGTGACCGCGGTCGACGTGATCGTTTACTCGTGCGCGGCCGTTCAACTTTGGCGTTAGGACTGTTCCTGTGACACTAGTTCTCGCAATCGCCGCACTTCTTATGCCAGTCCTGTTCCTGGGTGCAATCATGTGGCTATTTCTCGTGGCACGTCTCTTTAAGCGCCTTCGCCTCGACCACCCAGCAAAATTTGCGGACATGGGTGAACCTGGGCTTCTCTCGAATAACAATCTTCAGACGACCTCTGCGTTGTTGTCCTTCATTCTTAGCCGCGAGGATCGAGAGCTGGAAGATGCGGCCCTGTCTCGCCTGACGAGTAGGATGCGACTCCTGCTAGCTGCTTACTTGGCGTGCTTTCTCTATGTGATTGGAAGCATTGTGGCAATGTCGCTCAGCGCTGGTGGGTTCTAACATGCGTTGGAGCGGACCGCCCATGAATAAACTGCCAGTTCCTGTCGCCAACGCTCCCCTGGTTTCGGGGTTATGCGCGGCCGCTCAACTTTGGCGTTAGGCCTCATTCATGTCAGCCCCTAGTTCGTCGCCTCTCAAGTTGGCCTTCCAGCAGTCAAGGGCCCAGCGGAACATCGACTTGGTGCTGCCCGTGCTGAAGGCGGCTACGCTACATGTGGTCACCGGATCAGAGCTGAAACAAGGCCAAAGGCCCGAGTGGTTTCTTACCAAGTCACCAACAGAGGGCCGGCTTTGCGTCACCACCTCCGAAACAGAATCCGCCCTGGCCAGAGTCCCGTGGCCAAAGCTAGAGATTTCGGGAGCTCAACTACTAGAAGCGTTGCCAGCCGGAATCGAAGTGATCGTTGTCTACCCCGATGGAGGGGACTACATCACCCGCGAGCACTTGGACTGGTATCGTAAAGCCAAAGGAGGCCTAACAATCGTTGGAGCGGACCGTGACAGGCTCCTGTAACAGCACGGGCGTGCGCATTGGCCTCGTAAGCTCGGCATGCGCACGCGGGTGCACGATTAGGATGCGGCGCGCGGCCGCTCAACTCTGACGTTAGAGATCAATCGGGCTCGGTGTCAGAAGAAATGTCTCAATTCGACAGCGGACCATGAACATCGCAGCGAGCTTCATCCTAGGGGGCCTCGTGGGGTTGGTTCCACTTGCACTCGGCCTTGTCCTAAATCAGCGCAGACTGGGTTTCGTGGGCTTCTTGTGTTGTCTTGCGCTAGGATTCTTGACGGGACTCCTAGGCCCAATCATTGCCACAGTGGGCTTCTCCATTGGAATTGTTGTGTCCTGGAACCACGGCGGACCAAAACATGGCCCCACTTAGCCAAGGGTTGACCTCTAACATGCGTTCGAGCGGACGCGCCGTTGATAAACTGCCGGGTCTGTCGTCGCGTGAAACGTGTCCGATGATGCGGTGCCGCGCCGCTCAACTTTGGCGTTAGGTTGCACTTGGGCGAGTTGCCAAAATCGAAGTTCATGCTCCTCTTCGAGCGAGATCAGGGGCGATGCGTCTACTGCGGCATGGACTTAAAGGCAGACTTGGACAGATTCCTCATGGCCACGGAGGATCACCTAGTGCCTGCTTCTAAGGGTGGCAAAGGCCGGAATTTGGAAAACTTGATCCTGAGCTGCGTCGTTTGTAATCGTCTGAAGGCGAACTTTGCGCCTGATGGAATTGACGCGAAACAGGACCGCCGCGGGTACATCGCAGCCGTCAGGCAACATATCTTCGAGCGACGTAGTCAACGCCTCAGCGTGTTCATGCAAGTAACTCACCCAGACCAAGTGGACTACCAATGAATGTGCAACCTAACATGCGTTTGAGCGGACGCGCTGTGAATAAAGTGCCTGTCGTGTTGCCGTGCTGCGCCGCTCAACTTTGGCGTTAGGCATTAAGTGGAACTGACAAGTGACTTGAACTGCAGTGGCGTGCCAAGGCCGATGAAGAATCGGACGCCACGATGCAGCATCGAGACTACGCGGCGAGCAGCCTCGTGAAGTGGATCACGACTATAGCGGTGGTGGCACTAGTCGTTGGAACGATACTTATGCGGGGCTATATGACCGTCGGATGGCACCATTTTGATATGCCATACCCGCATATAATAGGGCCGATGTTCCATCTCGACGGGGAATCGGGTGAAGACGCAGTCTATTTTGAACTGTGGCTAGAGTTCGTCGCTATATCGGCAATCGGGCTTGCGGGAGCAAGATTTGTTTGGAAACGACTCTTTAATTAAGTCGTGCCGAGCTGCGCATCTGCCTTTGCCTAACATGCGTTTGAGCGGACGCGCCGTGAATAAAGTGCCCGATCCGTCATCATGTGCTGCACGTGCGATGGCGCTGCGGCGCGCCGCTCAACTTTGGCGTTAGGCATCCAATGACTGAGGCGCACCATCCAAATCCTGCTGTTCCGCCATTCGTATTTGTTGTATTTGCGATTGCCGCGGCGGGTTTTTTCTATGTGCAGTGGGGTCGCGACATTAAGATGAAGCGGCTGGTCTGGCCTGCTGTGCTTCTTGCAACGTGGGGTACCTTACTCGTGATGATGTCGAAGACGGCATCTGATCCAAGGATTTGGCGCCAGTTTCTTCCAATCGTACCCGTTCCGCTTGTTTTGATGTATTTCAGCATTACGTTTTGCCGCACATGCGGAACCACCCTTCGTCGAGGCACATTTTACAAACTTCCGGAATTCTGTTCGAAATGTGGGGCGCGGCTTAAGAGGGATCCCTAACATGCGTTCGAGCGGACCGCCCGTGAATAAACTGCCAAATACTGTCGCCGAAATCGCCGAGTTCGACGGCCGGTGCGCGGCCGCTCAACTTTGGCGTTAGGCGTGCGTTTGACAAAGCCGCGTCGATACATGTCGGTGGCAGTCCTCTGCGGCGCTATTGCTACATGTGGCACGTCGTTAGCCGCGGCGCAGGTTCCTGCCTCGGCTCGTCTTCCGGGCCAGAATGAAGTTCTTCCACTGATGATCGTCGAGCTGACGGTATTGAGTGGAGGAAAGTGCAGGGTTGATAGCCACACCCTGAATTGCTCTGAACTCTCCGGCTACTTCCGAACCATCAATGCTCAACATCGTTGTCGCCTTCGGGTCCACGTAGACTCCTCTGTAACCGACGCCGACCTCGCCGCTGCTCTTAAAGCCATGTCCGGTGGCGGTGGCTGTAGAATTGGCTACACTAATGTCAGAGAATTCCCATGAGCACCCCTAACATGCGTTCGAGCGGACGCGCCGTGAATAAAGTGCTTGGTCTATCACTTAAGTCGATTGGCGCAATGTCGTCGTGCCGCGCCGCTCAACTTTGGCGTTAGACCAACCGTGAATCTGCGTCGCGCTATTAACCGTGGAGGTGCAGTCTTTTTTGCAATCCTGATTCCCGGCTACGTCGGATGGGTGATTTGGGACATGTCTGAAGTTCGATCCTTTTGTGCAGAGGTACATGCGGGATTGACTCTGGATGACCTGCCTGAAATGGCGCGCCGCCACTGGATAGATCCCCGATGGGTGAGAAAGGCCGGATATTTCGACGAATCGACGAAAACATGGAACATTAAGGTCCCTGCCAGCTCGACTATGGGTGCCCTTATTTGCCTGGTTCAGTACAAACAGAAAACGGTGGTTTCAGCACGTGCAGTGGGTCCATGAGGTCTAACATGCGTTGGAGCGGACGCGCCGTGAATAAAGTGCCTGGTCTGTCACAGTACTCGACAAGCTCAATGATGCGGTGCCGCGCCGCTCAACTCTGGCGATAGACACCAAATGCCGATGCGACGCAGAGCAGCCGCCTACATTGGGACCTCGTATGTAGGGTTTGCGATCCTTCTTGTGTTGATATTCTTTTCCAAGATGCCTAGGGACGTGTTCCTCTTTTTGTTTCCGCTATGGTTGGGGTTTTCCCTTTTTATGGAATATCTTGGCCTCAAATGTCCGCACTGCCATCGATCCGTAATTCAGATGCCAAGACTGCGGCTATCTGACTTGGAAGAAATAGGGGAGACGTGCATCTGGTGCCGGAAGCCCTTTGATGCCTAAGATGTCTAACATATGTTCGAGCGGACGCGCCGCGAATAAAGTGCCGAGTCTGTCACTGTGCTCAGCGGTTGCAATGATGCGGTGCCGCGCCGCTCAACTCTGGCGTTAGGCGACGGAAACGTGGCCATAACCACTCCCAAACCAACGCGTCTCCAGCTCTCTGCGTCGTCCCTGGTAATTGGTTGTGGCTCATATCTTATCGATTGCCTGTTAAGCTTCTCCAGCCATCCCAATGTGCCTTGGATTGAAGCTGGTATATTTGCGGGCGGCCCCTTTCGGCTTCTTTTTGACGGTAATATGCGTTCTCGTGTCAATCGGATTTCTCATTGCGCATGGGATTCATCGTCCGTAACTCGTTCGGACTTTGCTTGCTGCCCGAGCTATGCGGATTGCCTAACATGCGTTTGAGCGGACGCGCCATGAATAAAATGTTTTATTCGTTCGGGTGAATGATGCGGTGCCGCGCCGCTCCAATTGCCTAGACCGTGCGCTATTGGCAGTTATCGCCCTCGGAGCAGCATTGCTCGCCCAAATAGTCGATCGCCTCCAACTTTCGTAGGTGGGTCTGTGCGTGTTACGTCATTCGTTGCTTTAGTGAGTATCACGGGCGCGGTTAGTGCCCTGATGTGCGTTCAATACGCCGAAGCGCAATTGCTTTTGGCCGACAAAAATCAACGGGTCGCGGAGTTGTTCAATAGATGGTGCCTGGAGTCAGATTTGGATTTCGCGGCGATTGACCGCCGAGCCACCCAATCCGGCTATGAGGTCCAGGAGGATAGGAGCATACCCATGTCAGACGGGCATGTCTTCCGCCAAAAGAACTGGATAATTCCGCTGGGTCAGGGCGAATCCCCTGTCTTACTGTCCTCAAACGGTATTACGAACGGGACCCGGCGTGCACAGGGATGTAGCGTATACGGGGCGGAATTGGACGGCCTCGCAATGGAAAAGGAGCTTTCAAAGCTCGCACGCCTTGGCCACCCGATCAACATCGCAAAAGTACCTAGCGGAGGAGAAACGGTCTGGTGGACTGCCCACGTAGGAAATCTCCCGCCATCCGAAGACACCGAAGTCATGTTATCAAGGGATATTCCGCACCTTCCAGGTGTGTCAGTCAATCTTATTTACAAGTCTTACAGTGATAGAAAGGACGCGGCTCCGTGAGATCTGATTTCGTTCGAGCGGACGCGCGTTGATTAAGTGCCTGCAATGTCGACATGCACTCCTGGCTCAACGGCGCTGTGCGCCGCTCAAGTTCGTCGTTAGGCGGCATATTGGAACGACTATCGGTTTACGTTCCAGCGGAGGTCGGAGAACCCGGGTCCCTTTGTATTGCCTACGCCAAACCCGCCGGGGAAGGCCTTCTGCGACTGCTGGGGCCGGTACCAAAGGGGGAAGAATGGAGATATCTCCCTGGTGAATGCGTTGAGTATGACGATCAGGTGCTGCCTGACGGTACGCATGGACTGGTGGTCACGGGTAGCGCTTCGCGAGATCCTGAGTTTCGCGTTCGTCGGATCATCTACGGTCTTTTTGGATCACCTGTCGGCTCCTTGGTTGCGGTAATCTGGATGTTGCGCATGGGGGTGCGTGTCCCTTACGTCTACGTTCTTGGTGCATTGGCGGGCAGCATCACTTTTGCCCTTGCCTCAATGCGGTGGGGCGATCGAGCATGGTATGGCGTGCTGAGGCGAACTTTCCGCACATGGGCAACAAAATATTGAGGCCACCGCCTCGATCGCCCCGATCTAACCGGAGGATTCCAAATGCCCCGCAATATTGTCTTCGCGCCAAAGGCGGGCCGGCCACCAGCAACTTACAGTCAGGCCGTTAAGGCCGCGGGCCTGGTGTTTGTATCCGGTACCGCGCCGACCGATCCGATGACCGGCACCATCACGGGTACGACCATTCAGGAGCAAACCGCCCAATGCCTGACCAATATACGGGCCATTCTTGAGGAGTCCGGCAGCTCCCTGGACAAGATCGTCAGTGTTACGGTTGTACTCGCCGACGAAGGCGACTTCTTTGGTATGAACGAGGAGTGGCTCAAATGGTTCCCGTCCCATCCACCAGCCCGTCAAGGCGCTAAAATGCCGGTGCGCGCTCCCAATCTGAAGATCTCCATTGCGGCGATTGCCGAGGTCTAACCTGTATGGGAGCGGACGCGCCGCTTTACTGCAGTGTAGGCAGAGGAACCTATGAGCATCACAAGCCAATCATCCCGCGACATTATTATCCGCACGGACCGCTGGCCGGAGGCCATCGCATTTTATGAAGGAGTCTTGGGATTCAGAGTCATCTATCGCAGCCAGTCTCTGGTGGGTTTTGAGACGGGGGCCTTCTGTCTTTATGTTGAGAAGGGCCCGCCTCACGGTCCGGTTCTGGACTTCCTCACACCGGACGTGACGGCCCTGAGAGATACACTCCTTGCAGCTGGCTGTAGACTTGTCGAGGAGAACCCGACGGTGCCGCGATGCTATCTGCAAGATCCTTTCGGAATTACATTCAATCTCGGTACAGAATCCAGTGGCAGGTGAACGTTTCGCCCAACCATCATTTGGCTGGACGGCGCCTTCTCTGAGCCGGATGATCCGCGCAGTTCTGGCTATGAGTCCAAGCTACTGATTGGGTTCTTCAGGGGCTTCCCGCAGGCGCGCCGCCATCGTCAACAGATCCGCCAGCGTCCTCGCCTTCATCTTGCGCATCACCTTGCCGCGATGGGCCTTCACGGTGATCTCGCTGATTCCCAGCGTCGCGGCGACCTGCTTGTTCAGTTGCCCTTGGGTCACCAGGGCCATGACATCCCGCTCACGACGGCTCAGAGACTCCAGCCGATCGCGCAGCGTTTTCACGACACGCTGCTCCGCCAGGCATTCGCGGCTGCGGTCCACGGCGCTGCAGACCGCAGTCAGCAACGCTTTCGGACTGAAGGGCTTGGTCAGGAACTCGGTCGCACCCGCTTTCATGGCCTGCACGGACATGGGGATGTCGCCATGACCCGTGATGAAGATTATCGGCAGCGTTGTCTGACCCGCGCCCATGCGTCGTTGCAATTCTAGGCCATTCAGATCCGGCAGGCTTACATCAAGGATCAGGCAGCCGGGTATCGCTTGCCGGGAATGCCTCAGGAACTCTCCGGCTGATGCGAAGACTTCGGGCCGAAATCCAGACTCTTCAACCATGGCCTGGAGAGACTCGCGCAAGGACACATCGTCGTCGACCACGTAAACGACGGGTTTTGGATCTTGGATGCCAGTCGCGCTGGTACGCAGCGACCTCTCAGCACTCATGTCGGTCTCCCCTTTCGTTTCAGGACCACAACCCGGGTTCAGATTACTTGGTACCCAGCGCCGCAGCCAGCGCGCAACGAAGCTCAGCTTCAGTAAAGGGCTTGAGCAGGTACGCGACTGCACCATTCGCGAGCACCACCGCGCGCACTTTCTCGTCACCTTGGGCTGTGATGAAAATGATCGGAATGTTCATGCCCCGCTGCAGCAGTTCACGCTGCAATTCCGGGCCCGACATGCCCGGCATCGCGACGTCGAGAATCAAGCACCGCGTCTGATGGAGCAGATCCGATTGGAGAAATTCGGCCGCAGAGGCGAAGGCACGCGACGCAAAGCCCAGTTCACTCAGCAGGTCGGGTAGCGACTCGCGTACCGATTCGTCATCATCGACGACGGACACCCATGGGTGATCCACCACTTATGCATTCCCTGAAACCGCGGCCTCGAAGCGCAACACCGGGCTTCGGCTTCGGCGAATTTCCTGCGCCGCACCAATTGGCGGCAATGATTCCTTACACATTCACGTATCTCTGGTTCCCTGTAAGGAGGATGCGCCTGTCCACAAGGGTGCGCGCTAATACTAAAGTATCATTTCAAAGCGCAGATTCCTGGCCCGCGCCGACCCTTGGAGCGCACTCAACCCTGCGCGACTTGCCATAACGCCGCCGCCCTCTACCATCGCGCTATCCCTTCGTGCCCCGCGACGCCAGGTGCTCGCCGACAAACCAGCTCTGCAGCTCATTGAGTCGTACCACCTGACTCACGATAAGGTCATTGGTCCCGTCATCGCCATCCTCACCGGCGCGCCGCGCCAACGGCCGCGCCTCCTGCAGAATGACCTCGTGCGCCTCGACCAGCCGTGACAGCTGATGCACGGGATCCTCACGCCCCCTCGGAGCCCGGGCCAGCCGGGTTTCCTCGGCAATGTCCTGTGGCAACGCCACCGCGACACCGCCCAATGTCTGCACCCGCTCCGCCAGCGTGTCCATCAGTTGGGCCTGCTCCTCATAGTGCTTGTCGAACAGCAGGTGCAATTCATAAAAGGTCGCACCGGAGGTCTGCCAATGCGCCTTCTTGTACAGGTCGCGCAGCGCGGTGGTATGGGCCAACAGCCTGTTCAGCGCGGCGACACCGTGGTGGCGCACCGCCTCTGATAACCCGATTCGAACCGGCGTCAGCGCGCCAAACGCCTGGACCGTCGGTCCGTCTTCCGGGGCATTCCTCATGCTCATGGTACGCTCCGCCTTTACAGTAGACCCCTTTCCAGCCCGACGGCGAGCAACCCCGCGGCAACGATGCCCACCGCCAGAAAACCGGCGGCGACGAGGGTCCATGGCAGACTGCTCCGGCGCCTCTCACGGTCCGACAGGCCGCCATGAATCGCCCGCACCACAGAACGTTCGGGCCACGAACGATCCATCTGCCAGGTGCCCCATTGAGACCCGCGCCGAAGCGCCTCCTGCTTGTAGTGGCGCCTGGGCATGGAGGTGGGGACCGGCCACTGTCCATTGCGCAAATCATTGACCAGTCCCACGCGCGGGTCGAACACCGCATACATTTCAAGATCAGCACTTCGCCTTGGCATGACACTCTCCGCTTTAGCCTGCCGCCAGAGTGCCCTTTGAGAGGCTTCGCGGCTTGTACCCGGCGCGCGCGTTTAAGCTCTGGCTGCTGCTTTACTCCGCCGCTACCGCACCGCCACCACCGGCCGGCCGGCGCACCAGCCAGCACAACGGCAGCAGCAGCATCACCAGCCAGCCCGAGAAATAGAACAGGTCCAGACTGGACAGCAGATATCCCTGACCGATCACCTCCTGCAGCACCTTGGCGGCGGCCGACAGCCCGCCGAAGCCCTGGGAATGCAGTTGCGTCAAGGCGCCGCTGTAGCCAGGGTCAAAGGCCGACAAGGATTCCACCAACCGCGACTGATGCAGCGCCTCGCGCCGGTCCCAGTAAGTCGTCGTCAAAGAGGTGGCGAAACTGCCGCTGATGATGCGCAGGAAATTGTTGAGGCCCGAGGCTGCCGGCACGCGTTCGGGCGGCAGGCCGTCGAGGGAGATCGTGAACAGCGCCACGAAAAACATGCCCATGGCCACACCCTGCACCAGCAGCGGCATGACGAACACCCAGAAGCTGGCATCCGGCGGGTAGGCCGCGCGCATGAAATAGGAGATGGCGAAGATCACGAAAGAAACGCTGGCAAACCCCCGTGCGTCGTACTTGCCTATGTATCGACCCACGAAGGGCGCGACCAGTACGGCCGTGACGCCGCTGGGCGCCGCCACCACACCCGCCCAGGTGGCCGTATAGGCCAGCTGGGTCTGCTGCCACAGCGGCATCAGCACGACATTGCCGAAAAATACCGCGTAAGCGAGACACAACGTGAGCGTGCCAAGCGTGAAACTGCGGGACTTGAACAGTGTCAGATCCACAATGGGATGCGCGTCGGTCAGCTCCCAGATGATCCAGGCCGTCAGCGCCAGCACGGTCACAATCCCCAGTGTGACGATGGTGGTGCTGTGAAACCAATCCAGGTCCTTGCCCTGATCCAGCAACACCTGCAAGGCGCCCACCCACACGCACAGCAGCCCCAGGCCCACTCTATCGATCGACAGCTTGCGGCCCGGTGTCTCAAAGGCGCGCAGGAAACGCCAGCAGATCGCGCCGCAGAACAGTCCTACGGGGACGTTGATCAGGAAGATCCACTCCCACGGATAGTTGTCGGAGATATAGCCGCCCAGGATCGGGCCGCAGATTGGCGCGACCAGCGTCGTCATCGACCAGATAGCCAGCGCCGTGCCCTTTTTCTGCGCGGGGAATAGCGACAGCAGCAGCGCCTGCGAGCCGGGTATCATCGGACCGGATACCCCCCCCTGCAGCACGCGAAACACGAGCAAAGAGGTCAGGTTCCAGGCGATCCCGCATAGAAACGAGGCCAGCGTGAACAACAAGATTGACACTACGAACACGCGAACCACCCCGAAACGTCGCATCAGCCAGCCCGTCAGCGGTACCGAGATACCGTTGGCCACGGCGAACGAGGTGATGACCCAGGTCCCCTGATCCGAGGAGACGCCGAGGTCACCGGCGATGGTGGGAATCGACACATTGGCAATCGTGGTGTCGAGCACCTGCATGAACGTCGCCAGGGCCAGCGCCAACAGGGTGACGGTGCGGGCGCCGCCGCTGAGCGGCGTAGGAGCATCACCCCTGGCAGCTGCGTCGCTCATGGTGGCTACCGACTAGCGGGCCGCCAGGGTCCCGGCGCCGGCAGCCACGGCCCCGTTGGCGGCCAGGATGCGCGCGATGCGCGCTTCCACCTCAGGGTCAACACCCAGGCTGGATTGCGCGGGTATGGGCTCACTGCGGACCTGCGAGCCGATCGACGGCCCGGAGGTGTCGTGGATGTCTACGGTTACGGTCGTCGACAGCCCGACTCGCAGGGGATGGGCTTGCAGCTGTCGCGGGTCGAGCAGGACACGTACCGGCACGCGCTGTACGATCTTGATCCAGTTGCCTGAGGCATTTTGCGCGGGCAGCAACGCAAAGGCGTTACCGCTGCCGGCGGCGAGGCCCACGAGCTTGCCGTGATATTTGACCCGGTGGCCGTAAACATCCGAAGTCACCTCCACGGGTTGGCCCACGCGCATGTCCTCGAGCTGCACTTCCTTGAAGTTGGCATCGATCCAGACGTCCGCCAGCGGCACAACCGCCATCAATGGAGTGCCGGGTGCCACCCGTTCTCCAATCTGCACGGAGCGTCGCGCCACCTCTCCGGCCACGGGCGCGTAAATTCGCGTACGGCGCAAGGCGAGCGCCGCGTCCCGCACGGCCGCCTCGGCGGCCAGTACCTCGGGATGAGTCTCTACGGTTGTCCGATCGATTCTCACAGTCGTCGCCTTCAGCTGCTCGCGCGCCTCGGTCAGATCCGCCTGTATCTGCGCGACGCTATCCTGCGTATGCGACAGCTCCTCCGAGGAGACGGCTCCGTCCTCAAGCAGGCTGGTGCGGCGGTGGTAGTCCTCCTGCGCCCGCTTCAGCGCGATCTCGCGGTCGGCAATCTGTGCACGCAGTTGCTCGGCCGTGGCGAACAGGGTACGCACTTCGCGAACCGCCCCGGCCAGTCTGGCCTCGGCATTGCTCATGGCCACTTTGGCGTCGGCGGGATCAAGTTCCAGCAGCGTCTGCCCCCGGCGCACACCCTGCGTGTCATCGGCACTGAGCACAATCACGGTACCCGGCACTTCGCTGGTGATCTCCACCAGGTCTCCGTCGACGTAGGCGTCGTCGGTGCTCTCATAGTACCGGGCATCCAAGAACCAGTAGCCGCCATAGACCGCGCCGGCGATGACGGCCACGGCGGCCAGAATCTTCAGTCCCCGACGGCGCTTGTTCGAAGTTTGCGGCGGAGCACCGGCCGCTTTGGGTGCCGCCGGGGTTGAATCGTCACTCATTGGGCTCTCCCAAAAAAGTCAGTTTCAGGCAAGAAAAGCATTCGCGTGTCTCACGGTACCTGCGGATCGAAGCTTCCGCCCACGGCGAGCAGCAGCGTGACACGCGCCAGCGCCTGCCCGGAGACCAGCTCGACGTGTTCGCGTCGGGCGATGAGAACGGCCGTTTCGGTGTTGAGCACCGTGAGGTAGCTGGAGACGCCGGACTGATAGCGCTCCTCGGCCAGGCGATATGCGACTTCCGCATCATCCAAGGATCGCTGCTGTTGTTCGATCTGCACCGCCAGTGCACCGACCTGGCTGAGCTGATCGGATGTTTCGCGCACCGCCTCTAGCACCGACTGGTTGTACGCCGCCACCGCATCGTCAATCTGCGCCGCGCTGCCCCGATACTTCGCCCTTAGACGGCCCGCATCGAACAGCGGCAGATGAATTGCCGGTCCCACCTGATAAGCGGTCGCGGCTCCCTGGAACAGATTGCTGAACACGCCGATGGCGCTGGTGCCGGCGAACGCCGCAAGGTTGATATCCGGATAGAATGCCGCCTTGGCCGCCGACAGGCCGGCGTGAGCCGATTCGATCCGCTCGCGCGCCGCCAGCACATCCGGGCGCCGGCCCAGAAGGTCCGCGGGCAGCGCTGAGGGCAACACCAGCACGGCCCCAGGATCGAAGGTCGGTGGCCGCAGCTGCGCATACAGTTCGGCACCCTGCCCCGACAGCGAGGCGAGCTGATGTTTGTCCAATTCCGCCGCCACTTCGGCCTGCAGCAATTCGACATGCGCCTCGGGTACCGCGCCCGAGGCCTCGCGCAGCTCCACATTGGTGTCAAGACCCGACTGCACCCGCCGTCGAGTAATCTCCAGAATGCGCTGCCGCTGCGCCTCGGTCCGTTGCGCCACCTCGAGGAGGGCATCGTTGCGATACAGGTCGATGTAGGCCCGTGCGACCGCGCCACTCAATGCCAGGCGCGCACTGTCTACGTCAAAAATAGCCGCCGTGGTCTGCGAACTCGCCTGCTTCAGTAATGCAGCCTGGCGGCCCCAGAAGTCCAGATCCCAGGAAAAATTCAGGCCTTCGAGCCCCTGCCATTGGGTCGTACCGGGATAAGGCTTTGGGATGGGGTCATAGCCGCTGAGGCGCCGGCGAACTTCCTGTGCATCGAACGACACCGCCGGCCCCAGGCCCGCCCGGGTCACGTCGGCCACCGATTGCGCTTCGCGCACCCGGGCCAGCGCCTGCGCCAGGCTGGGATTATCCGCCAGGGCCTTTTGCATCAGGCGATCAAGCTGCGCGTCATTGAACGCGCTCCACCATGCCTTCGCCGCCACCGGCACCGAGCCCTGCGGCGCAAGGCCGAGTTCATCCTGGGTGATGGTCGGCAGTGGCGCTTCGAGCTTGGGTGGTGTGATGCAAGCGCAAAGTGCCAAGGACATCGCGATCGCCGCTGCCCAGCCCAGCGGCCCAGTCCCCGCAGCCCTGGGGTCCCGCGGCCTGCCGTTGATGATGAGCCTGAACATCGATGCGCCTCTTGCCAGGGAACCACTCTTGTGGGCGCTATCCCATCAGATCGGCTCATCCCGAGACATTGGACGATGGTGTCGGCGATACTTTCAGACTACTGCGCCGATCCCCACCTTCTGCCGGAGCATGATCTGCGGGCGCGCCAGGAACGTTTGCGGCTGCGATGCCTTCTCGCTGCTGCCGGGCGCACTTGCCGAAGAGCGGCGCCACTGCCCCGGGGTCACCCCGACGGCACGGCGAAACTGCCGATTCAGGTGGGACTGATCCGCGAAACCGCAGTTGAGCGCGATTTCGGTGAGACTCTCGGTGGAGATGATCATCATGCGCTTGGCGCGCTCGACGCGACGTGCCGCGATATACACCATGGGCGAGCTGCCCAGAGTGCTCTTGAAGGCCCTCGTGAAGTGGCTCTTGCTCAGCTCGATCGCACCCGCGATGTCCTTGACGGTCAGCTTGGCGCCAAGACGCTCCTCGATATAGTCGATGACCCGCTTGGTCTGCCAGGCCGCAAGGCAGCCCGGTTGCACAGGCGGGGCGACCTGACGCGTGAGGGTTTCACCCCACGACTCCCGACCCAGCAGCGCATCGGCATCTTTCAGACACCGCCACGCCTCCGAACGGTTGCAGTCGAGCAGACTCACTGCCCTTCGAATCAGACTCCGCAGATGTGATTGGGAGTCCATCGCCACACCCACCGGATTTACCGCTGCCATGTTCCTACTCCCGCTGTCTGCCTCCGATGGCGGCCATTCTTAGCCGGTGGCGGGTGGGTGAATCCATTGGACGATGGTATTGAGACTTACCGGCCCTGTCGCGCTGGCAATACTAAGGTGGGATCGACACGTACCGCTGCTTCATCCGAATAATTACGGGGAGGGATTGAATCAGCAGAGGACCGATGAACCACCGCACGCACTCCTTGTATCCCGAGCAGCGCCTCCAGGATCTTGGCATCGCGCTGCCGCCCCCGCCGACGCCTCTGGGCGCCTATGCCGAAACCCTGCAGAGCGCCAACCTGCTGTTCCTCAGCGGGACCTTGCCGATCGAGGCAGGAGTTGCGCGCTTCAGAGGACGCATCGGCGGCGATCTGAGCATCGAGGACGGACAACACGCGGCACGGCTCGCCGCGCTGAATGCCGTCGCGTTGGCCAAGGCATATCTGGGTTCCCTGAATCGCGTCAAGCAGGTGGTGCGCCTGGGCGTGTCGCTGGTGACCACGACGGAGTTCCACGATCACCCCAGGGTGGCTGATGGGGCGTCGGAACTGCTGGTGTCCGTGTTCGGACCCGAACGGGTGCCGACGCGCCTGGTGCTGGGCGTGGCCTCCCTGCCCCAGGGGCTTTGCGTCGAACTTGAGGTCATCTTCGAAGTCACTGGCTGAGAAGGAGTGAGCATGTCTGCCGTTGCGCCCTTGCTGTCCTGCCTGAGCCTGCCGCCTCTTACCTATGCGCAAGACGCGCTGGAGCCCATCATCTCGGCGCAGACCGTGGCCCTTCACTATGGCGGGCATCATCGAGACCATATCGAGGCTCTCAACCGTCTCACCTCCGGCACCGTCCTCGCCGGTCTCACGCTCGAGTCCCTGATTCATGCCTGTGTCGGGATTCCTGAGCGCGCCGAGATCCTCGACAATGCCGCGCAGGCCTGGAATCACGCCTTTTATTGGCAATCCCTCACGCCCCGTGGCGGGGGACTGCCGCCCCTGGCCTTGCGTCTGAAGATAGAGACCTGCTTCGGCAGCGTCGAGGCCTGCAAGAAGCAACTGGTGCACTGTGCGCTCTCCCAGTCCGGCAGCGGCTGGGCCTGGCTGGTGATTCAGGACAACGCCCTGAAAGTCATGAGGACGGCAAACGCCGAAACTCCGATCACCCAGGGTCTGCACCCGCTTCTGGCCATCGACATCTGGGAACACGCTTATTACCTGGACTACCAGAACAGACGCCTGGACTACGTGTCCGGCGTCATCGACAAGCTGGTCGACTGGGACGCCGCCAACTACCTGTTCCGGCGCTCCCCGGGTTGGCGATCCTGAAGCAAAGGCAACTCACCATGGACAAACTGAATCAATTGCTCAGCGACAATGTCGTGAACTTTGCCGAGGTATTTGGCGCCCTCACGGCTGAGGCGCCCGGTGAGTCCACCCTGCCGGGTTCCTCATTGTGGCTGCAAGGATCGGTGGTCGCGGCACGCGCCGGGTATGTCCTGGGGGAGGGCGAGCTCATCCATGAAGGACAGGCCCACCGCTTTCACTTCTCCGGCCTGCCGCCACGACCCGGCGCAGCGACCCTGATCCACGCCAGCGGCAAGGTCTCGCGCCTGCGCCGGCTCGGCCGTTTCAGCGGGCTCTATCTGTTCTGTGACTCGCCACCGAGCGCACCCCACGGGCGCGCCAGGTCACGCCTGCAGAACGAACACGGCGTCATCATCGACCTGTTCGGCCCACCCGGGGATCGGGTGTTTGATCTGCCCTACGGCGGACTGCGCGTGCGCCTCGCCACCGATTGAGCCGCCTGCGGCTACCCGAAGGTGATCAAGAACACCTCGGCGCCCTCCTCCAGAAACTGGATTTCGAAGCGGTGGTCGAGGATGGGTGCGGGTTGGCGGATGAGCTGGTACAGGCGCGGCTCGAGGATGGTGCCGTTGCCTTGCGCATCGACGTCCAGGCCATGCGCCTCCCCGGGCGCATGGCCATCGATGGTCACACGGTACCGAATCGGGGCATGGCGCTCACCCGGCCCCATGATCAGGTGCAGGTCGCGCGCATGGAAGACGTAGCTGATCCGACCCGGGGTCGAGCTGAGCACGACGGACTCCGCCCCCACCACCCAAGTCCCGGCCAGCGCCCAGTGGTTGACCGGCAGTTGTTGCGGAGAAGCGTACTCCCGCGCTTGATTGGGCAAGACCCCGGGCTGTGATTCGAACCGCTCAGAGCGCCGGTACCCCAGATAGTTCTCGGGCGAGCGCAGATTCTCCAAATCTGGAGGGGCCTCGGCGCCGGCACCCTGCACCGGCACCAGCTGCGGAGTCACGCCCCGTGCCCCGGCCTCGCGCAGCAGGCGCTGGATGTTGCGCTCCGCCTGGGAGTAGTCCCCTTCCCCGACATGGTAGTAGCGGATCCGTCCCTGCGCATCGATCAGGTACAGGGCCGGCAAATAGTCGTTCTCGAAGCCATTCCACAGCCAATACTGATTATCGATGGCGATCGGGTAGGTGATCTTCATCTCCCGCGCCGCGCGTCGCACATTTTCTATCCGCGTTTCGAACTGAAATTCCGGGGCGTGCACGCCGATGACCACCAGACCCTGATGGCCGTACCGCTGGGCCCAGGCGCGCACATAGGGCAGCGACCGGCGCCAGTTGATGCAGGAATAGCTCCAAAAATCCACCAGCACCACCTTGCCGCGCAGGTTCGACGCCGACAGGCGCCTGGAGTTCAGCCAGGTAGTCACCCCGCTCAGTGAGGGCACATCGCCCTCGATGGGCAGGCGCGCGGCATTGGCCGGCTTGCCTGCCATCCCCGCGCCTTGAGCGTAACCAGCCACCGCCGACACGACCAGCATCAAGGCCGCCGCGAACGCCGGCCCCCAGCGGCTAGCTGCGCTCCCCATCGATGAGCGCCCGCGCCTCAGCGATGGCGAAGCGCGTGAATGCCACGCACCATCGCGGCCATGAAGAGCACGATCATCAGCACCGCCAGCACGCCCGAGGCGGCAATGAAGACCTCCGCGCACTCCCACAGTCGCGATTTCAGGCCCAAAGGGAGCCTGAAACGCTCGACCGCGCCTGCGGCATGCTCGCGGGGCACGCGATCAAAACTGCGGTACTGCCACGCCAAGGAGCTGCGCCGCGGCGCCCTCACGGCCAGCGCGCGCACATCGCTGCTCCACTCCTGCTCGGCTTCCTGCTCTTCGGCTATCACGGCGATCTCCCTGACGTTTCACCGAATCAATCTGTTCTCGCATCTATAGCGGCGCTGCCACACGGCGTCGATAGTGTTTTTCCATGCAATGGTATTGGCGATACCTTGGTATTCCGCTCACCAACGCCCCGATACCTTTGGCTCATGGAGCCGTGTGGTGGCTTATGGTGTGATCAGGCGCAGATAGAGGAGTCGTCGATGTCCACCCGACACAAGCTCGATCGTCCAATCACTCCGCCAGCGGCACATCAGCCGGATCAAGAGCGCTTCCATGTCATCCATTCCGAGGACGTGCAGTGGCAGCCCTTCTCTGCCTTTCCTCCCGCCGCGCGCCTTGCGGTGCTGGTCGGTGATCCGACCAGACCCGGACCCTATGTGATTCGGGTCAAGCTGCCGGCCGGCACCAAGATGCAGCCGCACCGGCATCCAGAGGACCGCATCTACACCGTGATTTCCGGGGTGTTCTATATCGGACTCGGAGATGAGTTCGATGAGTACAAACTCACCGCCCATGCGCCCGGCAGCGTCATCGTGCTGCCCGGTAACCAGCCGCATTTTCACTGGGCGAAGTCCGGCGAATACGTGACCCAGGTGACCGCCATTGGACCCCTGGGTCTGGCCTACACCGATCCGGCAAACGATCCACGCAGCGGCGGGGAGGGCTGGCCATGAACCAACCCTGGGCGATCGTCGTGGCCGACGATCATGGCCATGAATCCGGCGCTACCTCATCCTGTGATGGGCGGGCGACGCCGGTGCAGTATTGCCAGCTGAACGGCCGCCGAACCCTGTTCCAGGACGCGCTGCAACGCGCATTGCGCGTGGCGCCGGCCTCCCAGGTGCTGGTCACCGCACAGGAAGCTTATCGCGGCCATTGGGAGCCCGCGCTGTGGTTCACGCGCGCGGAGCATCGCTTCGTCAGCCCCGAGGCCGGACTGTCATGGCTCACGACCGCCGCTGCGATTCTCGCGATTGCCTACAAGGCGCCCGACAGCATCGTGACCCTGCTGCCGGGACGCTGTTTCGTCAGCCACGAATCCATTCTCACCAAGTCCATCGAGCGGGCGGTTTCCCTGCTACCCCTGGTTCCGGAGTCTGTCATCAGTCTGGGGATGCAGGATCTTGACGGTGGTACCGATGAGGACTACCTGGTGCCGCTCACGGGCGAGCGGGAGTACCTGCAGCCGCTGCTGGGTGTCGCGCGCCGACCGGTTCCGTGGATTGCCCAGTATCTGCGCGCCCAGGGAGCACTGGTCGCATCCCGGGTGACCTGCAGCTACGCGCGCACCCTGGCGGCGCATGTGTCGCTGGTATGGCCGGGACTGGCGTCGACTCTGCTTGAGCACACCCTCGCGGGCGGGCGCAAAGGCGCCGAGGGTGGTGTGCGGATGAGTATTCCGCAGGGCCTGCCCAGAGCCCTCCTGCGCTCGCGCCACTGGTATCCGCCGGCACTGCCGCAGCGCGCCTTGCGGGTGACCGCCTGCGGATGGAGCGGTCTGCGAACCGCGCGTGCCCTGGCGCGGGTTCGCTCCTTCCTCTCCCCTGCCCTGCAGGATCTGCCCCGTCGCGGGCAGCGAGTGCAGTCTAGCGTTTCGGGCCGGCCATGAAGTCACGCACCAATACCGCTATTTCATCGGCCGCCGTGTCCAGCGCAAAGTGGCCCGCCTCCAGCATGTGCACTTCAGCGCGGGGTACATCACGCCGGTAGGCCTGCGGCTCGGAAATATCGAAGGAGAGGTCGTACTTCCCCCAGATGACCAACAGCCGCGGCTGTGTCCTGCGCAGCCATTGCTGCCAGATGGGATAGGCGGTCACATTGGTTCGATAGTCGTAGAACAGGTCAGACTGGATGTCGCCCTGCCCTACCTGGCTGAGAAAGGCAAACTCGTCGGTCCACAGATCCGGGTCATAACGCTCCACCGCGGGATCGGCCCCGACGTGCCGAGTGCGCGTCGCGGCCAGCGACAGCAGGTTCTCCCGTAGTGCCTGCTCGTTGGCGGCGCGGTCGGCCCAGAATGCCCGCCGGGCCTGCCAATTGATCCCGAGACCTTCATCGTGGGCAACCGCATTCTGGACAATCAGGCTCGTCAGCCGTTGCGGCTGTGCCAGTGCCATGCGAAAGCCCACCGGTCCGCCATAGTCCTGCAGGTACAACGTGAACTGCTGCAGGTTCAGCGCCGCGGTGAATCCGTTCATGACCCGCGCAATGCGGTCAAAGGTGTACGGAAAGGACTTCGGATCCGGCCACTCGCTGTGCCCAAATCCCGGGTAGTCCGGCGCCACCAGGTGATAGGCATCCGACACTCGGGCGAACAGCGGTTCGAACATGCGCGATGAGGAAGGCAAGCCGTGCAGCAGCAAGATGGTGGGCGCCTGCTTCGGCCCGGCTTCCCGATAGAAGATCGAAATGCCCTCGATGAGGACGGAGCGATAAGCGGTTTTCGCAGCCGTCACCATCGGCCCACGTGCGAACCGCCGTCCACCCGCAGGACCTCTCCGGTGACCTGCCCCGCATCCGTCAGATACAGCACGGCATCGACGATGTCAGCCACCGAGGAGATCTGTCCCATCGGCTGCAGTGTCTTCAGGAACTCCTTCGGGGCGTCCTTGTGCATCGGCGTGTCCACGATTCCAGGGGCCACCGCGTTCACGCGAATGCCCTGCTTGGCGTACTCGATCGCCAGGTTTCGCGTGACCGCCTCGAGGCCCCCTTTGGTGATCATGGGCACCGAGCAATTGGCCCCCGCGATCGGGTGATCCGTGAGCGTGGAGGTGATGGTCACGATGCTGCCGCCGGACTTCTGCAGCAGCAAGCGCTTGATCACCGCCTGTGTCATGAAGAGGAAGCCTTCGATATTCACCGCCAGCAGCGATCGCAGATCATCGATGGTGAAGTCGGTGAAGGCCTTAGACCGGTAGATTCCGGCATTGTTGACCAGTACGTCGATCCGCTCGAATCGCGACAGCGCGGTCTGCACGATCCGATCGGCGGTATCCGGGTTCGCGATGTTCCCATCGACCAGGGCCAGCGACTCCGCGGGCGCAAAGGGATTGCCCTGGCTGATGTGCCGGGAATTGGCCACGACGCCATAGCCGCGCTTCAGGAAGGCCGCGACCAGGCCCGCACCGATGCCTTTGGAGGCACCGGTCACGATTGCAACCTTTCTGGCCGCGCCCATTGGAAAACTCTGCTGCGCCTGACTTAGGACGACAGCGTCTTGCCATTGCCCTCGGCCGCGGCTTTGGCGCGGCGAAAGGAGGCCTGCAGCGCACCGACCGATGTCAAAGGCCCACCGTTCACGTCTCCTGCCAGCCTTACCGTCACCTCCTGGAACACCCAGGTGTTGCCGTCCGGATCGCGAAACGAGGCATAGGATCCATAGCTGTTTCGCTGCGGTTGCAGGCCCTGTGTTACTTCGCGTGGATCGGCGTGGTGGAACAGACCGCCGGCATCATAGAAGGGCTCACTGACTTCAACCCCGTGGGCCTGCAGCTGGGCACGCACCGCCACCAGGTCGGACACAATCAGATGCAATCCCTGCGCCGAGCCCGGTGCGGCGGCACTGACGCCCCGACCGAAAATGATCGAGCAGGAGGAGCCCGGGGGCGTGAATTGCACGACGCGATACTGTGGGTCCGCGCTGACGTCCAGATCCAGACGCCACCCCAGGTTGGCGTAGAAGCGCTTCGCACGATCCACATCCGCCACCGGAATGACGATCACCTCGAGTTTCATTTCAGCCGGTTGTGCGCTTGGCACCGCCTTGAACGTCGTGGCGCTTTGGGCCTGGGTACTGCTCATGCCGCTCTCCATCAGGTGAGGTTGAAATACGTCCTGCGGGACTCATTCCAACAGCGGCAGTGGGCCGAATCGATTGCACCATGGTATTGGCGTGCCGTGTCGACAGCGCCATGGCGCCGCCCGCGACGGCGAGCACCCCCAGCAACACGAAGAACTCCAGATACCCCGCGACCACCGTCAAGTCGACGTATTGGTGCCGCGCCAATCTGGTCTGCAAATGCGATGCTGTTGCCGGGAGCATGATCCCAGCATGCGAAGATTCGCGGCCACGCTCTTGGAGAATCGTGCCGTGCTTGGGCAGATCGTGTGGCGCTGATTACTTGCCCGACGGGCCTCGGTGCGCCGCCGGACCGAAGGTCCGTATCTGAACCTCCAGCTGTCCGGTCCGGGTGTCGGCCTCCTCCACCTGCCGTCGCAATGAATCGCTGCCCGCACCGCCAACCGACGCCTGATGCACCAGCGGTTGCAGCGCATCCACTCTTTCCCTGAGCCGGCCCACCTCCCGGTTCCAATGCGCCTGGTGCGCATCTTCGCGCTGGCGCGCCGCCTTCAGCTGCTCGCGCAGGTTGAGGTTTTCCTGCTCCAGTAGCCCGGCTGCGATCGGGGATAAAGCGGCGCCGCCCAGGCGCGATTGCTCACTTGCCAGCAGCCGGTAGATCCGCGCGACCCCGCCTCGAGACTGATAGCGCTGCTCCAGCGCGACACGCACCGCCGCCCCGGAAGGCAAGGGCCCGACTCCCGCGAGCTCGCGAATCACCGCGATCACGGCCGCATCCGAAACCTTCGGCGGGTACATACCAGGAGTGTACCGCAAGCGGAAAGCTTTCCGCTTGACTTATTGCACTCGATGAAAGAGCCCATTCATATGCAGAATCAATGAATTGCACTCATTGCACTGCGGCACTCCGGCGTTTCGTGATCGTTCTTCGCTATCAAGCGTCCGCTGGAATATCTATAGGGAACTACAGGAGCTACAGGAGGAGCATGTAATTCCTTGTCGGAGCTGGAAAAATCGCGATTTTCGCGGAGCGATGCAACGGCCTGGCGGGAGAGTTGCGACGGCCGCCCGCGCGTCATGCCACGGGGCCGCGTGAGAGATGCAACGCTGCTGAATGACGCACCTCATTTTCGATCCAATGAATCAAGGCCTTACGCGCTTTGCGTGAGAGATGCAACGCCTGGCAGTGGCGGTAGAAAAGTGCGCCATAACTGCATGAAAACGGTGGAAATTCCGCTCTCAGGGCAGCAAGTCCTGCGCGGTACCCGTGAGAGTTGCAACGAGGCGGCTAGCGCTAGACCCTGAGGGGGCTTCGATGCTCGATATGCGGACGCGAGGGCAACAGCAGGATCCCGGTCGGACTGAGCTTCAGTTTGGCCTCGGGGTACACCTTCATGACCCGCTTCAGCGAGTCGCAGAAGAAGCGCCGGAAATAACGCAGTTCGCCATAGTCGTGACCGAACTGACCCGAGAGCTGCGCCCAGCTGATCATGCTGGGGCGCGTCAGCTGAAACAGCCGATGCGCGAGCCAGGCGTACACATCCAGGTCCATGGGACTTTTGCGCAGCTGCCGAATCGCCGCCGTCGACAACGGTGCGGAGCGCTCCAGGATCGAGTCATACAGAACCGAGGACAGCACCAGAGAGCTGCCCTGCCCTACTCCCTCCTCGCTATCCCACCACAGACGCGCCTCTTCGACGAACAGCGCCTGGCGGAAGTGCAGCCCGGCGCGCCCCGAGGCATCGCGTATGTTTTCATCGATCGACACCGCGCAATGCACCAGGCGCAACAGCTGATTGGCATAGGCGCGCAGCGAGCCGCGCTCGCCGCGGGTGATGGGCACGTCCAGCCGCCGCAGAAAGTCATGCACGGTGTTGCCCAGGAAAATCTCCGCCGAGCGCGTGCGCACGGCCTCCGAGGCGCAATACATCGTGAGCAGTCTTGCCGGCACGCCATAGGGCAGGCCCGCATCCGGTCGCGCCGTCGACAGCGTGAGTTCGAGCCAGCCATTGCGGCGGGTGAAATGCGTCTGCTCACCCGGATCCGCATGCGGAAACGAACATTGAATCAGCGGCACGTACTGGAAGGACACGCCCTGCGCGAGCGGATCGGAAAGCGGAACATTGGGCAGGGCCAGCGCCGGTGTCTTCATGAGGGCCGGAGCGGGCGGCACCCTCTTCTGCAGCACCGCGGGCGCCTGAGGTTCGAAGGCGGCGGCAGCCACTTCGGGAAATCTTGCGCGGATGAGCGCCACCGCAAAGCCGGCATGCAGGAGCTGCGCGACGGTTCTTGCCGGGCTCATGCGCAACGCTGCGTAGGCCTGAACGGCCTTGTCGAAGCGGTCCATCGAGTCCGCGGTCGGTTCCGACGCGGTGCTCACAGCAGTTCCCAAGGCGGCATCCAATCCCCTCTTCGCGTAAGATCCCTTGGCCGGATCATGGCTCTCTGCACGCATTTCTGGTAGTTTTTGCCGGAAATCCGTGTGGGAAGAGTTCCTTGGGGAGAACAGTGTGCCTGCGATGCCTGCCATTGACAAGCTCGAGGGGATTCTCGCCAGCAGCGAGAACTTCCTGCAGAAGATGCACGAGCTGGGCGCGGAACCCAATCTGCGCAAGGTTCTGCAGCGGGTGTTCAGCCCCGGCGAGGCCGCCGAAATGGTCGGCCGCGACCGCACCACCCTCGCCCGCGCCGAGGCCGAGATCGGCATGCCGCCCCCGGTTCGCAACCCCGGCAACAACCGCCGCGTGGGCTACAGTCTTGAGCAGATCCAGGCCTTTCGGAAGCACTTCGGCACCCTGCCCTGGCGTGATCCGGCCAGCGATCCACCGCTGGTCATTGCCTGCCAGAACTTCAAAGGCGGCGTCGGCAAGTCCACCACCTGCGTCAATTTTGCCCACTACCTGGCCCTGAAAGGCTATCGGGTACTGGTGATCGACACGGACAGCCAGGCCACCACCACCTCGATGTTTGGGTACCTGCCGGATGCCGAGATCACCGAAGCCGACACGATGCTGCCCTACCTGGATGGCGAGCAGAAGACGCTCCACTACGCCATTCGCAAGACCTACTTCCCGAATCTGGATTTCATCCCGGCTTGCCTGGCGCTGTACGAGGCGGAGCTGTCCATTGTCATGCGCATCAGCCGCCAGCAATCGCGGGATCAGGCGGTCGCCTTCTTCAATGAACTGCGCTACGGGATTCAGACCATCGCGGATGATTACGATCTGATCCTGGTGGACAGCCCGCCCGCCCTGGGCATGATTTCCATCAATGTGCTGCTGGCCGCGGATGCATTGCTGGTGCCCTCCGCTGCCCGCATGTTCGACTTCTCCAGCACCGTGCAGTTCTTCCGGATGATCCAGAACTACATCGGTCAGATCGATCCCACCAAGAGCTATCGCTGGATCTCCGTGCTGACCACCCTCTTTGATCGGCGCTATGAGAGCCAGAAGCAGTTCTTCGAAGTCATGCGCGCCTGCTTCGGGGACTCGGTATTTCAGAGGGTGTTCTTTCATTCCAGTGCCGTGATCAATGCGGCGGCCCAGTTCACGACCCCCTATGAACAGGCCAAACCCGACCGCGCCGTCCTGGCGATGATGAGTGCCGTGTTTGAGGAAGTGGAGCTCTCAATCTTGCGCGAATGGCCCTCAAAGGCCGGGGCCCTGAGCCAGCGGGGGATCACTTGAGCGCGGCCGGGCGGGGGAGGGGTTTCGTCACGAAACCGCCCTCCAGTTTCGCCACGAAACATACGCAACCTGTTGATTCGTAAGATAATATGGTCATCACAGCCACCCTGAAACCCAGCCTGCAGGTACCCGAACATGGCCAGTAAACTCTTCGGCGGCGCGAACCTGAGCGATATCGCCCGATCGGTGAAGGAGCGGGCGGATCCTTCGCCCTTCGAGAAGTCCTCCAGCGCCCGACCGGTTCTGCCGGCGGCCGAATTGGCGCTCACCGGACGCACCTCACCGGACCTTGAGCGCGAGAACATTTTCCTGGTGGATCCGAAGCGGGTGCGCCCGTGGAAACACCACAACCGCACCGAGGCCTGGTACACGCGCGAGCGTTGCCAGGACCTGATCGAGTCCATTGCCAAGGACGAGCAGCAGGAACCCGCCGTGGCCCGCAAGCTCAAGGGTGATGCGCATTTTGATTACGAGCTCATCTACGGCATGCGCCGGCGCTTCGCCTGCGAGAGCTTGGGCAAGAAACTCAAGCTGCGGGTGGTGGAGGCCGACGATGTGCGCGCCGCCGTCCTCATGCATATCGAGAATGCCGATCGCCAGGACATCACCCCCATGGAACGCGCCTTGTCCTTCCAGACCCTCATCGATGGCAAGGTCTTCAGCACCCAGGAAGTCCTGGCCGAGGCGATGAATCTGTCCAAAGGGCAGATCTCCAAATTACTCAAGGCCGCGAGTCTTCTGCGGCAGGGGGCGATTGGCGGATTGTTCCCGGACCGCAGTGCCGTGCCGGTGGACCAGGCCTACAAGCTTGCGACCTTGTTCGATCGGCCCGGCGCCAAAGAAGTGATCCTGCAGGCGGCGAAGAATCTGGCCAAGGAAGGGCAGGGGAGGGCGCCTTCGGAGATCCTCAAAGTTCTCAGCTCAAGCCTGGATCGTTCGAAGAAGTTTCAGCCCGTCCAGAAACGCTACAACGTGGGCACCGCCCGGCACGTGCTGGTGACCCGCAATGCCAGGGGCAAGGTGACACTGGCATTTGGCGAGGGGCTGCAGGGGGTGGAGAAGGCGGATGCCTTCAAAGCCCTGGAAGAGATACTCAAGGATCTGGGCTAGCAGCGGCCGGAACGTCGCTGCGCAGCCGGCGTGTCAGCGATCAGGTCACTCGCGCGCGCACCTGATCACGAGCCTGGTAGAGCTCCCAGAATTTATCGGCGATCTTAGACGCAGGAATGGCGTTTCCCTTATCGTAGACGGTGCCTTGCACATTACCGGCGATCGTCACTTCGCCGACATAGATGCCCTCGGCTCGCAGCTGCTGCACCAGCAATCCGACGAGCTTGGCTTTGGCCGCATTCGCCAGCGCAATGCCCGCCGTTTTATGAGCCACCACGTAATGGTCGATTTCAGGACTCATCTCCCCATAAGCGCCGTTGGTGACGAGAACCGCACCGACCTTGGTTTTTCTAAGGTCAGGAAGGGCCGCCTGCACCGCGCCCAGCAGCCCGACGATGGCAATGTCGAATATTCCTTTCGCGGCCGCAGGATCGGTGGTCAGCAGATCTGTCAGCTCACCTCCGCCATAGGCGTTCCAATGCAGGGCCGTAATGGGTCCGAGCTGGGATCGAGCGCCCGCCATGACGGCCCGGAGTGCCTGCGGATCTGCCGCATCGGCCGGGAAAGCCGCGGCCGGGATGCCCTGCTGCTTCAGTTGCGCAATCCCGGACTCCAAACGGGTTTTGTTGCGCGCCACCAGCGCCACGGAAAAACCTTCCGCGCCGAACCTCTGCGCGACCGCGCTGGACACCCCAGGACCAAAACCTATTACGACGAGGGTCTTCGACATGACGGTCTCCTTTGCAAACCTAGCGTGAGGCGCGCTCAGCCACCACATTCGGGAGCGGCACGTCCTGCCAGTTGCCACCGAGCGCTTTGAAAAGGGAAATATCGGCGAGGCAGCGGGTCAGGGCACTGGTGACCTGCGCATCCTGGGTCGAGTAGAGGATCTGTTGGTCTTCGAGTACTGGCAGCAGGGCCACCTCACCTCTGCGATAGCGTTGCTGGGCTTCCTGCAGCGCCTGGCGATTGTCGGCCAGCTGGGCGTTCAGGGCCTGGTATCGCAACTCTTCGGCCCTCTGGCTGGAGAGGGCATCCTCCACTTCCCCGAAGGCATTCAAGACGGTGTTCTGGTAGGAGAACAAGGCGGCCTGCTGGTTCGCGCGGGCCGCATCGAGGTTCGCCGTCAGGCGGCCGCCGGTGTAGAGGCTTTGCGTGCTATCCAGGCCCATGCGCCAGAGCAGGCTCGCATGTTCAAACATCTCGTGCAGCACGCTGGTCGTCGGACTCAGGCTCAGCGGAATGGCGAAGTGCGGGTACAGCGCGGCTGTGGCGACCCCCACGTTGGCGTTCGATTGCGCATAGTCGCGTTCCGCCCGACGGATGTCGGGGCGCTGCGCGATCACCTCCGAGGGCAGGGAGGGCGGCAGCGGCGGGGGCTCCGGCATCAGGGCGCGGGACTGGATATCGGCAGGGGCGAACTGTGCGGGTGCCTGTGCCAGCAGTATTGCGAGCGCGTGAATCAGATCCTCCGCGTGCTCCTGCAGTGGCGGGATACTGGCTTCCACCCCATGGACGCGTCCGTCGGCTTCGCTCACGTCCAGGTGTGAGCGCTCACCGGCATCGAAGGCATGATGCGCCAGCCGTTGCGTTTCCTGGGCCACGCCAAGATTGTCCTGGGCGATCTTCAGCCGCAGCTCGGTGGCCTGATAGCTCAGATAGGTGCTGGCGACACTCGCCGTCAGGCTGATCAGGACGCCGCGTCGGGTTTCAACGGCGGCAGCGGCCGCGGCCTGTGCCGATTCCCTGCGGCGCTTGATCCCACCGAACAGGTCCAGCTCCCAGGAGGCATCGAAGCCCAGGGCGTAGTAGGGGTATTCGCCGTACTTTTCCGAGGCCGGGGGCCAATCAATCGACTGGGTTTCGCGCCGGCTCTCGGCGGCGGCCGCCACGCCGATCTGGGGTAGCGCACCCGAGGCGGCGACGCGCACCAGATCGTGTGCGGCCCGGATGCGCTCGCCGGCGATTTTCAGATCGTAGTTATTGTCGATGGCCAGTTGGATCAGCCGCGTCAGACTCGGATCCTCGAAGCCGCTCCAGAAGGATTTGAGCGCTTGGGCGCAGTCCGGCTGTCCCGGGGCTGCACTCCAATGTGCAGGGACCGCGGTCTTGGGCGCCTGGTAGTTCGGACCCACGACGCAGCCCGCCAACGCGAGGATCACAGCGAAGGTGGGCCAGCGGCTCACGGGTGTTGCACGGGCGCTCGCGCGGCCGTGCCTGCGCCAAATTCCGCCATCAGCACGATGAGCACGCAGCTGGCGAACAGCAGCCATCCCAGGTCGGACATGGTGGAGGAGATGCCCAGCACCGCCGCCTGTCGGTGCGCCGCGCCGGCCACCATCTGCACCGCCTGCGCGCGGGCGGATGCGGGATCTGCAGTCCCCTCGGCCATGCGCGCCGTGAGGCTCGCCAGGGAGTGGCCGCGGCCGCCCGGGTAGAAGCCGGTATTGGTGAGCAGCTCGGTGAATTTGCCCTCGGTGTTCAGCCGCAGTGAAGTGGTGGCCCAGGCGGTGGCGAGGGTCCCGGACAGGACTCGCGAGAGATTCAGGACACTGGCGGCGGGCAGGCTCTCCACCGGGGGATGTAAGCTGGCGACGAACATGTCGACCAGCGGCACGGCAATCATCGGCAAGCCGATTCCCTGGATGATCTGTCCGACGTACAGGTCGCCGGTCTGCCACTGACTGGTGATCTGCAGGTTGAAGAAGGCGCCGATGGCGACCACCGCCAGACCGGCAATGATCAGCGCGCGCACCTCGATCATCCTGCGGGTCAATATGATCACACAGGCGGTGTAGGACAGCGCCTGCGGCCACAGCGCCGTCCACAGCGCGGGGGCCACCTGCTCGGGCCGGAAGCCCTGCACCTGAACCAGCGCCGCGGGGACGATGACGGCCGACAGGCCGATGGCCAGCGCCAGGGGCAGGCCGCCGATGGCGGCGAGTGTGATGTTCCAGCGTTTGTACAGTTTCACCCAGAGGATGGGATGGCGCAGCCCGCTCCAGTCCCGCAGGACGAAGATGGCCAGACACAAGGCGCTGGCCGTGAAGAGGATGGGGATCGCCGGGGTCTGGAACCAGCGCATCCGATCGCCCTGGCTCAGCGCGCAGGCGAACAGACCCAGGGCTGCCGCCAGCGCGATCAGCCCCGCAAGGTCCGCATGCACCAGGGGTCGCCAGTGAATCCGTTCGCGCGGCAGACCGATGTAGCCGGCCACGACGGCGAGGATCCCCGGGGGCAGCGCCGCCCATAGCACGAAGGTCCAATTGAAATGTTCAACGCCCCACGCGCCCAGCACACCGCCCAGCTGCAGGGCCGCGGTGGGCGCGCACAGAAACAAGGCGATCCCCAGCGGTGCGCGGGTGGGTCCCCAGGCCCGCAGCTGGATGATGATGGCCTGCGGCATGATGATCCCGCCGGCAAGGCCGCTGATGATGCGCGAGAGCATCATGGCCTCATAGTTCGGCGCGAGGAGCGGGATCACCATTGCGATCAGGAACATCGCGACACCGCTGACCAACATGCGCCGCAGCGACAGGGCAATCCCCAGCCACGCACCGATGACCACGCCGATGGGCTCGCACACCGCATACGCCGTCGAAAGCCAGGAGCCGCTGTCGAAGCCCACCCCGAGGGCGCCATTGATGTCGTTGGCCTGCAGCGCGAAATAGCGGGTGGCCATGATCACCATCCAGGAGGCCGCAAATCCCGCGAGGCTGGAGAGGACCGTATGGGCGGTGATCGGCGTTGGCTTGGGGCCTGGCGTATTCACCGCGCCCTACCCACCGCCACCGTGACGATGGCAGACATACCCGGGCGCAAACGTTCGATGCCGGCCTGGTGGGGCGCCAGAATCACCTTGATCGCAAATCGCTGCGCGACCTTGGTGAAGTTTCCGGTGGCGTTGTCCGGCGGCAGCAGCGCCTGCAGGGCCCCGGAGGCCGGCCCGAAGCTATCCACGGTGCCGCGAAACCTGATGCCGGGCACGCTGTCGACGCTCACTTGCGCCGCCTGACCCGGGTTCATGCGCGCCATCTGGGCTTCACGAAAATTCGCGACCACCCAGACATTGGGCAGCGGCACCAGCAGCCCGATCTTGGTGCCCGGCGTGACGTATTCGCCCGGCAATGCCGCGCGCTCGGAGAGTTGTCCGCTGGCCGGGCTCACGATTCGGGTGTAGCCCAGATCGATGCGGGCCAGGTCGAGCGCGGCTTGCCGGGTCTTGACCTCGTGCTGGGCTTCCAGAGTCTGGGCGCGAATGACATCCAGCATCTGTCTTTCGGCGGCGAGCTCCGCCGCCTTCTGGTCACGGGCGGCACTCAAGCGATCCTCATCGGCCTCCGCGGCCTCCAGCTCACGCTGCGAGGTGGTGCCATCGTCAATCAGCCGGCGCTGCCGCGCATCCTGCAGGCGCGTCTGTTTGAGCCCGGCATCCGCCGCCCGCACATCGGCCGCCGCCGCGGCGATTTTCTGATCCTGCAGCATGGCCTGGCCCAAGAGCGCATCCACGGCAGACTCAGCCGCCTGCAGCGCGGATTCGGCACTCGCCACTTTCGCCCGATAGTCATCATCCTGAATGGTGGCCACCAGCTGGCCTTGCTTCACCGTCTGGTTGTCGCGCACCGGGATCGATTCCACGTAGCCGGCGATATGCGAGGCAATGGCGATCTGGTCGGCCCGAACATAGGCATCATCGGTACTCTCGCTGCCGGTGATGCTCCCCAGAGTTATCCCATTGCGGATGCTGGCGAACGCCACGCCCATGACCAGTGCGACCAGCAGCACGATGACCAGGGTCGAGCGGCCGTGCAGGCGCAGCAGAAACAGCCGCCCGAAGCGCCGGGGGGTGGAGAGTCGTTCGCGGGCGATAACGGGAGTGTCCATGCTGCTGGCCTCAATGACTCCTACAGATCCAGGACCACATCGCGCGTGGGTCGCGAGCAGCACAGCAGCACATTGCCCGCGGCCGGCCGCTCCAGCGGGTCGGGGCGATAGTCCACATCCCCGGACACCAGTCCGCTCTCACAGTTGTGGCACACACCGCTGCGACAGGACCAGCGCACCGGGACATCGCAGGCTTCAGCCAGTTCCAGGAGGCTCTGGTAGGCGGAGTCCTGCCAGTGCACCGCGATACTGCTGCGCGCGAAGGACACCAGCGGGCCGCCTTGCGCCGGGGTGGCGGGCAGATGCGGCGCACGCGCCGCGACCGTGACCACACCGGGATTGCGGGTCGGGCTGCCGGTGAAGATCTCGGTATGGATTTGGCCCGCGGGGATGCCGCGTGTGCCGAGCATCGCCTTCACCTCCTCCATGAATCGGTTCGGGCCACACAGATAGATCTCCGTCTCCGGTGACAGACCCAGCGCGGTCAGGGCTTCTTCCGAGAGGTGTCCTGCGGCATCGAAGTTCCGGCCCGGGGCATCCTCCGGGCGAGGCTGGCTGTAGCAGATGTAGCGGCGCGCCTTAGGCAGCATCAGCAGCAGGCGGCTGACTTCGGCGGCGAAGGGATGGTGCGCGCCATCACGGGCCGCGTGCAGCCACAAAACGGATCGCGACGAATGCTGCGCCGAGAGCGCATGCAGCATCGCCAGCACCGGCGTCACGCCAATGCCGGCGCTGAGCAGCACCACGGGGGCCGCGCCTTGCTGCAGGATGAAGTTGCCCCGTGGCGCGCTCACGTTGATGGTGTCGCCCACTCGCAGAGTCTTTTGCAGGTACGGACCGGCCACGCCATCCGCTTCGATCTTCACGCTGATTCGATAGCGCCTCGTCGAGGCGGGTCCGGAGAGCGAGTAGCTGCGAAAGAGCGGCGCCGCCTCGGCCGACAGCTGCAGTCGCAGGACCAGGTACTGGCCGGGCAGCGCCTCCGGCAGCGCGGCACCGTCTGCACTCTGCAGGCTCACCGAGAGAACGTCGGCGGATTCGCGCTCGATCGCGGTCACGGTCAGCGCCGTGAAGCCCGGTGCCGGGGGGTGGGCCACGGATGGCGGAACGAGCCCGGCATTGCCGCCGGTGTGGCTTTGGAGCAGGGCTTCGAATGAGGCGCGCCACCCGGGCGACAGCGCCGGCATGCGCAAGGCGCGCTCCAGCTGCTCGCGCGAGTGACCCGGCAGATAGAGCAGGGCGTTCACCTCGGTGACGGTCATGCGCTCCTGCGCCTCGCCGACTTTGAGGATGCCATCGCCGGCCTGGACGTCACCTTCCTGCAGCACCCGGAAGTAGAAGCCCGGCCGGCCGCTTGCGGTCAACAGCGCAGGCATCCGCGGCTCATCCATGCGGATGCCGATCCGATAGCAGGTCACGCGCGGCTGCGCGACCTCGAACACCGCGCTGCCGATCTGAAATTGATCGCCGATGCACACCTCATTGTCGGGCAGTCCTTCGACGGTGAAGTTCTCACCGAATTGCCCATAGACGAACCCGGTTCGCCCCAATTGCGCCCGCCAGTGATGGTAGGACTCGATCTGATAGACGAAGACGGCACGGTTCGGCCCCCCGTGTCCGGCCTTGTCGCCCTGACCGTCGCCATCGAGGTTCAGGCGCCGGGCGCGGCAGGGCCCGCTCACCGGGTTCTTCCAGATTCCCGTGCGGATCGTCTGGCCCCGCCACTGAATGTCCCGCGGCAGGCCGACATTGACGGACAGCAGCCGCGCCATGGCGCTTCAGCGCGTGCCGTATCCGGTGAAGATGTAGTCCTTGCCGGCGACCCGGGTATGGCAGGCGAAGCCGCAGTTGATGGTGCCGGTCTTGTCCGCCGCATAGGTGCTGCCGGCAGGGTCATAGTCGAACACCGCATAGGCCCAGCCCTTCGTGGCCGGATACTTCTTGCTGTCCTTCTCGATGAGGAATACATCCTGCAAGGAGGCGGGAACCCGAACCCAGAACGGGGACTGCGTGTTCACCTTGGGCTTCCATTCGACCTTGAAGATCTTGGCGCCATCCGGAAAGGCCTGACCATTGCCCGGGATGCCCTCGCGATAGGCCTTGATCATGATGGGAATGGCGAGCATGACCTTGAGCAGATTCTCGGTCTGGCTGACGGCGACCACCTGCCAGTCCTCGTATCCCCTGAAATCAGAGAAGGGCAGGCCGTCCGGAACCTTCAGGGAGTACTTATCCTGATCCGGCGCGGATACGGCAACGCCGGCGAGCAGCGCCACGACGACCCCAAACACCAGAACCAACGCAAACTGTGCGCGTCGTGAATGCAGCAGGCGTCGATTGAACATGGCGTGCTCCGGAAGATGTGGGCGGCCCGAGCTGAGTAAAGATTGATGGTAACGGCCTGCTTGGGCGCGACCATCGTACGAAGGTATCGCCGGCACCAATACGTATGGCTCATTGGCAGGCAGCAGGTGCCGTGTGAGCCTCGCCTCATGCAAGCAATCACCGGACTGAGGTCTGCGCCCGAATCGGGCGCGCTGGAGAAGTTCTTTCACGCCATCCGGCGCGCCAGTTGCCTGCTGACGGCGGAGCTCAGCGATGCGGATGCCACTGCCCAATCGATGACCGATGCCAGCCCCGCGAAATGGCATCTGGCCCATACCACCTGGTTTTTTGAAACCATGGTGCTGCTGCCACATCTGCCGGGCTATCGGCTGTTTGATGATCGGTACAATTACCTGTTCAATTCCTATTACGAGACCCTGGGCGAGCGGCATCCGCGGTGCGCGCGCGGACTGCTCACGCGGCCGACCCTGGACACGGTGTATGCCTACCGTGATCACGTGGATGCCGGGATTACCCGGGTGTTGAGGCGCTCACCCGGGCTCGAGATATCGAACCTCATCGACCTGGGGTGCCACCACGAGCAGCAGCACCAGGAACTGCTGCTGACCGACATCCTGCATCTGTTCGCACAAAGTCCGCTGCGTCCGGCCTTCAAGGCCCCGGAGCCGCTGCCCGTCAACGCCCGCTCGGGCATGGCCCTGGAGTACCTGCCTTTCGCGGGCGGAGTGGTGCAGGTCGGTCATTGTGGTCCGGGTTTTGCCTTTGATTGCGAGGCGCCACGGCACCGTTTGATCCTGGAGCCCTATCAGCTGGCCAACCGTCAGGTCACCAACGGCGAATGGTTGGAGTTCATGCGCGATGGCGGCTACCGCAATCCCCTGTTGTGGCTGGCAGAGGGCTGGGATGCGGTGCGCTCGCAGGGCTGGAGCGCACCCCTGTATTGGGAGGAGCATGAGGGAATCTACTGGTCGATGACGCTTCGTGGTCCGCAACTGGTGGACCTTGAAGCACCGGTCACGCACGTCAGCTTCTTCGAAGCGGAGGCCTTCGCCCGCTGGGCCGGGAAGCGTCTGCCCACGGAAGGCGAATGGGAACACGCCGCCGCCATGGTGCCCCGCGAGGGCAACTTCGCCGACTCCGGCCGCCTGCGACCCATGGCCGCGCCGGCGGTTCATGGAATGCGGCAGATGTTCGGCGATGTATGGGAATGGACGCGCAGCCCCTTCCAACCCTACCCGGGATTTGCGCCGCCCGGCGGCGCCATCGGGGAGTACAACGGCAAGTTCATGTCCGGTCAGTTCGTGCTGCGCGGGGGTTCCTGTGCAACCCCGGCTTCCCACATCCGCCACACCTATCGCAATTTCTTCGCGCCCACGGCGCGCTGGCAGTTCGCGGGCCTGCGACTCGCCCAGGACGGGCCGGCCGCAGGATTTGCGAGGAACCCGGGGCCCGGTGCCGCCGGATTCTGCGCGGATGTCGTGGCCGGATTGAGCCGGCCGCGCAAGAGCCTGCCCAGTCGCTGGCTCTACGATGATCGCGGCAGCGAGCTCTTCGAGCAGATTACGCAGCTGCCCGAGTACTACCCCACGCGCACCGAGACGCAGATCCTGCGCGAGCAGGCCCGCGACATCGCCGAATTCTGCGGCGCGAATCGCACCCTGCTGGAATACGGCGCCGGGGCGGGCATCAAGACCGAGATCCTGATCCAGGCGCTGCACAACCCGCGGCTGTATGTACCGGTGGACATCGCCGCGGATTTTCTGGATCAGACCACGGCGCGCTTCCGGCGCCTGTTTCCCGAACTGGCCACCCGCCCGGTTGCGGCGGATTTCACCCATGATTTCGCGCTGCCGGAGTGGATTCCGCTGCTCAATCGAGTGGCCTTCTTTCCCGGTTCCACCATCGGCAACCTCGACCGCCATGAGGCCGCGGCGTTCCTGCAGCGCATGCGCGCCCATGTCGGCCGCGGCGGCAAGGCGCTGATCGGGGCAGACCTGCGCAAGCCGCTGGAGGTGCTGCTGCCGGCCTACGAGGATGCGGCCGGGGTTACCGGCTGCTTCAACCTGAATCTGCTGATGCGCATCAACCGCGAGCTGGGGGGCGACTTCGCACTCGAGAACTTCTCTCATGCGGCGCGGTGGAATGAGAACGAGGCCGCAGTGGAGATGCATCTGGTGAGCCAGTGCGCCCAGAGCGTCAGGATTGCGGGGCGGCAGTTTGAATTCACATCCGGAGAGTCCATCCACACCGAGAGCTCGCGCAAGTACGACATCGAGGGCTTTACCAGTCTCGCGAACCACAACGGTTGGCAGGTGGAGCGCGTGTGGACCGATGCCGCGGGACGCTTTGCGATTTTCGGTCTGACCTAGGCCTGGGTTTTCAGGAGAACGCTCATGATCTCAAGATGGACTTGGCGGCTCGCCGCGGCGCTGCTGCTGTGCGCGCCTGCATTCACGGCGTTCGCCGACCCTGCAGCCTCCGCCGCGGCAACTGCCGTGAAACGTGAGGTGCATCTCACGCGCGTCACGCCGCAGTACTGGCGGGTGACGCTGGATAACCCTCCCTACAACATCTTCGGACCGGAGACCATTCCGCAGTTTCAGGCGATCATCTCCTTACTCGAGACGGACCCGCAGGTTCGGGTGGTGGTCTTCGACAGTGCCGTACCCGGGTTCTTTCTCACGCACTACGATTTTGTCCCACCGCTGTCGGCGACCACGGACCTGCCGCCCGGCCCGACCGGCTTGCCGCCGGTGCCCGACATGTTCGTGCGCTTGAGCCGCGCGCCGGTGGTTTCCATCGTCGCCATCCGTGGCCGCGCGACGGGGGTTGGCAGCGAGCTGTCTCTGGCCAGTGATTTGCGCTTTGCCAGTCGCGAGAAGGCCATCCTGTCGCAATGGGAAGTGGGCGCGGGGCTGGTTCCCGGCGGGGGACCGATGGCGCGCCTGCCGCGCCTCATCGGGCGCGGGCGCGCCCTCGAGGTGCTGCTGACCGGCGAGGACATCGATGGTGACCTGGCCGAACGCTACGGCTATGTCAACCGTTCGCTTCCGGATGCAGAGCTCGATCAGTTCGTGGACCGCATGGCCCGTCGCATCGCGAGCTTCGACAAGCAGGCGATTGCCGACATCAAGCGACTCGTGGATGGCACGAATCTGCCGTCGGAAGATGAAATCGGTGCCGGATGGGACGGATTCATCGCCTCGGTGCAGCGCCCCCAGGCGCAGCGGCGGGTGAAGCAGCTGATGGCGCTCGGGCTGCAGGTGAAGCCGGACGTTGAACTACGGCTGCCCGACTACACCGACAATCTTGGCAGCGCACCCTAGTGGCCCGATACCAAGGTGCAACTGCGTTGACGGCCCATCCCCTGCTAGCTTCGGCCCCGGAGCGCGGCCGTTCGGGCTGCGGCCGGCAATTGCTTCAAGGAGCACATACATGAAGATACTGTTGGTTCTGACGTCGCACGACACTCTGGGCAATACGGGACGCAAGACCGGATTCTGGCTGGAAGAGGGCGCGGCGCCGTATTTCGTCTTTCGGGATGCGGGTGTTGACCTGACGCTGGCCACGCCCAAGGGCGGCCAACCACCCATCGATCCGAAGAGTGATCTGCCTGAGAATCAGACCGCTGCCATGGCGCGGTTCAAGAAGGATCCGGTGGCGCAGAAGGATTTTGCGACCACGAAGAAACTGGCGGACATGAAGTCCGAAGACTTCGACACGGTGTTCTACGTGGGCGGACACGGCCCGATGTGGGATCTGGTCGACAACAAGACCTCGATCGCGCTCATCGAATCCTTCTACAACGCCGGCAAAGCAGTGGCGGCGGTATGCCACTCCTCGGCGGTATTTCACCTGGTCAAGCATCAGGGCGAGCCGCTGGTCAAGGGCAAGCGGGTCTGCGGCTTCACCAATGAGGAGGAGGAGGCCGTCAAGCTCACGCATGTGGTGCCGTTTCTGGTGGAGGATGAACTGAAACGGGTGGGCGGCATCTTCGAGAAAGTGCCGGTGTGGAAACCGCTCGCGATCGTCGACGGCCGCGTGGTCACCGGGCAAAATCCGGCTTCTTCCACCGGGGCCGCCCGCGCGCTGCTGCGATTGCTGTCGCGACCGACATCGACCTGGAACACGATCGAGATTTCGCACGAGCCTGCGGATGAGGCCCATCAGGCCGCCTGATGTCACCCACGACCCACGACGCCTCGGAGGTGGCTGTGCGAGCGACACCGACCGCGGCGCCGTTGGTCTTCATCGTCGATGACGACTTCTCGGTGCGCGAATCCCTGGAACGACTGGTGGAGGCGGCCGGGTGGTTTCCGGAAGTTTTCGGGTCCGCGGAGGAGTTCCTGGCGCAGCCCCGACCCAAGGGTCCGAGTTGCCTGATTCTGGACGTGGGCCTTCCGGATCTGAACGGTCTTGAGGTGCAGCAGCTGATGGCGGATGGCCGCGGGGAGATGCCGATCATCTTCATCACCGCGCGCGATGACATCCGCACGGCGGTGCAGGCCATGAAGGCCGGCGCCGTGGAATTTCTGACCAAGCCGTTCTCGGGCCGGGCACTCCTGGAAGCCATTCGCAGCGCGCTGGAGCGCAGCAAGGCGCTCTTGGAGGAGCAGCGCATCTTGAAGCTGCTGCGCGAGCGCTACGAGTCTCTCAGCCGCCGCGAGCGGGAGGTCATGGAGCTCGTGGTCCGGGGGCATCTGAACAAGCAGGTGGCCGCGACCCTGGGCATCAGTGAAATCACGGTCAAGGCGCATCGTGGCCGGGTGATGCGCAAGATGGGCGCTGAATCCTTTTCCGGGCTGGTCACCGTGGCCCTGCGGCTGGGGCTGAGTTCGGAAAGTCATCCGCGCTGATATGAGCTGCGACTACGACGTCATGGTGCTGGGCGGCGGCTCGCCCGGTGAGCACTGTGCGGGAGTGCTGGCCGAAGGCGGTCTGCGCGTGGCGCTGGTGGAGCGCGAGCTTGCCGGCGGGGAGTGCTCCTACTGGGCGTGCATCCCCTCCAAAGTCCTGCTGCGTCCCGGTGAGGCGGCCCACAGCGCGCTCGAGGCGGCCGCGAAAGCGGAGGTCAGCATCGAGCGCACGCTTGCCTGGCGGGATTTCATGGTCTCCGGGTATTCGGATGCCGGCCAGGAGCGCTGGCTGGGCGAGCGGGGCATCCACCTGATTCGCGGTCATGGACGGCTCGCCGGAACGGGCCTGGTCGATGTTGATGGCAGGCGCTACAGCGCCGCGCAGGTCATTGTTGCCACCGGCTCCGATCCCCTGATCCCGCCCCTTCCTGGATTATCCGACCTCAAGGGCATCTGGACCAACCGCGAAGTCACCGGCATGAAGGCCATTCCCAAACGCCTGCTCATCCTGGGAGGCGGGCCGGTGGCCATCGAGATGGCGCAGGCCGTGCGGCGCCTGGGCGGGGAAGTGGTGCTCATCGCGCGCGCGCCCCAATTGCTGCGGCGGGAGCCTGCGGCACTGGGCATGGCGCTCGCGGATAGCCTGCGCAAGGAGGACATCGAGCTCGTGCTCGGTGCCCGGGCGCTGTTGGCCGGCCATGAGGACTCACAGTATTTCATCCGCCTTGAGGATGGCCGGGAGTTGCGCGGCGATCGACTGCTGATCGCCACGGGCCGGCGCCCCCGGGTGCAGGAGATCGGCCTTGAGACGGTGGGGATCGAGGCGACCCAAAGCGGTATCCCGGTGGACACGCGGCTGCGTGCCGGGGAGCGGCTCTGGGCCATCGGGGATGTCACGGGTCTGTGGCAGCTCACCCACGTCGGCAAGTATCAGGGCCGGGTGGCGGCGGCGAATATTCTCGGCCAGCCCTGTGAAGCCCATTACGATGCCGTACCGCGGGTCATCTACACCGATCCGCAGGCGGCAGCGGTTGGCGCGACGTCTGCGGCTTACAGCGCCACGGCCAGACTGTCGGAGCTCGCCAAGACCGCCACCTACACCCGTGCCTATGGCGAGTCGAACGGATTTCTGACCCTGCTCAGCGATGGCCAGCGCCTGACCGGTGCGGTCGCGCTGGGGCCGGAGGCCGGGGAATGGATCCAGCAGGCGACGCTTGCCATCCGGGCGCGCGTGCCGCTGCAGGTGCTGCGCGACACGATTCAGCCCTTTCCGACATTCTCCGAGATTTACTCAGCGGCCTTGAAAGCCCTTCACCAGGCGATGGCCTGATGTCAGACCCTTGTTCGCATGCCGGTTCGATCGCCGAGGTGACACCCAGTGCCAGGGGCTGTGAAGAATGCCTGCGGCTGGGGTCGCCGTGGGTACATTTGCGCTTGTGTCGCCGCTGCGGGCACGTGGGCTGTTGTGACGATTCGCCGCATCGGCACGCAACCCGGCATTTCCACCAAACCGGACATCCCATCATCGAGGCGTACGACCCGCCGGAGGGCTGGGGCTGGTGCTACGTGGATGAGGTGATGCTCGACCTCGCGGAGCGGATCACCCCGCACGATGGACCTATTCCGCGCTATGTCTGAGCGGCAGCCCCAAGGCCTATGAGCCCAGGTAGTAGCCGAGCCGCTCCTCGGCATCGCCCGGCTGATGGAAGCCGCGCGCCATCAGGCCCTTGATCCGCGTCTGCGCCGCCGGGCGCACGATCGAGGCCATGCAGGCATCCCAGCCCGCCTGCATCTCAACATCCGGGGGCAGACTGGCGGCGTTGACCAGGCGCTTGGTGTTGGCAATGGCCCACTTGTCGAAGGTCGCGATCCGTTGCGCCAGTTGGTCCACGAAACCACTCAGCTGCGCATCCGGAAAGGACCGGTTCACGTAGCCGTAGCGCTCCGCCAGATCCCCATCGATGTCATCCGAGCTCATGAGCACCTCCAGGGCGCGCTGCCGACCGATGAGCCGCGGCAGCCGGGTCATGGGCCCGCCGCCGGCCACCAGACCCACGCCCACTTCCCACTGCGACAGCAGCGCCTTCTCGCGACTCGCGAAGCTCATGTCGCAGGCGAGCGCCAGCTCGCTGCCGTTGCCGGTGGCGCGGCCGCGTATCAGGGCAATCGACACCACGGGTGCGCGGGTGATGCGTACCAGGATGTCGGGCCAGGCGGGCAGGCCGCTCGGGCCGGCTGGAATTTCAGTGAGGTCCTCGAGCCGGGCATTGAAGTCGGAATGATTGAGGAAGAATCCCTGCACCGCGCTGTCAAAGACCACCACCTTGAGGTGTGCGTCGGCTTCGAGTCCCGCCATGATCTCCCGGAACTGTAGTACGAACTCCGGGCCCATGAGGTTGAGTGGTGGGTTATCAAAGGTGACTCTCCAGTAGGCTTGAGAAATGCGGTTCACTCGGATCTGCGGCGCCGTTGTCGAATTCATCTGCTTCTCCTGCTGTAGATCCATCCTAGCCACCTCATCCATCTGGGCCTATTCGACCTTCGTAGGGGGCGATGCGATACCATCGTCTGATAGCCAGGCAGGCGCGTCGTTGGTCTGATCCGCTCCTTAGCAGGAGGCCACGCGATGAACACACCGGTCATGCCGCTTGATCCCTATGAGTTCCTTCCCGCAGTCCCCGCGTTCGTGCTCGAGAGCGATGACGCACAGGACGGTAAGCCGCTGGATGCGACCTTCGCGCACTCCTGGGCGGCGGGCAGCAAGGACCTCTCGCCCGAACTGCACTGGTCGGGCTTTCCCAAGGCGACGCGCAGTTTCGTGGTGACCTGCTATGACCCGGATGCCGCGACGGGGAGCGGATTCTGGCATTGGATGCTGATCGGCCTGCCGCCGGGGGTCACTTGCCTGCGGCGTGGCGCCGGAATCGGCAGCGACCTGCCCAAGGGCGCCTTCCATATCCGCAATGATCTGGGTGGCAGGGCCTACCTGGGTCCGGCGCCGCCCAAGGGCGATTCGCCGCACCGCTATGTGTTCGCCGTGCATGCCCTGGATGTCCCGGCACTGGATGTCACCGAGGATGTGACGCCCGCGTTTGCGGGTTTCAAAATGACCCCGCACACGCTGGCCCGCGCGGTGCTTCGTCCGACCTTCGCGCTCTGAGCCGATCACTCCCCGAAGTACAGCAGCAGACCGACCCCCACCGCGAACATCGCCACGGCGATGATCGCAATCCAAAGGGGAGTGGAGAATGGAACGCTGCGCTCATCGTTGCGCTCGGCTTCCCGGATGATCTGTTCCACCGTGCGCTGATCCTGATCCGATGAAGTGGTTCGCATCGCGAGCTCTCCTTGCGCCGATGATGGCGCGAAGACTCACTTAATCAGCAGTGAGCCGCCAGCCACCATTGGACGATGGTGTGAGTTGTCAAATCAACACCAAGGTATCTGCAACACCATCGTGCAATTGGCACGAGCCGCGATGGGCTGCTCTCATCGAGCCCGGGTAGATTACTTTCAGTGAGCGCCAGTCATGAGAAGCAGGATTGCTGTCAAAGCTTTTGCCCTTGGAGTCATCGCATGGGCCGGCGCCGCCAAAGCCGGCGCCCCGACGCCCTTTCCCACCGATATCTTCCTCGACTGGGATGGGTTGCGTAATGAACTGCGCGACCTCGGGATCGACTTTCGGATTGGCTACACCTCAGAGACCGCGACCAATGTGCAAGGCGGTACGCAGGAAGGGGTGACCTATGATGACCAGTTCACCTTCAGCCTGGGGTTTGACCTGCAGAAGCTCCTGGATCTCAACCAGGCGAAATTTCAGGTGACGGTCACAGACCGCAATGGCCAGAATCTGAGCAGCGTCGAGGACCTGCAGTCACTACAGCAGGTCCAGGAAATCTATGGGCGGGGCCAGACCTGGCTGCTCACCCAGTTCTGGTACGACCAGAAATATTTCGGCGATACCCTCGACTGGAAGATCGGCCGGCTCACCGAGGGTGAGGATTTCGCGGCCTTCTCCTGCGAATTCATGAACCTCACGTTTTGCGGGGCACAGCCGGGCAACCTGGTCGGCAACTACTGGTACAACTGGCCGATCAGCCAGTGGGGCACCAGGTTCAAGGTCAACATCGCCACTTTCGGCTACGTCCAGGTGGGTGCCTTCGTGGTCAATCCCAGCTACCTGTTGCAGAAGTATGCCTTCGACTTCGGCAATCCCATCGGCGCCACCGGCGCGTTGCTGCCCTTTGAAATCGGCTGGCTGCCGGTTTTCGGTGATGGGCTCGACGGCAGCTACAAGTTCGGTGCCTGGTACAACACCTCAAGAGGCGCCGACGTATTCGAAAATACGGCCCGGCAGCCCCTGGTGCTCGATGGCGGCCAGCCGCTGGTGCGCGATGGCTCCTATGGGGAGTACATCAACTTCCAGCAGCGATTGACCGGGACGGCCGAACTCGCCCGCGGCATCAGTGTCTTCCTGAACGCCACTTCAGCGGACCGGCGCACCGCCGTCCTGGACAAGCAGGTGACCCTGGGCATGTTCGACAGTGGCATCATCGGCTGGCGCCCGAAGGACAAACTCGGCGTTGCCATCGGTGGCACCCACGTCAACAGCCGTGTCGCGGCCGGTGAGAGGTTGCAGGACCTGCTGGGGGAGGACGCGGTTCCCATCCAAAGCTCCGAATACGTCGGCGAGGTCTTCTATGCCGCCGAGCTCGCCCCCTGGATTGAGCTGCGGCCGAATGTCCAGTATGTCCGCCACCCGGGCGGCACCTCGCAGAACACCGATGATGTGATCGTGGGCCTGAGGCTCGCCGCCAATTTCTGATCGGCAGAGCACCCGGGCCCGCCGCAGTGCGCACAGTGGCGCATCGCGGCGGGCGGGTTGCGGGGGCCCGCTAGTTGCTCAACGTGAGCTTCACGCCTGCCCCAGAGAGGTTGAAGCGCAATCCCTGCTCGGTCTCCACCAGCTTGATGATCACGCCATGCTCATTCTTCAGGTACGAGGCACCGGCGCCGCCGCCGAGCGCAATACCCGCCGAAGCGACGGTGTAATTTCCCGAGAAGTCGCTCAGGTGGGCCAGGTTGTACACCTCACCAGTGGCCGTGACACTCGAGACCCCGGCGTCCACCACCGACAGGCCGGAGATCTTGAACTTGTGTCCCTTGCCCTTGAACTCGAGCTTGCCATTACCCCACTCCCAGCCGAGGCCGGCTGCCACACTGGTCGCTTTCAGCGACACCGTGGCATCCGGCGAGGAGCTGTCCGGCACGGGCACCGTGTCGGACGTGGGGTCCGCCACCGCCGCTCCGCAGACCAACATCATTGTCGCCATTGAAACTAGGACTCGCATAATTCCTCCATTGGAACCGAAGACCAATCGCACCTCCGCGGGAACATTCCGCGTGCCCAAAGGCTAGCGCGCCCCCTTTCCCGGGGCCTTGCATGAACGAGCGGTTTCTTGCCTCATGGTGCGGCGCTCGCAAGTCGCGCCGAAGGTAGCGGCATAAGCGTTCAATTACGCGCACCACATTCAAGTGCCGATGACGATAGAGAGGCATTGTCGCGGCACTATGTGCCGACAAAGATCCTTGTGACGGCGGCGATGGCGCCGGAGGCCGATCGGGCTGTCGTCGACTGCCATGCGGAGACGGAGGGCGACACCCGCGTGACGTTGTATGGACGGTGGGACATTCGCGCCATACACGAGCGCCCGCACGAGCTCCTGAGGTGTCTGGAGTCGGCGGCGACGCGCGCGACGTGCTGGGATCTGACCCAGATCCGGGATATCGATGCCGCCGGCGCGACCCTGATGTGGCACGCATGGAACCGGCAGCGACCGCGGCAGCTGTCGCTGCGCAGCGAAGATGCCTGGGTATTCGACAATCTGGCGCAATTAGCCTCCGCGCCAGCGCAGGTCCGGCCGGCGGCCGGGGCCGAGATCATCGCCCTCCTGGGGCGCGCCGGCCTGGGCATCCTCACGACGAGCCGCGACCTGCTCGGGCTGCTCGGCGCGGCGGCCATCGATGGGGTCGCCATGCTGCGTTCCTTGCGGGATATTCCGCGCCGCGAGATCACGGCCACCATCTTTCGCAGCGGGGCCCAGGCGCTGGCCATCTCCGGATTGGTCGGGTTTCTGATCGGCATCGTGCTGTGTTACCTGTCGGGCGAACAGTTGCGCGAAATCGGCGCCGAGTCCTATATCGTGAATCTCACGGGCTTCGCGGTGTTTCGTGAGCTGGGCCCGATCCTTGCGGCCCTCCTCAATGCGGGCCGTTCCGGATCGGCGATGACCGCCCATATCGGCGTCATGCGCGTCACCGGCGAGCTCGAGGCCCTCTCGGTGCTGGGTATTTCCCCCGTGCGGCGGCTGGTGGTACCCAAGCTCATTGGCCAAGTGGTGGCCTTGCCACTGGTGGTGGCGTGGACCGATATGACGGCGATCGCGGGCGCGATGGCCGGCGCGCGGCTGCAGCTTGGAATCGCACCCGGCGATTTCCTGCGCGGCATCGTTCAGGTCATTCCACTCTCCAGCGTGCTGTTCGGGATCGGCAAGGGGGCTTTATTTGGCGCCACCATCGCGCTGATCAGCTGCCATTTTGGATTTCGCGTCAAACCGGATTCGGAGAGCCTGGCTGCAGGCACCACCCGGGCAGTGGTGAGCGGCCTGACCGCGGTACTGGTGATCGATGCGGCACTGGCCATCGCATTTTCTCATCTGGGTATGTGAGCGCGGCATGGTCACACCCATCATTGCCGTCAAGGGGTTGGAGACCCGCCTGGACGGGGTCGTGATCCATCGCGACCTGAACCTCGAGGTGCAGCGAGGCGAGACGCTGGCCATCATCGGCAGTTCAGGCGGCGGCAAGACCACGCTGCTGAAGCTGATGCTGGGACTGATCAAGCCCGATCGCGGCACCGTACGGGTCCTGGATTCGGACATGTCGGCCCTCACCCCCGGCAAACGCCGGCAATGGGCGAGCCACTCCGGAGTGGTCTTTCAGGGCGGGGCGCTGTTCAGCGCGCTGAGCGTGTTTGACAACGTCGCCCTGCCGGTACGCGAGGCGCGCTGGTGGCCGGAGGAGCTGCTCACTGAGCTGGTGCTCGTGACCCTGCATGCCACGGGTATCGATAGCCAGGATGCCCACAAGCTCCCCGCGGAGCTCTCCGGGGGCATGGTCAAGCGCGTGGCGCTCGCCCGCGCTCTGATCCTCAAGCCGGATCTGCTGTTCATGGATGAACCCACCGCGGGTTTGGATCCGGAGCAGTGCCATGCAGTCGTTGGTCTCATTGCGCGATTGCGCGAGGTGTTCAAACTCACCGTCGTCATGGTGACACACGATGTGGATTCCTTGAGTGCCCTGGCGGATCGGGTCGCCGTGGTCGCTGAGCAGCGCATCATCGTGGCCGCGCCGCTGGCGGAGGTCATCCGCTTCCCGCACCCCTTCGTCCAGCACTTCTTCGAGGGACACGGCGCTCACAGTGTCAAGGCGGCATAGCGGCGATGGAGAACAAATCCTACACCATGGCTGCCGGTGTCTTCGTGGTGGTGCTGCTGGCGCTGCTGATCGGCGCCATCCTCTGGTTCAACGATCGCGGTCAAAGTCACGGAGCGCTGTATGACCTCATCACGAGCTCCTCGGTGGCAGGCCTGAGGGTGGGTGCGAACGTGACCTTGCGTGGCGTCCAGGTCGGGCAGGTGCAGAGCATCCAGTTCGACAGCGACGACCCATCGAGCATCCGGGTCCGCGTCGCGGTGGATCCGCGGTTCGTGCTGCGTAAGGGCACTTTCGCCACGCTCAGCGTCCAGGGTCTGACCGGGGATGCCTACGTGGAGCTGGATTTTCCCAGCCAGGCGCACGAGGTCCTGACCACCAGCGCCACCAGCCCTGCGAGAATACCCCTGCGGCTGTCGGCCTGGGCGTCGCTTCCGGCCACCGGCGAGCAGTTCCTCACCTCCTTCACCAATACCCTCGGTCGCGTGGATTCGGTCTTAAGCCCGGAGAACTCACAGCATCTGTCGCGCATGCTCATCGACTTCTCCGCGGCCGCCGAGCAGGTGACGGCGCTGGCACACGACCTGCGACCGGCCGCCAGCCGCGTGGACATCCTCACGCTGGAGGCCGATGACACGCTGCGATCCGCGCACCAGACCCTGGAGGACATTGATCGGCTGGCGGTGGGCTTCCGGGGCCATCTTGGCGCATTGGATCAGGTGGGAGAAGGCGCCCATCAGACGGGACTTGCCGCGCAAGGCATACAGCAGGCGCTGGTGGGGGAGTCGCTGCCGAAGCTTGATCGGCTGCTGGATGGCCTTGCGCAGAATTCGGATGCCCTGCAGGAGCTGCTCGAGGAACTGCGGCAGCAGCCCCAAAGTGTGCTGTTCGGAACCGCACCGCCCGCGCCCGGTCCGGGAGAGCGTGGTGCCGCATCGAAGGGGAGCCACCCATGACCCGTGCGAGTCTGGCCTTGATGCTGTTGTGCCTGGTGGGCTGCGCGAGCTCCCGAGCCCCCCCGCGACAATTCGACCTGGGGGATTTCGATGCCCTGGGGAAGCGTTCCAGCACCCTGAGCATGAACCTGATCGTGGCCGACGTCGGTCAACCGAGCTGGATGCGGACCCGGGACATATTTTACCGCCTGGACTATGAGTCCCCGCCGCGCCCGCAACGCTACTCGATCAATCAGTGGGTGGCGACCCCCGGGGAGCTCGTGACCCTGCGGTTGCGTCAGGCGGTGCAAGCCGCCAATGCGGGTTTTACCTTGCCGACCTCCAGTGTCACCGGTGATTTTCTACTGCAGACCTCCCTGGATGAGTTCACCCAGGCCTTCAGCACGACGACCCAAAGCCAATGCATTCTTCAGCTGCGCGCCTCGCTGTGGGGGATTGATGGTCGGATGGTTGCTCAGCACGTATTTCGGATTGCGGATCCCGCGCCCAGCGCCGATGCGCGCGGGGCCGCGCTGTGCCTGGGCGCGGCGGTCAATCGCCTCAGTGATGAGATCGTGCAATGGTTGAGCGCGGCGAAAGTCGGGACGCCCAAGAATTAACCGGAGAACCCCTTATGAGCACCATCATCTATAAAGTCGTGAAACATGACGGCGGCTGGGCCTACAAGGCCAATGAAACGTTTTCCGAGCCTTTTCGCACGCGAGAGGCGGCGCGCCAGGCTGCCAGACTTGCCGCCAGGGAGCAGGCGGAGCCGGGCGAGAGCGCGAAGATTTCCTATGAGGATGCGAAGGGACGCTGGCATAGCGAGGTGGAGGCCGGTGATGATCGGCCGAGCGCCAGTGTCGAGGATTGACTCAGAACCTGACCCCCAGCTCCAGGGCCGCCATGCGCGGGGTACCCAGCACCACCGAATCCACACCGACCGCTGCGCCAAAACCCAAACCGCCCACCTCATATTGCCTATTGAGCATGTTCCTCACATAGGCCGCCGCGTGGACCCTGGAGCCGGCAATGTCGTTCCATTCGACTCTGGCGTTCAGCAACGCGTAACCGCCGATCTTGGTGTTGGGGTCGAGCGGCCCGATGCCATCGGCGGGGACGTTCACGCTTGCGGCGAAGTTGGTGTAGTAGAAGTAACTCTGCGAGTACAGGTCCTGCCGGAGGACCAGTTGGCCCAGGGCGTTCGGCAGGGCATGGACGAATCGCAGGTACAGGGAGCCCGAATTGCGCGGGGCATCGCCATAGGGTCCCAGGATCACCGAGAGGTTCTCGATCGCACCCGTCAGGGCGTCGACCTGCGAAAAATGGGTACTGCCATCGGTATAACGCGCATCGGTGTACGCATAGTAGACGCCGGCCTGTAACCAGGGAGTCAGATCGATGGGCGCATCCAGCTCGAAGCCGTCGACTTGAGTCTTGGCCGCATTGACGGTGAACGAGGAAACACCCGAATAGACGACACGCTGCGCGTCTCGTACTCGTTCCTCGTACACGTCCGCGTTGAGGCGCACGGGAAACGGGCCCAATCGACCCGCGTACTTGATACCAAGCTCCAGATCGCGGGCAAATTCGGGCTTGAATGCATCGATGTTGGTCGCGCCGGTGCTGGTCTGAACGGTACTGCCGCCGTTGAAGCCGCCGACTCGAAAACCGCCATGCTGCGCGAGGTAGAGCAACGCCTGCGGCGTGAGCTGATAATCGAGCCCCAGCGTCCAACTCGGCTCGCGCTCGCTCAAGGTCGGGGGCAAGGGCACGCCTGCCAGCTGGTGCGTATCCTCAGGCACGCTGCCATCATCGACATAGTGGAAATTGATGTCTTCCCAGGTTTCCCGATAGCCTGCCGTTGCCTTCAGATTGTCGATGAGTTCGTAATTGGCCTGTCCGAACAAGGCTCGCGATTCCTCATCAGTCTCGAAGTTGTAGCGAAAGCCACCGGGGACCCCGCATCCCCCCGGATTCTCCGGGGTCACGGGAAATGCGATGGAACCGCAGCCGAGGTTCCCGGGGGAATCATCCCCCTCGTTGTCGCGGTCGTAGTAGGCGCCGAGGAGATAGTTGAGCCGTTTGGCGAGCCCCAAACCGGCCAGCTGCAGCTCATCGGAGTATTGCTCGGTGGAATAGTGGTTGCCCTCAATATCCGAGCCACCGTTTAATCCCACCGTCACCACATCAAAGGGGCTGCCATCGGCGTCCAGGCGGTCACGTGAATTGACCTGGTTGTAGCCGGCAATGTTCTTGATGGAGAGGTCATCGTTGAGCGTGTAGGTGGTCCTGTTGACCGCTTCCTTCAGTAGCGCGTCGTGCGCATCGTCGGAGTCATTCCAGACATCCCAGAAAGGTTGCTTGCTCTGGAAGGCGATGAAGTTGAGCAGGCCGTTGTACGCGGCGAGCTTCGCCGGATACTCACCCCCGGTGGGCAGTCCGGGCGGAAAGAGTTCGGCGCCCACGCAGCTGGGGCTGGGTGGGCAGTCGATGTTGGCGCTGGTGATCTTGAGCGCACCGGAGTCCCCGCCCTGCCTGCCGTACTGAAGGGTGGTCGTGTTCTGCAGCGCCTCCAGCGGGGTCAACAACAAGGTGCCGCGGAAATTTCTATTATCCAGCGAGCCTTCATCGATGTTGAGATAGAGGTTCTGTTCATAACCATCCCGATGCTCATCCTCCGCGGCGAAGCGAACCGAGGCCCACTGAGCGAGCGGGAGCGTGACCGCACCCTCGACCTTCTGTTCATTGAAATTCCCGGCGGTGTAGTCGAAATAGCCCTCCAGCTCCTGGCCGGGCTGCGTGCTCGTATACAGGATCGCGCCGCCGGTCGCATTGCGGCCGAAGAGCGTGCCCTGGGGTCCTTTCAAAACCTGCACCGACTGCAGATCAAAGAAAGTGGTGGCGCTGGTCCCGCCCGTCTGAAATTCGTCGAAATACGCGAGCACCGTGGGAGCGGTGTAGGAGTAGGCATCCAGTGCCTGTCCGCGGATCGAGAAAGCGAGCTGATTGGTGGAGGATGAAGCCACGGTGACCAATCCGGGCACCGCAGTCTGCAGCTCCTGCTCAGTGGTGACGTGCTGCTCGGCCAGCACCGAGGCGGGCAACGCAACGACGCTGACCGGCACCTTTTCGAGCTCTTCGTTCTGCCGTCGTGCGGTGACGATGATTTCTGGAAGGGCAGCCGAATCGGCATCATCGCTCACCGTGGTGGCGGCATCTGATGCAGCGCAAATATTACAAATTGTTCCGAGCGCGAGCCCTGTCAGAATCGCCACAGACGGTGCTCGCCATTGGCGGGGGAATGAACACCACCCGGGCGTAGTCACAATCAACAGGTTCGAAGTCATGCCAGTGAGTTCTTGCCGATTATTCTGAGGCGTTACTCTAATGCATGAGCGCTGCCGGCAAAATCGGCAGAGGGTAATACCTTCGTATCATTGCGAAATGGCGCGAAACGCCGTTCTCTCCCCCTGAAGAAGGCGCCTTGATTTCCCAAAGCGAGAGCCGTCGCCATGGCAGGGGATTCGGATTACGTATTGGAGCCGCTTCGGGAGGGGGCGGACTTCACGTTCTACCGCGGCACGGATCGCGTCAGCCAGGCGTCCATCCTGGCGCTGGCGGCTGTTGCTGAACGCCCGACCCCTCACAGTCTGCGGCGTCTGGAACAGGAATACCTGCTGGCGGCGGAACTCGATGAGGCCTGGGCGGCGCGGCCCCTGAAGCTGACCCGACGCCAAGGGCGCGCGCTGCTCATACTCAAGGACCCGGGGGGTGATCCGCTGGATCGGGTCATCGAACAGCAGCAGGGACAGTCGATCGATCTGACCCGCTTCCTGCAGGTCGCCATCGGATTGGCGGCGGCGGTGGGCCAAGCCCACCGGCAGGGCCTGATCCACAAGGACATCAAGCCTGCGAACGCGCTCGTCGATGAGTCCGGACAGGTGCGCCTCACCGGGTTTGGCATCGCCTCGCGCCTGCCCCGCGAGCGCCTGACGCCTGCACCGCCGGAGAGCATCGCCGGTTCCCTTGCCTATATGTCCCCGGAGCAGACCGGGCGTATGAATCGCTCGATTGATTCCCGGAGCGACCTGTACTCCCTGGGCATCACCCTGTACCAACTACTCACCGGCACGCTGCCCTTTGCCGCCGCCGATCCTCTGGAGTGGGTGCATTGCCACATCGCACGCGAACCGGCGGCGCCCATCGATCGCCGGGCGGTTCCAGAGCCGCTGTCCGCCCTCATCATGAGGCTGCTCGCCAAGAATGCCGAGGAACGTTACCAGACGGCCGCGGGCCTCGAAGCGGATCTGCGGCGCTGCCTGGCGCAGTGGCAGTCACAAGGTCGTATCGATCCATTCCCTCTGAGCACCGAGGATTCGTCGGAGCGCCTGCTCATACCTGAGAAGTTATACGGCAGAGAAGGGGAGGTCGCAGCGCTCCTTGAAGCCTTCGATCGGGTGGTGGCACAGGGCTGCACCGAATTGGTGCTGGTCAGCGGGTATTCCGGCGTGGGCAAATCCTCCCTTGTGAATGAGTTGCACAAGGTGCTGGTCCCGCCGCGCGGGCTCTTCGCCGCAGGCAAGTTTGATCAGTACAAGCGCGATGTGCCCTACGCGACCCTCGCCCAGGCATTGCGGATGCTGGTCTCCGAGATTCTGGTGAAACGCGAAGCCGAGGTAGCCCACTGGCGGGAGGCGCTGCTGGAGGCCATGGGGGGCAGTGGCCAGCTCATGGTCGACCTCATACCCGAAATTGAATTTGTCATCGGCAAACAACCTGCCGTGGCAGAGTTGCCACCCCAGGAGGCGCGGCGGCGTTTCCAGCTGGTGTTCCGCCGCTTCCTTGGGGTCTTCGCAACACCCGAGCATCCCCTCGCATTGTTTCTCGACGACCTGCAATGGTTGGACACGGCGACGTTGGAACTATTCGAGAGCCTGATTACCGCTCCCGACGTGAGCCACGTGCTGTTTATCGGAGCCTACCGCGACAACGAGGTGAGCTCAGCTCATCCACTCATGCGAATGCTGGCCGGGATCCGCGAGGCGGGGGCCAAGACGCACGACATTGTCCTGCAGCCGCTCGGATTCGATGACGTCGGGCGGCTCATCAGCGCCGCATTGCGCTGCACCCGGAACTCCGCTGCCCCGCTGGCGCGATTGGTGCACGAGAAGACCGGCGGTAACCCGTTCTTTGCGATCCAGTTCCTGACCTCGCTGGCAGAGGAGGAACTGCTGCGTTTCAACCGGGATGCCGCAGACTGGATCTGGGACCTGGATCAGATCCGCGCCAAGGGTTACTCGGGCAATGTGGTGGATCTGATGGTGGAGAAACTGCGGCGTCTGTCCAGGCAGACGCAGGATGCGCTCAAGAAACTCGCCTGCATCGGAAATCGGGTCGATCTTACGATGCTGAGCGTGGTCTTCGGACAAAGTGAAGAAGAGATCCACACCTCCCTTCTGGAAGCCTTCCGCGCCGGGTTGATCCTGCGGATGGAGGGCGCCTATGGCTTTCTGCATGACCGGATTCAGGAGGCAGCCTACGCGCTCATCCCCGAGCGTGCACGGCCTGAATTGCACCTGGTGATTGGACGGGAGCTGCTTGCGAGTCTGACCGCGGAAGGTCTCGCCGAACATTTGTTCGATGTGGCTAATCAACTGAATCGCGGCGTGGAACTGCTCATTGATCACGACGAGAAAGTGCGGGTGGCCGCCATCGACCTCAAGGCAGGGCGAAAGGCCAAAACGTCCGCGGCCTATACGTCGGCGCTCGGGCATTTTGCGAGCGGCATGGCGCTGTTGGCCGAGAGCGACTGGGCCAGTCATTATCCGCTGACCTTCCGCCTGTGGCTCGAGTGCGCGGAATGCGAGTTCCTGACCGGGAACCTCGATCGGGCCGAACAGCTGATTGCACAGCTATTGTCACGGGCCACGTCTAAGGTCGACGAGGCCGACATCTACCATTTGCAGATCCAGCTGCAGATCAATAAGGGGGAAAATCGCCAGGCTGTGGACAGCACCCGGGCGTGCCTGCTTGGGTTTGGCATCGAACTGCCTGCGCATCCGACTGATGAGGAAGTTCAGTGCGAACGCAACGCCCTTACGCAGGCGCTCAACGGCCGTGCGGTCGAAAGTCTGATTGAGCTGCCGCTGATGAGCGACCCGGAAGTGCGAGCGATCGCGAAGGTTCTTTCGGAGCTTCTGGGCGCCAGCCACTTTACCGACATGCGTTTATGCTGCCTGCTAGCCTGCCGTATTGTCAGGATCAGCGTGCAGCATGGGACGAGCGGGGAGTGCGCGTCGGCCTGCTCCTATTGGGGCTCGCTGCTTCGATCCGTCTTCCAACGCTACGGTGACGGCTATCGTTTCATCAGGCTTGCCTGCGACCTGATTGACAAGCATGCCTTCGTCGCCGGTCGGGCTCACGTTTACATCTCGTTTGCCAACGTCGCTCCCTGGACTCAGCCGATCGAGATGGCGATTGACTTCGCTCGAAGGGGCATCCGCGCCGCGATAGAGACGGGGAGGCCGTACCACGCCTGCATCGGCATGTTCATCCTGACCACCAACCTGCTGCTGCGTAACGCGCCGCTCGATGCGGTCTGGCAGGAGTCGCAGATTGCCTTGGACTACACCAGGGCCATCAAGCATCACGACCAGGCGGATATCATGGTCAGCCAACAGCGCTTCATCGCGACGATGCAGGGCCGAACCGCGACCTTCTCCAGTTTCAGCGACGCGGTGTTTGACGAGACGGCGTTTGAGGCCCGGCTTACAGCGGACCGGATGCCCATGCTGCTGGGATGGTATTGGATCCTCAAGCTCAAGGCGCGGTACCTGTCGCGAGATTACGCGGAGGCACTGAAAGCCGGCGAAAAGGCGGGGCAGGTGCTTGAGGTATCCGGTGCCCAGCTTGAGACGCTGGATTTTGTCCTTTATGCGGCGCTGACGGTAGCGGCGCTGTACGATGCCGGGACCGCCGATCAACAGGCGGCGTGGCGCACACTCCTTGCGAAGCACCGGGAGCAACTGCGGGAGTGGGCCGAGAACTTCGCGCCAACATTCGGCCACAAGCACACGCTGGTACTTGCCGAAATCGCGCGGCTCGAAGGGCGAGAGGCCGACGCCCTGCGGCTCTATGAGGGGGCTATTCGATCAGCGCGTGAACACGGCTTCGTTCAGAGCGAGGGACTCGCTCATGAATTGGCGGCGCAATTTTACATGGCACGCGGCGGCGAAACCGCGGGCCACGCGCATCTGCGCAACGCCCGCAACTGTTACGACCGCTGGGGCGCGATGGGTAAGGTGAAGCAGCTTGATCAACTGTACCCGCACTTGCGTGAGGAGCGCGCTCTCGGCCCCTTAGCCACAACCGGCCGGTCAGTTGCGCTGCTGGACGTCGAGACAGTCGTCAGAGCGTCCCAGGCCATTTCCAGCGAGATTGTGCTTCCCCGGCTGATCGAAAAGCTGGTCCGAATCGCGGTGGAGAATGCCGGCGCCAAGCGCGGCCTGCTCATCCTGTGTCCGGGTGGACCTCGGGGCGGTGAGCGGGGAATCGAAGCGGAGGCCCACACGAGCGAGGGCAGGGTTGAGGTGACGGTTCGTCGGGCGCCCATTAGCCCGTCTGACCTTCCCGAGGCGGCGCTGAACTACGTGATCCGCACGCAGGAGGCCGTTCTGCTGGATGATGCCGCGGCCGACCCGGTGTATTCGAAGGACGAATATGTGCGGCAGGACCGGTCAAAATCCGTCCTGTGTCTGCCGATCATCCGGCAAAAAAAGCTTGTCGGTGCGCTTTATCTTGAGAACAACCTTACCCCCGGCGCCTTCACACCGGAGCGGGTTACCGTGCTGCAATTGCTGGCGTCGCAGGCGGCCATTTCTTTGGAAAATGCGGGCCTGTATTCGGATCTGCAGCGCAGCGAAGCATTCCTTGCCCAGGGGCAGAGGATCAGCCAGACCGGCAGTTTCGGCTGGAGTCGCGCCAGCGGCGAGATCTACTGGTCGGATGAGATCTACAGCATCGTGGAATGCGATCGGGCAGCCAAGCCCGCATTCGATGTCGCGTTGCAGGTCATTCACCCCGACGATCGGGGCTTGGTTCAGAAGACCCTTGATGATGCGGCCAAGCAAAAAGAGGGGTTTGATCTTCAGCTGCGACTGTTAATGCCGGATGCCAGAGTGAAACACGTCCACGTCATCGCCCGAGCGTCCAAAACCGGCGACCTTGACTTTGTGGGTGCCGCCTGTGACGTGACGGAACGCACGCGGGCCGAGGAGGCGTTAGGCGTGGCGCAGGACGATCTGGCACGCATCAATCGCGTCACCACCATGGGTGAGTTGGCGGCATCCCTGGCTCATGAATTGGGTCAACCCATCAGTGGCGCCTTGACCAACGCCGACACCTGCCTGCTCAGGCTCGGACGCGAGAAACCGGATCTGGACGGAACGCGCGCGGGTCTCAACAGAATCGTGCGCGATGCACAACGTGCGGCGGAGATTCTCGGCAGGATCCGCGCGCAATTCCAGAAAGGGGCTCTGAAACGCGGGATCATTGACCTCAATGAGGTCAACCTTGAAACGATCGCGCTGCTGCGCGACGAGGCGATGCGCTATGGCATCTCTGTGCGCACGGAGCTGGCGCCGGATCTGCCGCAGATCGTTGGGGATCGAGTGCAATTGCAGCAAGTGGCGATGAACCTGCTCGTCAACAGCATCGATGCGATGAAGAATATCGACGGCAGGCGCGAGATCCTCGTCCGTGCGGAGCGCGCAAAGGATGAGCAGGTCCTGCTTTCCATCAGTGATACCGGAGTCGGGTTTTCGCCGCAGCTGGCGCAACGGATTTTCGAGCCGTTCTATACCACCAAAACCCACGGCACCGGCATGGGGCTGCGGATCTGCCGGTCAATCATCGAGTCGCATGGCGGTCACTTATGGGCAGTCAGTACCCCAGGGCAGGGGGCGACGTTTCACGTGAGCCTGCCTGGGGCGCGGGAGACTGCGCAGGACCCGCGCTACGCCGGCTTGTCCTGACTCCCGGGAACCGCCGCCTCGGCGGCCTTGAAGCCCTGCCTGCTGTGAGTGCCATCACAGAAGGGCTTGTTAGTGGAGGCGCCGCAGCGACACAGCGCGAAAGGGCGCTTCGGAATGGCGTAGCTCGCCCCGTTCCAATCCACGGCGGTGACATCATCACCCTGGACGAGATACGGGCCGTTCTGCAAGACCTTGATCGTCGCCATGTTCAGTTCTCCTCTGCGCTTACGGGGGACATCATGATTCCACGATAGCTTAACGCGTATTCCCGCACGACGAGGCGGGAATACGGCCGGCAGCGCCCCGGCCGACGCTTGGGATCCGCGTCAGATGACTGTCCGGTTACTCGACGTACGCTGCCGGGCACGCCAATTCACGGGCGAGTCCCCAACGATTCTTTGGAAGGTGTTCTTGAGGTCCGACGGATCCGGAAAACCACATTCCACCGCGATTCTACGCAGCGAGTCATGGGAGCCAGTCAACAGCCTCTGCGCGCGCGCGATCCGCATCCGGATCACGAACTGACTCGGCGCGTAGCCGAAACTGGCTCTGAATGCGGCATTGAAATCGGAGTGGCTTAATTGCGCGACCTGCGCAAGGTCCCGGGGCCGGATCTTTGAGCGCAGGTTCAGGGCGACATAGTCGTGGACGCGGCGGGCCTGCCACATCTCCATGAACTGCGTTGCTGCCCCGTCTGCCATTGCCCTGAGCCTAGCGCCATCGGGAAAGGGCTCGCTTGTCCAAAGGGCGCGCCTATTGAATACAAATACCTTGTTATTGCGAAGGCCGAGAGACAGGCAATACCAACGTCCTATGGAACCGGACCGCTCGAGTCGCTTGAATACAGTCCATGGCTGGTAAGAGCACAGGAATGATGCTGGTGGCGAGAATCCCCAAGGCCGAAGGGGATTTCGAACTTGCCGAGTGCCCGATCCCGGTGCCGGGCCCCGGGGAGGTGCGCATCAAAGTGCAGGCCTGTGGCGTCTGTCACAGCGATGTGTTCACGAAAGAAGGCCTGTGGCCGGGCATCCGATACCCGCGCGTTCCCGGACACGAGGTGGCCGGTGTCATCGATGCAATCGGCAGCGGTGTTTCCACCTGGCAAAAAGGCCAACGCGCAGGTGTCGGCTGGCATGGCGGCCAGGACAATACCTGCCCGTCCTGCCGCAGCGGCGATTTTCGCAATTGCCGGAATCTGAAGGTTTCCGGCATCAGCTACGATGGCGGATATGCCCAATATATGATCGCACCCACCGAGGCACTGGTGGCAGTGCCGGAGGGCCTGACCGACATTGAGGCGGCGCCACTGCTGTGTGCGGGACTTACGACCTATAACGCGTTGCGGCATGGCGGTGCGATGCCGGGTGACCTGGTGGCGGTGCTCGGAGTCGGCGGCCTTGGGCACCTTGGGATCCAATACGCCAGCAAGTTTGGCTACCGGGTGGCGGCGATTGGGCGTGGCTCAGAAAACGCGGCCATCGCCAAGAAGCTCGGCGCGAACTCCTACATCGACAGCGAGGCGACGCCGGCGGCGAAGGCCTTGCAGGAACTCGGGGGTGCACAGTTGATCCTGGCGACGGCGCCGAGCTCCAAAGCGATGTCAGAGCTCATCGATGGTCTCGGGATCAACGGCCGACTCGTGGTGATTGGTGTGAGCAACGATCCCATTCAGGTGACACCCTTGCAGCTGATCGTGGGAACCCGAACGCTCGAGGGCTGGGTTGCCGGCACTCCCGCGGATTCGGAGGCGACCTTGAAGTTCTCCGAATTGACCGGGGTACGCCCGATGATTGAAACCTACCCGCTCGAAAAGGCCGCCGCAGCCTATGCGCGAATGATGAGCGGCGCGGCGCGTTTTCGCGTCGTGCTCACGATGTAACGCGCCTTTCCCTGTGCCATACCGTGGAACTACTGAGCGGCGGGGAGGGTAAAGTGCAGGGTGGCACCGCTTCCGGTGGCGACCTCCGCCCACAGGCGGCCGCCATGGGACTGGATAATGGAGCGGCTGATGCGAAGTCCCATGCCGGTGCCATGGGGTTTGGTAGTAAAGAAAGGATCGAATATCTGTTCCGTCAATTGCGGCGGAATGCCCCTGCCGGTATCACTGACCGAAACCAGGATCTGCTCATTCTCATCCCGGCGTGACCTGATGATCATCTCTCGTATGCCAGCCACATCCTTCATCGCCTCGATGCCGTTGACGATCAGATTCATGACGACCTGCTGCAGCTGCAAACGATCGCCGAGGATGAGAGGAAGACCGGAGGCCAGTTCCGTCCGGAGCGATATGTGACATCGCACGACCTCATCACGGAGCAGGGCGATCGTTTCGGGAATGATCCCGTTTACGTCAAGAATCTGTTGATTGGCCGTGCCCTTCTCGAATTGCGCACGGATTCTATTGATAATCGCCGCCGTCCGTTCCACATCTCGACCAATTCGGGTGACGATTGCGCGCACCTCATCCAGATTCGGTTCTTCACGCCCCAGCTTCAGCAGGCATGTCGTGACGTTGGTGATGGCACCGGTGATGGGTTGCTTGATTTCATGAGCCAGGGAGGCTGCCAGCTCACCCATGGTTGTCACCCGGTGGATGCGCGCAAGATCACCCTGCGCCTGTCGCAGCGCCTCTTCGGCCCGCTTCTGGTTGTCGATGTCGGTGGTCGTACCCACGAATTTTACGGATTTCCCCACGGAATCACGCAACACCACGGCCTGCTGCAGATGCCACCGATAGGTTCCGTCCTGAGCACGGCGAGACCTGGTTTCAAACGCAAACCCACGCCCCGAGCGCACACCCTCGCGAAAGGTCTTGGCGGCCGTCTCCCGGTCCTCAGGATGAACCGCAGTCATCCAGGCCTCGGGATGTGACCGCACGAAATCGAGAGTCTGACCGGCGAATTCAAGCCAGACTCGATTCACGAAATCCGGTGTCCCATCAGGGTTGAGCGTCCACGCGGATACCGGCAGCTGCTGCAGCAGTTCAACTTGGAGCTGCAACTGCGCATCGCGCTGCTGAAGTTCACCATACAGACGGCTGGTCTCCGCCAACCGCTCTTCGCTGGCGCGCAGCTTCTCGCGTTCCAGCGCCGCCTCGCCGCGCATCCGTTCTTCGCGTTCGGCAGTGTCGCGGCGCAGCTTGGACATCTTGACGTGGGTGGCCACGCGTGCCAGCAACTCCGGCGCTGCAAACGGCTTGATGAGATAGTCGTCGGCGTCGGCCTCCAGCCCTTCCACGCGCGACTCCTCGCCCGCCCGCGCCGACAGCAGCACGACGGGCGTGCCGAGGAGCGTGGAATCGCCGCGAATCGCCCGCAACAGGCCAAAGCCGTCGAGGTGCGGCATCATGACGTCCGCCAGTACCAGAGCGGGGCGCAATCGCCGCGTGATTTCCAATGCCTGGCGGCCGTCCACGACCGCGTGCACCTCGTATCGCTCGCCCAGCAAACGTGCGAGGTACTGGCGCATGTCCGCGTTGTCATCGGCCACGACGATGCGTTCGCGCATTTGCGCTGCCTTGGGCTGCGGCGCCGAAGCAAGCCCGGACCAGCCTCGCGCCTCCTCGACATAGGCCTGGGCTCGAACGGCGGTGGCGGCGGGCGTTGCCGCGGCACGGATGCGCTCGGGCGGAAGATGCGCCATACCGGTCGGAATCGTCAGAGAGAACGTGCTGCCAATGCCAACGGCGCTATCCACACGCACACTGCCACCGTGCAGCCTTACGAGTTCCTGAACCAGCGCCAGTCCGATCCCGGTGCCTTCGTAGGTCCGTGCCCGGGTGCCCGGGATGCTGTGAAAGCGCTCGAACACATGCTCGAGATGTTCCTCGGCGATGCCCACGCCGGTGTCACGAACCTGCAGTTGCACCGCGCCGTCCACAGGCGTCAATGTTAGAGCCACTTCGCCCGCGAACGTGAACTTGTAGGAATTGGAGAGCAGGTTCAGAACGACCTTCTCCCACATATCCCGATCCACATACACCGGCTCGGTCAGCGGCGCGCACGCGACTGAAAACTGAAGTCCCGCGTTCTTCATCGCCGTGTCGAAGGCGCTGGCGATTTCTGTCGTGAAATGAGCCAGATCGGTCGACTGATAGGACACCTGCCCGCGTCCGGCCTCTAGCCGTGAGAAGTCCAGCAGTGTGTTGACGAGCTTGAGTAATCTGAGGCCGTTCCGATGCACCGTGACCAACAGCTCTTGATGCTCTGGGGTGAGTCGCGCGCTCGCTTGCCTCTGAACCTCTTCAAGCGGACCGAGCATCAGGGTCAGCGGCGTGCGGAACTCGTGGCTCACGTTGCTGAAAAAGGTGGTCTTGGCGCGGTCGAGTTCAGCCAGAGCCTCTGCGCGTTGGCGCTCCTGCGCATAGGCGCGCGCGCTGGCCAGCCCGATGGTGAGCTGCTCGGTAATCCGAAACACAAACTGACGGTAGGCATCATCAAAGGCTCTGCCGGGATGGATTCCTGCGACGAGGAACCCCAGCGTCGTGCCGTACTCACCCAGCCGGATCGGCACCACGCATGCCTGCTTTGGAGGGTCGGGCCAATTGGGCACCGTCACGCCCGATGCGCGACTGCCGAGTTCGATCAGAACCCCATTCTTCGTCAATGCGGGATCGAACCGCCAAAGGTTGTCGCCGCTGCAGTCTATGATCGCGGGGTGCAATCGTTCGTCGCTATCGACACTCGCCCCGACCAGGTAGGCGTGGTGTTCGGAAGGTCGATATTCATAGAGATAGGCGAAGGGTAGGCTCAGGCGATTCTCGCCAAGGGTCTGGACGCCGACGCGCCAGACTTCCTCTTCGGTTCGCGCCCCCGCCGCCCGCGACGCTAAGTCGCTCAACAAATGTCGGCGTCGCCCCTCGAGCACCCGCTCCGTCGTCTCCAGAACTGTGGCCAGGACGCCGCCTACGTTGCCGCCATCGTCCGGGAGCGGGCTGATCAAATTGGTGAAGTAACAGTCTTCCAGGTAGTTGCTGCGATTAACCGGAGATGGGAGGTCAGCCAGGAAACTGGCTTTTCCCTCTCGGACTACTCCGTCATAAATGGATTCCACGAGGTCTATCGCCTCGGGAATCACTTCGCGGCAGGGGCGGCCCAGCGCCCACGGATGCTTCGTTCCAATCAACTGCATGTACTCGTCGTTGTATAGGAACGCGAAGTCCGGTCCCCAACAGATGGCCATCGCACAGCCGCTGTTGAGCATGATGCGCACGCTGGTTCGCAAAGCTTGCGGCCAGTGCTCCACCGGGCCGAGCGGCGTCGGCGACCAGTCGTGCTCGCGCATGAGCGTGGCCATCTCGCCGCTACCGGCAAATACTGATTCGATAAGCTTCTTCCCCTCGCGGCTCATACACGAGATCCCTCGATCCGGCAGTGGATAGCAAGGATTAAGGCCGATGTTCGAAGAATCCCGAGAAGCGGGCCGCCTTGGACGTACAGCTGCAAAGCGACCTCAAATTATATCGTGCGCCGAAGCCCGGCGAGGCTGAGCGCACCATGACTGTGCGGAAAGAGATCGAAAGCTTGCAGAAAGATCTGAAGGCAGTCGATGCGATTTCGACATCCGCGCTGATCGGAGCCGGTATGGCCGGGAAAGCAATTGATCTCAAACCGAGCACCATCGCCAAGACTGCCGAATGACCACAGGCCGTCTGTGTTCCTGAGGTCGGATTCCATTCAAACAGGGTTCCGAAGGAGGCGGTGCCACCCAGGCTGGCCAGGCCATGGAGGTTGCCGTCACGGGCTTGGAATGCGGGGTGCGCCAGGGCCGCATAAGAAAATACAGCCCCGTTGCAGGTCAAGTCCCGCACAGGAGGTGGGCCGACAGCCGATGGGCTCGGCCATCAGCTTCAAGACCAGGCGCTGCGGCCGCGATCCGTCCGCCGAACTCAATCGAGTCGGGCCGCCGCCGCCGGGGCCACGAAGCCAAGAGCGACTCACTGGAGGTCTGGCTCGATGCGGATTTCATCCCCGAGCGCGTGCGCGTCGGAAGCCTTGCGCATGATCGCGGCACGGTGCGCCTTGACTACCGGGGCCACTGGTTCCAGCACCCGCAGGCCTCGGCTCCGGATCCGCATCTACAGCAGATCCTCGGCACACGAATGGCGCAACCGAAAAGCGGAAATGGACCGTCTTCGGTAGTCTAGTCGCCTCCGACACAGCGGGGCGAAGGCAGCCAACTTATGAGAGCAACCGTAGGAGTCATCCTGTCCTGCTGCATTGCCTTGCTGGGTTTCGCGCCGAGCAACTTATTCGCCGCAGACGATGCCGAGACTGCGGTGCTGGCCAAGGACCTCAATGCTGCGCGAACGCCGGGCAAGGTTGCCGGGGTCATCTGGACCGTTCGTCCCGACCACTGCACACTGCAGGTTGTCTTTCCCAATGCGGGTCGCATTGCCCAGACCATGCGCGACGATCCTAAACTCAAGCAGCAACGTCCAAGGGTGCAGGTGTGGCTGCTAAAGGCGGACGGCAGTCTCATCGCGCCGACACAGCGCGCGGAACCTGGTACCCGGGACATACGACAACCCTACGGAGTCGAGGTCCTGTTTGCCTTCCCACTCTCAGCGGACAGGGAGGCCGTTGCGGTAGCCATTCGCGTGGACGATGCATTCCATATCGAACCGCTCAGCTCGCTTTCGCACGAGCACCACTGACTGAATACGCATTCAAAACGCGCGTCCGAGCCATTCGCAGGAGCGGACGCGCCACATTGTGAGTACCACTGATGCACCGAAGCGGACAATCGCATCGGACCGGTATGATTACAGGATGAGACCCTGGACGCGGACTTCGGGATTGTCGGCGCACTGTCCGTTCTCTGGAGGCAACTTAGGCAGCCGGGCTCCACGAGTCGCCCTTGCATGGCGGAAGCGCACTCAGTAGCCGGGCGTTACGCGGGACGCCCGGCTGGTGTCGTCCGCCGGGTGTGCGGCGGAAGGGCGCGCCATGAAGCTGTGCGCCTCACCGGTTCGGCCAACAAATACCGATCGCCCAGCCATTCGATGGCCCGATCTCGTGCGGCACTGTAGTCAATGACCCAAGTCGCCGCTTTCTGCTGCCAGGTGGGTTCCGTGCCTGCGATTCGGTTCATTGGCTCTGTCTCCCAGGATGTTGCGATATGCCAAGAATGGGGCGTGATTGCCGAGGTACAAGTTATTCGGAAGCTTCTCGAATAGCGCGGTCATGAGACTCCTTGCTCTGTCGCCATGGCCTAAAGTTGATGTAGGGGCCCTTCCATGCCGCGACACCACCAGAACAAACACCAGCAGCGACCCGCCGGGGAGCAAAAGCAATGCGAGATACGGCGCCAACACAGACATCCCGGCCCATGCGCGCTCCAGCCATTCAATGATCGAACTCTTCATGCGGTGGATTGTGGCCACTAGCGTCCGGGACCACCATTGCCCAAGCGGGGTACCGTGAGTGCCATCCGTTTGATGGCAACGGGATGTGGCGCGATGAGGGACGTGCAGCTGCTCGATTGAGGGGTAGGCATCTCCCTCAAAAGAGGGAGGCTAGGAGCGGCGCTTCCCGGCGCGCTTGCGCACCGGTTTCCTAGTCCGGGAGCGCTCAGGCGCGCGCGTTGGCTTCTTGGACTTGCGCACTGATCGGGACACCGCCTGTCTTTGTCTGGTTACCGCCCGCTGAACCACTTTGGCCAGCCTCTGCCGGTAGTCCTCAGTTTCCTGTTGGGCGGCGACCAGCCGCGACTCCAGCGCGGCGATGGTGACATCTCGCTTCGTGAGCATCGACAGGGCGGCCCGCAGGTGCTCCTCCAGCTCCTTCAGCGTCCGTTCCCGCGATCGCAGCAGCTCATCCAGTTCGACTTCGCGTTGCGAGAGCGTGTGCTGGCGTAACTCGAGCTGACTCTTCAGTCGCGACAGCTGCCCTTCAGCCTCGGTGCCGGTTGTCTGGGCCGCATCCGTGGCCAGTGAAAGAGCCCGCTGCCAGAGCCCTTCGGCGAGGTCGGCGACGGCCGAGGGGAGCCTGCGCAGCGTGTCGGGCGTGCCGGCCACTTGATTACCCAGATCACGCCAGTAGCGATTCAGGCCATCAAGGATGGTGCGAGGAGACCCGCCGCCCAACGCAGCGCGCACGCCTTCGACGGTGGGCCGAACGCCTGCCTTCAGAATGTCCGTGGCGGCGCGCTCGATCTGAGCGTAAGTCAGGTCCTCGCGTTTTTGACGGGTCTTGCCGTATGAGGGAGCGTCTTGCACGCACGAAGATTATCACATGATAACCATAACATCGGATGGTACCGGGGCGACGACAGTCGGCACGAGGAGCGATGCGCGCCCACT
>DATHMK010000054.1:0-196015 GCA_035487155.1 Steroidobacteraceae bacterium
TACTGCTATCCCTGTTTGAGGGTCCGCGGAGCGGACCTGAATACCCAGATACGAGCCGACGCGGCTCAGATGATTTTTCCGGCCACCGCCGTTCTGCTCCAGGCGAGAACCTGCTCCGCCGGCATTGGCCGCCCAAGGTAGTACCCCTGTGCCATGTCGCAGCGCAGGGATTGCAAAACTGCCAATTGCTGTAGGGTCTCGACGCCCTCGGCGATTACGCGCACGCCGATGTTTCGTGCAAGCTGCAACACCGCATGAGTGACCGCCATCAATGCCCTGCCGCGCTCAGATGCCAGATCGGCAGCGATAAAGGATCGATCAAGCTTGAAGACGTCGATCGGGAAATCATACAGACTGGCCAGCGATGAATATCCGGTGCCGAAGTCATCGACCGACAAGGCGACGCCGAGTTGCTTGATCTCCCGCAGGGTGTCCCGTGCGGCGTTGAGGTCCGTCACCAGCTCACTCTCGGTAATCTCGAGGTGCAGGCACTCCGGCGCAATTCCCGAGGCCATCAGGGCCGATAAAATCTTGGCGGGCAACCCCGGATCGGTGAGCTGTCTTCTGGAGATGTTCACCGCAATGAAGTCCGGGGCATTGGCGCCCATTTGTTGCTGTAGTTGTTTGAATGCGGCACAGGCGTTCTGCAGGACCCAATCACCAATCGGGCCGATGAGCCCGCTGTCCACTGCTACGGGAATGAACTCGGCGGGCGCAACCGAACCCAGTTCCGGATGCTGCCAACGCAGGAGGGATTCCAGGCCGACAAGTCTCCCGGATTCCAGATTGATGATGGGCTGGTAGGCGAGGCTGAGCTGGTGCGATTCGACGGCAAGCCGCAATTCCCGTTCGGTATGGGCCCGCTTTTCGATGCGTTTGCGCAACAAGGAATCGAAGACGACATGGCGGCACCGGCCGGCGGCCTTCGCTTCGTACATGGCGGCATCGGCGTCCCGCAGCAGTTCCGCGGCGCTTGAATAGCTCTGCGACCCGCGGGCAATGCCGATACTGATGGAGCTTGCGACACGTATCCCGTTAATCCAGTACTCGCGGCCCAGAGAGGAGATGAGGCGGGTGGCGATCTCCTCGGCATCCTCAGGGCGGGACAGGTTCTCGAGCAGCACGACAAATTCATCGCCTCCAAGGCGCGCGATTGCCGGCTCACAGCCGTCATCCTGCTTCAGGTGATCCGTCAGGGCCATGCCGCACAGCCGGATTCCAACTTGCCGCAGCAGATCGTCACCGGCGTCATGTCCGTAGGCGTCGTTCAGACGTTTAAAGTTGTCGAAGTCCAGGAACAGCACCGCGAAGTGCCGCTGCGGTTCCAGCTTGAATCTTGCGATTGCTGCATCGATCCGTGGGGCCAGGCCGTCACGATTCAACATGCCGGTGAGCCGATCGTGTGCGACCTGGTGCTCAAGGGTGGACAGCAGCGCCTGTGTCTGCAGCACTGCGGATACACGTCCACGCAGCTCGGTGGCGCCAAAGGGCTTGCGCAGGAAGTCAACGGAGCCAGGCTCAAAGGCCAGCGAATGGGAGTGGTCGTCCGGACCGGTCAAAACGATGACTGATGGCGGTAGCGCACGCGCTCCGGAAAGCGGGTTCCGCAACAATTCCAGGGCGTCGAAGTCAAGCAAGTGGTAATCAACAAGCAGAAGATCGGGCAGGCAATCGTTCAGCCTCAGCAAGGCGTCACTGCATGAGTAGGCGTGATGGACCCTTGTGTTGCGGTCAGCCAGCTGCAATTCAACCAGAGCGTGCACCTCAGGGGAGCTGTCGATCAGCATGATCGTACGGGTGTGGGCGGGTCGGGCGCCCGGTTGGGAAGTCGTGGGCACGGTCGACTTGGGGTGTCGCGAACCCTTATCCGGTGGTGTCATGGCAGGCACCCTGGCCTCGGAGCCACCGCCGGTCCTTCTGCGCCCAGAGCTGCGCGCCAACCCGGCGAGGACTGCGTGAGGGGCTGGTAATTTGCGAATTTCTTCATGGGGCTTGGGACGGACGACCGTCATTTGCGCACCAGCTTGCCGATCAGTAGCGCTTCAGCGGCCATCTGGCTGGCGAACTGAGGAAGCGTTTCGGCGGTCATTTGAAATTCGTGCAGCGGCAATTCACAGGCCGCTGCCGGCTCGCCTTCGGGCAGTCTGTCGTGGTGGAAATGCGCGCAGCGATCGGCAACCGCCAGGAGCTGGTGGCCCGGGGTTGAGTCATCCCGAACCGCCCCGTGGTGGTTGAGTACGGTGAGGGAGAATTCCGGCGGCAGGCCCCAGTAACTGAAAAGCGCAGCACCCAGCAAGGCGTGTCCGGCTTCAGGCGGCGGTGGCCGCACCAAGTGGTCCAGCGCAGTGGGTGCGCCGATGGTGGAGACCTGGCTGTCGCTCTTTAGCTGTAGCTGTACCAACCATCCCAGGTCGTGCACCAGGCCGAGCACGAAGGCCGCATCCGGTGTCCAGCCCTGCACCGGACGCCGCAGCGTCAGCTGACGTGCCGCGACGGCTGTTATCAGACTGTGCTGACGCAACTGCTCAAAGAATCCCAGGTGCGCGGTACCGAGCTGGCTGACCGTGCCGTCGAGGCTCGCCGCCATCGCAATCCCCGTTACGGCCGCCGTGCCCAGCACATCCAGTGCGCGTTTTATCGAGTCAATGGCGCGAGCACCGCCGAAAAACGCGGAATTGGCGACCTTCAGCACCCGCGCGGCCAGCGCCGGATCGGCATGCAGAAGGGTGCCCAGCTGCTCATACTGAGATCCGGCTTCCGGTTCCCCCATGATCTTCAGCAGCCGGCCGTCCATAACCGGCAGCGAGGAGAGCCGGGCGATCTCCTGGCGCGCACCGACCAGGGCGTCGGCTTGCGGGACAGTGGCGCTCATCGCAGCAGATCCGAGACGCGTCGATGCGCCCTGGAGTCCGGGTTCGCTATTCCTGAGGCGGGAGGCCCCGGCCAAACGACCGGCAGATCGATGCGAACCATGGTTCCCAGTCCGGCGTGCGATTCGATGTCCAGCAGACCGCCATGAGCCTTGACGACGTTGCTGGCAATCTGCAGACCCGCATCTTCCCATCGCAGCCGTGGGCCGCCATCCGAACCGCTCTGCAGCACCGCCTGAATCCTCGCGGGATCCATGCCAATGCCGTTGTCAGCGACCGTCAGACGAACCATTCTGCGCGGCGCTGGCAGCCTGGCGTGTCCCGCCGAGGGATCGTGGTCGGAGAAATCGATCAGCGTGACGCCGATGTCAATCACCCCGTGGGTCGCGCTAATGGTGGCAGCCAAGCTGCGCACGATGTGCAGCAGCGCGCGCTTCAGCGCCAATGGATTGCCACGGAGCAATGGCGAGTGGCTGTCCTCCGTGAGAGTGACCTTGGCCCGCCCCTTGGCGCAGGCACGCAGCATCGGCAGGATGGCGCGTGCCATGGCATCAACCGAATAGGCGCTCTGCGCCTCATGGGCTTCGCTACCGCAAGGAAAGAGTTCGCCGAGTACCGAATTGGCGATGCCGAGCGTCTCTGACAGCTCTACCAGACGCCGGAACTCGGGCCGGAAGGCCGGTGTTTCGGCGGCCAGCCTGCGAGTGAGCTCCTCAGCCGGACCGAGTACCGCGCGCATCTCATCCGCAACGGCGAGGGCCGCAGCGCACGCAGCGCTTGAGGACAACAATGATGTTGCTTGAGGCATGGTCGGCAGTGATTCCGTTCAGGGTGCAAGGGGTCTCGCGGCGCAGCGCGAAGGCTGGCTTCGAGGGCCTGTACGGTAGAGCGTGTCAGCCCGACTCGGTATCGGGAAAGGACCTGAGTGGAGCAGGGGGCAGTCGGTAGGTGAGCGGTAAATAGCGGCACCACATCACATGGTGCACTGCACGAGTCGTCAGTCGATCACCAGCTTGTTGCGGATTGCATAACGCACCAGGTCCGCGAAGGACCCGAAATCCATTTTGTGCATGATATTGCTGCGGTGGGTCTCCACCGTTTTGACACTGAGGTCCAGGATCCGTGCAATATCCTTATTATTGTTACCTTCCGCCAGCAGCTGGACAATCTCGCGTTCACGGGGTGACAGCGAGGATTTGCCGCCATCCACAGAGGGTGCGCCGGCGCCGAGGTATCCCTGCAGCACGCGTTGCGCGACCACGGAGGAAAAGAAGGGTCGCTCTTCAAGCAAGGCTTCCACGGCACTCACCAGCGTGGCGCCGGCATCGGACTTGAGCACATAGCCCATAGCGCCGGCGTCCAACACTTCCCGTACCAGTTGCTCTGACTCGTGGGCGGTAACGATCAGAATGCGAGTCTTTGGGACCGTGCTGTGCATCTGCCGTGTGGCCTCCAGTCCGTTGAGTTCGGGCATCGTGAGATCCAGAATCGCAATGTCGGGGAGTAGCTGCGCGGCCTGTTCGCAGGCCAAACGACCATTGGACACCTCGGCAATCACCGACCAACCCGGCCTTTCCGACAACGTGGAGGCGACGCCGCGCCGTACCAGCGGGTGATCATCGGCGATCAATATGCGGACGGTTCTCATGGCAGGTATGGGCTCACGCGGGTAGCGGCCTCTCCGGTGCGGTTGTCGCCGACTTTGGAACTGGAACCGTGGCGCGGACGCAGGTTCCGTTCGGGCTTGAGAGGATTGTAAGCTGGCCCCCAAGTTGACGCAGTCGTTCCCGCATCCCGCCCAGTCCTACACCGCGCATGATCGGATCTTGTACATTTCCGGAGTCGAATGCCTCGGGCATTCCGAGGCCTGCGTCCTGCACCTCCAGAGTGAGTGCCGCGGTATCAAGCGTCAGTCTTATGGTGACCGAGGGGCTCTGGGCGTGGCGATGAACATTGCTGATCGCCTCCTGAACCACTCGAAAGAGCGCCAACTCCAGATCCCGCGGCAATCTGGGCAATGATTCCGGCAACCGCAGTACGACATTGATGTCGCTGCGGCGGGTGAGCCCATCGGCCAGCCAGCGCAGCGCGCTGAGCAGCCCGATCTCATCCAGCAACGGTGGATGCAGCAGGTAGGAAGCGGTGCGGATGTCGGAGGAGCAGCGCTGGGCCAGTGCCGTGCAATCGGCTATCAATTCCCGGGTCGGTGAATCCTCGGTTTCGGCGAGCCGTTGCAGGCGCGCGAGCTGCATTCCCAAGGCGGTGAGGATTTGCCCGGTGGAGTCATGCAGATCACGGCCGATGCGTCGGCGCTCGTCGTCCTGAAGTTGCACCAGTGTGCCAGCAAGCTGCTGCAGCTCCCGCAGCATCGCCTCGCGTTCCTCGTCCAGTCGTTTGCGTTGGGTGATATCGTGAAACACCGCCAGGGTTAAGGTCCGTTGATCCGCCTCGAGCCCCGTCAAGTCCACTTCCGCGACCAGCGGCTCGCCGGTGTCCAACCGCCTGAAGGTCCATTCGAACCAAGACGTACCGTTCTGCAGTGCTTCACGGAGTCGGTCGCGCATGCTTGCATCGGAGGAGCGGCCGTTCGGTTGCTTCGGCGGTGCCACGTCACGTGGCTGGAGACCCTTCAATGCGCCGTGGTCGGGGGCGCCGAACATCGTTGCGCTGCGCGCATTGCAGTCCACGAACCGCTCTCCTTCAAGGAGCAGAACGCCGAATGCAGCATTATTGAACAGCGCGCGATAGTGTCGTTCCCGGCGCCGCAGCGCGTGCAGGAAGTAGATGACGACGCCACCGGCCGCCGAGATCACCAATGTCAGGGCACCGGCCAGCGCCAGCGTCTCACGCCGCCTCTCGCTCCAGCTTGCGAATATCGCCGCCTGCCATTGCCAGGCCGCAGATGCCATGGGATAGCCCGTGACCCGCTTGACGGCGACCACATTCGGCTTCGCGGACAGTATGCCCGGTACGATGAGAACGCCCCCGCTGGGCGGCAACGTGAGCGCGCGGCGAAACGCCTCAGCTGAAGCGAAATTCCTTCCTCGCAGCACCGCGTACCTCGACTCCGGAAACACTTCGAGGACCGTCGAGTCGACATTGAACAACCCGGTCCCTGTGTCCTCCCCGGTCGGAGTGTAGATCGGTGCGAGCGTATCGAAGGCGAAGAGGGCGCCGGCCCATAGATTACCGACCCGCTGCGCCACTGGCACGAGATGCCCGCCCGGGCGATCAGCGTCCGCTATCGGTGGACCCACCCAGCTTGGCACCGCACCGGCAGACAATACCGGCCTGAACCAGGGCGGCAGCTCGGTCAGGGATTCACGGCGACCGCCCCGTGCGACGAGTTCAAAGCGTGCATTGCTTCCCAGAAACAGGGCACGGACGTAAACGCCGCCGGTCAGCATATGGCCAATGGTCTGCTGTATTTGGGCTTGCGAGGCGACCGCAAAACCGCGCTGGCCACCGATCTCATTGGCGGCAGCAACCGCAGCGCCCACGCCATCACCCATCATGGCTTCGACCTCCGCGTTGAAGGCCGCGCCCCGAGCGCGCAGGCGCTCGCGGGTGGTCGCGTCGGTCAGGCGGAAATCACTTTGGATGACATGTATGGCGTAGCTCCACACGGCTATGAGCAGAATGGCCGTGTAGCCCAGCACTATGACCCGAAGCGCCGCGATGGAGCTGGTCAGAGCACGGAATGAGCCCGGTCTAATGGCCGCGTATAACTGTGACAGTGCGCGCACGGCCGGCTCCGCAGTCCTGCTCTAGCTCCACAAGACTCCTCCCTTCTTATTGTGGTCTGGAGAGGCAAATGCATGGGCAGGCAGTATGGCGCGCTCAGAAGTACCCGCGCCAGAGGAATCTTGGCCAACCTAAATTCGCCACCCGTGGAGCCAAGGCGCGGGTGGCGGCCGCCAAGGATTGCGAGAAACCCTGAACGCACCGCAGCAAATCCTGCCGGTCATGTCCGGCCGTGCCGGCGCGGCCTAGAATTGCTCCCATTCGCTGTCGGTACCGTTGGCTGCTCCAACCATTGGCGGTGTCCGGAGGACTGGCGCCTTGGCCGTGAGCGGCCGGGCCGCAGGTGCCTTCCCGTCAGCCTTGGCCCAGGGACGCCCCGCGCCGCGCCGCTCCTGAGGTTCCGGTGCTGCGGTAGCCCCGCGCGGCTCCGCCCGTGCAGCGTCGCCCGCGGCGGCTGCTTCCGGCGAGACATTGTATTTGTCCATCATTTCAGCCAGTGCCCGCGCCTGATCCGCCATCAGCTCGCTGGCTGCCGAAGCCTCTTCGACCAGTGCGGAGTTCTGCTGGGTCATTGCATCCAGCTGCATGACAGCCTTGTTGACCTGCTCGATGCCCGCAGACTGCTCCTCGCTCGCCGCCGCGATCTCCGCGATGATGTCACTGACTTGCTTCACTGCGCAGACCAGCTGCTCAAGCGTATTGCCGGAGTCGGTGACCAAGGATGATCCCTCGTCCACTTTTCTGTGGCTGTCCTCGATCAGGTGTTTGATTTCCCTGGCTGCAGTGGCACTGCGTCCGGCCAGATTGCGCACTTCGCTGGCAACGACCGCGAAGCCACGACCCTGTTCGCCGGCACGGGCCGCCTCGACGGCGGCGTTCAAGGCGAGCAGGTTGGTCTGAAAGGCAATCTCGTCGATGACGCCGATGATGTCGGCAATCTTTTTCGAAGCCTCGTCGATCTCCGCCATGGCCTTGACCGCTTTTGCCACGACGACACCCCCGTTTTCGGCCTGATCCCGGGCGGCAACGGCCAGCTGATTGGCGCGACCGGCGTTATCCGCGTTCTGGCGTACGGTGGAGGTCATTTGCTCCATCGACGAAGCGGTCTCCTGCAGGCTCGACGCCTGCTCTTCGGTTCGCTGGCTAAGATCGGTGTTGCCCTGGGAGATCTCCCCGGCACTGCGCGCGACCTCGGCCGCCGTACCTTTCACGCGACCCACAATCTCGCTCATATTGTCGGCCAGCTGATTGATGCCCCTGGCGAGGGACTCGTGAAAGCCCAGCTTGCCTTCGAGCGGAATTCGCGTCTTGAGGTCCCCGTCGTTGAATGCGCAGACGATCGCCTGGATTTCCCGTTCCACCGCAAGGTCGCTGGTGCGATCCGCCCAATCGACCACCGCTCCAAGGCGCCTGCCGCCCTGGTCCAATATCGGATTGATGATGAGGCGCAGGGTTCTACCGCCCAGCACCAGCTGCAAGGCAGCCGTAGCGGTTATTCCGGTCAGGGTGCCGCGCAAACGTGCGGGGTCCTGGTCGAATGAGTCAAGACTGATGCCGATCAGGCGATCGACGTCGAAATGCGGCAATTCCTTGCGGATATCGGCCTGGGCATTGCCTAACATCTGCAGCAGGTTGGCATTCGCATAGGTAATGAGCCAATTGGTGTCCGTCACCATCACATTCGAAGGCAGGTTGTCCAGCGCGGCCTTTGAGGTGCCGTTCAACTTGGCCGGGCGTGACTGCTTGAGTGCCGCACTCCCGCGGCGTCTATCAGCCACTGTCCGTCTACCCGTGCCAGAACTGCGGCTCGCAGCCCTGCGCTTCCTCGTTGCCATGACTCGTCCCTCTAAATGAATGTTGCTAAATGTTTTGCGAAATCGATTGATCGGACCGGGCCGCTTCAGGCGGCCCCGGCCATCATCGGCGCTTCGGTCTGCGCCAGGTCGCGACGAATCAATTCGTCGACGTTGAGCAGTATCAACATACGATCCGCGACGGCCGCGAGACCCTTGATCAACTCGACGCCCGTCTTGCCCGCCAGGCCGGGAGTCTCCTGAAGCTCGGCGGCATCGATATCCACCACATCGGATACACTGTCCACGACCAGACCAAACTCGCGGCGCCCGGAGGATGTCCGCACCGAAAGCACGACAATGACGGTGACTGGGGTGAACTTCACCTGCTCGAGACCCAGTCGTATGCGCATGTCGATGACGGGCACGATGGAGCCACGCAGGTTCAGCATGCCGAGCATGTAGGGCGGCGCCTGCGGCAGGCGCGTTACCGGCGCCCAGCCGCGTATCTCCTGCACCAGAAGAATGTCCACGGCGTAGGTTTCGGACCCGACGCAAAACGTGAGAACCTGTCGCGAAGCCTCCGCCGAGGCGTTCGCTGCAAGGGCCGGTCGGTGTTGATTCACGGTCGACAATCCTCTTTGGATCTGCTGAAGAACTTCACGCGGCACTGCGCTCGGCGGCAAAGCGCACCAGGCCGGGGATATCCAGGATCAGTGCCACGCTGCCGTCCCCCAAAATGGTTGCGCCGGAGATGCCTTCGATGCGCCGATAGTTCGTCTCCATTGACTTGATCACGACCTGTTGCTGGCCGAGCAGTTCATCAACGAAGAGACCGACCTTACGGCCATCGCATTCGACGACCATCACCGAACCGAGGTGCAGGTCGCGGCATCGGGGCTCGAGATTGAAGGCCTCATGCAGGCGGATAATCGGAATGTAGTCGCCGCGGAAGAGGAATACTTCCCCGATGCCGGAGAGTTGACGGGCCACGCCACGTTGGAGTTCCAGTGAGGCAATGATCGCGACCAGCGGAATGATGTAGACCTCCCCGCCCACGGCGACGGACAGGCCGTCGACGATTGCCAGGGTCAGGGGGAGGGTGATGACTACGCTGGATCCCTGGCCGGCCTGCGTGCGTAGTTCGATGGTGCCGCCGAGCTCTTCGATGTTGCGGCGAACGACATCCATGCCGACGCCGCGACCGGAGAGCTCGGTGGTCACTTCCGCGGTGGAGAAGCCCGGCTGGAATATCAGATTGGCGACGGCTTCATCGGAGAGGGAGTCGGTCTGGCCGACCAGACCCTTGGCGCGCGCCTTGGCCAGGATTCTTTCAAGATTCAATCCTGCGCCATCATCGCCAACTTCGATGACGATGGAGCCACCGCGTTGATAGGCGTTCATGAACAGGGTTCCCGCGGCGGACTTTCCGGCGGCAATACGGGTTTCCGGCAGCTCGATGCCGTGATCAATGGAATTGCGCACCAGATGCACCAAGGGATCCCCGATCTTCTCAAGAACCTTCTTGTCCAGTTCGGTCTGTTCGCCGGTCATTTTCAGCTCGATCTGCTTGTTCAGCCGAGCGGATAGGTCGTGTACCAGCCGCGGGAAGCGGCTGAAGGCAAAGCGGATGGGCAGCATGCGCACGCGCATGACGCTCTCCTGAAGCTCCCGAACATTGCGCTCCAGTTGAATCAGCCCGGCGCGTATCCGATCGACGCGCGGCGGTTTGGCGCCGTCGACGAGCTGCATCAGCATCGATTGCGCGATGACGATCTCGCCCACCGTATTCATCAGCTCGTCGAGCTTCTCTATCGCCACGCGGATGGAGTTCGAATCCGCCGAAGCCGCTTTGGCTGAGAGGCCGCCCGCATCGCCGCTCGGGGCCTGGTTTGTGGCAGGCGGTGGGAGCGGAACTGCCGCCGCCGGCGCGAGGTCCTGCGAGGGGCTTGCGGTGGCGATGGGTTGCGGCGTGACCGGCACAGGGGCCGGTGCCGACTCCATGGTGCGCAGCTGACAATCCGCCTCGGCCCAGTCCAGGATGTTCTGGATGGCCTCCGAGGGCAGATCGGTGGTTAAGGTGATGGTCCAGGTCAGGTAGCAGACTTCTGGATCAAGCTCGGCAAAGGGCGGCAACTTCTCGGGGTGGGCCACCAGGGCCATCGCTCCGAGTTCGGCCAGCTCCGAGAATACGCGTGAGGGATCGGCACCGGGTGCCTGCAGCCGTCTATTGGGGCGGAACTCGATCGTCCAGGTGGTTTCCTTGGGATGTAACGCAGCTGTCCAGACAGGGGCGACACCCGCCTGCGATGGCGCGGAGGAGGCTTGCGCCGTGGGATGCGCAACCGCGGCCGGGGCGCACTGCACCAGCATCTGCTCCAGATCGAACTGAATATCGGCAGATGTCTGCTGATCCACCGGGGTCTTGTGCTGGGTTGCCCGAAGCATGCCGCGCAACACATCGGTGGACTTCAACAGCAGGTCGATGGTGGGACGCGTGACGGGCATGCGCCCGGCCCGCAGCTCATCCAGGAAAGTCTCCAGTGTGTGGGTAAAGGACGCGACTTCGGTGAAGGAGAACATACCGCTGCCGCCTTTGATGGAGTGCGCGACGCGGAATATGGAATTGATGGCTTCGGCGTTGGGCGTGCCGGGATCCAGCTGCAGCAAAGCGGTTTCCATCGCATCGAGGGACTCGAAAGCCTCCTCGAAGAATCCCGCGTGGAACTGGTCCAATTCAAGAGTCATGTCCGCGCGCTGTCGGTGGCGGCCGAATCGTGCAGCTGCAGGCCCAGTGCGGTGGCGGCGTTGCGGAAGGTCGGACTGTCTCCCTGCCAGATGGTGTTCAGGCTCAAGGAGATGCGTTCGCGGTTGAACGCAAACAGCAGCTGCAACGCGGCGGTATCGATGAGTTCGACGGCGGTCACATCGATGACCACCACCTCAGCGGAGTCCATGAGCGCAAGCAGCTGCTGCTTGAGCGCCGGGCACTCATGAATGCCGGTACTGACCGGCAACCGGACAGTTTGTGGGTTTGCCACTGAGGAGTCGATGCTAGCGGTCATGGTGTGCGTAACCCATTTGACTGATCACAGGCCCAGATCGGACAGGAGCGCGTCGACGTCCTGTTGATTCCCAAGGGCGGTTCCATGGTCAACACCCGGCACGACCGGGCCATAGCCATTGACGGCGTCGGGCACGGTATTCATGCAGCCCTCGGTCGCTTCGCCGGCAATGCGCATCAGGCTCGCCAGGGTGGCCTCCACTTCGTCTACGAGCTTGATGACCCCTCTGACAATCTGGCCCGTGAGGTCCTGGTAGCCCTGGGCGAGGTAGACATTGGAGAGATGTGATCGCAGCTGTGTGGAGGCGGCGACTACCGTCGGGGCCGTGGGATCCGCGGCCTTGGAGACCAAGGTAGTCACCAAGGGCGTTGCGCGCTCGATCAGGTCCATGGTCTGGTGAGCCGCGTCATCCGTGAGCTTCATCACGTGCACCAGGCGCTGGCGGGCGTCCGGAACGTCCTTCTCGGCCAGTTCTGAAAAGCGCGCATTGAGCTGGAAGGCCTCCAGCGCCTGTCGCACCCGCGCGGTCAGGCGGCGCAGCTCCGCAAACAGGTCCTTGCGTCGTCCGTGCACCAGGTCGTCCAGGACCCGTTCAAACTCTGTGGCATCCCCGGCGGATACCGCGGCGGTCAAGCGGTCGAGCAGGGGTCGGAGGCGCTCCAGATTTCGTTGTGTATCGGCCATGGAGCGCTCAGCCGGTCGCCGCGGCGCGCGCTTGCAGAATCTTGTCCAGTTTCTGCTTGAGAATCTCGGCCGTGAAGGGTTTGACGACATACCCACTCACGCCTGCCTGGACGGCCTCGACGATCTGCTCGCGCTTGGCCTCGGCGGTCACCATCAGTACCGGCAGGCTCTTGAGCTTCTCGTCGGCTCTTATGGCCTTCAGAAGATCCAGCCCGGGCATCAGGGGCATGTTCCAGTCGGTAATCACAAAGTCGAAACTACCTGTCTGCAGCATTGGCCACGCCGTCTTGCCGTCGTCGGCCTCCTGAATATTCTGATAGCCGAGTTCCTGCAGCAGATTCTTGACGATGCGGCGCATCGTGGAGAAATCGTCTACCACGAGATACTTGATAGGTGAGCTCACTTTGACTCCGTCGCATGGTGAGGGGAGGTGCGGGCCGCTTTGATCGCGCTGTGGCCGTCGCTGAAGTCGTCCAGGCCGGAAACATGTGACCGCTGTATGCGTTCGGTGACCTTGACGGCACATTGACCGCGGGAAAGACCGTATTGACCGCGAAGCACCGGCAGGCCCTCAGCCATGAGCGTGACCGCTCCGGTGAAGTCTGTGGCAATGACGTCACCGGCCTGCAACGCCTGTAGGTCCGACAGCGAGAGAGTGGTGGTTCCCAGCACGGCGCGAACCTCCAGCTCCGCATCTTCCAGCTCATGACGCAGCGCCAGCGACCATCGGTCGTCCTGCTCGGCGCGGTCGCTCTGCACCCCGGAATCCAACACCTCGCGAAGGGGTTCGATCATCGAGTACGGCATCGTGACGTGCAGGTCGCCGCCGACGCCGTCAAAATCGACGCCGAAACGGGCGACCACCACAATCTCCGTGGGGCTGACGATGTTGGCGAAATGGGGGTTCATTTCCGAACCGACCTTCTCAATGGCCAGCGGAGCGATATGCGACCAGGCTTCCTGTAGGTTGCGGAAGGTCTCTTTCAGGACATTCGCGATGATCTCATTTTCGATGGCGGTGAATTCTCTGCCCTCGATCTTCGCGTGGCGGCCCTTGCCACCGAAATAGATGTCGATCAGCGCGAACACCAGCGTCGGATCGAGAATGATGAGCCCGGTGCCGCGCAGCGGGTTGAATTTCACCAGATTCAGGCTGGTGGGCAGGTGCAGCGTGCGAACGTAATCGGCGAACTTCAATATTTGGACCGAACCCACCGAGATCACGGCGGCGCGCCGCAGCTCATTGTAGAGACTGCCGCGCAGCAGCCGGCCGAAGCGGTCATTGATCATTTCGAGCGTGGGCATTCGGCCGCGCACGATGCGCCCGTAGCGGGTGAAATCGTGCGGCCGCGCCTCGTCGCGCGCCGGTGGAGCTTCGGTTTGTACCTCGCCGCTGTCGATGCCGCTCATGAGCGCATCGATTTCATCCTGGCCGAGAATTGCGACATCCGACATGGGTGTCAGCCCCTGATGGCCCGTGGCTGAAGGAGCACGCTGTGAAAGCGGCGTGAGGGGGTGCTACACATAGCCGCCCGCATTCGCCGTCAATGAAATCGTGCCGTCCTCGGCGAGTTTCCTCGCGATGTTCAATATCTCCCGCTGTGCAGCTTCGGCATCGGATATCTTGATGGGACCGCGACTTTCCAAGTCGTCACGAAGCATCTCCCCGGAGCGCTGCGACATATTCTTGAAGAACTTGGCGCGCACCTTTTCATCAGCGGCCTTCAGCGCCGGCACCAGCAGGTCGTTGGCCACCTCACGCAGCAAGGTCTGGAAATCGCGGTCTTCAATCTCCGGCAGGTCGTCGAAGGTGAAAATCAGATCCTCGATCACAACGGCGAGGGCGCTGTCTGATTTGCGAAGTTGGCCGAGGAGCGAATTCTCATGGCCCGGCTCCATGCTGTTGAGGATGGCCGCGGCCGCTTTCGGACCACCGATGCTTGTGGTCCTGGTGGAGTCCTTGCCCGAGAACTGCCGCTCGATGAGTTCGTCCAGCCGGTGCAGAGCGCTCGGCTGCACGCCGTCGAGGGTGGCGATGCGTGCCAGCACCTCGGCGCGTATCGATTCGCTCAGCCGTACCAGCACCGCGGCGGCTTGCTCCGAGTCCAGATAGGCCAGTACCACAGCAATGGTTTGCGGATGTTCGTTGCGCAGATGGTCGGCGACTTCACGCGCTTCCATCCACTTGAGCATTTCAAGACCCTTGCTGGAGCGGCCGAACAGGATGCGGTCAATCAGCCCGGCGGCCTTGTCCTCCCCGAGCGCTCGGGTCAGGGTATTGCGGATATATTCGTCTGAGCCGACACCGACCGAGGCCTGGTTCTTGACTTCGGTGAAAAAGGTGGAAAGCGTGTCGGAAACCTGAGTCACGGTGACCTGGCCCACTGCGGACATGGCGGTGCCGATACGCTGAATGTCCTTGGGGCCAAGGTGCTTCAGAACATCAGCGGCGGCCTGTTCGCCCAGCGACAGCAGCAGAACCGCCGCATCGCGTACATTGGGCTGAGGATCGGTGCCTTCAGCCACGATCGGACATCCACGAACGCAGCAGCATCGCGGCCCCCGCCGGGTTGCGGCACGCGTCGCGGCGTGCCTGGGCTACCCGGGTGGCGAAATCCGCTGACGCATCCGCATCGTGGGACGGCATGGGCGCGCCAACGGCGGTCGGCGCCGAGCCGGCCGCCGGCTTCGCGGCGGGACGGCGGGATTCGCGATGATAAGGGGCAGGGCGCATGGCAAGCATCTCCAGGCAGAGCCAGTGAGTGATACCAGGCGGGGGAAAGGCCCAGGGAAAGTGCCTGCCGCAGGGGATGGCGGCGGGTTGCGAGTGCGAACACCCGACACTGACCCGGCTTCGACGCTCTTAGGGGGCGAGGCCTGCGATCAGTGCACCGGGATCGTAAATGTCTCTGCCGGGCCTCGTATGTGACACGAGTGTGCAAATTCGGCGGCGCTTTGAGAGGCAGTTCAAAGAACGCAGCGCCAGGCTGCCTGGGTGCTCAACGCCGGACCTCGTCTTTATGCGCAGAATTATTCCTTGCCCGCACCTCAGTGAGGAAAGTAGAGAGCGCGTGGGAGACCTGGGCGACGGAGACCTGGCCCACTGTGGCCATGGCCTTGCCGATACGTTGAAGGTCCTTGGGCCCGAGGTGCTGCAGAACGTCGGCGGCGGCCTGTTCGCCCAGCGACAGCAGCAGGACTGCCGCGTCGCGTACATTGGGCCGGGCGACGGGGGTTTCAGCCATGATCGGACGTCCACCGGCGGCAGACTTCGGGAGGGTAAGGGGCAGGGCGCATGGCAAGCATCTCCAGGCAGAGCCAGTGAGTGATACCAGGCGGGGGATGGGCCCAGGGAAAGTGTGCCGCAGGGGGATGGCGGCGGGTGCGAGTGCAGATCTGCGCTCGGTGCAAGGGGATCCTAAGTCTCCGGGTGCGGCCTCGTATGTGACACGGACGTGAAAATTCGCCCGCGCTTTGAGAGGCAGTTCAAAAAACTAGGCGACCGGTTCAGGGTGCGAGTGATCCACTGAGCTGCGCCGCGAGCGCCTTGGCCTCCTCGTCGGTCAGTCCCGTGATCGCAAATTGCGAGCCGAACGCCCCGCGGATGACCGCGTCGGAGATGACTTTCCCAGCCGCGGACGTGTGCATTGTGCCGTCATTGGATTTCACCGGCGGCGCAGGATCCACATAGACCACCGCCATGCGGTTGCCGATATTCGCGCGGGTGGTGCGTAACATCACGGCCGCATTGCGCTCATCCAGCCGGATTTGAACGGCCATGCCATTTTCGGTTGCCGCCAGGCTTACCTGGGTCGGTTTGACCGCGACCTGTCGGTGCAGAAGAACCGGGCGGCCATTTCTGTCCGCATAAAGCCGGTCACCGGAAGGCAGTTGGCCGGTTTGCTGGGCCCGGTAGGCATCATTGTGTTCGTCGACCAGGTAAAACTCGAGGCTCGCTATTCGTTGCGCGACCAAGGTCGTGGCGCGTCCAGCCGGTACTGCCGCCAGCGCAACCAGCAGGAGTAATGCCACGGTGAGCAACGCAGTCTGCCGGCGTCCCAGGTGCGCACGTGGCATTGTTGCGTCCACAAGGTTTTTCAGTCGTCGACTCAACGTGGTGTGCGTCGCCATGGCGACCGTGGCCGAAAACACCGGCGGCGTCGCTGCGACACGACGTAGGACTTCGGCGTAACCGTCTCTATCGCCGATCGCCGCGGCGGCCGCTTCGTCGCTGGTCAGTTCGCTGAGCATCTGGAGCCTCCGATACAGCAGGTGTGCCAGGGGGTTGAACCAAAAAATCGCCCGATACACGGCGGCCAGCCACATCCGGTAGCAATCGTGGTTGCGTATGTGAGCGCCCTCGTGCGCCAGGACGGCCGCCAGCATCGGCGGGTCCCAGGACTCGTACCCGGACGGCAGCAGAATCGTTGCAGCAAAGGATGCCGGGGTTCGCACCCGGGTGCTGACCCGCACGTCAATGGAGTGAGTCGACAGACCAGGCAGTGGTATGCCACTGCGGCAGATCCTGGCGCCCAACCACAGGCCGGTGATGAATCTCGCCACCCCCACGGTCGTGCCCAGCAGGTAGATGATCAGACACAGCTGTGGCCCGCGGGTCGCTGTCAATCCGGAATTCATGACCCGCAGTGCTGCTGATGAGATGGCCGGATGCGACGGGAGCACACCGAGCGGCGGCGCAATGGCCGCGAGCGCCCATGAACATGGCGGCATCGCCAGCGCCGCCAGCGCCACGAAGGTCCAGGCATTTTTCTCGGTGGCAAGGTCGCGCAACCTGAGAGCTTTCAGCAGGCCCCAGGTCAGGGCGAGCAAGGCGCTGCCACGCAGGGCAGCTTCGATCACAGCCGCGAGCATCACTTTCCCCCGGGACGACCCTTTTTGACCTTCTCCATGAGCCGCCGCAGATCACGCCGGCTGAGAACCTTGGCTTCGACCATACCCAGCAGTACGGCATCAACGGACCCTTCACAGAACCAGTCTGCGACCCGCTGAACGGCGTGGGCGGCGAGCAATGCCGGGGTTTTCACAGCTCGGTAGTGAAAGATCCGCTGTTGGACACCGTGGGCGAGGTATCCCTTGTCTTCCAGGCGAGTGAGGACCGTCCGAACGGTGGACTCCTTGAGCGGACGCGCCAGCCCCTGCCGGACCTGATCGGCACTCGCCTGACCTGATCTCCACACTATCTGCAGCACTGCGCGCTCCAACTCTCCGAGGTCCGCCCGCATATCCCGCCTATTCGACAATTTGTAGCGCTACAGACTGTAGCATATGACCGGGGCGGGGTAAAGCCCGGGACTGAGGCGAGGGCTACAGCCCGGGGGCTCGGCAGTCAGCTAGATCATCGGCAGTGAGCGCGGAGGGCGCCCGAGGGGAAACGCGGCGGCGATGCGCGCCACGTCCCCGGTACTGAGCTGAAGGGTACCGGCCCCGGCGTTGTCGACCACATGTTCGGGTGTTGAGGCCTTGGGAATTGCGAACAAGGCCGGGTTACGCAGCAGGAACCGCAGCGCCACCTGATGGGCGGTGGCGCCATGATGATCTGCGATCTGTCGCAGTACCCGGCCGCCCGCCGATTGCGCAGCAGGGAACCCGGATCGGCTCCCGAAGGGGCTATAGGCCACCACAGCGATTCCATGCGCCGAACACCAGGGAATCACAGCGTGCTCAATGGCTCTTTGTTCCAGATGGTAGAGGACCTGGTTGCATACCGGCGGCTGCGAGCCGGACAGACTGTGGAGCTCTTCAAGATCATCGACATCGAAATTACTGACGCCCCATGACAGGATTTTGCCATCGCGTATCAGCTGATCAAAGGCCGCCACTGTCTCATGCAGTGGATGGCTGCCCCGCCAATGCAGCAAGTAGCAATCCAGTCGATCCGTTTTCAGCCGCGCCAGACTGGCTTCGCAGGCCGCCAGGACTCCCTTCCTTGAAGCATTCGACGGCAGCACCTTGGAGACCAGAAAAATCTCATTCCGGCGTCCCTCGATTGCCTTTGCAATGAACCGCTCTGCCTGCCCCGACCCGTACATCTCCGCGGTGTCGATGTGGGTCATGCCCAGATCGATTCCGCGACGCAGGGCCTGCACCGCGGTCTCAATCGGCACCTGTTCGATATTCCAGGTACCTTGGCCCAGCGCCGATACCTGCCGGGAGAGCGAACCAAATTGCCGGTTTTCCATTGCTTTTCTATCGGGCCGCTCTGGCCGGGTCTTTTGTACAGGGTCTGGGCAAGGACTCAGTGTAGGCCCCTTCCTACACTTCGCCCGCGAGCTGACATATTCACTCGCCGCCTCAGCCGTCGCAGGGCCCTTCACCTTAACTTTTATTGAGGTTATGGACGCCCTTGCCGGTTCGCGGAATACTGAAGTGGAGGGGTGGAGCGGGAAATCGGACGATGTTCCTAAACGAAAACAAAATCCTCGGATTGCTCTGTAGCAGACTGGGTCGCTACATCGCGGACGAAAGCGGTGCTTACGTCATGAAGCGAGCCGACGGTTCCGACGTCGTGCTGCTTGAAGAGGGCACCCTGCAGACGGTCCGTCCGCAGCCGGCACACATCGAACACCTGCTGCACGACGGGCTGGTTGTCCAGGACGGAACGACATTTCGCCTGCGGGACGGAGCACCCGAGAACATCGAGCTGGATTACTCGATGTAGCGCGCCGGTGCGGCTGCTACTTGGCCGCCGGCACCGGTATCGTCAGTGCGATGTGATCGACCTCGCCCACCGCTCGTGTGATGTGTCCTTTGCCGGTCAGGTCGTCCATGAGCACGATGCTGCCGAGTCCAAAGCGTCGCACTTCGCCGTCGCTGGCGGTGACCTCGGACATGCCTTGCACCGCGATCAGGTACATGCGCCGCGGCGCCCGGTGCCAATCCTCGACCGCGGCCCGCTTGAGGTAAAGGAAGGTGGCCCCCGTTGCGCCGCGCAGCGGCAGCGAGACCAGGGCCTGCGGATCCGGGTTGGTGCGCGAGGCCGTACCGGCGGTAGGGTTCTCGGGTGTGGCAGCCTCGAAGCTCAGTTTCTCATCGCGGAAGTGCGAAACGCCGTTGGCGTCGGACCACAGGTGGGTAAAGGTCAGAACGCGGGTGGCCGCAGGCGCAGGCGTTCCGTCGGCACGGGGGAGCAGTCCTGGAACGCTGAGCAATACGCTGGCCGCGAGCAGACGGAGCAGTGAAGTCTTCATTCAGGCTACCTCTCAGTGGCTACTTGAGGATGCGGCCCTTGCGATCCAGGGCGCGTGGCGCAGGCAAGGATAACCGACTTTCCCCGACCCATGGTGCAGGGCCTGCGCGGGGCATGACGGGCACCTCGAACCGGCGTGCCGGCTGCCGGGCCGCCGGTGTTTCAAATTTCATTGTTGTGTGACCCTCCGCCGGCAGGCTACTGTGTGCACAGAACCGCTCATTCAATGCACTTGACGCGCTCCTCAACCGTGTTTTTCAAACATGCAAAGATCTGGATCGCCGTGGCGGTGGGCCTTGCGGTCTGGTTTTTTCTCCCCCGGGAGTGGGCGCCGCTGACGCGTGCGCTGACCGGCTGGAATGCGGCGGTGCTGGTACTGCTGCCGCTGATTTTTCTGCATCTGAGTGGACTGAGCGCTGCGCAGCTGCGGGAGCGTTACCGCTCCGATGACCCCACGGCACCGGTTATCCTGCTGCTGGTGGTGATCGCGGCCATCCTCAGCGTTGCCGGCATCGTCGCCTACCTGCCGCTGCTCAAGGGTGTGCCGCAGTCCGAACGCGTGGCGCATATGTTGCTCGCGACACTCACCATATGCGATTCGTGGCTGCTCGTGCCCACGATATTCACCGTGCACTACGCGGACGAGTTCTACAGCGAGGAGGAGCCGCACCAGCCCCTGGCGTTCCCAAGGACGCCTGAGCCGCTGTTCTGGGACTTCGCCTACTTTTCATTTACCATCGCGGCCGCCTGCCAGACGGCCGATGTTTCCACCACTCAGACCTCGATACGCCGCGTGGTGATCGCCCACAGCATCATCTCGTTCGTTTTCAACCTGGCGATCCTGGGCTTCGCCATCAATGTGACGGCAGGGCTGCTGGCCTCATAGTCCGGATGCCTAGGCCTGCGAGCCTGATCCGTTGCGCTGGGTGGCCAGCATCGAAATGGCATTGGTGAGACGGTCGGCGGAGATCGGCTTGACCAGGTGCACCTGAAAGCCCGCCTTGATGGCATCCGTCCGGTCCTGGGCGCGGGAAAAGGCCGTCAATGCGATCGCCGGCAGGGTATCAGCGCTGTAACCGGCACTGCGCACCGAGCGGATGAACTGATAGCCATCCTGATGGGCCATGCCGATATCGCTGACCAGGATGGACGGGGTGTTGGTCCGCACCAACGCCAGCGCCTCGATGCTGTTGGACGTCTCGGCGACATTGGCGCCGGCTTCCACCAGCACCCGTGCCACGAAGGCACGCGTGTCGCTGTCGTCCTCCACCACGAGTACGTTCACACCCTTGAGCAAAGCGCCGCTTTCCTCGGAGCGAACCCGTGGCAGTTCGTGGGTGATGGGCAGCAGCACCGTAAAGCGCGATCCATGGCCCTCGCCGGGGCTGTGGGCCTTGATGCTGCCGCTGTGCAGTTCGACAAGGTGCTTGACGATGGTGAGACCTATGCCAAGGCCCGCGAAGCTCTTGTTGGCACTGGAGTCCTGCTGGCTGAAGCGGTCGAATAGCCGGGGCAGGAACTGGGGGCTGATGCCGCGGCCGGTATCGGTGACCGATATTTCATACTCCGCGCCGATCGCACGGGCCTCGACGGTGACAGTGCCGCCGGCGGGTGTGAATTTGATGGCATTGCTCACCAGGTTCCAGATGATCTGCTGCAAGCGCGCGCCATCGCCCATGACGCGCGAGTCGCGATCCGCGACACGCCACTCGAGCTTGACTTTCTTGGAGCCGGCCAATGGCGCCACGACGGCTTGGGCGGACTGCAGGGCGATCGCCGGATAGGTCGCGACGATATCGAGATTCATCTTGCCGAAGCGCATGCCGGCGTAGTCAAGCAGATCGGCAATGAGGTGCGTCTGCAGGCGCGAATTGCGTTCGATGACATCGAGGCCCTTGAGAAATTCCGCAGTGGTACCCGGCATGCGCTGCAACACGCTCACCCAGCCGAGAATGGCGCTCAAGGGGTTGCGCAACTCATGTGACAGCGTCGCGAGAAATTCGTCCTTCACCCGATTGAGGCGTTCCGCCTCCTGACGCGCCGCCCGCTCCCCGGCCAGAAGGCTGTCGCGCTCGCTTTCCGCGCGGCGTCGCTCGGTGACATCCGTCGCAATGGCGATGCGCGTTCCGTCGGAGCTCTCGGCCACTATCCGCCATTCCACTTCGGCTTCGAGTCCATCGCCGCGCAGGACCCGTAAGGTTCCGTTCCACTGGCCGGTCGCGCGCAAGGTGCTGTTGATTTCACCGCAGGCGTTGTCATCGACATCCACAATGAAACTGGACATGTTGCGACCGATGAGTTCGGTTCGGCTGTCCGCGGCGAGGTCGCAGAAGGCGGGATTCACGTCGGTGCAATCCAGATTCGCGTCCATAAGGGCAATGCCGCTGGAGGCCAGTTCAAATACGGCGCGAAAGCGGCTGTCCGCGGTGCGGCGAATGGCATCCGAGCGGCGCGCAAAGAGCAGCGCATGGATGGTGGCCACCAGAATCGCCGGATCCGCCGGATGCGTGAGATAGCTGTCGGCGCCGGCGGACAGTCCCTGAGCCTTGTCGAGGCTGGTGATGGAGGTCGCGGTGAGGTGCACGATGGGCAGGTAGGCGGCGTCGGCGCGCGCCCGCAGTTTTCGGCAAACCTCAAAACCATCGATGTCCGGCAGATTGATGTCCAGGATCACCAGATCGACCTGAGAGGCCAAGGCCAGCGCATCCGAGCCGTTCGTGGCCTCTATGACTTCGAAACCAGCGGCGCGCAGAATTGTGGACGTGGCGTGCAGCGACGGCGCATCGTCATCGACCACCAGCAGCCGCGGCTGTTCCAAAGAAGTGCTCGATTCGCTCATGTCGTGGCCCCTCGCAGCCCGCCGGCCGAGCCGTGATGGTCAGGCAGCCGTTCCTTCAACAGGAGCTGCGCCGCCTCTGAACAGTGTGCGTGAACGGGCAAACCATACATATAGCTCAGGGCATCCTTCGCAAATCGTCAGGGTCGTTGCTATGGCCATGTAGGACTGGGCCTACAGGTGTCATTGCCGCGAATGGCGACGGTATGCCAGCAGGTGCTTGAGGGCTTCGCGCGGCATCTTCAGCCGCTCGTACATCATGCCGAGATGAAAATGCGCCTCGTGCAAGGCGGGCTGCAGTGCCAGAGCCTCACGGTAGGCGCGGATGGCCTCCTGGTCGCGACGCAGGTCCTCAAGCAGCAGTGCCAGGTTGAAAGACAGCAGGCCGCTGGTCTGTTCCGCCTCACGATAGATGGCTTCGGCGGCTTCCAGCTCGCCACTCAGATGCAACAGTCTGCCCAGGTTTATCGAGGCTTCCAGATGTCCCTCATAGAGACTCAGTGCCGCGGCATAGGCGTCGCGCGCCGCGCCTTCATCCGTGGCCTCCAGAGCAAAGCCGCGGGCGAAGTGGACTGAAGCGCGCCGCCGCCGGGCGTGCTCGCCCGCGCGCTGGGTGTGAGCGGCGCGCTTTTTGTGTTTCGCCTTCATCGCCGGGTAGCACGACGGCTGGCGGGCGGACTGGCGCGTTTGGGGGTTCGGCTGGGCATGGCGCCCTTGGGCTTGCCATTGAGACTGGCCTTCAGGGCCTGCATCAGATCCACGACATTGCCCGCGCGTCGCTCGGTGGCGGGCGCGGCCAGTGAGACCTCCTTGCCCTCAACCTTTCGCCGGATGGCCGCCTGCACCCGGGCTTTGAACTCGTCGGTGAATTCACCCGGGTTGAATTTCTTCACGGCCAGATGACCGATGAGCTGGGTGGCGAGCTTCAGTTCCGCATCCGACACCTCGCTGGTTTCGATGCCCAGGTCCTTCATCGGCCGGATCTCTCCCTGGAAGTGCAGCTGGTGCAGGGCCAGGCCGTTGCTGAAGGGCCGGATCACCACGACATGCTCCTTGCCACGGGAAATCCAGCGCCCCACCGCGCATTGCGATGATTTTTTCAGGGCCGTCGTGAGCAGTGCATAGGGCTTGGCGCCGCCTTTCTCCGGTGCCAGAAGATAGGTGCCCGCGTAATAGACCGGGTCGATGGAGTCCAAGGGCACGAATTCGGTGATATCGATGGCGCCGCTGGTCTTCTCCTCCAGCTCCTTGAGCTCCTGCGAGGAGAACATCACGAATTGGTCTTTCGCGAATTCATAGCCCTTGGCCATTGCCGAGCGCTCGACCAGCCGGCCGTCCTTCACCGCCACATACTGCTGCCTGACTCGCGAGCCATCCTTGGCACGCAGAAAGTTGAAGCTGATGCGCTCGGAGGCATCGGCAGCCGGATACAGGTTCACCGGAATGGCCACCAGGCCGAAGGACAAGGTCACCGAAGCGATCGGACGGGTGCTGGCGGCCATCGCGACTAGGGCTTGGGGTCCGTTTCCGCTCTGACCTGTCTGGCCTCATCTTCAGCCGTCGTAAAGGCAGTGTCGGCCTGCTCGCGGCAGGCCTTCTGCGGTTCGCCCGCCAGGCTCTCGCACTGCGCCAGGGCCACCTTGTGGTTGCCTTCGGCACGGGTGTCGGCGATCTTCTCGATCTCAATCGCCCGGGTGTGAGCCGCCGCCGCCTTCTCGTCGCTGACTACCGCCTGGGCGCTGTCGATTTTGTCAGCCGCGCGTTGCTCGGCTTTGCCCGTGACCGCGTCGGCCTTGCTCTCTGCGGCCGCGGTGTCCTGTGCCACCTGGTCGGGACTCTTGGCCTGGTAGCAGGCGTTCACACCGCCCGCCACCATCACCGCAAGGGTGAAGATCAACGTCGTCTTCCTGGCTGGCATATTCGCGCCCTCGTTCAAACGGGAGAGGTTCAAACCCTGGGTCGTCGGCCCAGGATCAGGGTGGCGATGGCTACGATCAGAAACACGAAGAACAGGATTTTCGCGATGCCGGCGGCACCGGCGGCAATGCCCCCGAATCCCAGGACCGCTGCTACCAGCGCGATGATGAAAAACACGACGGCGTAGTAAAGCATGGCAGACCCCTTGATCCGGCACGTGTGCCGGTGCACGTTTGATGGGGACGAGACTATTGGGCGGCACGGGCCGTGTCAGTCCGGCCGCAGCGGCATGAATCGTAGGGTTCGCCCTACGGCGGCCCGGAAAACAGCGTGATCAGGAACAGGCCGGTGGAAACCAGAACATAGGTGGGTGCGGCGAACATGGAAGCAGGATCATGTTGCAACCGCACACGCTTGCGATCGGCGGTGAACTTGATGCGCGCCAGAATGCTGTTGAGCATGAAGGCCACACACAGCAGGGCAAAGACATAACGCTGCGGATGCAGGTTGCCGGCGCTGTGGTAGGGGTTCGCCAGCAGTCCCAGGGTCCACAGCAGATCGATGATACTCAGTACATTCAGGCACACGGCCAGTCCCAGCGCCAGCATTGACAGGGTGTATACCGGTCCGCGGCGCAACCAGGTGTGTCCGCAGCAGGCCATCATCGACTCGAGCAGGGTGCCGTAGATGTCCATGACCGAAGCCTAGTATTCTCCTAGTCCACGATCCTGCTGAACGTCATCATCAGGCCGCCGTCCTGGGAGGGCGCGAAGGACACGTTCCAGAGGTGTGCCCGCTGCAGGCGTCGGTGAGTGCTGAAGCGTGCCGAGGCAATGCCCAGCGCCGCACCGGCCACGGTGTCGGAGAGCCAGTGCTGATTGCCGCGTACCCGCAGGTACACGGTGGCGGTTGCCATGCCATAGCCCACCACGCGCCGGAACCAGCGGTAGTCATCGCTGCCCGACTCCGCGAAAACCGTGCCCACGGCGAAGGCCGCGGTGGCATGCAGAGACGGGAATGAGCTGCCCGCGTCGCGCCAGTCATTGGGGTCCGTGGTCTGGTCGGGCCGCTCGCGGCCGGCCGCGTACTTGAGCGCCTCGGCCGTTATGGTGCTGAACCCCGCAGCCTCAACCATGGTGTAGGCCTCAGTGTTGGCGAAGGAGTCCTGTGTCAACTCCGACGCCAGCCACGTTCCCACCACCAGCGAGGCCGCGGGGATGGCGTCGCGGAGGGTGTTGCTGTCAGAACCGGTTACCCCGGCAGCCCCGGCAGGGGCGAAGTGAGCGCGGACCCGGCCATCGAAATCATGGGCCACCGCAACGGCGGCGAGGGAGCCGCCGAAGAACAGCCAGTCGGATTGGTCCCAGCGCAGGGGCGCCGTGAAATACAGGCCGGCATCGGAGAGCACATCCCCGAGGGTGATGTCGTCCGCCCGCGTCAGGCTGGGACGGCCGCACAGCACCAGGGCGCCTGCCACCAGGGCCATGGCGGTGCATGTGGCGTGTTTCACCGGACTCCTGGGCGCTCTGCGGCGCAAAGTTGCCTAACTTTGTCCGGTAAAGTAATCGGCCAAAGCGCCGGAGGCAAGCGGTTTCGGGGTCGGTTTGCGGCTAGAATGCGCAACGTGAGTAGCCCCCGCAAGAACCTCTCATTTGCCAGGCGGCTGGGTTTCGCATTGGCGGGCCTGGCGCATTCGATACGCCGGGGGCGCAGTGTGCAGATGCAGCTGGCGGCGCTGCTGGCGGTGCTGGTGGTGCTGGGCTACCTGCGCCCGCCGGCGGTGTGGTGGGCCCTGGCGAGCCTGTGTGCCGCGCTGGTGCTGGCGGCGGAACTGTTCAACACCGCAATCGAACACCTGGCCGACCATGTCCAGCCCGAACTGCATCCCCAGATCCGCCTTGTCAAAGACTGCGCTGCGGCGGCGGTGTTGTGCGCCGCCGTGGGCGCCGTTGGGGTGGGGGTGGCTTTCGTGGTAGAGCTGGCCGGGCATTGGCGCTAGAGTTACTGCACGGTGGCTGATCTATACAAGGCATTGGCGCAGATACAGGCGATCCGGGGACAGGTCGCCCGGGGCTCGGAATTTCGTGGTTACGGACCCGAGACCGTGGCCGCCACGGGACTGCTGGCGATGGCCGCGGCAGTGCTGCAGGCCGCGGCGGTGAAGAATCCTGCGCTCAATATGCTGGGGTACCTGGCGCTTTGGATCACGACGGCGGCGCTGGCGGTGCTGGTGACGGGGTTCCAGACCATCACCCGGACCCGGCGGGTGCATTCGGGTCTGGCGCGGCAGATGATGTTTTCCGCCGCCGAATCCTTCCTGCCGGCCATTGCGGCCGGCGTGCTGGTGACGCTGGTGCTGGTGCGCGATGGTCCGCAACATCTGTGGATGCTGCCCGGTTTATGGCAGATTTTTTACGGGCTGGGGATATTTGCCTCCTGCCGCTTCCTGCCACGACAGATGTTCGCCGTCGGGCTGTGGTTTCTGGCGACCGGCGCGCTGTGCCTGGCGACGGGCACGGGCGAACATGCCCTGTTGCCCTGGGAAATGGGCTTTCCGTTTGGGATCGGACAGCTGCTGATCGCCGCGGTGCTTAAATTCGGTTTTCGGGAGGCCGACGAGGATGCGTAGCAGGAAGCCGGCGCGTCCGGCATTTGCCTTCGATGCCCTGGACAGCGTGATCCACGAGCGTGCACGGCTGAGCGTGCTCACCTGCCTGGTCACCCACCCCAAGGGCCTGGGGTTTGCCGACCTGAAGGCCATGTGCGCCCTGACCGATGGCAACCTCAGCCGCCATCTGCAGGTACTGCGCAGCGCCAAGCTGATCGAGATCACCAAGGACCTCGACCACAGCCGGCCGCACACCTTCTGTCGCATCAGCGCGAGCGGGCGCAAGCGCTATCTGGAGTACCTCGCGGTATTGGAGCAGGTGATCCGTGATGTGGTCGCGGGCGAGAAGCCGGCGCAGGAAGAGGGCACCCAGGTTCCGGCCTGAGTCTCAGGACTGGCCGGTCCCCAGCTTCATGCTGTTCAAATGCTCGCGCACCGCTTCGCGGTGGCCCTCACTGCTGGTGACGGTGCTGCCGCAGGCCAGCACGAATATGAAGTCGCCGCGCGGCGTGCGGCTCAGTTGGCGGATATGGTTGACGTTGATCAGGCAGGAGCGGCTGATGCGCAGCATGGGCTGGCTGCTCAATGAAACTTCCGCCTGCTGCAGGGTGCTGCGGGCATGGTACTGCTCGCGACCGACGGTGAATTTCACGTAGTTGCGGTCCCCTTCGACCAGCTCGATGTCGGCGATATCCAGAATGTGCATGCTGCTGCCCGACTCCGCGATGATGCGCGGGGTGGTGTCCGACAGGGCTTTGACCTCGCGCTCCAGCCGGGCGACCACCGACTGCAGCGCATGGCGGCGCTCATCCGGATCCGCGTCGCCGCGTTTGCGCCGCACCCGCGCGACCGTGGTCTTGAAGCGCTGGTAATCAAAAGGTTTGAGCAGGTAGTCGCTGGCACAGACTTCGAAGGCCTCCAGCGCATAGCGGTCGTAGGCGGTCACGAACACGATGTCCGGCAGGTTCCGCTGATCCAGTGAGCGCGCCAGGGCGATGCCGTTGACGGTGTCGATCTGGATGTCCAGGAACAGCAGGTCCGGCGGATTGGCCTGGATGGCGCTCAACGCGCTGCGGCCGTCGCCGAACTCACCGGCAATGTCCAGGTCCGATTCGCGCGCACAGCATTCACGCAGGGTGCGCCGTGCCGCCGGTTCGTCATCGACGATCATCACCCGCATCAGGCCGGTACCTTGGCGGCGGCGGCATCGGGCGCGGTGGGCTCACGCAGCAGCGGCATTTGCACCGTGGCCGTCCACAGCTGCGCCTCCCCCGACTGCACCAGCAGTACGCCCCGATCGCCAAAGTGCACCGCCAGGCGCTCGCGCACATTGCGCAGCCCGATGCCGCCGTTGCCGCCGGTGGCCCCAGAGGTGGTATTGCGGATGATCACCCGCAGCTGCTGCGCCGTGGTCTGCACCCCGATGCTCACCGTGACCGCCGCGCTATGTCCGGCCAGTCCGTGCACCACCGCATTTTCGATCAGGGGTTGCAGAATCAGACTGGGGACCCACGCCACGGGCAGCGTCTGCGGTTCCGGCAGCGACAGGGTCAGCCGGTCCGCGAAGCGTTGCTGCTGCAGTTTCAGGTACAGGCTCGCGAACTGGATTTCCGCCGCCAGCGTCGTGAATTCAGTCTCCCCGGCAGCGAGCAGGCGGCGCAGCAGATCGCCCAGCTGGATGATCATGGCCTGCGCTGCGGCCGGATCCCATTCAATCTGACCGCGGATGGTATGCAGCAGATTGAACAGCGTGTGCGGGGAGAGCTGCATGCGCAGCGCCGCCAGGCGCGCGGCATTCCAGGCACGTTCCAGGGCGGCGCGCCGCAGCTCGGAGTCCCGGAAGCGCTGGTACAGCGAGAAACCGCTGACCAGCGCCAGCGCGAATCCATAGGTCAACAGGAAGCTGGTGGCGCTGGCGATGCGCAGCGGCAGCTCCGACTGTGGGCCCTGCCAGGGCATGTTCATGCGGTCTTCGGGTTCGGACATTTCCACCGTGTCACCCAGCAGATGCTCCGAGACGCCCAGCAGCGGGGAGGCGAGCAGGGCGAACACCAGCGCCAGCACCACCTGCAGCGGCACCCGTCGCGGCAAGGGCCGCCAGCCGATCCGCAGCGCCAGCTGTACGCACAGCAGCAGCACCGGATACAGCAGCAGGTGCTGCAGCGATCGGGCCGGCCAGGCCGCGAACAGATGCCCGCGCCCGTTCGGGTCACTGGACAGGTACAGGGACATATTGTGGGCGTACAGCACGTTGGAGACGGTGACGTAGATCCAGAAGGCCGTCAGTACCCCCAGCTGCGCCAGGGTGCCCAGACGGGTGCGATCACGTCCCGCGTCCACGGGCGTCCCCTGGGTCGCGGTATCCACAAGGCTAGCCTACACGGAATCGGCTGCTTTTCGCGCCATCTGGTACCAACCCGTGGGTCGCAGGGACGAGTGCGTTTGTCAGCCGCAGACCGCCACCCCCGACAGGGCGTTACATAGGCATGCCGGATGGGCATTCAGGAGAGCGACAATGATTGCGGCACTGAGCAAGGGCAGCAGAGGGTACCCGGCAGGTATCGTGGCCGGTCTGATGGGCGTCATGGTGCTGGCCACGGCGCCGGCGCCGGCGGTGGTGCCCGGCGGGGACCTCGCGGTGAATTATGCCGACCTGGACATCAACACCACGGCGGGCGCCGAGACCCTGTACGAGCGCATCCGAAGGGCTGCGGTGCAGGTGTGTCCCCAGGTGGACTTCGGCGACATCGAAAGACATGCGGTGGCCGTGCGTTGCCTGAACGAGGCGGTGGCACACGCCGTGAACAGCATCGCCAGCCCGCAGCTGGCGGCGGTGTATGCCGCGCGCACCCATCGGGCGCACACCCCGGCTTGAGCACGGTGGCCGGATCGGCGGCGACCTTCTGTAGGGGAGCCTAGTACCCCGCCGCTGATCCGGCCGCCCGGCGATCGTCGCTGGCACCGTATAGCATCCCGGCTCGCATCCGGCCACCCAGCGCCGCGTCAGCCCCGGAGGAGGCCCGTCCACCGCCCGAGTCGACCTGGGGAATCACGATCAGCTCGGCGGCACCCCAGGGCGTTTGTTCCACGATTGAATAGCCGCGGGCCTGCAGCGCCTGCACGGTGTCGGCCGACAGCGCATAGGGCTCGGCAAAGATTGCATCCGGCAGCCACTGGTGGTGCAGCCGGGTGGCATTCACGGCCTCCTGCGGCTCCATGCCGTAATCGATGAGATTGAGCAACACTTCCAGGGTGATGGTGATGATGCGCGAGCCGCCGGGACTGCCCACCACCATCACGACCTTGCCATTCTTCAGTACCAGGGTCGGCGACATGGAAGACAGCGGCCGTTTGCCGGGCGCGATGGCGTTGGCCGCGCCCTGCACCAGTCCGAACAGATTCGGCACGCCGGGCTTGACCGTGAAGTCGTCCATCTCGTCATTGAGCATGTAGCCGGTGCCCGGGGCCATGACGCCGGCGCCAAACAGGCCATTGATGGTATAGGTCACCGATACCGCATTGCCCTGAGCATCGGCCACCGAGTAATGCGTGGTCTCAGGCTTTTCATGCGGCGGCGTTCCCGGCTTGATCAGCAAGGAGGACCCGGCGCGCACCGGATCGATCTGGGCACGGATCAGCCCCACATAATCCGCGGTCAGCAGCTTCTCCACCGGATTGCGCACGAAGACCGGATCCCCGAGCAGCGAGTTGCGATCCACGTAGGCGTGTCGCATGGCTTCGGTCATCACATGGACGGCCTGTGCGGAGTGAAAGCCCATGCTCTTCAAGTCATAGCCTTCCAGGATCTGCAGCAGCTCGCACAGCGTCGTGCCCCCGGAGGAGGGTGGCGGCGCGGAGGCAACCTGGTAGCCCCGGTAGCTGCAGTAAACCGGCTCGCCTTCACTCACCGTGTAGTGATCCAGGTCGGCGGCGCTGATGATGCCGCCATGCTCGCGCATCGCCTGCGCCAGAAGTTCGGCATTGCCCGCCCGCTCGCCACTCTTATAGAAGGCATCGCTGCCGCGACGCGCGATGGCATCCAGGGTGCGTGCCAGCTGCGCCTGCACCAGACGCTCGCCCGGCTGGTAGCTTGAGCCATCCGCGTGCAGGAACACGCGCGCCGCCTCCGGATCATTGCGGAATCGGCGTGCCCCGGCATCGATGATGTCGGTGTCGCCACGGGTGAGGATGAAACCCTCGCGCGCCAGTTTGATGGCCGGCGCCATCACCGTGGCGCGCGGCAGGGTGCCATAGCGCTTCAAGGCGGTATCAAGGCCAAGCACTGTGCCCGGTACGGCCACCGCGCGGTAGCCGTCGATGCTGGCGCCCCGTAGCGGATTGCCATCCGGCCCCAGGTACATATCGGCGCTGGCCGCCGCGGCCGCCGTTTCGCGAAAGTTCAGGAACACATTGCGGCCGGTTGTTCCCAGGTGAATCACCATGAAGCCACCGCCGCCAAGGTTTCCGCAGCACGGATTGGTGACCGCTTCGGCATAGCCCACCGCCACCGCGGCATCGACGGCATTGCCGCCCTGCTTGAGGATCTCGACCCCGACGTCGGAGGCCAGGTGCTGCGCCGAGACCACCATGCCATGGGCGGCTTCGAGCGCGGGTTTTGAGGCGGCGGCAGCGGGTCCGGCGCACAGCAGGGCGAGAAGAAGTACACGCACGGTAAACCCAATCAGTGCCAGTCAGTGAAGTGGCCAGGACCTTAGCACAACGTCCTTCTAAGGTGGCGGCGCGGGTCGTGCGCGAAGCGCGATCGCGGCCACCAGGCTCAGCGCGCCGGCGGCCGAGAGGTAGTAGCCCACCCAGTCAAGCCCATGGGTTCTGGCCAGCCAGGTTGCAATATAAGGTGCCAGCGAAGCGCCCAGGATGCCGGCCAGATTGAAGGACAGCGAGGCGCCGGTGTAGCGCACTGCGGTGGGAAACAGCTGCGCCAGTGCCGTACCCAGCGGACCATAGGTCAATCCCATCAGCGCCAGACCCAGGCACAGATAGGCCAGGACCCCGAAGGTTGTGCCCGAGCCAAACAGCGGACCGGTGGTGAGGCCAAAGGCAGCGATCGCCGCCGCTGCGATGATCAGCACCGGCCGCGTGCCATGACGCTGGGCGAGCAGCGCGGACAGCGGTATCACGGCGCCGAAGAACGCCACCCCGATCATCTGCAGCACCAGGAAGTGCGATCGTGAGAAGCCCAGCGCCTCAGTGCCCCAGCTCAGCGTGAACACCGTCATCAGATAGAAGATGACGAAAGTGGCCGTGGCCATCAGGGTGCCCAGCACCACCTCGCGGGCGTGATGCGACCACAGCCGCAGCATCGGCACGCGCACGCGCTCCTGATTCTGGAGGGCGCGCCGGAAGGCAGGGGTCTCGGTCAGTGTCAGCCGCACATACAGCCCCACCAGAACCAGCGCGGCGCTGGCAATGAAGGGCAGACGCCAACCCCATCTGAACAACTGCCGCTCATCCAGCACGGATGCCAGGAGCAGGAAGGCCCCCGTTGAGCACAGAAATCCCAAGGGCGCGCCCAGCTGCGGAAACATCCCGTAAATCGCGGCCCTGCCTGGGGGTGCATTTTCCGTGGCCAGCAGCACCGCGCCGCCCCATTCACCCCCCAGACCGAATCCCTGACCGAATCGCAGCACCGCCAGCAGTACCGGTGCCCAGATGCCGAGCAGCGCATAGGTGGGCAGCAGGCCGATGCCCACGGTCGAGAGGCCCATGGTCAGCAGCGCGGCCACCAGAGTGGCCTTGCGGCCGATGCGATCACCGAAGTGCCCGAACACCGCCGAGCCGACCGGGCGCGCCAGGAAGGCCAGGGCAAAGGTGGCCAGCGACTGCAGGGTGGCCGTGCCCGGCTGCGCCAGGGGGAAGAACAGGCGCGGGAATACCAGTACCGCCGCGGTGGCATAGATATAGAAGTCGAAGAATTCAATTGTCGTGCCGGCCAGGCTGGCAACCAGTATCCGGACGGTGCCGTTGGTTGTAGGTGCCTCGGCCAAGTCAGTGTCAGAGGTACCTGCTTCCGCGCGGCTAACCAAAACGTAAGATTTGCTCATTTCAACTTCACAGTACCCGCTGCGTTATACCCCTTGAGACAGTCACTCACAGTCAAAGGAGACTGCAATGACCCGCAATAGACCTATTCTGGCCGCAATGGCCGCCGTGGCACTGGGCGCCGTGGTTGGCATCCATCCCGCGCCTGCCCAGGCGGGCGTTGACATCGATGTGGATGTGGCACCGCCTGAGGCTCGTGTGGTCGTGGCACCGCCCCCGCGCGCTGGCTTTGTCTGGGCTCCAGGCTTCTACCGCTGGGACGGGCATCGGCATGTGTGGCACGACGGCTACTGGCTGCGTGAGCGCCCCGGGTACCACTGGGTGCCGGACGCCTGGGTGGCCAGAGGCCCGCACTATCACTACACGCGCGGTCACTGGGAGCGCTGAGGTTGCCGGGGTGGTCCGGAGTCGCGATTCCGGGCCACCCAGCCGCGGCCCTCAAGTCGGTGCGACCGTCGCCTCGCCGTAGGTGCGGGTGCCCAGGCCTTCGGGCGTGAAGATGCCATGGCCGGCGATCCAGTCGCGCGACTGGTCAAAGGCTTCCTGGGTATAGGGCTCAAACACCAGACGCTCGCCCGGACCCCAACGGCGGGTGTCCATGCTGGCGTGGTAGCGATGGGGAAATTCGCGCCGGTAATAGTGCGTGTACAGGTCCGGTCGCAGATCGATATCGCGTTGCGCACGGCGCAGGGCGCGGAAGAACTTCGCCAGATCCTCAGGATGCGGCGTGCCCGTGATCATGGTGGCGATCATGAAGGTGGTGTCGATGATCTTGCGAAAGCCAAGCTGCTCGGCGAAGTAATACGGTCCGCTGAAAAGTGCCGCCGCCGCCAGTTTCCCCTCCAGCAGCAACTCCAGGCGTTTGAACAGCATGCCGTCATTGAAGGACAGAGTGATCTGCTGCGCCGGCAGGTACTGCTCCAGGGCCTGGATGCTGGAATAGTGACTGCCTGACTGATAGCCCACGGAGATCGGGACGCCGGCCAGGTCCTGAGGCACCAGGACCTGGGAAGCAGCGGGTACGAATATCGCCGCGGGCGTCACCGAGTAGGCACCGGTGTAGAGCTTGCCGTGACCTGCCGCGGCCGCGACATTCACCGTCCAGTGGCAGGCGCAGCTCACATCCGAGGCGCGGCCGGATTCCAGCGACTGATAGGCGCCGACCCTGGCGCCCTTGTCATGGACCTGTCCGGCCGTCTTCTGCACCTCCTCGTGGAAGGTGTACTCCAGGCCCTCGTCGCGAAAATAGCCCTTCTCTTCAGCCACCCACTCCTGCAAGCGGAAATGCGGCTGAATGATGAACTTGTCACCCACCCTCAGGCCATCCGGTTCGGACTCTGATAACCCGCTTCGAAGGTCGAGTAGACCTTGTTCTTGGTGGTGATGAATTCGAGCAGGGCGGGGCGACCTTCCTGGGTCGCCGCGATCGCGGTCTTCAGGGCATGGGCGATCTCGGACGGCTCGGTGACCCGCTCGCTGTGCCCGCCGAGGGCCTTGGCCCAGTCGGCGTAGTTACCCGAGATGTCCGTGGAGTGATACTTCTCGGTGGAAACCGCCATCGGCTTCAGTTCCATCGCCATCGAGTAGTTGTTGAACAGGATCGACAGGATCGGAATGCGATTGCGCACCGCCGTCTCGAAATCCATGCCGGTCATGCCGATGGCGGCATCACCCCACATGTTGATGCACAGCTTGTCGGGGTTGGCGAGCTTGGCGCCCATCGCCAGACCCAGTCCGTAGCCCAATTGGGTGGTCTTGCCCCAGCCGATGAAGCTGTTGGGCGTCGTCGGCTTCCAGAAGGGCGACAGTTCATCGCGCGGGCTGCCGGCATCATGCGTGATGACGGTGTTCGGTACGTCGGCGATGGACATCAGATCCGAGATCACCCGGTACGGGGACAAGGGCTTGTCCTCGCTGGTGAGATAGGTGCGCCATTTCGCCATCCACGGGTCATTCATCGCGCGGATGCGGCGATTGACATTGGCGGTCAGGCCACGCGGCTTGCCCTTCAGCCGATCGTGCAAGGCGGCGTGCAGCATGTTCAGCATCAACTTCGAATCACCCAGCAACGGATAGTCCGTCGGGATGTTCTTGTTGACATCCATCGGGTCGAGGGTGTTGTGGATGAACACCTTGTCCTGGGTCGGGAAACGGATGCCGAAGCCGGTGGCCGTGAAACTTGCGCCGATGCCGAACACCACATCGGCGTCCTGCACATGCTGGTAGACAGCCTCCGGCATGGAGACGCCGCCGGAGCCCAGCGACAGCGGATGGGTTTCCGGGAAGGCGCTCTTGCCTTCCAGGCTGGTGGTCACCGGCGCCTCGAGGAGTTCTGCGACCTTGAGCAGTTCGGGCCAGGCCTTGGAGTAATGCACTCCCTGACCGACATACAGCAGCGGCCGCTTCGCGGCAATGAGCACGGCCGCGGCCTTGTCGACCATGTCCGGATCCGGCCCCGAGCGATAACGCTTGACCGGAACGTAGTCGATCTCACCCCTGACTTCGGCATTCCACATATCCCCGGGAATCTCGATCAGCGTCGGTCCCGGGCGGCCATTGCGCGCCTGGGTGTAGGCACGGCGCAGCGCCGGCACCAGCTGCTCGGGAGTGGTGATCATCTCGGCTGACTTGGTGATGTGCTGATAGTTCAGCGTCGCATTGAAACCGGGCTTCACCCATGCGGTGGAGCGCGAGGAGCCGGCCGGAATCACCACCAGCGGCACGCCCTCGGACCAGGCCTGTGCCACCGCGCCGAAGGAGTTCTCCACACCCGGGCCGGCCTGCTGGCAGAACACGCCGACCTTTTCACCCGAGGTCTGGCGGCTGATGGCGTCGGCCATGTGAATGCCGATGCGCTCCTGGCGCACGATGATGGGCCGTATGCCCGCGGCGGCGCACGATTCGGTCAAGGGATTCAGGGGATACGCGAGCAGGTAGTCGGTCCCCTCACGCTTCATGATCTCCGCGGTCACTTGAGCTACGTTCATGTCCCTCTCCGATTGGCTTAGGTCGACTCCCCGGCGCCGCGCAGTCTGGCATGGACCCGCGCGCTTGGGAGTATAAACACCTTGTCCGGCCTCGCCCGAATCCTTTGATTTGTCACCACTTGATTCGACAACCGGCGCATCGGACCTAGTGCGGCGGCGGCGCCCCGGCGGGTGCGCCGGGCCCGGCGGTATTATGGTCAAGATCCAGCTTCAGGGCACGGGCCCGTTCCCCGACGAAGGCGCGCACCGCCTCGGCCTGGGCCGGGGTGAGGTACTCCTGCCAGCTGATCATGCCGCGGCTGGCCAGCGCACCGCCGATGACCACGCTTTGCCAGCCCTCCGGGCTGGTGAGAAAGGCCGAGCGGCGCAGGTCCGGCACGATGTTGCCCGACACGGCGTCGAACCCATGACACAGTCCGCAGCGCCGGCCATAAAGCGCCTCCCCGAGTGCGACCTGTGCGGCACTGGCCGCTTGGGGTGGCGGGTTGGGCGGCGGCGCCGGCGGCGGATCCGGTCCGAAGGCGCCACGGCCATTGAGCTTGAACGCGAACATCTGACCGTTGTGGCGCATGCGCGGGGAACTGCTGGCGGAGAAGAACAGTGCCCCGGCAATCACCGCGACGTATTGCTCGCCCTTGACGGTATAGGTGACCGGTCCGCCGGGCATGGCCTCGGGGGTATCCCAGGACCACAGCTGCTGGCCGTCGCTGGCGCGTAGCGCCACAAAAGTTCCCAGTACCCCCTCGCGGCTGCGACCCTGGAAGATCAGATTGCCGGCCGTGGTCAGCACCCCGCCACCGCGTCCCGGCACTGAAAAAGCCGCCTTGCGGGTGAGTGGATTCCAGGCCAGCAGATAGTCCTTGTGCGGCGGCAGCTGCGGACGGTCCTGCACCGCGCCGTGGGTCGCCGCATCCAGGTCGACGCCGATTTCCTCCAGGCCGTGGTCGTAGTGGTAGTTCTTGGTCGGCGCATAGAACGTGGAGCTTTCGGCGGCCGGGACGTACAGCAGGCCGGTGGTGGGATTGAAGGCCACCGGATTCCAGCTGTGGGCGCCACCGCCGCCCGGAACACCCAGGAAGGGCGCGTCCTTGTACAGCGCCGCCGGCACGATGTTCGGCCGACCGGTGGCGAGGTCCACCCCGGTCGCCCAGTTGATGCCGGGCACATAGGCATCCGCGGACAGCAGCTTGCCGCTGTGACGGTCCAGGACGTAGAAGAACCCGTTCTTCGGTGCGTGCAGCAGCACCTTGCGCACCCCGCCGGCCAGCGGCAGGTCCACCAGGGTCATGTCGGCAATGGCGTCGTAGTCCCAGCGGTCCCCCGGAGTCTCCTGGTAGTGCCAGTGGTACTGACCGGTATCCGCATCCACCGCGATGATCGAGGAGATGAAGAGATTGTCGCCGCCGCCGTTGGAGCGGTAGTTCTGGTTCCAGGGAAAGCCGTTGCCGGTGGCCATGTAGATCTGATTGAAGTCCGGGTCATAGACCAGGGCATTCCAGACCTGGCCACCGCCGCCATATTTCAACCAGTCACCCGACCAGGTCTTGAGGGCCTTGGACTTCAGCACCGCATCGGAGACTTCGCCATCGGGCCTGCCGCCAGGATCTCCCGGCACGGTGTAGAACCGCCACACGCGCCGGCCGGTTCTGGCGTCATAGGCGGACACAAAGCCGCGACCGCCGAAATCCGCGCCGGCATTGCCGATCAAGATCTTGCCGCGCGCCGCCCGCGGCGCGCTGGTGCTCGAGTAGGTGCGGCTCGGGTACTCGAACATGCGTACCGACCAGACCGGTTTTCCGGTGGCCGCATCGAGCGCGATCAGGCGCCCGTCCAGGGATCCGAGGTAGACGCGGCCCTGGTAGACGGCCACGCCGCGATTGACCACATCACAGCAGGCATGGGCACCGGTTGCGCCCGGGACCTTCGGGTCGAAGTACCAGATCTGCTTACCCGTCGCGGCATCCAGCGCGTACACCTTGCTCCAGGAGGTGCTCACGTACATCACCCCATCGACCACGATCGGCGTCGCCTCCTGGCCACGCGTGGTGTCGAAGCCTGCGGACCAGGCGGGTTTGAGCGCCTTGACGTTGCTGGCATTGATGAGCGTGAGAGCTGAATAGCGCCGCTCCTGCCAGTCCCCGCCATGGGTGAGCCAGTTGCCGGGGTCCTGATCCGCATGCAGCAGCCGCTCGTCGGTGATGTTGCCGGCGCGTGCCGGAGCGCTCGCGGGGGCCTGCGCCCCTGCCAGTGCGGGAAGCGCCGTCAGCAGCGCGGCGACACCGATGACGCCCAGGTGCATATGGAGTGGTTTTTTCATGCAATTCACATAGCTAGGTGTGCGACACAGGGGGCGATCCTTTAAAATTGGCGCATGACAGTGAATGCTTTACAGGCACGACGCAGGCTGTTGCGCTTCGGCGTTGCCGGGGCCACCGGTGTGGTGGCGGCCGCGCTGCTGCCGCGTCTGGGGCTGGCCAAAGCGGGCGATCCAGCCGGTGATGCGCAGATCCTTCATACGGGGTTGTCCGACTCGCTGCACCTCTTCACCGGCGGCGGAGGCAATGTCGTAGCCCTGGCCGCCCCCGAGGGCGTCATGCTGGTGGACGGCGGTCTGGAGCAGTACAGCCGGGCGTTGCTGGCGCAGGTCGCCGCGGCAACGGGGCACTCCAAAGTCGAGCTGATGATGAACACGCACTGGCACTGGGATCACACCGGCGCCAATGCGCTGCTGGGCAGGGCCGGTACCAAAATCATCGCCCACGAGAATACCCGGCTGTGGCTGGGAACCCGTGTCGATTCGAAATGGGAGCACCGCATCTATCCCCCTCAGCCGCCCTACGCACTGCCCACGCAGACATTCTTCTACGGCGCACAGAAGCTCAACTTCGGCGGCCAGGATGTCGAGTACGCGATCATGCCGCAGGCCCACACCGATGGCGACATCTACGTCTTCTTTCCGCACGAGAACGTACTGGTGGCCGGTGGGGTGGTGACCGGCGGCGGCTATCCGCTGCCCGACTACTGCACCGGTGGCTGGTTGGGCGGCCTGATCGATGCCCTGAAGAGCATTCTGGCCCGAACCGATGCCCAGACGCGCATCGTGTCCGGTCTGGGGGCCACGCGCAGCCGCGCCGACGTGCAGGGGCAGCTGGACATGTGCCAGGCAGTGATGGCGAAGATCAGTGCCCACTACTACAAGGGCGGCAGCTGGGAGCAGTTCCGCGATTCCAAGCCCACCGCTGAGTTCGATGCGCAGTGGGGCAACCCTGAACCATTCCTGCAGATGGCCTATGACGGGGCCTGGTATCACGTCAATGAGCTGCGCCGCTATGCGCACTGATCTGCAGGCCCTGCTGCTTGCGGCGCTGCTGAGTGCGCCCGCCGTGCGCGCCGACACGCCCACCGCCGCGCATGACCCGGCCTTCAAGGGCGACTGGCACATGCTGCAGAGCTACTGCACCAAGTGCCATAACTCCGAGGATTGGGCCGGAGGGGTTGCCTTTGACACCATGAACGCGGCGTCCGCCGGCGATGACGCCAAGATCTGGGAAGAGGCGATCATGAAGCTGCGTGGCGGGCTGATGCCGCCGCCGGGCAAGCCGCAGCCGGCTGCCGCCACGCGCCAGGCTTTTGTCCAGGCCACCGAAGAGTTCCTGGATCAGTACGGCGCGCGGCATCCGGACCCGGGTCACATGGTGCTGCACCGCTTGAACCGCAACGAGTACGCGAACGCCATCCAGGACCTGCTGGGCGTGGAGGTGGATCCGAATGCGCTGCTGCCGCGCGATGACAAGAGCGGCAACTTCGACAACATCGCCGAGGTTCTGAAGGTCTCGCCGACCTTTCTCGATCAGTATTTTTCAGCGGCCCGCCAGGTGACCGTGGCCGCCATCGGCAGCCCGCATGCCCGCACCCAGGACGTGTTCGTCAACGGGCCGCCGGAGCCGCAGGAATACCAGTACATGCACCTCGACGGCCTGCCGCTGGGCACGCGTGGCGGCATGCTGTTCGCGCATGATTTTCCGGCCGACGGCGAGTATCGCTTCACCATCAACGGCCTGGTGGGGGCCGGCTACCTGTGGGGTGAACTGGACGCGAATACGCTCATCATCACCGTGGATGGCAGGCGCGTCTTCCAGGACCGGCTCGGTGGCCCGAAGGATCTGGACGCGGTGGACCTGCAGCAGGCCGCAGGCCTCACCATGATCAATGACCGCTTCAAGAACATCCCGGTGCACATCAGCGCCGGCGAACATCACATCGGCATCACCTTCGTGCAGACCAGTGCCGCGGAGACCAATGAGATCCTGCATGCCTTCGTGCCGGTGGCCGGCATGGGCCAGCCCGTGAACGGCAACTCCACCGGCCCGCGTCTGGCCAATGTGGAAATCAAGGGTCCGACGGTGGCGCAGGGCGTGAGCGAGACCGCCAGCCGGCGCCGGATCTTCACCTGCTACCCCAGGAATGCCTCCCAGGAAGCGCCCTGTGCCCGCGAGATCTTCGCCAGCATCGCGCGCCGCGCCTTCCGTCGGCCCCTCACCGACGCGGACCTCACGGGGGCGCTGGACTTCTATGCCCAGGGGCGCAAGCAGGGGGGCGACTTCGACAGCGGCATCCAGAAAGGCCTGCTGGCAATTCTGGTCAGCCCGAAATTCCTGTTCCGCATGATTGAGCCGCCGGCAGGCGCGGTGCCCGGCCAGCCCTTCGCGCTCAACGACATCGACCTTGCCTCGCGCCTGTCCTTCTTCCTGTGGGCCGGGCCCCCGGATGAGGAACTGATCAAGGTGGCGGCCTCCGGCTCGCTGCACCAGACAGCGGTGCTGGATGCGCAGGTGCGGCGCATGCTCAAGGATCCGCGCGCGCACACGCTGGTCACCGACTTCGCCTTCGAATGGCTCAACATCCGCGGGCTGGAGCTGGTGGATCCGGACACCAACCTGTTTCCCGACTACACCTCGGATCTGGAGCCGGCCTTCGAGAAGGAAGTCGAGCTGTTCCTGGGGAGCGTCTTCGAATCCGACAGCAGCGTCATGGACCTGCTCACCTCGAACCGCACCTACCTCAACGAACGTCTGGCGCTGCACTACCGCATCCCCAATGTACGCGGCGGGGAGTTTCGCGCGGTGACGGTGCCGGATTACCGGCGCGGCCTGCTGGGCAAGGGCGCCGTGCTCATGACCACCTCGTATGCAAACCGGACCTCGGTGGTCTTGCGCGGCGCCTATGTGCTGGACAAGTTCCTGGGCACCCCGCCGACCGCACCGCCACCGGGGGTTCCGGCCTTCGCCGAGAGCCAGGAAGGTGCCGATCAGCTGACCGTGCGCGCACGCATGGAGGCGCATCGCGCCAACCCCTCCTGCAATGCCTGTCACGCCATCATCGATCCCATCGGACTTGCGATGGAGAACTTCAACGCCCTGGGCCAGTGGCGCGACAAGGACATCGACGCCGGCACCCCCATTGATGCCAACGGCAAGCTGGCGGATGGCACCGCGGTGAACGGCATCAATGACCTGCGCAATCACATGGTGGCGCATGCACCGCAGTTCATGGAGACCTTCACCGAGAACCTGATGTCCTATGGCCTGGGCCGCGGCTTGGACTATTTCGACATGCCCACTGTGCGCGCCATCGTGCGCGACACCGCTAGGGATGACTACCGGTTCTCCGCGGTCGTGCTGGGCATCGTCAACAGCGCGGCCTTCCGCGAGGATGAGATTCCACTTTCCCATTCAACCGCCACCTCGGTGGCGCGCGCTCCTTAGGGGGACTGTCATGTTCATCACCAAGAAGTTCCTGAGCCGCCGCAGCGTGCTGCGCGGATTGGGCGTGAGCGTGGGCCTGCCCTTGCTGGATGCGATGATTCCCGCCGCCACGGCATTGGCCAATACCGCGGCGGCGCCCAAGCCGCGGCTGGGGTTCGTGTACTTCCCGCACGGCGCCGTCATGGACAAGTGGACCCCCAGGACCGAAGGGCCGAACTTTGATTTCCCGGAGATCATCACCACGCTCAAGCCCTTTCAGAAGCATCTGACGCTGATCACGGGCCTGGAGAACAAATCCGCCATCGCAGCCCCGGTGCATGCCATCACGCCGGGCACCTGGCTGTCGTGTGTGCCGCCGCGCATCAGCCATGACCCCTATGGCGGCATCACCCTCGATCAGATCGCGGCGCAGAAGATCGGCCAGGACACCTCGATGCCCTCGCTGGAGGTGGCCACCGAGGAACGCGGTGGCGAAGGCTCCTGTGACCGCAACTACGGCTGCAGCTACGGCAAGACCATCGCCTTCAGCTCGCCCTCCACGCCGCTGCCCATGGAGCACAATCCGCGCAAGGTCTTCCAGCAGATGTTCGGTCAGGGTGACACCGGCGAGGAGCGCAGCGCCTTGCTGCGTGAAAACGCCAACATCATCGACCTGGTTCGCGCCGATGCTGCGGACCTGTCACGCACCCTGGGCGCCCGCGACCAGGCGCTGCTGGCGGATTACCTGGATCAGGTCCAGGAAATCGAGCGGCGGCTGCAGAAGATGGAACACCGGGACCTGGGCCAGATGCAGATCCCGGACGCGCCGGCCGGCATTCCCGCAGCCTTCGATGAGCACATGCATGTCATGTACGATCTCATCGCGCTGGCCTATCAGGCCAACCTGACCCGCGTCGCCAGTTTCATGGTGGCCGCCGAAGTGAGCAACCAGCCCTATACCTTCATGGGCGTCAACGATGCCTTCCATCCGCTGTCGCATCACGCCAACGATCCGGCGAAGATGGCACGGCTGGCGAAGGTGCAGGCGTTCAATACCGCGATGTTCGCGAAGTTCATCAAGCGGCTGGCGGAGCTGCCGGACGGGGAGGGGACGATGCTGGACAATTCCATCATTCTCTTCGGCAGCAACATGAGTAACAGCAATCTGCACGATCACTACCCGCTGCCCACCGCCATCCTGGGTCTGGGCGCCGGGCGCATCAAGGGCAATCAGCATCTGCGTTACCCGGACCACACCCCCATCGCCAATCTGCACGTGGCGCTGCTGAACAGGATCGGCATTCCGACCGAGAAGTTCGGCGACAGCAACGGACAGCTGACGGAGATCTGAGCGATGAAGGTGCGCACGGCGGCGGCGATGATCGTTTTGTGCGGCAGCGCCATGGGCGCGCAGGCCGCAGATTCGCTGCTGCAGGCCGCGCAGTCCGGGGACTCGGCGGCCGCGCTGGGCCTGGTGGCCGGCAAGGCCGATGTCAACGCCCGCCAGGAGGATGGCACGACGGCCCTGCACTGGGCCGCGTATCACGATGATCTGCCGCTGCTGCGACAGCTCATCAAGGCCGGCGCCAAGGTCAACGTGACCAATGACTATGGTTCCACGCCCCTGGCCGAAGCGGCCGAGCGCGCCGATCCGGAGGCGCTGCGCATCCTGCTGCAGGCCGGCGCGGATGTGGAGTCGCCCAATGCGCAAGGACAGACGGCACTCATGAGCGTTGCCCGCAGCGATGTGGTGGAGGCCGCCCGGGTGCTCGTGGCGCATGGCGCCAATGTCAACGCCACCGAGAAGTGGCGCGGGCAGACGGCCTTGATGTGGGCGAGTGCACAGAGTCGTCCGGCCATGGTGCAGTTCCTGCTCGAGCATGGCGCCGCGGTCAACGCCCGCGAGGACGTTCGCGAGTGGCCACGGCGTGTCACCGCCGAGCCGCGCCCTCAGAACCGTCCCTTGGGCGGGCTCACGCCGCTGCTGTTTGCCGCGCGCGAAGGCTGCGCGGCCTGCGCCGCCGAACTGATCAAGGCGCATGCCGATGTTGAACTCACCGACCCGGAGGGGATCACGCCCCTGGTCATGTCCATCCTCAATGCCCAGTTCGATACCGCGGCCGTGCTCATCAAGGCCGGCGCCGACGTCAACACCTGGGACATGTGGGGGCGGGCTGCGCTCTACAGCGCCGTCGACTACAACACAACCCCGCGCGGTGGCCGGCCGGATCGGCCGTCCTCGGATCAGACCACGGCGCTGCAGGTCATTGCCATGCTGCTCAAGCGCGGCGCCAATCCCGACATGCAGCTGAAGCTGTTCCCGCCTTATCGATCGCTCGGCCAGGATCGCGGCGGCGATGCCATGCTGACCGTGGGGACGACCCCGCTGATCCGCGCCGCCAAGGCCGGTGACAGCGCCTCGATCCAGTTGTTGCTCGCCGCGGGCGCCCGGCCCGACCTGGCCAATTCGCTGGGCATCACGCCGCTGATGGCGGCCGCCGGCATCGGTTCCACGACCATCGATATCCGCGCGCGTTTTCGCAACGAGCAAAAATGCATCGCTGCGGCGAAACTGCTGTTGGACCATGGCGTGGACGTGAATGCGACCAACGGCAACGGCCAGACCGCCTTGTACGGCGCCGCCCAGTCAGGGTGGAACAATTTCGTGCAGCTGCTGGCCGATCATGGCGCGACGATTACCCTCAAGGATCGCTTCGGCAGCACGCCGCTGGACGTAGCCGAAGGCAAGGTGGGTACTTCAGGGCGCCCGGGCGTGGGCGCGGGCGGTGAAGTCCACAAGGACACTGCGGCGCTTTTGACCAAGCTGGCCACCCGCTCCTAGCTGCGTCAACGGCCGGTCCGGATACTGCGTTGGAGTAAACTTGGGCATCGGAAACCTTGAGGGCCTCGCCATGAGCCGTGCAATCCATTTGCGTACTCCGGTCGCTTTGATTCTGCTGGCCGCCCTGGGCGCCGCGGGTGTTGCCCAGGCCGAGGAGAGCTCTGGCGCCCCGGCCGCGCACTGGGTGCAGCGCAAGCTCGACTTCACCTACATGGGGTTCACCACCAAGTACAGCTGCGATGGCCTGGTGGACAATGTGCGCGAGTTGCTGCTGGCGCTGGGGGCGCGCAAGAAGGATCTGAAGATCCAGCCCGAGGGCTGCACCCGGTTCGTCGGGGTGGAACCGTTCCCCGGTGTGCGGGCGACGTTCTGGGTGCTGGCGCCGGTGACACCGGATGATGCCGCCAAGGGCGGTGCCAGTGTGGTGCAGGCAACCCAGTGGCAGAGGGTCGACCTGGTCAGGAATCCGGATTTCAAGTCTGACCAGGGTCAGTGCGAACTGCTGGACCAGCTCAAGCAGAAGGCGCTGCCGCTTTTCACCAGCCGCAATCTGGATTTCCACTCCTCCTGCGTGCCACATGAAATCACGCTGGGGGACATCAGGTTCACCGTGGATGTGCTGCGGGCGGCGCCGGTTGCATCGCCACCCGCGTAGCGCCTGAGCCCCTATACCAGGGGCGTGCCCTTGGGCACGCGCACCACGATGGTTCCGGCGAGCTTGTCGTGCCAGGCCTGCTTGCCGGGGTCGACGCCGATCCAGATGAAACCCAGTCCCAGCGCGCAGATCGACAGGATGCAGCCCAGGGCGCGTGTGCACACCGTGGGCCAGTCAAGCGGCCGCGAGTCCAGTCGCACCACGTGCAGGTTGCAGACGATTCCGCCCATCGTCGTGCCTTTCACCTTCCACATGATGGCGCCGTAGGCGGCCAGCATGAGCACGCCAATGCGATCGGATCCCTCCTGGGGAAAGTTCAGCAGCAGCCGCACCACCGCCCAGATGATGACCGCATCGATGAACAGGGCGCCCATGCGGATCCAGAAGCCCGCACGCGGGTAAGTGGACAAAGGCAAGGGCGCAGTGCTGGCGGCACCCGAGGACAGACCGGGGCCACCCGCAGGGGCGGAGGCGGCGGGCGCCTGCGCAAAGGCGGCCGACGCGGCGGCAGCGGCAGGCTCGGCACCAGCAGGACCGGCAGGACCGGCAGCAGGGGCAGCAGGGGCAGCAGCGGGCGCGGGGGGAACCGTACCCCCGGAGGTGCTGCGGCGGATGCGATTGATGATGGCGTAGAGCACCGCACCGTAGCCGAGCATGCCGATCAGGATGAACAGCACCAGGCCGAGCAAGGGCACCAGATAGGCCACCATCACCAGCAGGCCGCCGACGATCACCGCCAGCGCCGGATGGGGCGCTGCCTGTCCAGTACGCATGCCAAAGCAGCGGCTGCCGATCCAGCCGAGCACCGTCGTCTTGCCGAATATGGCGGCGCAGACCAGCGTGGCCAGCGCGATCGGAATCACCAGAATGCCCACCACCGTGATGGTCAGCAGCAGCATCATCAGCGGCGTCAGCATCACCGCCAGGATGGCCGTGATCAGGCTCTTGCCCGGATGGTCATTCAAGGTCGCGATGCAATGCTCGGTGGCATCGCGGAACAGCAGCGCGAGCAGGGTATAGATCGCCAGCAGCCCAAAGGAGATGTACCACAGCCAGCTTAACCCCGCGCCGATCACCAGCGGGCGTGCCATCAGCAGGCCGTGGCCCACCCAGTTGCGGATGCCCAGCGCGGTGGTGAAGTTGTCGGGCAGTATGCGCTGCACGCCCTGGTCGACAATGGCCGCCGGATCCTGCGTCACGGTACCCAGGATGCTGACCACGTTGCCGTGAACATGCGCATTGGGACCGAGCTTGATACTGCCCAGCACCGCGACCACGTCCTCGGCGACATCGGCGTTCACGGACACATTGCCCAGCACCGCCACGGCGCTGTCGTGCACCGGACCGTTCACCGTGGTATCGCCGAACACCGAGACCACATCCTCGCGGGCCGTGCCGTTGTTGGTGGCGGAACCGAACACCGCAACCACCGAGTCCAGGGTCTGATCCGCGGACAGGGTCGCATCATGTCCGACCGCGACAATATCGTTGGTGTTGCGGTGCATGCGCCGGCGGTAGGCCTGACGGTCCCAGCGATGGCCGAAGCCAGTCCAGTTATCCGCATCGTCGTTGTTGTCGGTGTCGTTGTCCGCATCCGAAGTGCCGGTGTCCGCAGCACTGCTCGCGTCGGCATCGCCGGCGTCACTTGCGGGTGCCGCGGCCAGCGGGCTTGAACTGGCCGGTGCACTGCTGCGGGTGTGTGTGCCTGGGTTGGCGGCGCTGGCGGGGGCCGGCAGCAGCGCGACGGCGGCCAGGCTCATGGTCAGCAGCGCAGCGACCAGTGCGGCTCGGGTGAATGTGGTTGTCATCTTGAGATATCCGTCTGATTTAGCGTGAGGCTGGCGTCTGTACCAGCCGGTAGCAGAAGGCGATGAGGCAGAACAAGGCAATGTAAGCGGCGGCGCACAGCGCCAGGCCGCCGTACCACACGCCATCCGGCAGCGTGCCGGCCATCGTGTCCAGGAGTCGATGCAATACCGCGAGCAGGTTCAGGGTGGCGTGCAGGTCGGCCGCAGGCCGCTGCAACACCGCGGCCGGATGGCCGATGGCCGTGCCCAGCGCTCGGGGAGTGGCCGGTCGCAGCAGCAGCAGCGCCGCGGCGGTGGCGATGCCCGTCACACCAAAGAGCAGCTGCGCCAGCAGCGGCCACTCCGGAACGCGCCGCTGCCACCAGGGCACCCTGGCGCGCCGCTCGATCCCCTCCAGCACCTGCGCTTCCAGAGTGTGCGGGGCCTTGAATTGCGCGGTGCCCGCCAGCGCCTGGGTCACCCGCTGCTCAAGCGCCTGCTCGGATTGCTGATCCATGCTCAATCTCCCGCCTGCAGCAGTTTCGCCAGCGCCAGCCGGCCGCGCAGAATGTCGGTCTTGACCTTGGCGACCGAGACTTCAAGGTGCTGCGCAATCTGCTGGTAGGGCAGCTCCTCGAAATGGAACAGCACCAGCGGCACGCGCTGCGCGTCCGGCAGTTTCGCCAGCGCTGCACGCACGCGTTCATCGCGCTGTTCGTGAGCGAGGTTCGCAAAGACGCTATCGAGGCTCTGGATGGCGAATTCGACTTCGGCATCGGCGCTCTCCGAGCCACCGGTATCCGCGCCACTCGCGGGCAGCAGTTCCGAGAAGAAGCGCCAACGGCGCCGATAGCGGCTCAAGTGATTCAGCGACAGTCGCAGCGTCACGGTCTTCAGCCAGCCGCCGGCGCCGACGCGCTCGCGAAGATTGGCGAAGTGTTCCCAGGCCTTGAGGAAAACATCCTGGGTGATGTCCTGCGCCGTCGACTCACTGGCCGTGAGCCGGCGTGCGGTGGCAAACACCATGTCCTGATAGTCACGCATGAACATCGTGAATTCGCTGCGGTCCGGCGGCCTCGTGGAGAGTCGTTGCACTGTGAAAGCATCGTTTAAGCCCAGAACACCGCTGGGCCTGGAAAGTTGCAGCGAGGGCCGCGACAGGGTCGCGCAGTGGCCCCAAGATGGGGTCACAGTACAAGGACAATCAATAAGTTAGGAAACTAACTTAAACTAGTGTGGCGCGGGGCTATCCGGCGGCGGAGTGCCGATCTGCGGCACATTGATCGGGCCACCGCGAGCGCGCGTGGGATCGCCCATGACCTTCCCGTCCGGCAGCGTGACCGCTACGAACAGCCCGCCCTTGGTGCCGTCGCGCAGCGGATTGATGACCACCGTGACCTTGTCGCCGGTCTTCATCTGCGATGACTTCCAGCCCTGGCGCTTGAGGTTATTGGGGCTGTTGAGCTCCACTTTCCACAGATCAAGGCCGCCGGTGGTGTTGGGAACATCGACATCGATGAAGGCGTGAGGATTGGTCCACTGAAAGTCATGTACCGTCCCGGTCAGTGGCAGCTGCCGGCTTTGGTCGAACATGGCAAACGAGTGATGTGCCGCGGCGACCCCGGCATAGGCGAGAGCCAGTACCGCCAGGGTGCCCAACTTTCCGTGTCTCATTCGCATCGCTCCGCGTTCATTCCAATGGGTGGGTGATTTACGGGGTTGCATCACGGGCGTCAAGCTCCCTTATACTCGCCGCCGAACCGCAGCAACACACCAGCGGCGGGGAGTGAGGATATTCTGATGAGCATGCGCATTGGGTTGGCGGCGACGTCCCTGGCAATGGTGTTGCTGGCCGGCGCTCCGGGCGCCAGGGCGGCCGATCCGCCGGCCGCGGGACCCCCCGCAGCGTATCCGAAAGGTCATTATTCCGAATTGAACAAGCTGCCCGACTGGGGCGGCGTGTGGACCTTCAATTTCCTGCCCACGCCGGGCGTCACGCGCGAAACGCCCGAGCTCAAGGGCAGCTATCTGGCCAGCTATCAGAGCTGGCAGCGGCTCGCCGCAGCCAATCATGGGGAAGTGCCCCATAACGGGTCCTACTGCCGCCCGCCGGGCATGCCCGGCATCATGATGGTCGGCCAGTATCCCATCGAGTTTCTGTTCACGCCGGGGCGGGTGACGACCCACCATGAAGCCTGGATGCAGCTGCGCAGCATCTGGACCGATGGTCGCAAGCATCCGGATGATTGGGATCCCACTTTCTATGGCCACTCCATCGGTCATTGGGAGGGCTCGACGCTGGTGGTGGATACGGTGGGCATCAAGACGGTGACCGAGCTGCGCAATGGCATGCCGCACTCTGACCAGCTGCACATCATCGAGCATATTCATCTGGCCAAGGATGACCCGGACACCCTGATCGACGAGATGCTGGTGCAGGACCCGTTGGCACTGGCCAAGCCCTGGCACAATGTCCTCAGCTACAAGCGCGCCCGTGACCAGGATCTGCTGGAATTCGTATGCGCGGAAAATGATCGCAATCCGGTGGATGCCGCGGGTCACACCGGGCTCGAATAACACGCAGCGAACGGGGGAAGCGATGCACAAGGCAATTCTGCAGGCGGGCCGGATGGCCGGCGTGGTCGCAGGCCTCGCGCTGTCCGCGGCCATGGCCCAGCAGCTCGCGCCGCAGATCAGCCCCGCGCCGGCCTTCAGCGCGCAGCAGCTGAGCGCCGCACCCAGTACCGACTGGATCACCAACGGCGGGGATCTCTTCAATCAGCGCTATTCGCCCCTGAAGCAGATCAACCGCGACAATGTCGCGGGCCTGAAGGCGCTGTGGCGCACCGGCATGGGCTCCGGCACCAACTTCGGCAATTCCGGTCAGGCACAGATTCTCGAGTACCAGGGCACGCTGTTCGTATCCAACGGCGCCAACGATGTGTTCGCCCTGGATGTGCCCACGGGCAGGATCCTGTGGACCTTTCACGGCAATCCGGATCCGAAGAGCGGCACGCCGATGGGCCATTCCAACCGCGGTGTCGCTCTGGGGGATGGCCTGGTGTTCGTCGGGCAGCTCGACGCCAAGCTGGTCGCGCTGGATCAGCGCACCGGCAAACTGGTGTGGTCGGTGCAGGTGGAACCCTGGCAGAACGGCTTCAGCATCACCGCAGCGCCGCTGTACTACGACGGTCTGGTCATACAGGGATTGAGCGGTGGCGAGATGGGCATACGCGGCCGCATCAAGGCTTACGATGCCAAGACCGGTGAGCTGCGCTGGACTTTCTACACCGTTCCGGGTCCGGGTGAACTGGGTCATGACACCTGGCCCCAGCAGGGCGATGCCTGGCAGCACGGCGGTGCGGCCGTGTGGCAGACGCCCAGCGTGGATCCGCAGCTGGGGCTGCTTTACTTCTCCACCGGCAATCCGGGTCCGAATCTGTTCGGCGCGGTCCGACCCGGCGCGAATCTGTTCACCGTGTCAATCGTCGCGCTGGAGGCCAAGACCGGCAAGTATCGCTGGCATTTTCAGCAGATCCACCACGACATCTGGGACTACGATTCGCCCAATCCCACCGTGCTGTTCGACACCACCCTCAACGGCCGCAAGGTCAAGGGACTGGTGGAAGTCTCCAAGACCGGCTGGGCCTACATCCTGGATCGGGTCACCGGCAAACCGCTGATCGGAATCGACGAGCGCGCCGTGCCGCAGGAGCCGCGCCAGGCGACGGCCGCGACCCAGCCCTATCCGCGCGGGGATGCGATCGTGCCGCAGGAAATCGAGATCGTTCCGGAGGGCGCCGATCTGTTGCCGGGGAGCGGTGACATCAAGAATCACGGCCGCATCTTCACGCCTTATTTCACCGAGCAGATCATGGTGAAGCCGGCCACCATGGGCGGTGCCAACTGGCCGCCCAGCTCCTACGATCCGACCACGCATACGCTGTACGTGTGCGCGAGCGACCGCATCAGCACCTTCAAGGCGGTCGCCGATCCCGGACAGCCAGGCCCCAACAAGGTCTACATGGGCGGCTCCTTCGGTCAGGCCCAGGCCAATGATCGGGGTATCGTGGCCGCGCTGGATGTCACCACCAACAAGCTGGTGTGGCGCCAGAGCTGGCGTGAGATCTGCTACAGCGGCTCCATTGTCACCGCCGGCGGGCTGCTGTTCATGGGCCGCGCGGATGGCCGCCTGACCGCGCTGAATTCGGACACCGGAGCCACGCTGTGGGAGTTCATGACCGATGCCGGGGTGAACACCACCGCGACCACCTTTGAGTACCAGGGCAAGCAGTACCTGGTGGTGCACGCCGGCGGCGGCGTGTTCGCCAACGGCAAGCGCGGCGATGGCATCTGGATGTTCTCCCTGGAGGGCAAGATACCCTCGCTGGCCGTGGCCGCTGCGGCCGGACGGGGCGGCTTTGGCGCAGGTCCCCCGGCGGCAGCGGCACTGCCCGTCACGACGCGCACGGCCAATGCCGAGCATGGCGCTGAGATCTATCGCGCCGCCTGCGTGCCCTGTCACGGCGCCAGCGGTGGCGGCGGCCAGGGCGGTGGACCCTCGCTGCTCAAGGGCCAGAGCCACGACGCCATCCTGGGAACCGCCAGCGCCGGCAAGAACAACATGCCGGCCTTCAAGTCCATCTATTCGGCCGATGAACTCAACGACGTGACTGCGTACATCCAGACGCTGCAGAAGGCGCCGCCCGCGCCCTAGGGGGCGACTAAGGCGGCGCGGGGTTCTGCGCCGCCACCTGCAGCACATAACCGGTCAGATCCTGCAGCTGCTGCGGCGACAACGCCGAGCCGAAGGCCGGCATGTCGTTGCGGCCCTTGATGAGTACGGTGGTGATGCCCTCCTGGGTCAAGGCGCGCGTCAGCTTCGCGCCGCCATGCGTGCCGCCCAGGCCGGTGGGCCCATGGCACACCACGCAGGTGGTGGTGTAGATGTCCTTGCCCTGGGCCAGATCCGCGACATGCGCCGTGGCTGGCGTTGCGGGCGCGGCGGCAGCGGGGCGCGCTGCGGCGGCCGGATCGGCCGATTCGCGTGGCAGCGATTTGAGCGTGCCATCCAGTGAGAACAGCCACAGGCCGTCGCTGCGCTTGCTGCCGGCCAGCGCCGTGCCGCCGGCCAACACCACCACATAGCCTCTGCCATTGCGTTCGAACACGCTGGCCGGCGCATTGACGCCGCCATCGGTCTGAAACTCCCAAAGCTTCTTGCCGTTGCTCTTGTCCAGTGCGGTCAGGCGACCATCGTTGCGGCCGATGAACAGCAGTCCGCCATGGGTGACCACCGAACCGCTGTAGCAGGAGTCCACCCACTGTTGGCGCCACACCAGCTTGTTGGTGGTCAGGTCCAGCGCGGCCAGCACTCCGCGGCGCGGCGCGGCGAAGCGCGCGACCACGCTGCCGGAGTACAGCGCGCCCGGTTCAACCGGATAGTGGGGGTCACCCCCGGTCGCGCCCCACAGCGAGTCCTGGGCGCAGATGTACAGCAGGTGCGAGCGCGGATCATAGGAACTGGGGGGCCAGTTGATGGCCGCCAGCGGCTTCCAGATCGCCGGATGCTTGCTGAAGGGGGTGAAGATGCGACCTGCGTTGATGAGGTCGAAGCCCTCGGGCGCCATGTCGATGAACTGCGGCACCACTGCATCGCCAACCGGAAAGGGCTGCGTGGGCGAGGTGTTCTGCTCGGGCAGCTGCATCACCGGGGTCTCTTTCATGCCCAGGAGCGGCTTGCCGGTCACGCGGTCCAGGATATACGCCCAGCCGGTCTTGCCGGCCTCCACCAGCGCCTTGCGCATCTGACCCTGGTACGGCGCGTCGAACAGCACGACGGGGTTGGGCGCGTCGTAGTCCCAGAGGTCGTGGTGGACTTCCTGGAAATGCCAGCGGTACTTGCCGCTCATCACATCCAGCGCCACGATGCTGACGCTGAAGAGGTTGTCACCCTTGCGGATGGCACCGTTGAGCACCGGGCCCGGATTGGCGGTTGAAAAATAGATCAGGCCCAGCTGCGGGTCGATGGCGGGCGTCTGCCACACCGCCGCGCCGCCATGTTTCCACACCTCGCTGTTGGCCGGCCAGGTGTCGTGGCCGAACTCGCCGGGGCCTGGCACCGTGTAGAAGGTCCAGCGCAGCGCACCGGTGTTGGCATCGTAGGCCTTGATGCGCCCGCGCGTGCCCATGTCGCTGCCGGCAAAACCGGTGATGACCATTCCAGCGTAGTAAAGCGGCGCGCTGGCAATCACGTAGCCCAGCTTCGGATCCTCGGCCTGGATCGACCAGGCCACTTTTCCGGTGTGCTGATCGAGCGCGATCAGCCGCGCGTCGAGCTCACCGACGAACACCTTGCCGGCGCCCAAGGCCACGCCGCGCCCCGGCCAGGCACAGCAGGGGCGCGCGACCTTCGGATCAATGTCGGCGTTGAACTCCCATTTCACGGCACCGCTGGCCAGATCGATGGCGAAGGCATCACCGTCTCCGGTCATGATGTACACCGAGTCGCCGTAGACAATGGGCTGGGCCTGATTGCCGGCGTGCGCGCTCATGCCCGAGCCGTTCAACGAGGCGCGCCAGTTGGCCTTGAGCCCCGCCACGTTGCCGGGATTCAAGCTGTCGAGCGGCGAGTAGCGCTGGTTGGAGAGGCTGCCGCCGTTGGTCGGCCAGTCACTTGTCGGCGCAGCGAAAAGCTGCTGTGCCGAAAATGCAGGGGCATCTTGGGATCCCGACCTGGAAATCTGTGCCGCTGCAGGAGCCGCCACCAGCATGAGCAGGCATGCCGTGACAGAAGGCTTGGGTAAGGCTCGCATGGGCGCGGACTCTATAACAGGCCGGTTGAGTTATCATCCGATGTGGCAGCCAATCTTCCTGGAGAACCGCCATGGCAGTCGATTTCCGAGGTCATCCGCTGTTTCCGCCCGGCTTCAACAGCCCGACGCGATTCGATGCCGATGTCTACGACTGTGAGGTCTGGGGCCAGATTCCCACCGACATTCACGGCACTTTCTATCGCATGCAGTGCGACTTCGACTATCGGCCGCCGAAGAACGAATGGATGACCGGCTTCAACGGCGACGGGCATATCAGCCGCTTCCGTTTCAACAATGGCTCGGTGGACTTCAAGGGCCGCTTTGTGCGCACCGCCCGGCTGATGACCGAGCGCAAGGCGCGCAAGCGGCTGTTCGGCGTGTACCGCAATCCGTATACGGACGATCCGAGCGTCGCCAATATCAACCGCTCGGCAGCCAACACCCATACCTACTGGCATGGCGGCAAGCTGTTCGTCCTGAAGGAGGACTCGCTGCCGTACTACGTGGATCCGCATACGCTGGAGACACTGGGCGACTGGGATTTCCACGGCAAGTACACCGCCAAGACCATGTCGGCGCACCCGAAGATCGATCCGCTGACCGGCGAGATGATTGCCTACGGCTACGAAGCCAAGGGCATCCTCACCAAGGACATCGCGGTCTACACCATCAATCCGGCCGGCAAGGTGGTCAAGGAGGTGTGGCTGCAGTCCCCGTACCTGGGCATCATCCACGACATCGCCATCACCCAGAAGCATGTGATCATCCCGGTCATCGCGCGCACCACGAGTCTGGAGCGGCTGAAGTCCGGGGAGCCCATGTGGGAATGGGACGGCAGCCTGCCGACCATGGTCGGGGTGCTGCCGCGCGACGGTGACGCGAAGGACGTGCGCTGGTTCAAGGGCCCCTCGCGCAACACGCTGCACTTCCTCAACGCCACCGATCGCGGCAACAAGGTCACCATGGAGTTGCCCACATCCTCCGGGGAGCGTGACCCGTCGCAGATCCGCCGCTGGACCTTCGATCTGGATTCCACATCGGATGCCTTCCAGGAGGAAGTGGTGTCCACCACGCCCGGCTTTCTGCCGCGCATGGATGACCGCTACCTGTCGCTGGATTATCGCTACGCCTTCATCAGCAGCCGCGTGCCAAGCGCCACGCCCGATCCGAAGGCCAATCCCTTCAGCGGTGGCACCCAGGTGGTGCAGCGCCTGGACGTGCATACCGGTGATATCAAGCAATGCGCCATCGAGGGCAAGTTGGCCCTGCAGGAAAGCTGCTTCGTGCCGCGCGCGAATTCCAGGAACGAGGGCGACGGTTATGTCATGACCATCGCCAGCAATTTCGACACCATGAGTTCGGACCTCATCATCACCGACGCCGAGCACCTGGAGGATGGCGTCATCGCCACCGTCAAACTGCCGTTCCGGCTGCGCAGCGGCACTCACACCAACTGGTACCCGCAGTCGGTGCTGCCGCCGGTCAAGGATGAACTGGCATGAGCACCGCTACCCGTCGCGAGTTCCTGGGGGGCGTGAGTATGAGCGTCGCGGCGGCCGTGGCGCTGAGCCTGACGCCGGGGGCGCGCGCCGTGCCGCTGCGATGGAGCGCGCCACACCTGCCGCCCGCCTTGGCCACAATGTATCCGCAGGGGGATTGGCATGTGGATGACATCTGCGGGCATCTGCCGCGCTATGCCCATCCGATTCCGTACCTGCACGACACGACCGCACCGGATTTTTCGGCACTGGCGGCGCCGGTGGACCGACAGTTCGTATCTTAGGGGAAGTCATGCAAGCTCGTTTGCCGGCTGCCATCGCCGCGGCCCTGATCGCTGCGTCCGCCAGCTTCGCGGCCCCCGCTGCCGCCGGGTCGGCCGAGGCTTCCTCGGATCTGCAGCTGCGCGTGGCGACCCTTGGCGCCAATGTGCAGTTGGCCGAGGACCTAAGTCAGATCGAGAAACTGCAGCGTGCGTACGGCTACTACGTCGACAAGGGGCTGTGGGAAGACGTCTCCTGGCTGTTCACTGAAAATGCCGTGGCCAACTATCCGGCCGGTGTCTTTGTCGGCCGCACGAGCATCCGCGAACACCTGTACATGAATGTCGGCGGCCAGCAGATGGGGGACATCGGGCTGGGCAACGGCCGTCTGTATGACCACATGAATATCCAGCCGGTGGTGCACATCGATGCCAGCGGGCTCACCGCGCATGGCCGCTGGCGTGCCTTCGCCATGTTCGGCAGCCCGGGCGGCGCGGCCACCTGGGCCGAAGGCGTGTACGAGATGCAGTACGCCAAGGAGAACGGCGTCTGGAAGATCAGCAAGCTGGATTACTACTCCGGATTCGGTGCGCCCTATAAGACCGGCTGGGCAGCGCCGGCAACGCCGGCCGCGGCCGCCGCCGCCTCGGCGCCGGGTGTCGTGGCGGCAGCACCCGCCGCCCGGCCGCGCCGCCCGCTGGCGCATCCGGCCGACATCGAACGCAACATGGACTGCGATGGTTTTCCCAAGGCCTGCATCGCACCGTTCCACTATGGCAATCCCGGGACCACGACTTCCTCGGACGCCTGGGTGCTGCCGGATGCGGCGACGATTGCCATCCTGGCGCGCAATATTCCCAAAGGTGAACTGGCCACGCGTCTGGCGGATCTCAGCCACCGCGTCACGCTGTTGAATGACGCGCAGCAGATCGAAAATCTGCAGCGCATCTATGGCTACTACATCGATCGGGCGATGTGGGATCAGGCCGCGGACCTGTTCGCTGCTGATGCCACCATCGAAAGTGGTCAGCAGGGCGTCTATGTCGGCAAGCGACGGGTGCGCGAATTCCTGGGGCTCGCCGGGCATCAGGGCCTGAGCTGGGGCTGGATGAACGATCACATGCAGCTGCAGCCCATCGTGGATGTGGCGCCGGACGGCCTCAGCGCCCGCGCCCGCAGCCGCGAGCTGGATCTGCTGGGGCATGTGGGCGGCCAGGGTCAATGGATGGAGGGCGTGTACGAAAACACCTTCGTCAAACGCCATGGCGTTTGGATGTTCAAGTCGCTGCACTTCTATCCCACTTTCATCACCGACTACGACAAGGGTTGGGCCCAGGATGCTCAAGCAGTGCCGACGGCCAGCAAGGGGCTGCCGCCGGATCGACCGCCCACCGAGGTCTATGCCATCTATCCCAGCGCCCATGTGCCGCCGTTTCACTATCCCAATCCCGTCACCGGGCAGATGGCGCACTACCCGCAGGTCGGTGGCCCCGATCCGGCGGTGGCCAAGGCTGCGCTGATGGTGCCGGGTGCGCCGTTCGTGCCCCATCCATTGCCTGATGTGACGGCGGCGCTGGCGCAGGCCGAGCGCGGCGTGCAGCGGGTGAAGGATTACTACGAGATCGAAAATCTCGAAAGCGCCTACGGCTACTACCTGGACAAGAACCTGTGGAACGACCTGGCGAACCTCTTCAGCGTCGATGGCTCCATGGAATTGGCACAACGGGGTGCCTACGACGGTCGCGAACACGTGCGCGCCTTCTTGCTGAAGGTATTCGGCCGTGGCAGCGAAGGCCCGGTGGCAGGGCGCCTGGGCAATCACATGCAGCTGCAGCCGGTGATCGATATTGCACCGGATGGCAAGTCCGCGAAGATCCGTATCCGCATGTTCCAGCAGATGAGCTTCGGTGCGCGCGCTTCGGTCGGCGCCGCCGTCTATGAAAATACCGCGGTGCTGGAGGATGGAAAGTGGAAGCTGCGCGATGACCATACCTACAACACGCTCGCGGCCAACTACGAGGGCGGCTGGGTGAAGGCGGCCAATCCCGGTGTGCCCGGGCAGGACAAGGATCTGCCGCCGGATCGGCCACCGGCCTTCAAGTTCCAGATGTTTCCAGTGGTGTACGACATCCCCTTCCATTATGCGAACCCGGTGACCGGCAACAGCAGCGTGCCGCCCATCACCGATGCCACCGGCCATCCGCCGGGAATGCCGGAGGAGATTGCCACCGCGATCCGCAGCATCGGGCCGAAGGTGGAAGGCGTGCGTACCGGCAAGCTGTATGAACCCTTGCAGCAGCGCGAGCCCTACACCGATGCGGTGGTGACCCGCGATGTGGCCTATGGCCCGGCAGCGCGCAACACCGCCGACATTTTCATTCCCCTGCAGCACGGCCCGCGCAAGCCGGTGGTGGTGTTCATCTACGGCGGCGGCTTTGCCGGCGGCGCCAAGCACACGCCCGGCTCCCCGTTCTACGACAATGTGGGGCGCTGGGCCGCGGCCCACGACCTGGTGGGCGTCACGGCCAACTACCGCCTGGCCCCGCAGTCGCAGTGGCCCTCCGGGGTGCAGGATGTGACGGCACTGGTCGGATGGCTCAAGGCGCATATTGCCGAGTATGGCGGTGACCCCAAACATATCTTCCTCTGGGGTCATTCATCCGGTGGCGCCCACGTGGCCGACTACCTGGCCCACAGCGCACGCGCGCACCAGGATCCGCAGGTGGCCGGAGCCATTCTCATGTCGGCGGCGGTCTATGATCTGGGGCATGACGTGTCGATCTGGAAAGCCTACTACGGGGAGGATGTGAGCAAGTACGGCGCCGAATCCGCGCTGCCGGGTCTGGTGCTGTCGCGCACTCCTTTGCTGGTGACCGACGCGGAGCTTGATCCGCCGAATTTCCAGGAGCAGGCCGATGAACTGGCAGCCGCGCGCGCCAGGGCCGGCCATCCGGTGCAACGGCTGCATGTGCCGGGGCATTCGCATCTGTCCGAGGCCTATGCCATCGGTACCGCCGATGAGTCGGTGACCGGGCCGGTACTGAAATTCATCCGCGCGCACAGCTGACAGTTCGCAGGAGCGATCCAATGAGAATGATCTGGCGGTTCGGGCTCCTGGGCGCAATGACGCTCGCGCCCCTTCATGCCTTCGCCCAGGATGCGGACAGTCTTGCGGACATACGCTGTGTGGCGGTCGGCATGCACTTTGCCGAGGCGCCCGACTCGCACCAGAAGTCCACCGGTACGCTGCTGGTGCTGTACTACATGGGACGATTGGATGGCCGTGCCCCGAGCCTCGACATCGCCAAGCTGCTGGGCGAGCAGATCGACCGGATGACGGCCTCCGACTATGCCGTCGAGGCGACCCGCTGCAGTCAGAATCTTGCGCAAAAAGGGGCACAGATCAAGCAGCTCGGTGAGCAGATGCAGAAGCATTTCAAGTGACGAACCGCCCGGAGTCCTCGTGCCCGCCGCGACCATCCGCTTCAAAGCGAAGCTGCTGCAGCCCCGGCTGACAGGCCGAGCCGCCTCGTGGAGCTTCGTCGTGCTGCCGAAAACCGCCAGCGCCAGGCTGCCCTCGCGGGGCATGGCCACGGTCGATGGCACTCTGAACACAATTCGATTTCGCGCCACGCTCCAGCCCGATGGCCGTAAGAGTCACTGGTTCAAGGTAAGCCGGCAGCTGCGCGAGTCGGCAGGCGCAGCCGCCGGCGATGCAGTGGTGCTGGAGCTGGTGCCCGCTGCCCGGGCGCCCGAACCGAAAGTGCCGGCGAAGCTGCGCCTGGCGCTCGTTGCCGCGCCGGCGGCGCGCGCCGTGTGGTTGACGCTCACCCCCGTCGCGCGCCGCGATTGGATCCATTGGATAACTTCCGCGAAGCAGGCAGCCACCCGGGCAGGCCGCATCGGCAAAGCCTGCTCGATGCTGGCGGGCGGCAAACGACGCGTGTGCTGCTTCGATCGGTCCGGGTTCTACAGCAAGTCGCTGCGCGCTCCCACAGCTGCGACCTGAACTGAGAGCACTTGCCGCAAGTCTCGCGGCGGTGCACACTTTGCGCCAATACAACACCCGTTTGCGCATCAACGAGGCGCTGGCGCAACACTCATCTCGCTGCTGAAAATGTCCCGCGATGGGGCCGGCGCCAGTCCGTCAGCTGCGTCTTCAATGTTCGTAAATGCACTTGTTCTAAGGGGGAACGAATGAATCACGAACCGAAATCCGGATCATCCACGGCGTCCGCCACCGTGCGTCGCATACTGCGCGGCGCCAGCGGCTTTGGCTTGGCTGCAACACTGGGCCTATATGCCAATGTAGCGACGGCACAACAATCATCTAACACCCCGACGTCCGATGACGTCGATGCCAATGGTGCCCTCCAGGAGGTGGTGGTCACTGCCCGGTTTCGGTCCGAAAACCTGCAGTCCACACCCATTTCCATCACCGCGCTGAGTGCCGAGGACCTGCAGAACCAGCAGCTGGTGAACGTCAATGACATCGGCGCCACGGTGCCCAACGCGTACTTTCGCCAGCCCGTCAGCAACTACGGCCCAACGGAAACCATCGGCCTGCGCGGTTTCACGCAGACCGACTTCGACTACGGCTTCCAGCCCACGGTCGGGTTCTACATCGATGACCTGTACCAGGGATCCCTGACCGGTTCGTCATTCGATCTGGCGGACATGGAGCGGGTTGAAGTACTGAACGGCCCTCAGGGCACGCTGTTCGGCATGAACAGCATCGGTGGCGCGATCCGTCTGATCACGCAGAAACCCAAGGACGATACCGAGGGCAACGCCCAGCTCACCTATGGCGAAAAGCATCGCCTGGAATTCGTCGGTGTGTTCAATACCGCGCTGATCGACCATGTGCTCGACCTGCGCGTAGTCGGGGTCTCGCGCAGCGAGGACAGTATCGGGCACTACCTGGACTACACCTGCACGATGAAGGCGCAGGGCCAGCCGGCCTCGGTGTATGGAACGTTGCCGCAATCGGCCAATGCCCAAGGAGGTTGCGAGCTGGGAGGTCTGGGCGGTTTCAACCATCAGCAGGCCCGCATCGAACTCAAGTACACCCCGGTCGAGAACCTGGAAATCAACCTCAATGCCCACTACAGCAAGCAGGCTGATGATCCACCGCTGCAGACCTTGCTGACCCCTTACGGCGGCCCGAACGATTTCTTCAACAATCTCTACGATGCGACCGTGGTGTTTCCGAAGTTCGGCATGAACTACACGGGCAACACGCACTTCCTGTCGCCGAATCCCTGGGACAACTTCGCCTCCTTCGGCGACATCGTCACCGGCCAGCAGAACAATCCGCAATCGACGCTGCAGGAGACCGGGGCGTCGGCGACGCTGGACTATACCTTCGCCGATTCCATCCACCTCAAATACATCTGGGGCTACCGCACCTATGACAGCAACTGGGCGGCCGACAGCGACCTGACCCCGTTCGGGCTGTTGGGCGTCAACTACTTCCAGTTCCACCGGCAGTTCCAGAACGAGATTCGCTTGAGCGGCGTGCTGTTTGATGATCGCCTGAACTGGACGGTGGGCGGATTCGACTACAACGCGCGCGACGTGGAGGTCAATGGCACCAACTTCGATGCCTACCAGGCATTGGGTCTGCCGAACAACGTCACGACCGAGGGCTTCACGACCAACAACCTCTCCGGCTTCGTGCACCTGGACTACAAGCTCACCGAGCAGTGGTCGCTGTCGGGTGGCTGGCGTCTCACCAGTCAGTACCTGACCAACGCCTACAGTCACATCGTGGATGATCCCACCTACGCCGCCGACAACATCGTGCTGCCCACGCCGGTGCAGTTCTCGGGCAGCCGCGGTGATTGGAGCGGGGCGCTGAACTTCCAGGCCACCCCGAACATGTTCTTCTACGCCCAGGCCGCCAGCGGCTTCACGCTGCCGGGCTTCAACTCGCGCGTCGAAACGCTCGGACAGCTGGAGGAAGTGGTACCGGGTCAGGAGGCGGACAACTACGAGCTGGGTGCCAAGACCGACTGGCTGGATCACCGCCTGCGCGTGAATGCCTCGGTCTTCTACGAGGACTACAAGTCCTATCTGAACCTGGAACTGGGTACCCAGTGCAGTGCGGCGAGCTCGCTGAATCCGGGTACACCGTACTTCCTCGCCGGCGGTCTGTGTCCGGCGGGCACCGCGCTTGCGGGAACCTCCGGTCTTTCGCCCTGGTTCTATTACACCGGGATCCCGGCGTACGAACCTGGCGCCGAACTGCAGATCAATGCCGCGCCCATCGACCGGCTGCTGATCAATCTGGAGGGCGGCTGGCTCGAGTTCCACGCCAAGAACCCGGACCGGGATCCATCCGCGCCCGGATATATCAATCCGTCGGTGCGCCTGCAGCCGGAATTCAACGCCAGTGGTGGCATCCAGTACGGGCTGCTGGTGCCCGGTGGCAGCATCACGCCGCGCTTTGACTGGCGCTACCAGGGCTACCAGACCAACGGGCCGGAGAACGTGTACCAGATCTCCCAGTGGCGGCAGCCCGGCTACAGTCTGTTCAATGCGCGTCTGACCTATCAGCCCAATGGCGCCAAGTGGAACGTGTCACTGCAGGCGTTGAACCTGTTCAACAAGTTCTACTGGGACCAGCTGGGTGCGCCCCTGTCGCTGGCCGGCGGTGCGACCGTGCCCAGTGCCAACAACCTGTCCCCGGCGGTGGCGCAGGTGGGTACCCCTGGCCTGCCGCGTGAATGGATGGTGTCCTTCGGATTTAACTTCTGAAGGCGCGAGTCCTACGGTCCTGGTGCGAGTTCGCGCAGCCGCGCGATTCGCGCCAGGGCCGGGGGATGCGAATCGTAGAACTGTGAGTGCACGCGGTCCGGCGTGAGTGTGGTCGCGTTGTCACGGTAGAGTTTTACCAGCGCCGCCATCAGCGCCGCGGCCGGCGTGTGCTGCGCGGCGAAGGCATCGGCGGCATATTCGTCCCGCCTTGACCAGTGCGCCGCCAGCGGTGTCACGAAGAAGGTGAACACCGGGGTCACCAGCATGAACAGCAGCAGGGCACCGTAATTGGACGCACCCGGCAGTCCCAGCCCCTGATAGAACCACAGGCGCGTCGCCAGGTACCCCAGCAGCGCCAGGCCCGCCAGGGCCAGTACGGCCGAGATGATCAGCCGGCGCCGGATGTGGTGCAGCTTGAAATGACCCAGCTCATGGGCCAGTACCGCCTCGATCTCGCCCGGTTCAAGGGTGCTGATCAGGGTGTCGAAGAACACAATGCGCTTGTTGCGGCCGACACCGGTGAAGTAGGCATTGCCATGCGCCGAGCGGCGCGAGCCGTCGATCACGAACACGCCGCGGGAGGCAAAGCCGCAGCGCTGCAGCAGCGCTTCGATGCGCGTGCGCAGCGCTTCATCGTGCAAGGGGCTGAAGCGATTGAAGAGCGGCGCGATGAGGGCCGGATACGCCCAGGTCAAAAGCAGCGATACGCCAAGCCATAGGGCCCAGACATAGATCCACCACAGCGCTCCGGCCCGATCCATCAGTTCCAGGGCGGCCAGCAACAGCGGTGTGCCGATGAGGGCGGCCAGCACCAATCCCTTGATGCGATCCACCAGAAACAGCGCCAGCGTGGTGCGATTGAAGCCGAAGCGGGCCTCGAGCCTGAAGGTGCTCCACAGCGACAGCGGCAGGCCGATCAGCGCCATCAGCAACAGCACGCTCAGGATCACCAGCGTCCCATGCCAGAGTTCACCCAGGGGCCATCGCAGCCACAGCCGATCGAGGGCTGCGATGCCCCCGCCGAGCGTCAGCGCCAGCAGTACCAGCCCGTCGATGAGGGTGTCGATGCGGCCCAGGCGCGTGCGCGCCGCCGCATAGTCGGCGGCCTTGTGGTGGTCCGCGGGCGAAATGCTGTGCGCAAAGGGCTCGGGAACGTGCGCGCGATGTCGGGTCACCGCGGCGATCTGCCGGTTGGCCAGCCACAACCGGGTGGCCATGCCGGCCACGACGGCCAGCAGGAAGATCAGGCGTAGGGACGGCATGCGACGTCAGGGGATCCAGTGCAGATGCGGGCCGAGGGCGCGCAGCACATCATCCATATTCGGATCACCCTGGGCAATGACTGCCAGAGTACCGCCGGCCGGATCGGGAACCAGCACGCCGGAGTAGCCGTTCTGGCGGAAAGACTGCCGGCCGGGGACATGCTCCTGCCGCAGCACCATGAGCGTCACCGGTCCCCTCGCGGTGCGCACCACGAGGTGCGGCACCCAATGGCCGTTGAAGAGGCAGATCCGGGCGTAGGTGACCGTGGTGTCGGCCGGGTCCAGCGTGACGCCGGCACCCGAGAGCACCTTGTCGGTTGCCGCGGCCGTCATCGGCGCCACTTCCGACCAGCTGCCCGATTCCTGGGCCACATGATCCAGAACTCCCGCGGCCAGGCTGGGCTGCGGTCGCAGGGTCCAGAACATCACACCCAGGCCAATGGACACCACCATGCTGGCGGCGAGCGCCAGCCAGCGCGGCAGGCCGGATGCGGGTTTTGGCCGGGCGCTGGCGACCACCGGCAGCGCCACGACCCGGATGGCGGCGCGCGGCGGCAGCGGTGCGCTGAACAGACGCGTCAGATCCCGGTTCATGCGCAGCATCTGCTGCTGGAACTGGGTGCATTCGGGGCAGCCTGCCAGATGCTCGGCCAGGGTCGGGCCAACCTCACCGGGCACTGCGCCAATCAGCAGACGGGCTTCTTCGTGGGTCATACGGCAGGCTCATCCATCCCGTCGGGGGCGGGCATCAATCCATAGATGCGGCGCAGGCGATTGCGCGCGCGAAACAGGCGGGTCAGCACCGCCGCGGTCGACAAAGTGAGCTCCCGGGCGATCTCATCGGTGGTGAAGCCGCCCAGGACCTGCATGACCAGCGGCACGCGATACTCCTCCGGCAGCTGCGTGATCGCCAGCCGCAGTCCGACCAGTTCCTCGCTCTCGGTGCCGAGCTGGCTGTCCTCGGCTGCGATGACTTCATCCAAGTCGGTAATCTCCAGGCGCTTGCGCTCATAGAGCCGGGCGTGCTCCCGGCGCACGATGGTCAGCAGCCAGCCGCGGGCCGCAGCCGGGTCCTTCAAGGAATCCCGGGAGCGCCAGGCCCGAAGCAGGGCCTCCTGAACCACATCCTCCGCCACCGCGCGGTCGCGGGCCAGCCACCAGGCAAAGCGCAGCAGCTCCGGCCGCAGGCTGGCAAACAGACGCTCCAGCGCCATGGTCCCGCCGTCGCCAGCCGGTTTGACGGTGTCGCTTAAGGGGACCGGGACTTCGGGGGGAATATTGCGCATGCCGAAGCGGGATCATAGCCGGATGCGCCGGGCTGTGTTCTGCTGCAATACCGGCGCCAGGCGCCCGGTCTTAGTTGGCAGGTAAGCTGTTTGGGCTACCCGCGTCGGCCGAGGCGGCGCGATAATCTGCAAAACGTCCATTCCAAGGAGAGAGCGAAATGAAAATGGCATCCAGAGCGGGTGGTGTGGCAATGGCGACGGCGGCTGCGCTGCTGTTTGCGACCCTGTCGGTCTCCAGCGCGAGCGCCGATGAGGCGAAGGTGAAGTGCACGGGCGTCAATTCCTGCAAGGGCCAGTCTTCCTGCAAGTCGGCCAAGAATTCCTGCAAGGGTTTGAACTCCTGCAAGGGTCAGGGCTTTGTCGAGATGTCGAAGGCCGACTGCGCCGCGGCGAAGGCCAAGGCCAAGAGCGGCTGAGCGCAAGCCTGCCGCGCGGGGCGGCCACGCGCTGCGTGGCCGCTGCCCGCGCCCGGATGAGCACCATGATCCGCGGATTCGGACTGGGGCTGCGACCCCAGCACTACAGCTGCGTGCTGGAGACCCGGCCAGCGCTGGACTGGCTGGAGATCATCAGCGAGAACTACCTGGTTGCCGGCGGCAAGCCGCTGTACTACCTGGATCGCATCCGCGAGTGCTACCCGCTGGTCATGCATGGCGTGTCGCTGTCGATCGGCAGCACGGCGCCGCTGGATTTTGCCTACCTGGCGCAGTTGAAGGACCTGGCCCGACGCGTGCAGCCGGGGTGGATTTCCGATCACCTGTGCTGGACCGGCGTGTCCGGCCTGAATCTCCACGACCTCATGCCGCTGCCGTACACGGCCGAAGCGCTGCGCCATGTCAGTGCCCGCATCCGCCAGGTCCAGGATTTTCTGGAGCGGCGCATCCTCATCGAGAATGTCTCCAGCTATGTCACCTACCGCTCATCGGAAATGACGGAGTGGGAGTTCATCGCGGCCCTGAGCGCGGAGGCCGACTGCGACCTGCTGCTGGATGTCAACAATGTCTATGTCAGTAGCGTCAACCACGGCTTCGATGCGCGGCTGTTCCTCGATGCCATGCCGGCCGCCAGGGTGCGGCAGATTCACCTGGCCGGTTACAGCCAACAGGGGGATCTGCTCATCGACACCCACGACAGCGCGGTGCACGAGCCGGTATGGGCGCTGTATCGGCATGCGCGACAGCGTCTGGGTGAGGTTCCGACCATGATCGAACGCGACGGCAACATTCCGCCGCTGGCGATGCTGCTGGCCGAACTGGAGCGCGCGCGAGTGCTCGCCGCGAATCCTGCGGTGCGGGCGGCGTAGATGAAACTGGCACAGCTTCAGCAGGCCTTTCAGGCCCATGTGCTGCGCGCTGATCCGCAGATTGCGCAGCACGTCCAGGAGGATGCGCGTTTTGCCACGGCGCTGCGCCTGGGCGTGTACTCCGGGGCCTATACGCTGCGGCTGGTGGAAGTATTGGCCGAGAGCTTTCCGGCGCTGCAGGCGGCGCTGGGCGCGAACCGGTTCGCGGCACTGGTGAGTGAGTTTGCCCGCGAGCACCCCAGCCGCTTCCGCTCCGCGCGTGCCTACGGTGAGGAACTGCCGCACTGGCTGGGTTCAAAGCTCAGCGGTCCGCGCGCGGCTGGCATTGCCGATCTGGGACGATTCGAATGGGCGGTGGCGGGCGCCTTTGATGCGGCGGATCAGCCGGCGCTCGCAGCCGCCCGTCTCGCCGCGGTGCCGCCGCCGCATTGGCCGCGGCTGCAGTTCGAGTTCACTGCGAGCCTGCGGCGCCTGAGCGTGACCAGCAATTGTGTGGCCTGGTGGCGTTTCGCCTGCGCGACCGATGCAAGGCCGAGTCGCTGGCGGCCCACCTGTCCCCAGCAATGGCTGGTATGGCGCCGTGATCTGGCGGTCTACTACCGGCGCCTGTCGCAGGCGGAAGCACGGGCGCTGGATGGCGCCGTGGCCGGCCGCAGCTTCGCTGAGCTGTGTGAGCAACTGGATGATGCCAGCCGCGCGGCCACCCTGCTGCATGGCTGGATCAGCGAGGCACTGGTGACGGCGGTCAGCGTGCGCGCCGCTTAAGGGGATTTGAAGATTGCCTTGCGGATGGCGGCGAGTGGCGCCTGGTCGTTGATCCGTACCGTGCTGCCTTCGGCTTCCACGCCCAGACTGCGCCACAGGGCCGGCAGATCCGGTGCAAACGGCTGGTCCTTCATCTTGGCGTACAACTCGGTCATCACCGGCACGCCCACCGCCGCATCGGCGGTGGCCAACACCTTGCCAATGGACCAGTCGCTGGGCAGGCCACCGCTGGCGCGCAGTACCGCCTTCATGGCGTCCTGAAGACCGAAGCGGTTATGGGTGCGCTGGTGGATGCTCACATCCGCCAGCAGGCAGAACATCGCCCCGCCCCAGTAGGTGCGACCCCAGGAGTGATCATGGTCCAGTCCCGGGTCATCCGCGCCGGGCAGGCCGCGCGGCATGGAGCGCTCCTCTTCGGCGAACACATCCTCGAGGGTTCGATTGCCGGACTGAACCCTGGCGACGCCCTCGATATAGACCGCGAGTCCCTCGGCCAGCCAGGCGTGATCATCGCCGATGTCCGGCAATGCCAGATGCGTCATCTCGTGCACCAGCACCCAGTCGTTGAGCAAGGCCGCGGCATCGACGGCTGTGCCCACGCGCACCCGTATCAGCGGCGCCGGACGCCCAAAAGTCGTACCGCCCGCGACCCTTGCGCCCGCCACCGGTATCACCACAATCCGCACTTGGGCGGCGGGGAACTGGCCATAGTAGTGGGCCACGATGCGAGCGCTGCGCTGGGCCCACTGCGTGAGCAAAGCCGGCGACGCAAACGCATCCGGCGGCAACACCAGCAGCAGCTTCGAATCGCCGACGCTGAGCTGCTGGCCTTGGGACGGCAGGGACTGCGCAGGGCTGCGCGGCGCGGCCAGCAGCGGCAGGCTCAGCGCTGCCGCCAGGATCAGCCGGGCGCGTATCATCCGCTGCTGCGCCGACGCAGCATCGCCGGTGACAGCTCGGCCAGGCTGTTGCACCCCAGGTGACCCAGCGCCCGGTCGATTTCCGAGGTGAGGATTTCCAGCGCGCGCCGCACGCCGGCTTCCCCGCCTGCTGCCAGCCCGTACAATGGGGCCCGCCCCAGTATCACCGCGTCCGCGCCCAGCGCCATGGCCTTGATGACGTCGGTGCCGCGCCGGAAGCCGCCATCGACAATGAGGGTCAGACGCTCCCCGACGGCCGCGGCGATCTCGGGCAGCACCTGCATGCCGGACACACAGTGGTCCAGCTGCCGGCCGCCGTGATTGGTGAGCACAATGCCATCGCAGCCATGAGCGGCGGCGCGCTGCGCATCAGCCACCGACAGTATGCCTTTCACGATGAGCTTGCGCGGCCAGCGGCGCCGCAGCCAGTCCACGTCATCCCAGCTCAGGCAGGCGGAAAACAGTTGCGGTATCACGGTGCTGCCGCCGATGGCGCTGGCGTGACCCGCTGGCAGGTATGGCGCCAGATTGGCGAGCTGCGGCACACCGTGGCGCAGCAGGACGTCCCAAGCCCACTGCGGATGCCGCAGCACCTGCAGCCGATTGCGCCAGGTCGGAACACCGGGACGCACGTAGTTGCGCCGGTCCCATTCGCGCAGGCCGAATACATTCGCATCGGTGGTGAACACCAGCGCTTCGTAGCCGGCGGCATCGGCACGCGCAATCATGTCCTCGGCGGCCGTGCGGTTGTGCGTGACGTACAACTGCAGCCACAGCCGTCCGCCGGCCTCCCGGGGCACTTCCTCCACCGTCATGGAGGCCATGGTGCTCAGGCAGAACGGCAGGCCGGCCGCAGCGGCGGCCCGCGCCAGGGAACGGTCGCCGCGGGGCTGCAGCACGCCGTTGCCGCCGGTGGGCCCGATGATCAGGGGTGAGGGAATCTCCTGGCCGAACAGCGCCACCCGCTGGTGCCGGTTTTGGGTATCCACCAGGGTTGTGGGCAGCAACTGCAGGGCATCCAACGCAGCACGATTGTTGCGCAATGCGAACTCATCCTCGGAACCACCCTCGACATACTCAAAGACAAACCCCGGGACGCGCCGCATCGCGCGCTCGCGCAGATCGGCGATGGTCACGGCGCGTTCCAGATGTCGACCCCGGTAGCGACGGCGATGCCAGCCCATGGACAGGTCCTCGGCCTACAGCCGATTGAATGAAGATGCGCGAGGCTAGCAGCTTCAGGCGCGTGTTTGAACCGCTGCAAAACTCAGACAGGCCTCCAGCGCGCGGACCAGTGTGGTACGCAGGCCGTTGGCGCGAGCCGGATCGTAGGGCGCCGGCCAGTTGCCGGCGTGGAGTTCGCCCTCCGGTTCGTGCAGGTAGCCGCGACAGGCCAGTTCCATCTGCAGGGCGTGAATGTGCGTGGCCGGCCGACCGTAATGCCGGGTGATGTAGCCGCCCTTGAAGCGCCCATCGACCACATGACTGTGACCGCTGGCGGCGCATACGCGCGCGACCGACTCGCGCAGGCGCGGGTCGCAGCTGCCGCCGTTGTGGGTGCCGAGGTTGAACTGCGGCAGCTCGCCCTGGAACAGGCGCGGCACGCGGGAGCGGATGGCATGGCAGTCATACAGAACGATGGCGCCATGGCGCGCCTTCAGGCGCGACAGCTGCGCGCTCAGCGCCGCGTGGTAGGGCAGGAAATAGTCGCGGATGCGCGCGGCGATGGCGGCGTCATGGGGTTCTTCGCCCGGCGCGTACAGCGCCGCGCCATCAAAGGTGGTGACCGGGCACAGTCCGGTGGTGGCCTGGCCCGGATACAGCGACCGGCCGGTAGGGTCGCGATTGACGTCGATGACGGTGCGCGAGAGGGTGGTGCGCACGACGCTCGCCCCCAGGCTCATCCCGAAGTCGTACAGGCGTTCAACCCACCAGTCCGTGTCGCAGCGGGCCAGGAACGGGCTGACCAGTCCGGGCTTCAGGTGCTCCGGGATGTCGGTGCCTGAATGCGGAATGCTCAGCAGCAGCGGGCTGTCGCCTTCGGTGATCTCAAGCCATGCGGCGCTCATCATCAATAGTAGTGATATTGTGCGGCAGATGAACAGGTTCTGGTTCCGGACAGCTCTGTTGCCGACGGGGTGGGCGCAAGGCGTGGCCCTCCAGGTGCAGGACGGTCGCATCACTGCCGTGCATCACGGCGTGAGCGCGGCCGCCGGGGATGAGTGCCACGCGGTGGCGATTCCGGGTCTGGCCAATGTTCACAGTCATAGCTTTCAGCGCGCCATGGCCGGTCTGGCCGAACGTTCCGGTCCGGCCGGCGATGATTTCTGGACCTGGCGCGAAGTCATGTATTCGTTCGTGCACCGCCTGGGTCCGGATGAGGTGCAGGCCGTTGCCGCGCTGGCCTTCGCGGAAATGCTCGAATCCGGGTTCACCCGCGTCGCCGAATTCCACTACCTGCATCATCAGCCGGATGGCTCACCGTATGGCCAGGTCGCCGAGCTTGCGATCCGCATCGCCGCGGCGGCGGCCGAGACCGGCATCGGCTTGACGCTGCTACCGGTGCTTTATTCGTATGGCAACTTCGGCGGCGCTGCGCCGGGGGGCGCACAGCGGCGCTTCGTCAACGATACCGAGCGCTATTCGCGCCTGGTCGCGGCCAGCCACGAGGCGGTGCGGCCGCTGAGCGGTGCACTGGTGGGCGTTGCGCCACACAGCCTGCGGGCGGTGGCGCCCCCGGATCTGGACCTGGTGTCGCAACTGGCAATCGACGGGCCGATTCATATTCATGTGGCCGAACAGATCAGGGAGGTCAACGACTGCCTCGCCTGGAGCGGCCGGCGCCCGGTGGAGTGGCTGCTGGATCACGCCGCCGTGGACTCACGCTGGTGCCTGGTGCACGCCACGCATCTCACGCCCCATGAAATGCACGCGCTGGCGGGCTCGGGAGCCGTGGCCGGACTGTGTCCGGTGACCGAGGCCAACCTCGGCGATGGCATTTTCCCGGCCCGCGGCTATCTTGCCGCCGAAGGTCGTTTCGGGCTGGGCAGCGACTCCAATGTCCGCATCGACGCCGCCGCCGAACTGTGTGCGCTGGAGTATTCGCAGCGACTGGCGCTGCAGCAGCGCAATGTGCTCGCCGGCGCTCCGGGCCAATCCACCGGCCGCAGGCTGTTCGTGGCCGCCTCACAAGGGGGCGCCCAGGCCACGGGCTTTCCCCAGGCCGCGCTGGCGCCGGGAAGCTTTGCCGATTTCATGACCTTCGCTGTCGATCATCCTTCGCTGGTGGGTCGCCGGGAGGATGAACTGCTGGACAGCTGGATTTTCGCCGCTGGCAAGTCGGCCATCGACGGGGTGTGGCGCGCCGGACGCCAGCTGGTCAGCGCGGGCCGGCATGTCCAGCACGAGCGCATCACCCGCCGTTATCGCGAGGCGCTGCGCGGGCTGCTTGAGCATTGAGGCGGGACATCAGAACGACTCGGTCAGTCCCAGGAACAGCCCACGGCGCGGCCCGAACTGCGGCGCGCCGACACCCACGCCGGTGCCATTGCGGATTTCGTAGATCTTGTCGAGCAGATTGATGACATCCACTCGCGCCGTCAGCCCGGACACGCCCTGGCGATCGAAGTCATGCTCGACGCCCAGATTCACCTGGGTGTAGTAGGGCAGATGATCGCCATTGGGGATGGAGCTGCCATCCGGTAACACCAGGTCTGATCTCAGTCCTGATCCGAGCAGCATGTCGGCACTGACGCGCGTGCCGCTTCGCACATAGGACACACCGCCGGAGGCGGTGACCTGCTGTTCATGATCCAGGTGGATGTAATGATCAGCGATATAGGCGAGCTCCTGCGCGTCGAAATTGAACTGGCTGGAGACGATGTCCTTGCCGATGGCGCGCTGCGAGGCCAGGTTGGCGTAGGCCGACAGACCGCCTTGATGGTAGGCGGCCGTCAGTTCCTCCCCGTACACCTGGCCGTGCGCGTAGTTGAAGGGCGTGAGGATGATGGGCGCGCCGAACTGACCCTCATCGACCAGGTCCGTCGCCTGCTTGAAATAGCTGTCCAGGCCCACCGTCAGTGCCTTTGAGACGGTCTGCTCGACGCCGAAGTCATAGTAATTGGAGCGCTCGGCTTTGACCGGATCATCCCGCAGCACGGTGGGCGCCGCGGTGGTGTTGGCGAACTGTTGCAGCGACTCGCTGCCGACCAGCTCGAACGGCGGCGGAGAGAAATACTTCGAATAGCCCGCGTGTACGGTGGTTGCGCGCAGCGGCTGCCACACGAAGTTCACGCGCGGACTCGCCTGGCTGCCGCTGCTGAAGGCATTGTAGTGATCGAAGCGCAGTCCGTAGTTCATGGTGAGCACGGGCAGGAGGTGCCATTCATCCTGCACATAGGCACTCTCGATGATCTGGCCGTTGTCGCTGTCCTGGACGATGTTGACCGGCACGTCGCTGAGCGGCAGTCCGGTCAGGGGATCTGTGTCCAGGACCGCCGAAGTGGTATCGCTGTGCAGGCGGTCATACTGGAAGTACACACCGGCGCGCAGGGTATGCGTGTCGTCGAGCTTGTAGGCGCCGTCGCTTTGCAGCCCATAGGCCACATCCTGCTTGGAGGCGTTTTGCGAGATCCCGTCGTAGAGCAGATCGCCCAGCGGGTCGGGGATGAAGCCCAGGGTGGAATTGCGGGCAATGAAGGAGGTCTGCAGCGTGAGGGGTCCACTGGAGTGCTGCAGGCTCAGGATGCCGAACTGCGTGACCTCACGCTGGTTCTCATTGAGAAACTGGCTGGGATAGGCGCTTTGGCCATTGACGGTCAGGCCCAGTTGAGGTTGTTCACCGCGCAGATCCGGAATCTGAAAATCCGCATCCGACACACCGATGATGGCGCTGATGCGATCGTCCGCATCCAGCACGTCTTCGCCATAGGCAAAGCCGTGATGCTGCTTGGTGTGATCATGTAGCGGATCGCTGCTGCCATCGGGTGACTCGATGCCCAGATCGCTGCGCAGGAAATCACCGGTCACGAAATAGGTGTAGGGGCCGCTCGAGCCGCCGTAGTCGAAGCTCGGTTCAAGCTCCCCGTGGCTGCCGCCGTACAAAGTCACACTGCCGCCCGGATCCAGCGAGCCACTCTTGGTGGTCAGATCGATGATGCCGGCGCTGCGCAGCCCGTACTGGGCCGGCAGGCTCCCCATGATCATCTGCATCGATTCGATCAGCCGTGGCGGCAGGGTCTGACCGAAGACGCTGATGCCATCGGGCAGGATGATGCCGTTGAGCCGGAACTGCAGGCCATTGTGATCGCCGCGGATATGCAGCTGACCGAAGGAGTCCTGCGCGGCATCCGGTACCTGCAGCATGACCTGGTTCATCAGCACATTGTCCCCGCCCGGGGCCGCATCGATCGCCGCCGAATCGATGGTGTAGGTGGAGGCGCCGACCTGCGTTTGTATATGCGAGCGCTCTTCATTGAGATGCTGCGCCGTGATGACCACGGTCTGCATGGGATTGCTGGAGGAGTCGGCAACCTGGGCCAGTGCGGCCGGAACGCCGCCCGCGAGGACCAAGGCCAGCGGCACGGACAGCCTCGCGCTGATTCGAAAAATGGGCATCATGAAAAATACTGCGAATTGGCAAGGACCCTGCAGCCCGCGCCCCGGAATCATCCGGATGCGCAGGCGACCCCGACGCGGCTCAGGCCAGGGTTGGGGGGCCGCGATTGCGGGGCGCGGGCGGCGGCGCGCGCGGGGGTGAGTACTGCGGCTCAGAGCAGGGACAGGTGCGGGCCAGTGCCACCGGCAGTGCGCTCAGGGGACTGCTCAGCGCGCCGGCCACTTGGCCAAATGACTGGCAAAGGCTGCACAGGCCGCTTTCGAGCGAATTGTCAGCCTGCCGGACGCTGACCTGGTGAGGCGCCGCGGCATAGGTGGCATGGCTGAGTTCATGCAGCCAGGCGCCGTGCTGGACCAGGGCCAGCAGCAACGGCAGCAGCAGCCACAGTCGTGTGCGGCGGTTTTCAGTGTTCGGGTGCAGGGGCCGGTCCATTCAGACTCAGACCCCGCCGATCATACGCAGGTTCCCGGGTCCGAACGATAGGCAACATAAAAACGGGGAGGGCGGACCCTCCCCGGTGAAACCACGGGACTGAGGCGAACCGGTAAGGTCCGCGTCAGCCCTCGAGGGTTAGGGCAGACTGAATTTGTATACGCCCTGCAGCGCGAATTCAGTGTTGTTGTTAGCAAAGGTGTCCGGTGCCTCGTCTGTGCCAATGGCGCGCAGATACAGCAGGCCATCATCGACGTTGCCCTCGTTGGTCCGGTCGTAACGAAGTTCGGCACGGACCTCGAAGTTCTTCACCGGTGTGTAGCCGAAGGTGATCGTGCCCTCAGCCGCATGACCCTCGCCCACCCAGTCCACATACTCGCCACGCACCGACACACGCATGCTGTCGCTGAGCGCGTAGTTGGCGTAGGCGGCGAAGCCGTTGATGTGCTGCGTGGAATCATCACCATCGATGCCGTTACCCGACACCTGCTTCATGTCGGCATTCAGGATCAGGGTCAGCGCGGAGGTGACGTTGTAAGTGCCGACGAAGTCGATCAGGGACAGTTCCTGGCCGTTGAACAAGACGTCGTCCTTGCCGAAGTAACCGGTCAGGGCGAGGGAGAAGATCTTGTTCGGCGTCCAGGTGGCATTGAACTCACCGGTCTTGGAGCCCGAGGTGCTCAGGTCGGTATAGTTCCAGCCATTGTTCACGCCCACCGAAATGCTCAGGGTATCGGTGGCCGCATAGGTGGCGCGAAACCCGGTGTGATCCAGCGGTTCCAGCTCCCAGAACAGCAGCGAGCGGGAGAAGTTGGTGTTCTGGGAGGGGTTGATGACTTCAGCACCGGCCATGGTCACGAACTTGCCGGCAATGATCGTCAGCGGACCGGTGGCATATTGCAGGTAGGCCTGACGCACATCGATGCTGCTGTTGCTGGAGCTCTCATTCTCATTGAGGATTTGGGCATCGGTGCCGGCGATCACATCGACGTAGCCGCCGATGCCTTGCTTGGGCTGATAGCCGATCTGCAGGCCGGCCTCATCCAGCTGAAACGAGTCATGATCCTGATCGAAGCCACGCCATTCCGATCCCGGATAGCCGTTGGAATGATAGTAGGAGGCTGCGATGTCGCCGCTCGTGGTCAGTCCCCAGCTGGTCAGCAGGTCGGACAGACCGGGAACCGCGGGTGCCGGCGGCGTGGCAGCTGCGGGCGCATCAGCGGCCAGCAGCAGGCGTGGCGCAATCGCAACGATGACAGCGGCCGTGATAGCGCGAGTCGTATTTCGCATGATGGTCTTGGTCCTCGTAAAAGAAACGAAAGCAGAACTGGTTCACAAATTCCGGTGCGATGCGCGACGGGTGCAATCCGTATGCCAATTACACTTTACATTTGATAACAGACAGTTACGCGTCGTCTGCTGGCCGCGATCGGGGAGAACGCACCGGAATGAAACAGGTCTGCGAGCCCTGGGCACCATAATGGTGCGCATTCCCGGGCATGCCCGGAGCCTACCCGCACCAAATGATGCGTCGATGCAACGCGGCAAAAACCCACTGCCGGCTAACCGGCGTGAGCGCGCCCGGGCAACAAGGGCCAGCGCAGCAGCGTCTCCAACGCCGCCGCCGGCCGCGCGTGCGAGGTGGTCGCCCGCAGTACGAATGAAATACGAAGGTGAGCTGCGCAGAATGGCGGGCACGCCGCTTGTGACCGCGCATCGCGCTCCGGCGATGGGCAGGTCTGATACGATCGGCGTTGGTTCACCCGCTGCAAACGGGAGTGCGTTATGCACGTGGAAATACAGCGAGATCGCAGGATACACCAATGAGCTACACAATCAAAGTGAACGGGACTGACCATTCGGTCGATGTCGCAGGCGACACGCCACTGCTGTGGGTGCTGCGGGACACGCTGGATCTGAAGGGCGCCAAATTTGGTTGCGGCATGGGCCTGTGCGGCTGCTGCACGGTGCACATCAACGGCATTGCCACCCGCTCCTGCATCACCCCGATCAGCGCCGTCGGAGCCGCGCAGGTCACCACGATTGAGGGGGTCGGTGCCACCGACACCGGCAAACGCGTCCAGGATGCATGGCTCAAGGTCGACGTCATCCAGTGCGGTTACTGCCAGGCCGGGCAGATCATGTCCGCCACGGCGCTTCTGAATGCCAATCACAAGCCCACCGACCAGGACATCGACGATGCGATGACCGGCAATCTGTGTCGCTGCGGTACCTACAAGCGAATTCGCGCGGCCATCAAGCAGGCCGCCGGTCTGCCCATGACTGATTCGCGGGAGGTCTGATCATGTCAACCACACAGTCCAGCTCCCACCCCGAAGCGGTCTCGCGCCGCGCCTTCCTGACCGTCAGCGCCGCCGCAGGCGGCGGCATGCTGCTGGCGTTGAGTCTCCCGGAGCGGGCCGATGCCGCGTTGACGGCACGCTCGTCCAACAGCGTGGAGCAGCCGCAGCACGACACGGCAATCAACGCCTACGTGACCATCGGTGCTGACAACACCATCACCATCACCTCCAAGGTTCCTGAGATCGGGCAGGGCATCAAGACCGCGCTGCCCATGATCATCGCGGAGGAAATGGACGCCGACTGGAACACCGTGCGTATCGTCCAGGCGCCGATCGATCCAAAGCTGTATGGCCTGCAGTTCGCCGGCGGCAGCTTCGCGACGCCGATGAACTGGGAACCGCTGCGCCGTGCCGGTGCAGCCGCGCGCGCCATGCTGATCACCGCGGCGGCGCTGACCTGGCGTGTGCCCGAAGCGGACATCACCGCCTCCGGCGGCAAGGTGATCGCCAAGGACGGCCGGTCGCTGACCTATGGACAGCTGGCGGCCAAGGCGGCCAAGGTCATTCCGCCGGACATGAAGAGCCTGGTGCTCAAGACCTCGGCCAACTACTCCATCGTGGGCCGGTCCATCGGCGGTGTTGACAGTCCGAAGATCGTCGTCGGCGAGCCGCTGTTCGGCATCGATGTGAAAGTGCCGGGGATGCGCTATGCCGTGTTCCTGAAGTGCCCGGTATTCGGCGGCAAGGTGGTCAGCGCCAATGTCGATCAGGTCAAGGCGCTGCCGGGGATTCTCAACGTATTCGTCATCAACCCCGAGGCGCCCACCGGACTGCCCGATGGCATGGCCATGGGCATGATGAATGGCGTCGCCATTGTCGCCAGCAGCTGGTGGCAGGCGAACAAGGCCCTCGAGACTCTGAAGGTGGTCTGGGACGAGGGCCCGGTGGCCCACCAGAGTTCGACCGCCTTTGCTGCCAAGGCGCAGGAGCTGTCCACGCAGACTCCGCAGAAGGTGATCCGCAGCGACGGCGATCCCAAGGGCGCGCTGGCCGGGGCGGCCAAGGTGGTGGAGGCGGCGTATTCATACCCGTTCGTCGCGCACTCACCGCTTGAGCCGATGAACTCCACCGCATCCTTTGCGGACGGCAAGCTGGAAATCTGGTCGCCGACCCAGAATCCCGGTGCCGGCAAGACGCTGATCGCCAAGACCCTGGGAATTCCCGAAGACGCGGTGACGGTCCACGTGACCCGCAGCGGCGGTGGCTTTGGTCGCCGCCTGTCCAGTGAATTCATGGTCGAGGCCGCCATGATTTCCAAGCTTCAGGGCGAACCGGTGCAGGTGCTGTCGAATCGCAACCAGGATCTGCAGCACGAGTTCTACCGCCCGGGTGGCTTTCACTACCTCAAGGCGGGTATTGACGCGCAGGGCCAGCTCATCGCCTTCACCGACCACTACATCTGTTATGCCAACGGACCCCGCGCCTCCAACAGCGCGGATATGGGCGCCACTGAATTTCCGGCCAAGTACGTCAAGAATCTGGAGTTCGCCACCTCAACCCAGCAGCTGGGTGTGCCCACTGGGCCGATGCGGGCGCCGGGCAGCAACGCGCATGCATTCGTGTTCCAGTCCTTCATCGATGAGGTGGCGCATGCCGCCGGCAAGGATCCGCTCCAATACCTGATCGACCTGTACGCCGAAGAGCGCGCTGCGCCACCGCCCCCGCCGCCGCCGTCCAAGGGGCCGCCGCGTGGTGGTGGCGGTGGTTTCGGCAACCTCGGGCCGCCGTTCAGCGGCAAGCGTGCGCAGGGCGTGCTGGAAATGGTTCGCGAGAATTCCGGCTGGGGCAAGCGCCAGCTGCCCGCAGGCACCGGCATGGGCGTGGCCTTCTACTACAGCCACCTCGGCTATTTCGCCGAAGTGGTGCAGGCGAGCGTGTCGCCCTCCGACGGCGCCGTCAAGGCGGAGAAGGTGTGGATCGTGGGCGATGTGGGCAGCACGATCATCAATCCGACCGGCGCACACAATCAATGCGAGGGCGCCGCCATTGATGGCATCAGCCAGGCGCTGGGCCAGAAAATCACCGTCGAGCGCGGGCGGGTTGCCCAGACCTTCCCGGAATATCCGTTGCTGCGCATGTACCAGGCACCGGAGGTCGAGGTGGTCTTCAAGCCGACGCCGTTTGCGCCGACCGGCCTGGGCGAGCCGGCGTTGCCGCCGGTCATTCCGGCCCTTTGCAATGCCATCTTTGCGGCCACCGGCAAGCGCGTCCGCCACCTGCCCATCGACCCGCAGCTGCTGAAGACCTGAGAGCGCTGCGGCTACGGCCCGTTGGCTACGTGCGCCTTTTTCATGGCGTCGTAGTCGACGCGCTGGATGGTGCCGATGCGGCAATGGTCGTGCCCGGCGATCACGAAGTCGAAATGGCGGTTGACGGTACTTGAGGTGGATGTGAGGCCGATCCGGTTGGCGAACGGCAGTTCGATGCAGGGATCGGCCACCTTGATCAAATACGCATCGGTGAATCTCGTCCACACGACCACGTAGGGACCGCCAAGCGTGCGGAACGAGTCGTAATGGCCGAGGTAGGTGAAGGCATCGATGGGCGGCCCGGAGTACTTGAGGTACAGCTGGGCGTCCTTGCTGGGCGGCGGCGGCGGGGTCGGAGCCGCCACGCAACCGCCCAGCAGCCCGAACAGCGGCACACAGGCGATGAGCCGGCTGAGGTTCGACACGTCACGCTCCTTTGAATCGGTACCTCATGAAACGCCGGAGCCCGGTGCGCGTTTACCCGCGAGCTCGAGCAGCTTGCGGCCCAGGGCCTTGCGCCCGGAAAGATTGGCCAGTTCGATGAGTCGCTGCGCCGCCGCGGGGTCCTGCGGGTAGAAGGCCGGGTTGGACGCCTGGCGGATCTCCAGCGCCTCCACGGCCATGCCGGTCTCACCGTTGGCGAGCAGCTTCCCCAGATAGATATTCGTCACTTTGTCGCCGATTGCCGGGTCTTCCCAGGCGCAGGTGGCCACCTGCAGGGCGTGATACTCGGTGAAGGGATGACTGTCAGGACAGTGCTGGCGCATCCAGGGCTCCAGATGCGCCCAGGCATCACTGCGACGCTTCAGGCGCAGCAGCGAGTAGGTACGGTCCAGGACCGCCGCGCGATCCTCGGCATGGCGGCGCTCGTCACGCTCCGCCATGCGTTCCTCGAAGGTACGGGTGGCCAGCTGCAGGTCGATCCGGCTTTCGAACACGGCGCCCCCGACATAGCAGAACATCGCGATGAACAGCAGCTGCGCGAGCGCCAGCGTCAGGAGCAGGGAGTCCAGGGTCAGCGCCAGCGTGACGATGAGCAGCATGCCGCCGAGGGTGACCACCAGGACGCCAAAATAGGTCAGGCCCAGACCCTTGACGATCCGACCGATGGCCACCGGCGACAAGGCATGCAGCCAGCTGTCGCTGATGGCCAGCAGCGCCACCGTTGCCGGCAGCGCCATCACCAGCAGCGTGCCCAGGGCCAGTCCCGGCACGGGCCCGAGGGTGTGATACACCCACCAGCTTGCGATGAACCCCAGCGAGACAATGATTGCCTGAATCAGCGGTCTTTGTTCATCGACCGGGTTGAGCATTTCGACCGACATTACGGGCAGTTCCTTGTGACCGGCGATCACCGCATCCAGCAGCGCGTAGCAGTACTTGAAGAACCAGGAGAGCAGGATGAAATCGGCCGGGATACCCAGGAACTTGCCCAGCTTGATGAAGAAGGTCCAAAGAATCGTGAACAGCACCACCAGCAGCAGTGGCGTCAGATGGAAGGGCATGAGCAGGTAGCGGGTCATGTACACTTTGGCGATTGATGAGTTTTGATGCCGCAAGTCCCGGGCGCATTCTGCGCGAGGTGTTCGGTTACCCGCAATTCCGGGCGCCCCAGGGGGAGATCATCGATCATGTCGCCCGCGGTGGCGATGCACTGGTTCTCATGCCCACCGGGGGCGGCAAATCCCTGTGCTACCAGATCCCGGCACTGGTGCGGCCCGGGCTCGCCGTGGTCATCTCCCCGCTCATCGCGCTCATGCAGGACCAGGTCGCCGGCCTCAAGGAGGCCGGCGTGCGTGCCGAGGCGCTCAATTCCGCCCTGGACTGGCAGGAGGCGCAGCGCATCGAGCAGCTGGTGCGCGACCGGGCGCTTGATCTGCTGTACCTGGCCCCGGAGCGGTTGCTGACCGAGCGCTGTCTGGAGCTGCTGGGGGCGGTTGACCTGAGCCTGTTCGCCATCGATGAGGCGCACTGCGTGTCACAGTGGGGACATGACTTCCGGCCCGAATACATCCAGCTGTCGGTGCTGGCGCGGCGCTTTGCGGGCGTGCCGCGGGTGGCGCTGACCGCCACCGCGGATGAGCAGACGCGGGGCGAGATCCTCGAACGGCTGGAGCTGGGCGCGGCGCGGGTCTTCATCTCCAGCTTTGACCGGCCCAACATCCGCTACCGGATCGCCGAGAAGGACAACCCGCGTCGGCAGTTGCTCGAGTTCCTGAAATCCGAGCATGACGGGGAGGCCGGCATCGTCTATTGCCTGTCGCGCGCCTCGGTGGATGAGACGGCGGCATGGCTCCTCGAGCAGGGGGTGCACGCGCTGCCCTATCACGCCGGGCTTGAGGCCCGCACCCGCGAACAGCATCAGCGCCGCTTCATACGCGAAGAGGGCGTCGTCATGGTTGCAACCATTGCCTTTGGCATGGGCATCGACAAACCCGACGTGCGCTTCGTCGCGCATCTGGATCTTCCCAAGAGCATCGAGGGCTACTACCAGGAGACCGGGCGGGCCGGACGCGACGGCCTGCCGGCGGATGCGTGGCTGGTCTACGGCCTCTCGGACATCGTGCAGCTGCGGCGCATGATCGAGCAGTCCGAAGGCGCGCAGAGCCACCGGCGGGTCAGTTCGGCAAAGCTTGATGCCATGGTCGGGCTGTGCGAGGCGGTGGGCTGCCGGCGGGTGCGGCTGCTGGAGTATTTCGGTGAGCCTGCGGCAGCCTGCGGCAACTGCGACAATTGCCTGGAGCCGCCGGCACAGTGGGACGGCACGCGCGCGGCACAGATGCTGATGTCCTGCATCTATCGCATTGGACGCACCAGCGGTGTCAGCTTCGGCGCGCAGCATCTCATCGATGTGTTGCGCGGCAAAGCCACGCCGCGGGTGCGCGACTATGGCCACGAGCAGCTGAGCACCTTCGGCATCGGTGCCGATGTGGATGAGCTGCAGTGGCGTTCGGTGGTGCGCCAGCTGGTCATGCACCGGCTGCTACAGGTCGACTACGAGCAGTTCAACGTGCTCAAACTGCTGCCGGCCAGCCGCGCGGTGCTCAAGGGCGAGCGGCAGCTGCTCCTGCGCCGCAGCGCCGCGCGCGTGGCGCGCCGCGGGCGCCAAAGATCCGGGGCGAGTGCGCTGTCAGGCCAGGCGGCGCTGATCATGGCCGGCACCAATACACTGCTGTACGAAGCGCTGCGCGAATGGCGCCGGCTGACGGCGCGTGAGCACAATGTCCCGGCGTACACCGTGTTTCATGATGCGACGCTGGCGCAAATCGCCCGCCAGCTGCCGCGCTCGGCGCTGCAGCTGCGCGCCATCGCCGGCGTGGGTGAGGCCAAGCTCGCTCGCTATGGCGTGGCGCTGCTGGAGCTGGTGCGGCAGCATGCGCCGGTGTGAAGCGGCCGTTTACTCCATGCCGCCGGGCATGGGCGAGGACGGCGTGGCGTTCTTGCGTTTGCGCCGCGGACCATCCAGCGGGTCACCCAGCAGGCGCCGGACGCAGACAAAGAACACCGGCACGAACAGCACGCCCAGCACGGCCGCGGTGATCATGCCACCGGCGACACCCGTGCCGATGGCATGGCGGGCGTTGGCACCGGCGCCGCTGGACAGTACCAGCGGCATGACCCCCAGGATGAAGGCAAAGGATGTCATGAGGATGGGCCGGAATCGCAGTCGCGCGGCTTCCACCACCGCGTCATGCAGGGTTCTGCCCGCGGCGTGTTCCACGACCGCGAACTCGACGATCAGAATGGCATTCTTGGCCGCAAGACCGATGATGGTGATCAGGCCGACCTTGAAGAACACATCATTGGAAAGGCCGCGCAGCTGGGCGGCGGCGATGGCCCCGATGACACCCAGCGGCACCACCAGCAGCACCGACACCGGCACCGACCAGCTCTCATACAAAGCGGCGAGGCACAGGTACACGACCAGGATGGACAGGCTGAAGAGCATGGGCGCCTGCGCGCCCGAGAGCTTCTCCTGCAGCGATTGCCCGGCCCAGTCGAAACCGATGCCATCAGGCAGCAGCCCGACCTGATTCTGCATCTCGCTCATGGCCTCGCCGGTGCTGCGCCCGGGGCTGTTCGAGCCGTTGATTTCCACGGCGGCGTAACCGTTGTAGCGGGTGAGATTGGGCGAGGCCACGGTCCAGTGCGGATGCACGACGGTGGAGAGCGGAATCATCGTGGGCAGGGCGCTGGCGCCGCTGGCATTGGCCGCGGCGGTGAGCGTGCTGGGCAGATAGAAGTGCTCCAGCGCCTCCGGGCCCATGCGAAAGGGCGCATCCGCCTGCAGCATCACCCGCAGTACCCGTCCCTGGTAGTAGAAATCATTGGCGTACACCGGGGCCATCATCAGCTGGATGGAGCCGTACAGATCGGTCGGCGACAGACCCATGGTCTCGGCCTGGACCCGGTCCACATCCAGATCCAGTCGCGGCGCATCCTCCAGGGTGTTGGCGCGCACGTTGGTGAGAACGGGCGACTTGTTGGCATTGGTCAGCAGCGTCCGTTGCGCCGCCGCCAGCGCTTCGCGGCCGAGGCCGGCGCGGTCCTGCAAAAAAAGGTCAAAGCCGCCGAACTGTCCCAGACCGCGCACCGTGGGCAGGTTGACCGAATAGGCCTGGGCGTCGTGGATGTTGCGGTTGAGCGTGCGGTTCGCCCAGGCGATGAAGGTCGCGGCGGTGTCCTTGCGTTGTTCCCAGGGCTTCAGCCGCACGAAGCCCAGTCCGACGTTCTCGCCCTGGCCCACGAAGCTGAAGCCGGCGATCTCCATGACGGCATCGACATCGGGGGACTGGTGCATCAGAGTGCCGATGCGGGTCATCAGCTGCATGGTCCGCTCGAGGGTGGTTCCGGGCGGGGTCTGCACGATCACATAGGCGTAGCCCTGATCCTCCTCCGGCAGGAAGCCCCCGGGCATGCGCGCGAACAGCCACGCTCCCACGGCGACCAGCACCACGAAGCCGATCATCCAGCGCGGCGCATGCCGCACCGACTGGAACACCCGGCGCATGTAGGTCGCCAGGCTCCATTCGAAGGCGCGGTTGAAACCGCGGAACAGCACGTTCGGGTTCAGATGCCCGGGACGCAGCAGGGTGCCGCACAGCGCGGGGGTGAAGCTCAGCGCCAGGAAGGCCGAGAACAGCATGGAAATGGCGATGGTGAGGGCGAACTGCCGATAGATGGCCCCGACACTGCCGGTCTGCAGGGCGCTGGGAATGAACACCGCGGCGAGCACCACCGTGATGGCGACGATGGCGCCGGTGATCTGTCCCATGGCCTTGCGCGTGGCCTCCTTGGGAGGCAGGTGCTCCTCGCGCATGATGCGCTCCACCGACTCGATCACCACGATGGCGTCATCCACGACGATGCCAATGGCCAGCGCGACCCCGAACAGGCTCAGGGTATTGACCGAGAATCCCACCGCATAGATGCCGATGAAGGCGCCCAGCAATGCCACCGGCATGACCAGGGTCGGAATCAGCGTGGCGCGGATGTTCTGCAGGAATACCAGCATCACCAGAAACACCAGCACCACCGAGCCCACCAGGGTGTAGACCACCTCGCGGATGGACACTGAGATGAACTTGGTGGCATCAAAGGGGGTGATCCAGGTGACCCCCGGCGGGAAGCTGCGCTGCAGCTCATTCATGCGATCGCGTATCGCCTGCACCACTTTGAGGACATCCGCGCCGGGCAGTACCGCGATACCGCAGCCGGCGATGGGATTGCCGTCCACCTTGTCGTCCAGGCCATAGGCGTAGGGGCCCAGCTCCAGGCGCGCGACATCGCGCAGGCGCACGGTGGTGCCGTTGGCGTCGGTGCGCAGAATGATGTTCGCGAACTGGTCCTGTGAGGTGAAGCGGCCCGGGACGCTGACGTTGATCGACATCTGCTGGTCGGGGATGGTCGGCACGGTGCCGATGCCGCCTGCGGCCACCTGCACATTCTGGCTCTGCACGGTGGTCAGCACCTGCGCCGGGGAGATGCCGTAGGCGTGCAGCTTGTCCGGATTGAGCCAGATGCGCATCGCGTACTCGGAACCGAACTGCTGCACGTTCGCCACGCCGTTGATGCGCTGGATCTGGTCCAGCACCCGCGTGGCGAGCAGGTTGCTGAGCTCATAGGAGTTCATGCTGCCATCGGTGGAGCGCAGCGCCAGCACGATGACGTTGCTGTTCGAGGCTTTCTGCACGCTCAGGCCCAGCGCGTTGACCTCGGCGGGCAGGCGCGGGGTGGCCAGCGACATGCGGTTCTGGGTCTGCACCAGCGCCGTATCCGGATTGGTGCCGGTGTCGAAAGTCAGGGTGACGTTGGCATTGCCCTTGGAATTGGAGCTGGAGGTGAAGTACAGCAGGTTGTCGATGCCCGTGAGCTGCTGCTCGATGATCTGGGTGACGGTGTGTTCGATGACTTCGGCATCAGCCCCGGGATAGTTGGCCGAGATCTGCACCTGCGGCGGGGCGATGTCCGGATAGGCTTCGATGGGCAGGCGGGTGATGGACAGAATGCCTGCCAGGGTGATGAGGATGGCGATGACCCAGGCAAAGACCGGGTGCTCGATGAAAAATCGCGCCATGACCGGTCAGCTGCCCGACGCGTTGTCTGTCAGGATCTTGACCCGCATGCCGGGGTGCACCTTGTCGACGCTGGTGGCGATGATGCGATCACCGTCCTTAAGCCCGCCCGTGACCAGCCAGCTGCTGCCCATCATCACATCGGCCTGGATGTAGCGCTGGCTGACCTTGTCATCGGCATCGGCGACCTCCACGAAGGCGCCCTGACCGTCCCGGCGCACGATGGCCTGGGGTATGACGAAGGCGCGGTTCTGCGTGCCCAGGGTCAGGTGCACGGTGACAAACATGCCCGGCAGCAGCTCGCGCCGCGGATTGGCGACCACGCCGCGAAAGGCCAGCGCGGCATTGGTGGGATCGACGCTGACATCGCCGAAATCCAGCGTGCCCAGCGGCGTGTAGGCCGTGCCATCCGGCAGGATCACCTGCAAGGTGGCCTTGTCGCGATCAAACAAGGTCACATCACCGCGCGCCTGGCCCGCCTGCAGCTTCAGGATCTCATCGGCCGGGCGATCAAAGTTCACATACAGATGGTCGATCTGATCCACCGTCGTCAGCAGCGTCGCCTCGCTCTGGCCCACCAGCGCCCCTTCGGTGACATGCTGCTGTCCGGAGCGCCCGGAGATGGGCGCGGTCACCGTGGCATAGCCGAGATTGATGCGGGCGGTCTCGACATTGGCCTCGGCCTGCTTCACCTGCGCTTGCGAGGAGCGCTCGGTGGCATTGTTGTTGTCCACATCAGAGCGGGACACCAGGCCCGCGGGCAGCAGGTCGCGGGTGCGCTTGGCGTTGACCGCGGCATTGACCGCGGTGGCCTGGGCCTGGGCCAGCCCGGCCAGCGCCGCATCCAGGGCCGCCTGATACGGCTTCGGGTCGATCTGGAACAGCACTTGGCCCTCGTGGACCTCCGAGCCCTCCTTATAGGTGCGTTTGAGGAGGATGCCGGGAACCCGTGCGCGCACATCGGCGGTACGCACGGCGGCCACCCGCCCGACCAGGTCCCGGGTCAGGGGCAGTACCTGCGACTTCGCGCGCAGCACCGAGACTTCCGGCGTCTGGGTGGACACGTTGGAGGGCGAGGGGGAGCAGCCGCTGGCCAGCGCCGCAGCCAGTGCGACCCCGAGGAGCGGCACCGAGGCATTTAGTCTGAATCGCATGAGACCGGCATTCTATGCCATACCGACTGCTTGAAAGCAGGCCATTCGCTGCAACGTCCTGTGAAGTTTGATCACCGCTGACGGGCTTGGCGCAGTTGCTCCAATTGCTCCCAGCGGGCGAATTTCAGCGCCATTTCCCGTTCAATCGCGCCGGCGCGTTCGCTGTCGGCGCGCATCACCTGCGCACCCGAGTGGTGGTAGTCGGCCGAACTCATGCGCGCGAGCAAGGCACGCTGTTCCAGCTCCAGGGCTTCGATCTCCCCGGGCAGTGATGCCAATTCGCGCTGGTCCTTGTAGCCGAGTTTGGATTTCGGCGCTAAGGCGGGTGCCGCTGCCGCGGCTGCGGCGCGGGCCGCTGCCGGGCCCGCGGGCGTCGTGCCGGCGCGGGCGCCCGGACGCTGCGCCAGCCAGTCCGAATATCCGCCGACGTATTCACGCCAGCGGCCATGCCCCTCCGCGGCGATGGTCTGGGTGACGATATTGTCCAGGAAGCGCCGGTCGTGACTCACCAGCAGCACCGTGCCGGGGTACTCGACCAGGGTCTGCTCCAGCAGTTCCAGCGAATCGATGTCCAGGTCATTGGTCGGTTCGTCCATGACCAGTAGATTCGCGGGCCGCGCGAACAGCCGCGCCAGCAGCAGACGATTGCGCTCGCCGCCGGACAACATGCGCACCGGTGCGTGGGCGCGCCGCGGCGAGAACAGGAAGTCCTGCAGGTAACTGGAGATGTGCTTGCGCTGCGTGCCGATCTCCACCCAGTCGGATCCGGGGCTGATCGTGTCCGCCACCGTGCGCTCCGGATCCAGTGCGGCGCGCATCTGGTCGAAGTAGGCGATGCTGAGATTGGTCCCCAGCCGCACCGTGCCTGAATCCGGCGCCTGGGTGCCCAGGATCAGGCGGATCAGAGTGGATTTGCCCGCGCCATTGGCCCCGATGAGGCCGACCCGATCGCCCCGCATGATGCGCGCCGAGAGCCGCTCGATCACCCGCAGTTCCCCGAAGCTCAGGCTGACCTCTTCGAGCTCAGCCACGAGTTTGCCGGAGCGTTCCCCCGGATCCACCTGAAGGTTGACGCGGCCGATGCGTTCACGACGCGCCGCGCGTTCGCGGCGCAGCTGTTCCAGGCGCACGACGCGACCTTCGTTGCGGGTGCGACGCGCCTCCACGCCCTTGCGGATCCACACCTCCTCCTGCGCCAGAAGTTTGTCGAAGCGGGCGTGGGAGGCGCTCTCGGAGGCCAGTTCCTGATCCTTGAGCTCCTGGTAGCGCGCAAAGTTGCCCTGGTAGGACCGCAGTACGCCCCGATCCAGCTCCACGATCCGACTGGCGATGCGATCCAGGAACTCGCGATCATGGGTGATGATGAGAGCGGCCCCGACCTCGCCCAGCAGCTCCTGCAGTGTCTCGATGGCGGCGATGTCCAGGTGATTGGTCGGCTCATCCAGCAGCATCAGGTCCGGCTCGGCCGCAAAGGCCGCCGCGAGCGCGGCGCGCTTGCGTTCGCCGCCGGAGCCGGTGGCGGCCGCGCGCGCCAGGTCAACCCCGAAGCGCTCCAGGTACATCGCCAGCTTCCAGTCATGCTCTGCCGGAGGCGCGGGCAGCGTGGGTTCCTGCTCGACCCAGGCGATGCGCAGTCCGTCGCGACGTTCGATGGCACCGTCATCCAGGCTGACCAGGCCCGTGAGTACCTTAAGTAGTGTGGATTTGCCGGTGCCGTTGCGGCCGATGAGACCGATGCGCTCACCCTCCTGGACGGACAGTTGTGCTTGATCCAGCAGTGGAAAATCGCCGTAGGCTAGGCCCGCATCGCGCAGCGTCAGTAGTGGCATGCCGGCTAGTGTTCCGGGTCCGAAGCTGCACTGCAATGGACGCGGCGCAAGAATGTGTGTATGGTGCACGCCGCTGGAAGTGGGATGCGCGGTCAGCGCCCCATCTTGCTCGTCCGGTGTCCTTATGTGACACCCGTCGATATCTTCAACTTCTCCCCTCGCTTCTGACCGCGGCGCCAATGGCCCCGTGCGAGTCTTACTCAAGGTTTCGTTCAAACATGTCATTCTCCGATCTCGGGCTTGCTCCCGAGTTGCTTCGCGCCGTTTCCGATAAGGCCTACACCGAACCCACACCGATCCAGGCACGCGCCATTCCCGCCGTGCTGGAAGGTCGTGACGTTCTGGCGGGTGCCCAGACGGGCACCGGCAAAACCGCAGCCTTCGTGCTGCCCATCCTGCAGCGTCTGGCCGGCCTCGGCGGCGCCACCCCGATCGGCGGGGTCAATCCGGACCGTCGCGCACCGCGCTGTCTGGTGCTGACGCCCACCCGCGAACTTGCGGCCCAGATTGCCGAAAGCGCCGTGAGCTACGGCAAGTACGCGCCGGTGCGCGTGCAGGTGGTGTTCGGCGGCGTCAATATCAATCCGCAGATCAACGGACTGCGCAGCGGCTGCGATCTGCTGATCGCAACCCCGGGGCGCTTGCTGGATCTGTCGCAGCAAGGCGCGGTGAACCTGCGCAATGTGCAGGTGCTGGTCCTGGATGAGGCCGATCGCATGCTCGATATGGGCTTCATCCGCGACATCCGCCGCATCTTCAAGCTGCTGCCCGAGCGTCGCCAGAACCTGCTGTTCTCGGCGACCTACAACGACGACATGCGCCAGCTGGCCAGCGGCCTGCTGCGTGATCCGGTGGCGGTGGAAGTCGCCGCGCGCAACGCCACCGCCGATCGCGTGGACCAGTCGGTCTACAAGGTTCCCAAGGACCACAAGCGCCACCTGCTGGCGCACCTGATCAAGGATGGCAACTGGTTCCAGGTGCTGGTGTTCACGCGCACCAAGCATGGTGCCAACCGTCTCACCCAGCAGCTGGAAGGGGCGGGCATCAAGGCCTCGGCCATCCATGGCAACAAGAGCCAGGGTGCGCGCACCCGGGCGTTGGCTGATTTCAAGGACAACCGCATCACCGCCCTGGTGGCGACCGAAGTCGCGGCGCGCGGCCTGGATATCAAGGAGCTGCCGCATGTCGTCAACTACGAGCTGCCCAACGTTCCGGAGGACTATGTCCATCGCATCGGCCGCACCGCGCGCGCCGGACTCACCGGCCAGGCCGTATCGCTGGTCTCGCCCGATGAGGCGCCGCTGCTGCGGGATATCGAGCGGCTGCTGAAGCGTCCGCTGCAGGTGTCGGCGGTTCCTCAGTTCCCGATCAATCAGACCCCGACACCGGTCGCGGAGCGTCCCAGCCGTCCGCCGGCCCCGCGCCGCGGCAACGGTGGCGCGAGCCCTGGCAATGCCCAACGGCGTGGCCGACCGGGAGGCAGCCAGGCTTCCAGCCGTGACGGCGGCCTGCGCCGGCAGCGCATGCACTGAGCAACGGGCGGACAAAAAATTAATTTTGTCAAGCAGTTATGGCCCTTCCTGCCAGCATTGCATGAAAATACGCGCACACCGGAGATAGGTTTACGCCTTGCCCGGTGTGCCGTAGAATGCGCGTCCTCGGTGGGTCCGGACGGAATTTGTCCGTGCCTGCAAGTGCGGCTGAAGCAGCCGCATTAGCTTGATGGTAAAGCCCCCCGAGGGGCTTTTCGTTTTTCTGGGGTCCCCCATTGTAAGGGAGACCGCCACGGACGCAGGCGCGGGGCGCCGCGTGTGGGAAGTGGGCCGTAGGGCCCATTTTTATTTTTGACGGTAATTCGCTGGCATTGAGGAGGGGTGGCACATGGCGGCTCTGCGTGAGCGCCTCATCTCCTTGATCGAGCCCCTGCTGGTGCAGCTGGGCTACGAGCTTGTGGAGCTGGAGTTTGTGCCCGGGCGCGGGGGTTGCCTGCGGATCTTCATCGATCGGCCCGAGGGCATTGGCGTCAGTGACTGCGAGCGGGTCAGCCGCGAGGTCTCCGCGTTGCTGGACGTCGAGGATCCGATCCCAACGGCCTATTCGCTGGAGGTGTCCTCGCCGGGGGATGACCGGGTGCTGCGAACCCACGCGCACTTCGAGCGCTTCAAGGGCTCACGGGTTCTGGTTGAGCTGGTGGCGCCGCGCGCTGGACGGCGGCGCTTCACGGGAGTGATGCAGGAGGTCTCCGCGACCGGTGTGGCCCTGGAGGTCGACCGGCAGCGCGTGGATGTGCCGTTTGGCGAGATTGCGAAGGCGCGACTGGCCCCTTGAGCGAGGGCGTACGGCGTGCGGAAGGTTTGTGAGGAGCTATTGAGATGAACAAGGAAATCCTGATGGTGGTCGACGCCGTTTCCAACGAGAAGGGCGTGGACAAAGAAGTCATCTTCGATGCGCTCGAGGCGGCGCTGGCTTCCGCGACCCGCAAGAAACATGGCGAAGAGTGGGATGTGCGCGTGGCGATCGACCGCAAGAGCGGCGACTACGAGACTTTCAGGCGCTGGAAGGTGTTTGCCGATGAGTCCACCGAGCTTGAGGTGCCGGAGCGGGAGCTGCGCATGGATGATGCGCGGGACCTGAATCCGGCCATCGAACCGGGTGGCTTCGTCGAAGAACCGATGGAGTCGGTGGGCTTCGGCCGCATCGCCGCCCAGCAGGCCAAGCAGGTGATCGTGCAGAAGGTACGCGAGGCCGAGCGCGCCCAGGTGGTGGACGCCTACCGGGATCGGGTGGGCACCATGGTCAGCGGCCTGGTCAAGCGCGTGGATCGCAACGGTCTGTATATCGACCTGGGCAGCAATGCCGAGGGCTTCGTGCCGCGCACCGACATGATTCCGCGCGAGCAGGCCAAGCCCCAGGACCGCGTCAAGGCCTTCCTCAAGGAAGTGCGCTCCGAGCCGCGCGGTCCGCAGCTGTTCCTGACGCGCACCGCGCCGGAGTTCCTGATCGAGCTGTTCAAGCTGGAGGTGCCCGAGGTCGGCCAGGGGCTGATCGAGATCCTGGGCGCGGCCCGTGATCCGGGTGTGCGCGCCAAGATCGCCGTGCGCAGCAATGATCCGCGCATCGATCCGGTGGGCGCCTGCGTCGGCATGCGCGGTTCACGCGTGCAGGCGGTGTCCAATGAAGTCTCGGGCGAGCGCGTCGACATCATCCCATTTGATGAGAATCCGGCGCAGTTCGTCATCAACGCCATGTCACCGGCCGAGGTCATGTCCATCGTCGTGGACGAGGAGGCCCACAGCATCGACATCGCGGTGGCCGAGGACAAGCTCTCGCAGGCCATCGGCCGCGGCGGCCAGAACATCCGGCTCGCCAGCCAGCTCACCGGCTGGGAGCTGAATGTCATGACCGAATCGGATGCCGAGGCCAAGAGCGACACCGAATCCCGCGATCTGGTGCAGACCTTCATGAAGCAGCTGGATGTGGGCGAGGATGTCGCCACCATCCTGGTCCAGGAGGGGTTCTCCACCGTCGAGGAAGTGGCGTACGTGCCCCAGGCGGAACTGATGGCGATTGCCGAATTCGATGAAACCATCGTCAAGGAGCTGCGCAACCGCGCCCGCGATGTGCTGCTCACGCAGGCCATCGCCAGCGAAGAGACCCTGGATCAGGCCATGCCCGCCGATGATCTGCTGACCATGAGCGGCATGAGTCCGGATCTGGCCCTGGCCCTGGCGCGCCGTGGCGTGCGCACCCGCGAGGATCTCGCCGAGCAGTCGGTTGACGACCTGTCCGACATTGATGGGCTGGCGGCCGAAGAGGCCGGCAAGCTCATCATGACCGCACGTGAGCCGTGGTTCGCCGCGGGTCACTAGACCAAGGAATTCACTGATGGCTGATGTAACTGTTTCACAATTTGCCCAGGTACTGAAAGTACCTGTCGACCGTCTGATCGTGCAACTTGATCAGGCCGGTATCAAGGTCGAAGGGCCCGAGGCTCGCATCAGCGATGAGGCGAAGCTGGAATTGCTGTCGCACCTGCGCAAGTCACACGGTAGCGATGAGCAGGGCGGCTCGCCCACCAAGATCACGCTGAAGCGCAAGACGCAAAGCGAACTGAAGCTGGCGAGCACCCAGGGGCGCGCGCGCACGGTGAATGTCGAGGTACGGCGCAGCCGCACCTATGTGAAGCGCGATGTGCTGGAGGAGCAGAACCGCCAGAATCTGGAGGACGGCGATTCGAAGCGCCGCGAGGCCGAGGAGGCCGAGAAGCGCGAGCAGGAGCGCCTGGAGGCCGAGCGCCGCGAGAACGAGCGGGTCGAGGCCGAGAACCGCCGGCGCATCGAGGAAGAGCAGAGCCGCAAGAAGGCCCAGGAGGATGCGCGTCGCGCCGCCGAGCAGCATGCGCGCGAGGATGCCGAACGCCGCGAGCGCGAACTGCAGCGGCACGTCCCGGAGGAGCCGCGCGAAATCCAGCCCAAGGCGGTCGCGCAGCCCAAGGCCGCCGCCGCCAAGCCTGCGGCGCAGAAGCCGGCCGTGGCGCCGCCACCGCCACCGGTTGCGGATCGCGCGCAACCCACCCGCTACGGGCGCGAGGAGCTGCATGTCACCGGCGATGTCAGCAACCGCTACAAGAAGAAGCGGCGCGTCAAGGGCCGTCCGGTGTCCGTGGGCAACGATGCCCGCCATGCCTTCGAGATGCCCACCACGCCGCAGAAGCGCGAGGTCGCGGTGGGCGAGACCATCACGGTGGCCGAACTTGCCGCCAAGATGGCCATCAAGGCGACCGAAGTCATCAAGGTGCTGATGAACATCGGCATCATGGCCACCATCAACCAGCCCCTGGACCAGGAAACCGCCGTGCTGGTGGTCGAGGAACTGGGGCATACGGCCAAGCTGCAACGCGAAGACCAGATCGAGGAGGACCTGCAGGGTGAGGCGTCCGCGGAGGACACCAGCACGCCCCGTCCCCCGGTGGTGACCGTGATGGGTCACGTCGATCACGGCAAGACCTCGCTCCTGGATTACATCCGCACCACCAAGGTGGCCGCCGGTGAAGCCGGCGGCATCACCCAGCACATCGGTGCCTACCGTGTACAGACGGCCAAGGGCGTGATCACCTTCCTGGACACTCCGGGTCACGCGGCCTTCACGGCCATGCGTGCCCGCGGTGCCAAGGCCACCGACGTGGTGGTGCTGGTCGTGGCCGCCGACGATGGCGTCATGCCCCAGACCATCGAGGCCATCGAGCATGCGCGCGCCGCCAATGTGCCCATCGTCGTGGCCATCAACAAGATCGACAAGAGCGATGCCGATCCGGAGCGCGTACGCAACGAATTGGCGAAGCACGATGTCATCCCGGAGGCGTGGGGAGGCCAGAACATGTTCGTCAATGTCTCGGCGCGTACCGGGGATGGCATTGACCAGCTGCTGGATGCCATCTTGTTGCAGGCCGAGGTGCTGGAGCTGTCCAGCACCCTCACCGGGCCGGCATCCGGCATTGTGATCGAGTCGAGCATCGAGAAGGGCCGCGGCCCGGTGGCGACGGTGCTGGTCAAGAAGGGCACGCTGCACATGGGCGATTTCATACTGGCCGGCACTGAATTCGGGCGCGTGCGCGCCATGTTCGATGAGACCGGCGCCAGCGTCCAGGAGGCCGGACCCTCCACGCCGGTGGCGGTGCTGGGACTGTCCGGTGCACCCAAGGCCGGTGATGACCTGCTGGTGGTGGAGAGCGAGCGCAAGGCGCGCGAAGTGGCCCTGTACCGTCAGGGCAAGTTCCGCGATGTGAAGCTGGCCAAGACCGCCACCCGTGCCGAGGATGTGTTCTCGCAGCTGGAGACGGACAAGGCCGGCGTCGTCGTCGTGCTGCTGAAGGCGGATGTGCAGGGCAGCCAGGAGGCCCTGCGCGAGGCATTGACCAAACTGTCCACCGCCGAAGTGTCGGTCAAGGTCATCGCCAGCGGCATCGGTGGCATCACGGCCTCGGATGTGCAGCTGGCGGCGGCCTCCAAGGCGCTGATCATCGGCTTCAATGTGCGCGCCGATTCGGGTGCGCGCGAGGCGATCAAGGATCTGGGCGTCGACGTTCGGTACTACAGCATCATCTACGAGGCCATCGATGACGTTAAGGCGATGATGAGCGGTATGCTCGCCCCGGAGGTCAAGGAGACCATCGTGGGCATCGCCCAGGTGCGGGATGTGTTCCGCTCCAGCAAGTTCGGCGTCGTGGCCGGCTGTCTGATCACCGAGGGCGTCGTCAAGCGCAACAATCCGATCCGCGTGCTGCGTGAAAGCGTGGTGATCTTTGAAGGACAGCTGGAGTCGCTGCGGCGTTTCAAGGATGACGTGGGCGAGGTGCGGGCCGGCACCGAGTGCGGCATTGGCGTGAAGAACTACCAGGACGTACGGGTCGGCGATCAGATCGAGTGCTATACGCGCACCGAAGTCGCGCGCACCGTTGAGTAAGATGTCCGGCAGGCATCAACCCGGCAGCGGCCGGCACAGCCGCATCGAGGCGCAGATGCAGCGGGTGCTGGCCGACCTCATCAGCCGCGAGGTCAAGGATCCACGCGTCGGCAATGTGACCATCACCGCGGTGGAGGTGGCGCAGGATCTGGCGACGGCGCGCATTTTCTTCGTGCCCTTCGCCGGCGCGCATGACCCGCAGCAGGTCGCCGAGGGTCTGGCCCACGCCGGCGGCTTCCTGCGCGGCGCGGTCGGGCGCCAGCTCGGGCTGCGGCATGCGCCGCGCCTGGCCTTCGTGTTCGATGACACGCTGGACAAGGCGGTGCACCTGACCCGGCTGATCGACAGCGCCGTCGCCGCCGATACCGCGCCCAAGCCCGAGGAGACGTGAACGGCATCCTGCTGCTGGACAAGCCGCGCGGGCTTTCCTCCAACGCAGCCCTGCAGCGGGTGCGGCGCCTGCTGGGCGCCGCCAAGGCCGGCCACGTCGGCAGCCTTGATCCCCTGGCCACCGGCATGCTGCCGATCTGCCTCGGGGAGGCCACCAAGGTGGCCGGTGACATCACCGCGGCGCGCAAGGGCTACCGGTTCACGCTGGCCCTGGGGTCGCGGACCGCCACCGGTGACCTTGAAGGCGAGGTGGTGGAGCAGGCCGCGGTGCCCACGCTGACCACGGCCCAGGTGCAGCTCGCCCTGGAGGCCTTCCGCGGCAGCCAGTTGCAGGTGCCACCCATGTACTCGGCGCTCAAGCGCGACGGTCAGCCGCTGTACAAGCTGGCGCGCGCCGGGGTCACGGTCGAGCGCGCGGCCCGCAGCATCCAGATCAGCGAGCTGTCGCTGCTGCAGCTGGCCGACGGGCAGCTGGAACTGATGGCGCTGTGCTCCAAAGGGACCTACATCAGGGTCCTGGCCGAGGACATTGCCCGAGCCTTACACAGCTGCGGTCATGTCACGGCGCTGCGGCGGATATATGTCGAGCCCTTCGAGCATGAGCCGATGCTGACCCTGGCCGAAGTGGAAGCGGCGTGTCAGGCCGGCTCAAGGCCGGTCCTGATCGCACCGGATGCGGCCCTGCCCGCCATGCCCTGCGTGCACCTGCCGGCGGAGCTCGCCGCACGGCTGGCGCACGGCCAGGCTGTCCTGGCGGGGGGTACGCCGGCCGGAAAAGTACGCCTGTACGACGCCGAGGGACGCTTCATGGGGCTGGGGGAAGCCGACGCCGGGGGCCAGGTGCGACCGCGCCGGCTTTTCGCCACCACCGCGAGCGCTTTTCCTTGAGACCTCAAGGGTGTACGGGTAGAATGCCGCGCTTCAAAAACAGACCCAATCAACTAGTTCTTAGGAAAATTCGCGCACATGACCTTAACAGCCGAACAGAAGGGCGGAATCGTCGCGCAGTTCCGTCGTGATGCCAAAGACACCGGTTCCCCCGAAGTCCAGATTGCATTGCTCTCCGGGCGCATCAACGGACTGGGTGAGCACTTCACTGCTCACAAGAGTGACCACTCATCGCGTCGCGGGCTCGTCAAGCTCGTCAATCAGCGCCGCAAGCTGCTCGATTATCTCAAGTCGACCCAGCCGCAGAAGTATCAGGAGCTCGTCGAGCGCCTGGGACTGCGTCGCTGAACATCCAGGCGTTGCCGGTGGTAACGCCCAACATTGCGGCCGTTCCCGGCCGCAATTTCATTACATGAGGATAAAAGCGTGAGTGCTTTTGCAAAGTCTTTTGCTTACGGCAGCCAGACCGTAACGATCGAGACCGGCGAACTTGCCCGTCAGGCCGATGCATCGGTCAAGGTATCCATGGGGGACACGGTGGTCCTGGTCACCTGCGTTGCCAAACAGCAGCCGGTGCCGGGCCGGGATTTCTTCCCCCTCACCGTCAACTACATCGAGAAGACCTACGCCGCGGGCAAGATCCCCGGCGGCTTCTTCAAGCGCGAGGGGCGCCCTTCGGAGAAGGAGACCCTGACCTCGCGCCTGATCGACCGGCCGCTGCGGCCGCTGTTCCCCGACGGCTTCTACAACGACGTGCAGGTCGTTGCGACCGTGCTGTCGCTGGACCCGACCATAGATCCGGATATTCCATCGCTCATCGGTGCCTCGGCGGCGGTGACGCTGTCGGGCATTCCCTTCAGCGGTCCGATCGGCGCCGCCCGCGTCGGTTACAAGGATGGCCAGTATCTGCTGAATCCGACCGGCACCGAAATGACCGGCTCGCAGCTGGACCTGGTGGTGGCCGGCACCGAGCAGGCCGTGCTGATGGTTGAATCCGAAGCCCAGGGCCTGTCCGAAGAGGTCATGCTGGGCGCGGTGGTCTTCGGCCACAAGGCCATGCAGGTGGCCATCAGCGCCATCCGCGAACTTGCCGCCCAGGCGGCCAAACCGCGCTGGACCTGGACTGCGCCTGCCGTCAGCCCCGAGCTGACCGCCGCGCTGGCGACCCAGGCCGAGACGGCCCTGACCAAGGCCTATGCGATCACCGAGAAACTGCAGCGTCGCGACCGCGTGGCCGAGGTCAAGGCCGCGGCGATTGCCGCGCTCAGCGGTGGCGAGAGCCCGAAGTTCACCGCCGATGAAGTGGACGATCAGTTCTTCAAACTCGAAAGCAACATCGTGCGCCAGCGCATCCTCAGAGGTGAGCCGCGCATCGATGGCCGCGATGCCAGCACCGTGCGTCCGATCACCGTCAAGGCCGCCGTGCTGCCCCGTACCCATGGTTCGGCGCTGTTCACCCGCGGGGAGACGCAGGCGCTGGTGGCCGTGACGCTGGGGACCGGCCGGGATGCGCAGATCATCGATGCGCTGAGCGGGGAACGCCGCGAGCCGTTCATGATGCACTACAACTTCCCGCCGTTTTCCGTGGGCGAGACCGGCATGATGGGGTCACCCAAGCGCCGCGAGATCGGCCACGGCAACCTGGCACGTCGCGGTGTCGCCGCCGTGATGCCGGACATGGCGACCTTCCCCTACGTGATTCGAGTGGTCTCGGAGATTCTCGAGTCCAATGGTTCAAGTTCCATGGCGAGCGTGTGCGGCAGCAGTCTGGCGCTGATGGACGCCGGTGTGCCGCTGAAGGCCCCGGTCGCAGGGGTGGCCATGGGCCTGGTGCTGGATGGCAGCCGCTTCAAGGTGCTCACCGACATTCTCGGCGACGAGGATCACCTGGGCGACATGGATTTCAAGGTGGCCGGAACCAAGGACGGAGTCACCGCGCTGCAGATGGACATCAAGGTCGAAGGCGTGACGCCGGAGATCATGAAGGTCGCACTGGATCAGGCGCGTGCCGGACGCCTGTTCATCCTGGGTGAGATGAACAAGGTGCTGAGCGAGCCGCGCGCCAAGATGTCCGAGTGGGCACCCTCGATCATCACCCTGAAGATCGACCCGGAGAAGATTCGCGATGTCATCGGCAAGGGTGGTGCGGTCATCCGTCAGATCACCGAGGAGACCGGCACGACCATCGACATCGAGAACGATGGCACGGTGAAGATCGCCTCGGTGAACGGGACCGCGGGCAAGGAAGCCCAGCGTCGCATCGAGCTGATCACCGCCGATGTGGAAGTGGGCCGCATCTACGAGGGGCGCGTGGCGCGCCTGATGGACTTCGGCGCCTTCGTCACCATCCTGCCGGGCCGTGATGGCCTGGTGCACATCTCGCAGATCTCCGATGAACGGGTGGAGCGCGTGAGCGACAAGCTCAAGGAAGGCGATGTGGTGCGGGTCAAGGTGCTCGAGGTCGACCGTCAGGGCCGAGTGCGCCTGTCCATGCGCAGCGTGGACGCCGCCTGAGCACCTGAGCCCAAGCAGGCTGACCAATGAAAAAGGGCGCGCCACTTTCGTGGCGCGCCCTTTGTCTTTACCCGCTCGAGATTATTTGGCGGCGGCCGCGACGGCCACTTCCTCCTCCGGCCCGCGCACGCGGGCGGCGCTGCCGATCAGCGTGCGGAAAATCTCATCCTGAACCGTACGCCAGCGCTGGAAATTGCGCTGGGTCACCGCTGCGACGGCGCCGTCGGTGTCACCGGCCGTGAAACTCTGCGCCTTGTCGCGCACCTCGCGTTGCTGGGCGGCAAACAGTTTCAGGCTTTGTTCCAGGTATGACCCGACCACACCCTGCATGATTCCTCCGCCATAGGAGCGGATGATGTGTTGAAGAAAGTCACGACTCATCAGCGGCTCGCCGGCATGTTCCTGCTCGGCGATCACCTGCAGCAGAATGCTGCGTGTGATGTCTTCCTGACTCTTCTTGTCAACGACCATGAATTCAATGCGTTCAACGACCAGCTTCCGTACATCGGCCAGCGTGATGTAACGGCTCTCGACCGTGTCATACAGCCGGCGATTCGGATATTTCTTGATGACCCTCGGTTCGCTCATTGCAAGCCCCCGTAATTAGTATGCGTACTCCACCCGCCTTTTCAGGGCAGGCGGGCCGATGTTATCTCCCGTCCCTCAGCGACTACCTTAGTACAACCGTAGAGCGGAGGGCAATTGGCAATTGATTTGACAAGTGTTAGAACCGTAGCAGTACGGTCAGACCAGGGCGGGAACGGCGGTAATCCCCTGCAACCGGCCCGGGTTCCAGTTCGGAACGGCCCAATCCAGCACTTCACGGGGTTCAAGTCCGGCCAGTTCGGCCGGCGGGCGTTGCCCTAACAACACCAGCGCCTGGACCAGGACCTGGCCCGGATGGTCGAGATCCGGCGCCACCGAGGCGCGTGATTTGGCGAGTTTTCCCCCATCCGCGGCGGTCACCAGCGGCAGATGCGCATAGCGCGGCGTCGTGTTGCCCAGTGCCCGCTGCAGCTTGATTTGCCAGGCCGTACTGTCCAGCAGGTCCGCCCCGCGCACGACATCGGTAATGTTCTGATCCGCATCATCCACCACCACCGCGAGCTGATAGGCAAACTGTCCATCGCGACGGCGGATGATCACATCGCCCAGTTCCCCCAGGCGGTAGCGCTGCAGTCCCTGAATCCGGTCCGTAAATTCCAGATTTTCGCTATCGCAGATCCGGAAGCGCGTGGCCGTGGGCCCGGCGGCGCGCGGGCCGTCACGGCAGGTTCCCGGGTAGCCGGCCTCCCCCTGGGCGCTGCGCATCTGGCGCGAGCAGCTGCATTCAAATGTCTGGCCGCTGCCCTGCAGGCGCCGCAATGCTGCCTCGTACAGCGCCAGGCGCCCGGACTGATAGGTGACTTCCCCGTCCCAGAACAGGTTCAGGCGCTCGAGGGTGCGCAGGATCTGCGCGGCGCTGCCGGGTACCACACGGGCCGTGTCCAGATCCTCGATGCGGATCTGCCAGTGCCCGCCATGGTGGCGGGCATCCAGGAAGCTACCGACCGCGGCCAGCACCGACCCGGTGTGCAGGCGCCCGGTCGGCGATGGGGCGAAGCGGCCGGTATAGGGCTTCAGCGGTAGCGATCGTCGCGGTCGCCGTACTGGCGTTCACGGCGCTCGCGGCGCTCCTGGGCCTCGATGCTCAGGGTAGCCACGGGACGGGCTTCCAGGCGCTTGATGCCGATTTCCTCGCCGGTCTCCAGGCAGTAGCCGTAGGAGCCGTCTTCGATGCGCTTGAGGGCTTCGTCGATCTTGCGGATCAACTTGCGCTCCCGATCACGGGTGCGCAGCTCCAGGGAGAATTCCTCCTCCTGGGTCGCGCGGTCGTTCGGGTCGGGGAAATTGGCGGCCTCATCCTTCATGTGCGTGACCGTGCGGTCGACTTCCTCCATGAGGTCGCGCTTCCAGGTCTGCAGGATCTGCCGGAAATGCTCCGACTGCTCCTTGCTCATGTACTGCTCGCCGCGCTTGACGATGTACGGCTGGACATTGCGCGGGCCGGCCAGGAGGCTGCCCGGCTCGGGCGCTTCGCCCTCATCGCCTTCGTTCGCGGCCATCTGGGGCGTCGGGCTGACCGGTCGCGGCGGCGCGGATTTGGCTTCCGGGGCGGGCTTGCCAGGGACAGGGTCGGTTCGCTCGGCTGCTGGTCGTCGCATCGTTTCTACGGGTTCCGCGCTGGTTGGAGTGTTTCGGGGGCCGGCGGCCGGCTTTCGGGTAATCGAGGCCGCCACGGGTGAACGTGGATGAACGGAAGTCTTCGCCCGTTCCGTGGGCTTGCGTATTGCCACCTTTCTGGCGGCAGGGCGGCTTGCAGCCTTTTTGCCCTTGACAGGCTTGGCCGAGGTCTTCTTGGCCGGCATCAGTCACTCCTCAAAAGCAGCTGCCTTGGAAAAGGACGCGCGATTATACCGGCGCGCCCGCGAGTGTACAGGGCACGGACCAAACTAGCTGCGAGGGGCGCTAAATCCACGCGAGGATCGGGTTTTTGGCCCCCTTTCGGGGTCGGAACGGGCGGCTAGGGCAGGGCGATCGCCGGGGCCGGCACCCAGCCGGGCCGGCGCTGCTCGACCACCACGGAGGTGTAAATCCCGCCCCGGACATTGAATTTCGCGGTCAGGCGCAGGAACCGGGGGGCAATCGCGGCTGCGATATGGTCGGCGATCTCGTTGGTCACGGCCTCGTGGAAGGTGCCGCGGTCCCGAAACGCCCAGATGTACAGCTTCAGGGACTTCAGTTCCACGCACAGCGCGTCCGGCACGTATTCCAGCTCCAGCGTCGCGAAGTCCGGCTGGCCGCTCATCGGACACAGGCAGGTGAATTCCGGCAGCGTCATGCGGATCGTGTAGTCACGGGCCACGGCCGGGTTGGGAAAGGTCGTAAGATCTGTTGTTGGACTGGAAGGCATAGTGTGTCCATATATTTTATCATGTCGGTTACTCTTCTGAAGGTAGCTCGAGTCTCAACACGATGCGGCTGACCAAGATCAAACTCGCCGGCTTCAAGACCTTTGTCGATCCGACCTCGGTCGGATTTCCAGGCAACCTCACCGGCGTCGTCGGACCCAACGGCTGCGGCAAATCGAACATCATCGACGCCGTGCGCTGGGTGATGGGCGAACTGTCGGCCAAGCATCTGCGCGGGGATTCGATGGCCGATGTGGTCTTCAACGGATCCTCGGCCCGCAAGCCGGTGGGCTCGGCATCCGTGGAGCTGGTGTTCGACAACAGCGACGGCCGCATCAGCGGCGCCTATGCCGGCTACAACGAGGTTTCGCTCAAGCGCCTGGTGTCACGCGACGGCAGCTCCAACTACTACATCAACGGCGCGCGCTGCCGCCGCCGCGACATCACCCAGCTGTTCCTGGGCACGGGCCTGGGCTCGCGCAGCTACTCCATCATCGAACAGGGCATGATTTCGCGGGTGATCGAGGCCAAGCCCGAGGACATGCGCGCCTTCATCGAGGAGGCGGCCGGCATCTCCCGTTATAAGGAACGGCGGCGCGAGACCGAGGCCCGGGTCGCCGATACGCGCGAGAACCTGGAGCGACTCCAGGACGTGCGCGACGAAGTGGACCGCCAGATCCGTCATCTGCAGCGCCAGGCGGCGGCGGCGCGGCGCTACCAGGCCTTCAAGGATCAGGAGCGTCGGGCATTGGCCGAGCTTCTGGCATTGAAGATCCGCGACCTGGACAGCGGCGCCCAGATCCAGGACAGCGCCGTGCGCGAACGGGATATCGCCATGCAGGCGGCGCTGGCCGATCAGCGCGGTGCCGAAGCGGCCCTGGAGCGCCAGCGCGCCATCCAGGCCGAATACGCCGATGCGGTATCGGCGGTGCAGGGACGGCACTACGAAATCGGCGCCGAGATCACCCGCACCACCCAGTCCCTGCAGCACACCCGCGAAATGCGCGAACGGCAGCGCAATGACCTGGCCAAGGCGCGCGAGCAGCTGGCCGAGCTGGCCGCGCTCATCGAGCGCGACGAGCAGCAGGTGGCATCGCTGCGGGCGCAACTTGCCGAGCTTGATCCGCAGCTCGCCCAAGCCTCGCGCCTGGAGCAGGTGATGCTGTCGAACCAGGGACAATGCGAGCAGGAACTGGCGCAATGGCAGCTCGGCTGGGACCAGTTCATGGGCTCCCTGGCCACGGCCAATCAGACCACGCAGGTGGAGCGCACCCGCATCGAGCAGCTTGAGAACCAGCTGGGGGGCCTGGGCGTGCGCAGCGAGCGCCTCAGCATCGAGCGCGAACAGCTGGCTACCCAGGCTCCGGTGGCGCAGCTGTCCGAACTGCTGGAGCAGGAGACGCAGTCGCGCCTGCACAACGAGCAACTGGGCCGCGAACAAAGCGCGGCCGCCGAGCGCGCCCAGGGGCTGCGCGAGCAGCAGCGCGCGGCCGAAGCGCAGCTGGAGGCGGCCCGCGCCGAGCGCGAGAAAGTGCGCGGTGAACTGGTGGCGCTGGAGGCGGTGCAGAAAGCCGCGCTCAGCCACAACGCACCGCGCGCCGGGGAATGGCTGAACAGCAGTGGGCTGGCGACCCGGGAGCGGGTGGCGCAGCAGCTTGATGTGGCCAGCGGCTGGGAACGGGCCGTGGAAACCGCGCTCGGTGACTATCTTGAAGCGGTGTGCGTGGAGCGCCTCGAGGACGTTGAGGCCGCCCTGGACCGATTGTCGGCCGGGCGCATCGCCCTGGTGGAACAGGGGGCCACGGATGCTGCGAGTTTTGTCCCCGAATCACTGGCCGCGAAAGTCATCCGCGGGCCCGAGGCGCTGGCGGCGCAGCTGTCCGGCGTGCTGGCCGGGGAGTCGCTGGCCGCAGCGCTGCGGATGCGCGGCAAGCTCGCGCCGGGCCAGTCCATCATCACCCGCTCCGGAGAGTGGGTGGGCAAGGGCTGGATCCGCTTGAGCCGCGGCCAGGACCCGCACACCGGAGTGATCGAACGCGAACAGCGGCTGAAGGGATTGCGCAGCGAGCTGTCGGCCTCCGAGGGCAAACTGCAGCGCGCCGACAGCGGCCTGAGTGCCGTGCGCCAGGCGCAGACCGAGGCGGAGACCCGTCGTGATCAGCTGCAGGCGGCCATCCAAAGCGGACACCGCGCGCACTCGGATGCGCGCAGCCGGCTGGAAGCGGCCAAGGCACGCGCCCAGGAACAGCAGTCGCGGCGCGAACGCCTCGAGCATGAGGCGGCCGAGGTCGCCCGCGAGAGCGGGCTTGCCAGCGAAGCGGTGGCGCGCGCGCGCGCGGCGCTGAGCGTATCGCAGCAGCAGCTGGCGGAGCTCGAATCACGCCGCCCGCAGCTGGAAGCGGAACGCGACGAACGCCGCGAAGCCCTGGCAAGCGCCCGGCAACACGCCCAGGCCGCGCAGGTGGCCGCGCGCGATCTCATCATCCTGAGCGAATCGCGCCGCACCCAGGAGGCCTCGTTGGCGACCGGACTGGCGCGCATGAGCGACCAGCGTGCCCAGGTGGCCGGGCGCTGCGCGGAGCTCGATGCGGAGCTCGCCACCGGTGATGCCCCCATCACGCAGCTGCAGACCCGGCTCGATGCCTTGTTGTCGCAGCAGCTGCAGGTGGAGAGCGAGCTGGCCGCCGCCCGGCGCAACCTGGAAGCGGCCGAAGCGCGCATCAGCGAGCTCGAGCAGCAGCGGGCCGCCGCCGAAGCACGGGTCGCCGAGGCGCGTGATGCCATCGAGCAGGCACGACTGGCGGCGCAGGAGAGCCGCGTGCGGCGCGAGGCGCTGGCGGAACAGTTTGCGGCCACCCAGTACGAATTGGCCGAGGTCACCCAGAGTCTGGCGCAGGATGCGAACGTCGCGGCCTGGGAGGACAAGGTCAACGAATTACGCGCTGAGGTGGCGCGCCTGGGCCAGGTCAATCTGGCGGCGATCGATGAGCTCAAGGAACAGACCGAACGCAAGGATTATCTGGAGCGCCAGCATACCGACCTGAACGATGCGCTGGCGACCTTGGAAGAGGCCATGCGCAGGATCGACAAGGAGACGCGCACGCGCTTCGAGGAGACCTTCGAGAAGGTCAATGCCGGACTGAAGGAGAAGTTTCCGCGCCTGTTCGGTGGCGGTCATGCCTATCTGGAGCTGGTCGGGGATGACATTCTGGCCGCCGGGGTGGCGGTGATGGCCCGACCGCCGGGCAAACGCAACAGCACCATTCACCTGCTGTCGGGCGGTGAGAAGGCGCTGACCGCCGTGGCGCTGGTGTTCTCCATCTTCGATCTGAATCCGGCGCCGTTTTGCCTGCTGGACGAGGTGGATGCGCCGCTGGATGAGCACAATGTCGGCCGCTTCTGCGATATCGTTCGGGAAATGTCCGAGCGGGTGCAGTTCATTTTCATCACCCACAACAAGGCGACCATGGAGCTGGCCTCCCAGCTGATCGGCGTCACGATGACCGAGCCCGGTGTCTCAAGGCTGGTGGCGGTCGATGTGGAAGAGGCCGTGCGCCTCGCCGCTGTCTGAGCTTGGCTTAGGGTTGTTTCCATGCCGCAGTTGCGCCTGATATTGCTGGGTATGGGTCTGGTCTTCCTGATCGGACTGGCCTGGTGGGAAATGCGCCGCCCGCACCAGGCGCGGGGCAGTGAGCTGCCGCGGCCGACGCCCGAACCCTTGGAGCCGCCGACCGAGCGGGCCGCGGAATGGGACTCTGCGCCGCTGGAACTGCCGCGCATGAGCGCGCGCTCCCCGGAGCTGGATCTGCCGGTGGTGGAGGTGGAGGCGGAGGACTTCGCCGCACTGGCGGCACAGGCCGAAGGGGCGCCCCAGCAGGCTGCCCCAGCAGGCGGCGTGGAGGGACTGCTCGATGAGCTCGGGGCGCAGCAGTTTTCTGATCCGCCGATTTCCGATATCACCGCGACTTTCGAGACCATCGAGACCCCGGCCGCCGAGACCTTCGCGGCCGAAGCGGCTGACTCATCCGCCGCCGAGCCGGCGCCGGCCGCTGCGGCGCCGGTGTCGCAGAGCAGCGCGGGTGCGGTGGTGGTGGACTGGCCGGCCGCGGCTGCCAGCCAGGTGCTGGCGGTGCGCGTGATCAGCTCCGGAGAGAAATTCTCCGGCCGTGCGGTGCGCATGGCGCTGGCGGCGGAAGGGTTCGAGCTGGGGAAATTTCAGATTTTCCACAAGCCGGCGCCCGACGGGCGGGCCCTGCTGAGCATTGCCAGTTTGAACAAACCCGGCACCTTCGACCGCCAGTCCATCGACCTGCAGCGCTACAGCGGTCTGAATCTGTTCACCGTGCTGCCCGGTCCGGTGCCGGGCCCCGATGCCGTCGATGAAATGCTGATGTGCGCGCAGGTGCTCTCGCAGCGCCTGCGCGGCACGCTGCAGGATGAGCGCGGTCAGCCGCTGACACCCTCACGCACCGCGGTCATGCGCGATGTGGCAGCCGCGGCAGCCCCATGAAGCGTGAGCCTGCGCGCCGCGCCGGCAACGGGGCGGCTGCGCGCATCGCGACCCTGCGCGAGCAGCTGGCCGCGCACGACTACCGCTACTACGTGCTGGATGACCCCAGCGTCAGTGACTCGGTCTATGACGGGCTGATGCAGGAGCTCAAGGCGCTGGAGGCCGAGCATCCCGAACTCATCAGCCCCGACTCCCCCACGCAGCGCGTCGGCGGCACGCCGCTGGCCGCGTTCGGCGTGGTCGAGCATGCGGTACCCATGTTGTCGCTGGACAATGGCTTCAGCGAGCAGGACGTGCGCGACTTCGACCGGCGCATCCATGAGCGCCTGAATACCGAGGCCGCCATCCATTACTCGGCCGAACCGAAGCTGGATGGTCTGGCGGTGTCCCTGGTCTATCGGCGCGGCAACCTGGAGCGCGCGGCCACTCGCGGGGATGGCGTGCACGGCGAGGATGTCACGGCCAATGTGCGCACCATCCGCGGCGTGCCGCTGGTGCTGCGCGGTGCGCCGCCGGAGCTGATCGAAGTGCGCGGCGAGGTGTTCATGCCGCTCGCCGGCTTCGCGCGCATGAATGAACAGGCGCTCAAGCGCGCTGAGAAGACCTTCGTCAACCCGCGCAATGCCGCGGCCGGGAGCCTGCGACAGCTGGATCCGCGCATCACCGCGGCCCGCCCGCTGGACATCTTTCTCTATGCGGTCGGCCAGGTGGAGGGCGGCGCGGTGCCCGATCATCACACAGGCTTGCTGAAGGCCTTCCGCAGCTGGGGCCTGAAGACCTGTCCGCAGGCACGCGCGGTGATCGGCATCGAGGGCTGCCTGGCGTACTACCGCGAGATCGGCGCGCAGCGCGACACGCTGCCGTACCAGATCGATGGCGTGGTCTACAAAGTGGACGCGCGTGCCGACCAGGAGCGCCTGGGCTTTGTGTCGCGCGCGCCGCGCTGGGCGCTGGCCCACAAGTTCGCGGCGCAGGAGGCCACGACACTGCTCACGGCCATCGAGTTCCAGGTCGGACGCACGGGCGCGCTGACACCCGTGGCGCGGCTGCAGCCGGTGTTCGTGGGCGGCGTCACCGTCAGCAACGCGACGCTGCACAACATGGATGAGGTGGAGCGCAAGGATGTGCGCGTCGGGGATACCGTGGTGATCCGCCGCGCCGGGGATGTCATCCCGGAGGTGGTGCGGGTGGTCATGGATGATGCGCATGAGCAGCGTCAGCGCGTGCAGCTGCCGACCCGATGCCCGATCTGCGGCTCGCCCGTGGAGAAGGCGCCCGGCGAGGCCATCGCCCGCTGCAGCGGCGGCTTCAGCTGTCGGGCGCAGCGCCAGGAGGGTCTGCGGCATTTCGCCAGCCGGCGCGCGCTGGACATCGAGGGGCTGGGCGACAAGCTCATCGAGCAGCTGGTGGAGAACGAACTGGTCAAATCACCCGCTGACCTGTATGCGCTGACGGTGGAGCAGCTGGCGGGCCTTGAGCGCATGGCCGAGAAGTCCGCGGCCAACCTGCATGCCGCCATCGCCAAGAGTCGTGACACCACCTTGCCGCGGTTCCTGTTCGCGCTCGGGATACGCGACGTGGGCGAGGCGACGGCGCTGGCCCTGGCCCAGCACTTCCAGACCCTGGAGGCGCTGGCGGCGGCGAGCCCCGAGGCGATTCAGCAGGTGCCCGATGTCGGGCCGGTGGTGGCAGCTCACGTGGCGGTGTTCTTCGCCTCTGCAGCGCACCGCGCCGTGATCGCGCGGCTGCGCCAGCAGGGCGTGAACTGGCCGGCCCTGCCGCAGCGCGCGGCCAGCGCCCTGAAACTTGCCGGTCAGACCTGGGTGGTGACGGGCACGCTGGCGGGGATGACCCGGGAGCAGGCCACCCAGGCGCTCACCGACCTGGGTGCCAAGGTCGCGGGCAGTGTTTCGAAGAGAACCTCCGGGGTCATCGTGGGCGAGGATGCCGGCGCGAAGCTCAAGAAAGCCCGGGAGCTTGGGATTCCGGTGCTCGATGAGCCGGGCTTCCTCAAGCTCCTGAGGAGCCCTTAGGGCCTCAGATCTTCTTGTCGATCTGCGCCTTGGCGAGCAGATCGTCCACATAGGCCTTGAGTTTCTTGCCCAGCACGATTTGCCGCAGCTGGTCCCGGGCCCTGTCAAAGGGCGGCGGCGTTACCGGCCGCACCTCCACCACCTTGATGATGTGCCAGCCGTAGTCGGTCTTCACCGGCACATGGGTGTACTCGCCGGGTTTGAGCGTCACCAGGGCATCCCCGAAGGGCTTGGCAATGCTGCGCTCCGGCGTCATCCAACCCAGGTCACCGCCCTGGTTCTTGGAGGGGTCGATGGAACTCTTCTTCGCTTCATCCTCAAACTTCGCGCCTTTGTTGAGGCTGGCGATGATGGCGGTGGCGGTATCCGGGTTCGTCACCAGGATGTGCTCGACGTGGTATTCGGTGTGCGGCATCAGCGCCACTTGCGCGTCGTACTCCTTGTGCAGCTCCGCATCGGTGGGTGCGTTCTCCTTCACGAAGTTGTCGGTGAAAGCCTCCTGCAGGGCGTTCATGCGCGACAGCTCGATCAGATCCGCGTTCTGCGGATCCTTGGCGAGGTCTTTCTTCTCCGCCTGCTGCACCACCAGTTCGAACTTCACCAGATTGTCCAGCAGCTCCTCCTTCTGCTGCTGGGTGAAGGTCGCGGCGTCCTTGTTCTGCGCCCGCGCCGCCTCAGTGAGGTAGATGTTGAACAGGCCGCGGCTGATGGTGGTGCCGTTGACCGAGGCCACCGTCTCGGCCCCCGGGGCACTCGCGGCGGCCGGGGTGGCGGGATTGGGATGGCAGGCAGCAAGGCTCATCGCGAGCACTGAGAAAGAACAGATCTGCAGGAGTTTCATGTGAATTCTCAAAGAGTTGAACGATTTTGTTCCTGTGGAGTCCGTGCCTGGATGCGCAACGCATGGATGTCGGTGCGCAGCAGTTCCGACACCGCCTCATACACCAGCTGATGGCGTTGCATGCGGGTGCAGCCCGCAAACCGGTCCGAGACCACCGTGACCGAAAAATGTCCGCCCTGGCGCGCTCCGGCATGACCGGCGTGCTGCGCGCTGTCGTCACGTATCTCCAGCGACAGCGGCGCCAGGCGCGCGGTGAGCACCTGCCGGATCTTTTCGACCCGTTCGGCGGCGCTCATGTGGTGGCTTCGCGCGGCAGATGCCGGGCCAGCCAGCTCAGCTGCAGGGCGGCGAATGCGACGGTCGCGATGGTCAGGCCGAACAGTTTGAAGTTCACCCAGGCACGCTCGCTGGCATTGAAGGCCACCAGCAGGTTCAAGGCGCCGAGCAGTGCGTAGAAGGCCACCGAGGCGGCATTGAGGCGGCGCCACACGCGCTGCTCGACATTGACCGGTTCGCCCAGGGCGCTGCCCAGCAAACGCTCGGTGAGCGTGCGCTCGCCGATCCAGAAACTGCCGAGGAACGCCAGGCTCACCAGCCAGAACAACACCGTCGGCTTCCACTGGATGAAACGCTGATTGTGCAGGATCAGGGTGGCGGCGCCGAAGCCGAACACCAGCACCGCCGACAGGCCGTGCATGGTGGGAATGCGCCTGTGCCAGGCCAGATCCACCAGCAGCAGCACCACCATGGAGATCATCAGCGCCGCGGTGGCAGCGTAGATGCCGTGGAGGTAGTAGACCACGCCAAACACGGCAACTGGGGCGATCTCAAGCACGGATTGCATCCATGTATGATAGCCCATGAGCCAGTATTTCGAGCTACATCCGGTCACACCCCAGGCGCGGCTCATTCGCCGCGGGGTGGAAATCATCCGCGCCGGCGGGGTTATCGCCTATCCCACCGATTCCTGTTATGCACTGGGTTGCCATATCGGCGACAAGGACGCCCTGGAGCGGGTGCGACGCATCCGTCAGGCCGATCGCAATCATCATTTCACGCTGGTGTGTCGGGACGTGGGCGAGGCGGCACGCTTTGCGCGCATCGACACCCCGCAGTTCCGCATGCTCAAAGCCTGTACGCCCGGTCCGTTCACTTTCCTGCTCCCCGCCACGCGCGAGACGCCGCGACGTCTGCAGCATGAGAAGCGCCGCACGGTGGGCATCCGGGTGCCGGATCATCCGGTGCCGCAGCTGCTGCTGGCGGAGCTGGGCGAACCGCTGATGAGTTCCACGCTGATGCTGCCGGGTGATGAACTGCCGCTGACGGACGGTCGCGAAATCCGCACACGCCTGGAACATCAGATCGACGCCGTGCTGGACGGCGGCCACTGCGGCATCGAGCCGACGACCGTGGTGGACCTGGCGGTGGACCCGCCGGTGATCCTGCGTCGCGGCACCGGAGATCTGAGCCGGCTGGGACTGTAGGCTTAAGGGGCCCGGCGCCGCCTTACGCTATACTGGGCCGCTTACACATGAGCGCCAATCCGCAAACCCGCCGGGTGCTTTCCGGTATGCGGCCCACCGGGCCGTTGCATCTGGGCAATTTTCACGGCGCGCTGCGCAACTGGGTGGAATTGCAATACCAGTATGAGTGCTATTTCTTCATCGCCGACTGGCACGCCCTGACCACCGGCTACGAGGACACCGGCCGGCTTCAGGAGTATGTGCAGGCGGTGCTCATCGACTGGCTGGCGGCCGGTTTGAACCCGGGGGTGGCGACGCTGTTCGTGCAGTCCCAGGTTCCCGAACACGCCGAACTGCATCTGCTGCTGCCGATGATCACGCCGCTGGGATGGCTGGAGCGGGTCCCCAGCTACAAGGACCAGCAGACCCAGCTCAAGGAGAAGGATCTCGCCACCTACGGGTTCCTGGGCTATCCCTTGCTGCAGAGTGCGGACATCCTGCTGTACCGGGCGGCCTATGTACCGGTGGGTGAGGATCAGGTGGCGCACGTGGAAATCACCCGCGAGATCGCCCGGCGCTTCAACCATATCTACGGTCGCGAACCGGACTTCGAGGTGCGGGTGCAGAAGGCGGTCAAGAGCCTGGGCGGCCGCAATGCCACGCGTTACCAGGAGCTGCGGCGCAACTACCAGGAGACCGGCGCCAGCGAGGCGCTGGATCAGGCGCGTGAGCTGGTGCAAGGCAACAACCGCATTACCGTCGCGGACCGCGAACGCCTGCTGGGGTATCTGGAGGGTGGCGCGGTCAGCATCCTGCCCGAGCCCCAGGCGCTGCTCACCGCAACGCCCAGGGTCCCCGGCATTGATGGCCGCAAGATGTCCAAGTCCTATGGCAATACCATAGGACTGCGCGAGGATCCGGATGCGGTGACGCAGAAGCTGCGCACCATGCAGACCGACCCGGCCCGCGTGCGGCGCACCGATCCTGGCGACCCGGAAAAATGCCCGGTGTGGGACCTGCACCAGATCTACTCCGATGCCGCCACCCGGCAGTGGGCCAGTGAAGGCTGCCGCAGCGCCGGCATCGGCTGCCTGGACTGCAAGAAGCCGGTGATCGAAAAGATCGTCGAGGAAATCCGCGGCATGCGCAAACGCGCCCAGGAATTCGAAGGTCAACCGGAGCTGGTTCGCAGTATAGTCACCGAAGGTGCGGAGAAGGCCCGCGAGGCCGCCCGCCAGACACTGGACGAGGTACGCCGGGTCATGCACCTGCGCGCCGACTGATGGAACCGGAGCTGAAGATCGTGGTGTCCAACGAGGCGCCGTCGCCGGCAGTGGCCGTGGTGCCGGAGGCCATACCCGAACAGGTTGAGATGCCGTTCGCCATCATCAATGGCGAGCCGGTCACGCATCTGCCCAAGGATCTGTACATTCCGCCGCAGGCGCTGGAAGTCATTCTCGAGGCCTTCGAGGGACCGCTTGACCTGCTGCTGTACCTGATACGGCGCCAGAACCTTGACGTACTGGACATCCCGCTGGCGGAGATCACCCGCCAGTACATGAAGTACATCGAACTGATGCAGGATCTGCAGCTGGAGCTGGCGGGTGAGTACCTGGTGATGGCCGCCACCCTGGCCGAGATCAAGTCGCGGATGCTGCTGCCGCGGGCCGCCAAGCTGGATGATGCGGAGGAGGATCCGCGCGCCGAGCTGGTGCGCCGGTTGCAGGAGTACGAGCGCTTCAAACGCGCCGCCGAACGCCTGGACATGCTGCCGCGACTGGACCGTGACGTGTGGAGCGCCGGCGCGGAGCTGCGCGATCGCAAGGTCGTTCGGCTGGTGCCCCAGGTCACGCTGCAGGAGATGCTGCTGGCGTTTCGCGATGTGGTCACGCGCAGCGAGATGTTCGCCCATCACCATGTGCAGCGCGAACGGCTGTCGGTTCGCGAGCGCATGACGGACATCGTGGCGCGCCTGGAAAATTCCAGCTTCGTGGACTTTGTGCAACTGTTCAGCCCGGAAGAGGGTCGTATGGGGGTCGCGGTCACCTTCATCGCCATACTGGAGCTGGTCCGTGAGGGTCTGATTGATATTGTCCAGCCGGAGCCCTTCGGACCCATTCATGTGCGCGGCGCGGCGGCGGGCCGCAAGCTGCGCATCGTGGCCGATAATTCCGGCGCTGAGGACCAGGCGTTGCCGGAGGCGCAGGAGGTTGCCGCCGATGGCGCCGCTGCGGAGGCCGCGTTTGATGACGCGGATGATGCCGATGACGAGCACGACGGGGATATGGGGAGCTGAGCGTCAATGAGCGAGCAGTATCGTAGAAATGTCGTCGAAGCCGCGCTGCTGGCCGCGGGCCGGTCGCTGCAGCTGGTGGACCTGGCACAGGTGTTCGAGGATGCGCAGCGTCCGTCGGATGTTGAACTGAAGGCAATCCTCGACGCTCTGCAGGCCGAGTACGCCACCCGCGCGCTGGAACTGGCGCACACCGCCAGTGGCTGGCGGATCCAGGTGCGCGGCGACTACGCCGGCGAAGTCTCAAAGCTGTGGCCGGAGCGCCCGGCACGCTACTCGCGCGCGCTGCTGGAGACCCTCGCATTGATCGCCTATCGCCAGCCCATCACCCGCGGTGAGATCGAACTGGTGCGCGGCGTGGCCGTGAATCCCAATATCATCAAGACCCTGCTGGAACGCAACTGGATCCGCGTCATCGGCACGCGCGATGTGCCCGGCCGCCCCGAAGTGCTGGGCACCACGCACGAGTTTCTGGATTACTTCGGTCTGAAGAAGCTCGAGCAGCTGCCGCCGCTGGCGGAGCTGAAGGCGCTGACGGAACTGAACGTGCAGCTGGAGCTGCCCGGTCCGGCCGCCGCGCCGCCGCCCGAGGCCATTGCCGACTCCAGCGCCGAGGTGGATGCCGAAGCAGAGGCGGAAGCCGAGGACATGAATGCCGAGGGCGATCCTCTGGATGATGGCATCGAGGCGAAGGGACTGGTCGCCGCCGCCGATCATGTCAGCGACCCGTAACGGGTATGACTGAGGCGGCCGGTCAACGCCTGCAGAAGGCACTCGCCCATCTGGGGCTGGCGTCGCGGCGCGAGGTGGAAGCATGGATTCGCGCCGGCCGGCTCACCGTGAACGGGCAGCCGGCGACCCTTGGGATGCGCGTGCTCGCCGCCGACAAGGTCCGGCTCGATGGCCGCCTGGTGCGCCAGCGCGCCGGCAGCGCGATCAAGATTTTTGCCGTGCACCGCTCACCCAGGGTGGAAATGCGCGAGCTGCTGCAGCAGCTGCCGCGCAGCGGCGGACGCCGTTTTGTCGCGGTCAGTCCCATGCCGACCATCGACGGGGGCCTGGAACTGGTCAGTTCCGATGGCGAAACCGCCGAGCGCCTGCAGCGCGGTGTGCGCCGCCTGACCATGGACTTCAGCGTGCGCGTGCATGGCGAGCTGTCCCAGGAAGGCGTGCAGCGGGTGCTGCAGGGCCAGCTCGACAATGGCACCACCGTGATCGTGCGCGGCTGCGAGGCGGCAGGCGGTGAGGGCAGCAACCGCTGGTACACCGTCATCGCGCTGGGTGCCAGCGGCAAGGACATCCGGCAATTGTTTGAACGCCAGGGCGCCATGGTCAGCCGCGTGCTGCGCACGCGGCTGGGAAGCGTGACCCTGGATCGCTCGCTGGCGCGCGGCCGATCACGCCTGCTGGACGAGGCGCAGAGCGTGGCATTGATGGCGGCGCTACTGGGCGTCGAACCGGCCACCGCTGATGCCGCGACTGGCGGGTCCTAGCAGGGCGAGATAGGGCCGGGTAATACTCTGCGGCGTCGCCAACCGATTCGCATCCTCGGCCGGATAGGCCTGGCGGCGCATGCTGGTGCGCACCGCCCCCGGATTGAGCGAATTGACCCGGATCCGGGTGATGCCCGAGAGTTCCTCGGAGAGCACCTCGTTCAATCCCTCCAAGGCGTGCTTCGACACCGCATAGGCGCCCCAGTAGGCGCGACCGACGCGTCCCACGCCGCTGGCAGTGAACACGATCGAGGCATCCTCGGAACACTTCAGCAGCGGCAGCAGGATCTGGGTCAGCACAAAGGCCGAGGTCAGATTCACCTGCAGCACGCGGCACCAGGTTGGAACGTCGTAGTGCTCGATGGGCGCCAGCTGTCCGAGTAGTCCTGCGTTGTGCAACAGACCATCCAGACGCTGGTAACGCCCCTGGATGGCCGCGAACAAGGCATCGTAGTCACCGGCCAGCGCGTTCTCCAGGTCAAATTCAATGATCGCCGCGCGCTCGGCGCCGTGCTCGGCAGTGATCCGGGTATGCACCTCCTCGAGCGCCCGGGCCTTGCGCCCCAGCAGCAGCACCGTCGCGCCATGCGCGGCGCAGCTTTGCGCCACCGCTCGGCCGATTCCCGAACTGGCGCCGGTGATCAGGATCACCCGTCCCTTGAGTTCATCGGCGCCGATGGATGCAAGACGTGGATCGAAGGCGGACGCATCGCTCATGAGTGCTCCTGATTAATGTGCTGCCGCGCGCGCTGCCCGCCAGGCGCGCAGCGCATCGCTCAGACCATCCCAGCGGCTGTGCTGCCAGGTGCCCGGCAGCGCCTGTTCGGCGCGGCGCGAGTGCTGCAGCATGAGCGCTGCCCACACCAGCAGGCCGCGCAGCGCGGCGCGCTGCGCGGGTGCCTGCAGCAGGGCGCAACTGGCGTCGATGGCGCCTCGCAGCTGCCGGTGCCGCTCGCGCAGCCGGCGGCTGAGCGCCTCGGGCCATGGCAGCTGCGCCAGCGTCTCGGGCGCGACACTCAAGGCATTGAGCTCATCCAGTGGCATGCGCACCCGGCCCGCGCGCGCCGCAGCCTGCAGGGAGATCAGCATTTCCAGCTCGCACAGCGTGACGCCCAGCGCATGGCCGAACTGTTCGGCCGCCGGCGCTTGCTCGGATACGGCCCAGCCCGCCGCCAGCTGGGTCATCGCACGGGCCCAGCGGTCGCAGTAACCGGCCAGTTCGCGGCCCGTCTCAAAGGTTGCACTGGCCAGGTCCCAGGTGGCGACATCCACCAATCCGGAAATATCCGCCGCTGGGGCGTTGCGGGGGCGTTGCGCCAGCAGCGCCCGTGTCAGCGGGTGCAGCGGCTGCCCGGCGCGCAGCCGTTGGGCCTCCTCCGCCCACCACCCCATGCGCACATGCGCAACACTGTGCTCCAGGTCCGGCTGCAGTGCGGCCTTGATTTCCGCCTCGATGCCCAATAGCGCCTTCAAGATGCCCTGCAGCGGCTCGCCGCTGTACAGCCACGCGAAATAGCGTGGCGTGCCGGCCAGTGAGGCCGTCACTTCAGGTCCTTGGGCGTGTCATCCAGCGACGCGGGGGCCTCCAGTGGCGCATCGGCCGTGGCGCCCAGGTCGCGCAGACGGCGGGCCTGCGGAACGACCTGCCGCTGCAGGGAGCCCGCCGCGGCATTGAAGGCTTCGACAGCGCCGCCCAGGCGCTGACCGACCTTGGCCAGATGCGCGAGGAAGGTGGCCAGGCGCGCATGCAGCTCACCGCCAAGCTCCTGGATCTGGCGGGCATTGCTCGCCACCTGATCCTGTCGCCAGCAGAAGGCGACGCACTTGAGTACCGCCATCAGCGTGGACGGGGTTGCCAGAACCACGCTTTCGGCCAGCGCCTGTTCGATGAGCTCGGGCTGCACCGCCAGCGCCGCCGAAAGGAACTGGTCGCTGGGAATGAACAGGATGACGAACTCCGGTGCCCGGGGAAACTGGGCCCAATAGGCCTTGGCAGCCAGTTCGCGCACGCGGGCGGCGACTTGCTGCGCGTGGCGCTGCAGATGCTGGCGCTGGCCGGCATCGTCGGTGGCCTCGAGCGCCGCGAGGTAGGCATCCAGAGGCGCCTTGGCATCAATCACCACATCGCGCCCGTCGGGCAGATGCACGATCAGATCCGGACGCGCGGCGCCGTTGGTGCCGCTGACGTGCACCTGCTCGGTAAAATCGCAGTGTTGAACCAGTCCTGCCAGTTCCACCACGCGCCGTAGCGTGAGTTCACCCCAACGGCCGCGCACCTCCGGGCGTCGCAGGGCGGTGACGAGGTTGCGCGTCTCGCGTTCCAGTCCGGTCTGGCCGCGCACCAGCTGCACGATCTGGCCGCGCAGATTGGCCTCGCTGTCACGATGCTCCGCATCCAGCCGCTGCGCCTGAGTGCGCGTGGCCTCAAGCGCCGCCTGCAGCGGCGCGACCAGCTGTGACAGGCGCTCCTCGCGGCGCCGGCCCGCCAGCAGCTGCGCACCCAGAAAACCCAAGGCGACCCCGACCAGCAATGCGGCGCCGATCAGTATCAGGTCGAATTCGGAGATCATGGCTGAAGAGCTTGTGGGGGAAGTCGGCAGGGTGCCAGACTGATTGCATCGATTATTGCGGAGATTAGCATGAAAGCCATTTGGAACAATGCCGTGATCGCCGACAGCGCTGACACCGTAATCGTGGAAGGCAATCACTATTTTCCGCGCGCCGCGCTCAAGGATGAATATCTGCAACCCAGTGCCACGACCTCGGTGTGTCCGTGGAAGGGCACGGCGAGCTACTACTCGCTCAAGGTCAACGGCAGCACCAATCAGGATGCCGTGTGGTACTACCCGGACCCCAAGCCCGCCGCGGCGCAGATCCGTGATCGCGTGGCGTTCTGGAAAGGCGTCAAGGTCGCGCCGTGATCGAGCAGTTCGACGCGCTCATCATCGGCGCAGGTCAGGCGGGACCGGCGCTGGCCGGGCGTCTGAGCGCCGCCGGCCAGCGCGTGGCCATCATCGAGCGCAAGCTCATCGGCGGCACGTGCGTCAACACCGGCTGCATGCCGACCAAAACCCTGGTGGCCAGCGCCTATGCGGCCCACATGGCACGCCGGGCCGCGCAGTACGGCGTGCAGCTCGGCGCGGACATACGCATCGACATGGGCACGGTACAGCGACGCGCTGCGACCGTGACGCTGAATGCGCGCAATGGCCTGGAGCAGTGGCTGGGGCAGATGCCCAACTGCACTCTGGTGCGTGGTCATGCGCGCTTTGAAAGCGCGACGCAGCTGCGCGTCGGTGAGCGAACCTTGAGCGCGCCGCGGATTTTCATCAACGTCGGCGCACGCGCCATCGTGCCGGACATTGCGGGGCTGGCTGCCGTACCGTATCTGACCAACACCTCGATCGTGGCGCTGGATCGTGTGCCCGAGCATCTTGTTATTCTGGGCGGCAGCTACATCGGGCTCGAGTTTGCGCAGATGTACCGTCGCTTCGGCAGTGCCGTGAGCGTCATCGAGCGCGCGGCGCGACTGGCGCCACGTGAGGATCCGGATATCTCACAGGCCATCCGCGAAATCCTGGAAGCCGAGGACATCAGCGTGCATACCGGGGCGCAAGTGATGGCGGTGGCGCGCGCGGCCGGCGGCGGCATCAGCGCGCGCCTGCGCCGCGACGGTGGGGAAACCGAGGTGTGCGGATCGGACCTGCTGGTCGCCCTCGGGCGCCGACCCAATACCGATGACCTGGGCCTTGCGGCAGCCGGCGTTGCGCTCGCGGGCTCCGGGCACATTCTGGTGGATGACTTCCTGAGTACCTCGGTGCCGGGCATCTGGGCGCTGGGGGAGTGCAACGGGCGCGGCGCATTCACGCACACCGCCTACAACGATTTTGAAATCGTCGCGGCCAACCTGCTGGAGGGCGCCCAGCGCAAAGTCAGTGCACGTATCCGCGGCTACGCCCTGTACATCGATCCGCCTCTGGGACGGGTGGGAATGACGCAGACCGAGGCGCAGCAGACCGGCCGGCCGCTGCTGGTGAACTCCCGGCCGATGCGCCGCGTCGGGCGCGCGGTGGAACGGGATGAAACGCAGGGTTTCATGAAAGTCGTGGTCGATGCGGGGACGCAGCGCATCCTGGGTGCCGCCATACTGGGTCTGAACGGCGATGAGGCGATCCACGGAATCCTTGATCTCATGAATGCCGATCAGCCCTACACGAGCCTGCAATGGGCGGTGCCCATCCACCCGACGGTGTCGGAGCTGCTGCCCACGCTGGTTGCTGGGCTGCAGCCCCCTGGGCCGCAGGGCGCCTAGGCCTGGCGCGTGAAATGGGCGAGGTAGTTGACGCTGGCGTCAGGGCTGAGCCTTGACTGTGCGGTGAAAGGATCGAAGGCCAGGCCGCTGACATCCTCCAAGGCAAGGCCGCAGTCGCGGCCCCAGCGCGCCAGCTCCGAGGGTCGTATCAGCCGTTCATACTCGTGAGTACCGCGCGGCAGCAGCCGGAACAGGTATTCGGCCGCGATGATGGCCTGGAGGAAGGACTTCGGCGTGCGATTGAGGGTGGAGATGAAGACCGCACCGCCGGGCCGTACCAGGGTGCCCAGCGCGGCGACCACGCCTGCCGGGTCGGGCACGTGTTCAATCATTTCCATGCAGGTCACGACCTCAAAGGCACCCGGTGCGCTGGCGGCGAGGGTTTCAGCCCCGAGCAGGCGGTAGTCGATGCTCACGCCGCGCTCGGCGGCGTGCAGCCGGGCCGTCTCCAGCATGGCGGGCGCCAGGTCGATGCCGGTCACCTGGGCGCCGAGTGCCGCCAACGCCTCGCAGAGCAGACCGCCGCCGCAGCCGACATCCACCATGCGGGCCCCCTTGAGCTGACAACGCGCGGCGACATAGGCGGTCCGCACCGGATTGATCAGGTGCAGGGGTCGGAACTCCCCGTCCGGATCCCAGAATCGATGCGCAATGGCATCAAATTTGCCGATTTCCATGCGGTCCGCGTTCATGGTCGAAAGCTCCTGTCCCGAAGGGGGTCCGGATAAGGTGGTGGCGGCTGCATTATGCTAAAATTTCCGCTTTGTGCCGGCCTAAAAGCCTTCGGACTCAATGACAGAATTCGCGCGCGAAATCCTGCCCGTCAATCTCGAAGATGAGATGCGGCAGTCCTACCTTGACTATGCCATGAGCGTGATCGTGGGTCGCGCCCTGCCTGACGTGCGCGATGGACTCAAGCCCGTGCACCGGCGGGTCCTGTACGCCATGCGGGTGCTTGGCAATGACCACAACAAGGCCTACAAGAAATCCGCGCGCATCGTCGGGGATGTGATCGGCAAGTACCATCCGCACGGGGACAGCGCCGTGTACGACACCATGGTGCGCATGGCCCAGCCGTTCTCGATGCGCTACATGCTCATCGACGGGCAGGGCAATTTCGGTTCGGTGGACGGGGATGCCCCGGCGGCCATGCGCTACACCGAGGTGCGCATGTCGCGCATCGCGCATGAACTGCTGGCGGACATCGACAAGGAAACCGTCGACTTCACGCCCAATTACGACGAATCCGAGACCGAGCCGGCGGTGCTCCCGGCGCGCGTGCCGAACCTGTTGATCAACGGGCAGACCGGAATCGCGGTGGGCATGGCCACCAACATTCCGCCGCACAATCTCACTGAGGTCATCGACGCGCTGATCGCGCTGCTGGCGGACCCGCAGCTGACCCTGGCGGCGCTGATGCAGCATATTCCGGGTCCGGATTTCCCCACCGCCGGCATCATCAACGGCGCCCAGGAGATCGCCACGGCCTACCGCACCGGCCGCGGCCGGCTGTCGATCCGCGCCCGCACCAATGTCGAGGACATCGATGGCAAGGGACGCCAGGCCATCATCGTCACCGAACTGCCCTACCAGGTGAACAAGGCCCGGCTGCTCGAGCGCATCGCCGACCTGGTGCGGGCCAAGGAAATCGACGGCATCTCCGAGCTGCGCGATGAGTCCGACAAGGACGGCATGCGCGTGGTCATCGAGTTGAAACGCGGCGAGGTGGCCGAGATTGTGCTCAACAATCTCTACGCCCAGACGCCGATGGAGACGGTGTTCGGCATCAACATGGTGGCCCTGCAGGACGGTCAGCCGAAGCTGCTGTCGCTGAAGGAGATGCTCGAGGCCTTCATCCGTCACCGGCGTGAAGTCGTCACCCGGCGCACCATCTATGATCTGGCCAAGGCCCGTGAGCGCGCCCATGTGCTCGAGGGCCTCGCGGTGGCGCTGGCCAATATCGATGAGGTCATCGCACTGATCCGCGCCGCGCCCTCACCGGCGGAAGCCAAGACGGGGCTGTTGTCACGGACCTGGAAGGGCGGAGCGGTGCCGGAACTGCTGCTGCACGCCGGTGCACTGTCCACGCGCCCGGCGGACCTGGCGCCGGAGCTGGGCATGGCGGAGGGTGGCTACCGGCTCTCCGACGTGCAGGCCCAGGCCATCCTCGATATGCGCCTGCACCGCCTCACGGGGCTGGAACAGGACAAGATCATCGAGGAATACAAACAGCTGCTGGTGACCATCCAGGCACTCACCGACATACTGACCCGCCCCGAACGCCTCACCGAAGTGGTGCGTGAGGAGCTGCTCGAGGTTCGTGAAACCTACGGCGACGCCCGCCGTACCGAAATCAATCGCGATCATCTTGATCTGACCACCGAGGACCTGATCGAGCCTCAGGATGTGGTGGTCACTTTATCCCATGCCGGCTATGCAAAGTCCCAGCCGGTGACCGAATATCAGACCCAGCGCCGAGGTGGCCGGGGTCGCTCGGCCACCTCGGTGAAGGACGAAGACTTCGTGGAGAAACTATTCGTGGCCAACACTCATGACACCGTCCTGTGCTTCTCCAATCGCGGCAAGGTCTATTGGCTGAAGGTCTACCAGCTGCCGCAGGCCGGGCACAACGCCCGCGGCAAGCCCATGGTGAACCTGCTGCCGCTGGAGGAGGGGGAGAAGATCAATGCCGTACTGCCGGTGCAGCAGTATGACGAACAGCATTTCGTGTTCATGGCGACCAGCCAGGGCACGGTCAAGAAGACTCCGCTCACCGCCTTCTCGCGGCCGCGCACCAGCGGCATCATCGCGGTGGACCTGCGCGACAACGACCGCCTGGTCGGGGTGGCGCTCACCGATGGCCAGCGTGACATCATCCTGTGCACCAGCGGCGGCAAGGCCATCCGCTTCCACGAGGAGGAGGTGCGCCCCATGGGTCGCGATGCCGCCGGAGTGCGCGGCGTCAAGCTCGACGCCGGTCAGGAACTGATCGCCTTGATTGTCTGTGGCGAGGGCAATGTCCTCACCGCCTCGGAAAACGGCTACGGCAAGCTCACGCCGCTGGATGATTTCCCCAAGCATGGGCGCGGCGGCCAGGGCGTGATCGCGCTGCAGACCTCGGACCGCAACGGTGCGCTGGTGGCGGCGCTGCAGGTCACTGCCGGACAGGAGATCATGCTGATCAGCTCCACCGGCACGCTGGTGCGAACCCCGGTGGATGAGATCTCCGTTCTGGGGCGCAATACCCAGGGCGTGCGGCTGATTCGCCTGGCCGACGGTGAACGACTCACGGGCATCGAGCGCATCGAGAGCCTGGAGGCGGTGGGGGATGCCGATGCGGTGGATCCGGATCCGCTGCCTCCCGCGACGCCATAAGCTGCGCTGCGCAGCGAAACGATAAGCGCCTACCGAAAAGTTCTAACCGGCCCGAGGCGTGCTTGGTACCATCCCCGGCACCCCTCAAGTGATTCACCCGGAAGGCTTTTGTGCGCGTATTCAATTTTGCCGCTGGGCCGGCGACTCTGCCCCTGGAAGTTCTGGAACAGGCCCGCAACGAACTGACCGACTGGCGCGGCAGCGGCATGTCCGTGATGGAGGTCTCCCACCGCAGCAAGGCCTTCCAGGCGGTGGCCGCGGAGCTGGAAGCCTCGCTGCGCGAACTGCTGGCGGTCCCGGCCGGCTACAAGGTGGTGCTGCTGCAAGGGGGCGCCACCGCGCAATTCGCCGGCATTCCGTTGAACCTGGCCGCTGCCGACTCCACCGTGGATTACATCAACACCGGCGCCTGGTCGAAGAAGGCGATCGGCGAGGCCAAGCGCTATTGCAAGGTCAACATTGCCGCCGATGAGAGCGCCTCCGGCTACAACACCGTACCGGCGCCGGGCACCCTCAAACTCACCCCCGGTGCCGCCTATGTGCACTACACCCCCAATGAGACCATCGGCGGGGTTGAGTTCGGCTATGTCCCGCAGGTGGGCGCCGCGCCATTGGTGGCGGATTTCTCCTCGAGCTTTCTGTCGCGGCCGTTGGATGTCAGCCGCTTCGGCCTGATCTACGCGGGCGCGCAGAAGAACGTCGGGCCGGCCGGATTGTGCATTGTCATCGTGCGCGAGGAGCTCATCGGCAAGGCGCGCGCGGGCACACCGCTGGTCCTGGATTACAAGGCCATGGCCGACGATGGCTCCATGCTCAACACGCCGCCGACCTTCGCCTGGTACATCGCGGGCCTGGTGCTGAAGTGGATACAGGGCAAGGGTGGCCTGGCGGCGATGGAGCAGCAGAATCGGGCCAAGGCGGAAGCCTTGTATGCCGCCATCGATGCTTCAGGGTTCTACCGCAATCCGGTGGCCCGGGACTGCCGCTCCTGGATGAATGTCCCCTTCACGCTGGCACGTCCGGAGCTGGATAAGAGCTTTTTGTCCGAAGCGCAGGCCGCCGGCCTCACCAATCTCGAAGGCCACCGCTCGGTGGGCGGCATGCGGGCCAGCATCTACAACGCCATGCCGCTGCCAGGCGTGCAGGCGCTCATCAGCTTCATGAAGGAGTTTCAGCGTCGCAATGGTTGATACATACCGGATTCTTACGCTCAACAATATCTCGGCGCGCGGTCTGGAGCGTCTGCCGCGCGAGCGCTTCGAGGTGGCCTCGGACCTGAACCAGCCCGACGCCATTCTGGTGCGTTCCGCGGACATGCACAAAACCACCGTCCCGACCTCGGTGCTGGCCATTGGCCGGGCCGGTGCGGGCACCAACAACATTCCCGTGGCGGAACTGAGCAAGCGCGGGATTCCGGTGTTCAATGCCCCGGGCGCCAACGCCAATGCCGTGAAGGAGCTGGTGCTGGCCGGGCTGCTGCTGGCGGCGCGCAACATCTGTCAGGCCTGGGCCTTCGCCCGTGGCTTGAGCGGTGATGATCACGCCATCGATGAGGCGGTGGAGAAGGGCAAGAAGAAGTTCGTCGGATTCGAGCTGCCGGGCCGCACCCTGGGAGTCGTCGGCCTGGGCGCCATCGGGGTCGAGGTGGCCAATTCAGCCGAGGCGCTGGGCATGAAGGTGCTGGGGTATGACCCGCAGATCACCGTGCACCGGGCCTGGCAGCTGTCCTCCAGTGTCGAGCAGGCCCTGTCGCTGGATGACCTGTTCTCGCGAGCCGATGCGATCTCGGTGCATGTGCCGCTGAACAGTGACACCCGCGGTCTGGTCAGCGCGGGGCGCCTGAAGCTCATGCGCAAGGGCGGGGTGATCCTGAATTTCGCGCGCGCACCGATCGTGGATGACGCCGCGGTCATCGCCTCGCTGGATGCGGGACAGCTGGGCGCGTATGTGTGCGACTTTCCCACCAATGCCCTCAAGGATCACGCCAAAGTCGTGGCCCTGCCGCACCTGGGCGCCTCCACCGGGGAGGCCGAGGAGAACTGCGCCATCATGGTGGCCGACACGGTCCGGGAGTACCTGGAGAACGGCAACATCCGCAACAGCGTCAACTTCCCCGAGGCCATCCTGCCGCGGGTGCCGGGCGTGACCCGCCTGGCCGTCGCCAACCGCAACGTGCCGAACATGGTCGGACAGATTTCCACCTGCCTGGCCGCCGCAGGCCTTAACATTGCAGATCTGTTGAACAAGTCCCGGGGCGAATACGCCTACACATTGATCGATATCGATTCGGCCGTTCCGGAAGGCCTCCTCGGACAGATTCGCGACATCGAGGGCGTACTGGCGGCGCGGATACTGTAAGAAGAACATGACCAAGCCCAAATCCGTGGATCTGGACGCGGTGCGCGAACAGATCGATGCCCTCGATGAGCAGCTGCACAGGCTGCTCAACGAGCGCGCGCGGCTGGCGCAGCAGGTGGGCATTTCCAAGACCGCCGCCGGTTCCACGGTGGACTTCTATCGCCCCGAGCGTGAGGCGCAGGTGCTGCGCCAGGTCAAGGAGCGCAACCAGGGGCCGTTGCGTACCGAGGATCTGCTGCGGCTGTTCCGGGAAATCATGTCCGCCTGCCTCGCGCAGCAAGAACCGCTCAAAGTCGCGTTCCTGGGTCCTGAGGGGACCTTCACCCAGACCGCGGTGCTGACGCACTTCGGCCATGCCGTGCGGGCGCTGCCGCTGCCCTCGGTGGATGAGGTGTTCCATGAAGTGGAGTCCGGCGCGGTGGACTTTGGCGTCGTCGCCATCGAGAACTCCACCGAAGGCATGGTCATCAACACCCTGGACCGGTTCCTGAATTCCTCGGCGCGCATCTGCGGGGAGATCGAACTGCGCATCCATCACTTCCTGATGGGCCGGATGCAGTCGCTGGAAGGCATCAAGCGCATCTGCTCGCACCAGCAGGCACTGGCCCAGTGCCGGCTGTGGCTGGATGAGTATCTGCCCGGGGTCGAGCGCGTCGCCGTCACCAGCAATGCCGAAGGGGCGCGGCGCGCGCGCGATGAGCAGGGTACTGCGGCGATTGCCGGCGCCACGGCGGCGGAGGTCTATGGACTGAACGTGCTGGCGCCGCAAATCGAGGACCGACCGGACAATACCACCCGGTTCTTCGTCCTGGGCCGGCAGCTGTTCAAGCCCAGCGGCCAGGATCGAACCACGCTGCTCGCCTCCATCGGTGAGACCAATACCTCAGGCGCGCTGCTGAAGCTGCTCGAGCCTTTTGCCACCCATCACATCAGCATGACGCGCATCGAGTCGCGGCCCTCGCAGAAGCGCAAATGGGACTACGTGTTCTTCATCGATATCGAAGGCCATGTCGAGGATGCGCCGGTCGCCGCGGCGCTTGAGGATCTGCAGAAGCGCGCCTCGCTGTTGCGGGTCATCGGCTCCTACCCGCGCGCCATCAGCGCCGGGTGAGCCGCAGCGATATGGCGGCGGTGCAGGAATATCAGGTCGCCCCGGGCGCCGAGGTCCAAGGCGAAGCGACCGTTCCGGGCGACAAATCCATTTCGCATCGCGCGCTGATGCTGGGCGGCATCGCCACCGGTGACACCCGCATCCGCGGCTTCCTGGCCAGCGAGGACTGTCTGGCGACCTTGAGCGCGCTGGCCGCGCTGGGCGTGCACATCGAGCGGCCGGAGCCCACGCGGGTCATCGTCCATGGCGCGGGGGCCGGCGGTCTGCATGCCAGCGCCAGTCCTCTGGACATGGGCAATGCGGGCACTGCCATGCGTCTGTCGATGGGTCTGCTCGCCGGGCAGCCCTTTGCCTCGACGCTGATCGGGGATGGCTCCCTGATGCGCCGGCCGATGGAGCGCGTCGCCGCACCGCTGCGGCAGATGGGCGCGCAGATCACCACCCACGAGGGCCGCCCACCGGTGCTGTTGCAGGGGGGGCGCCGGCTTCAAGGCATTGACTACACCATGCCCATGGCCAGTGCCCAGGTGAAGTCCGCCGTGCTGCTGGCCGGTCTTGCGGCGCAGGGACGCACTCGGGTCACCGAGCCGGCACCCACGCGTGATCACACCGAACGCATGCTCGCGGCCTTCGGGGTGCACGTGGAGCGTGCTGGGGCGAGCGCGAGCCTCGAGGGCGGACAGACCCTCATCGGCACCGACATCGAAGTACCGGCGGATTTCTCATCGGCCGCCTTTTTCCTGGTGGCCGGGGCCCTGGCCGCGCCACAGGGCCTGCGGCTGCGCAACGTCGGGGTCAACCCGACGCGAACCGGCCTGCTGCAGATGCTGCAGCTGATGGGCGCCCAGATCAGCGTGCATGCGCACGGCAGCGTACAGGGCGTGGGTGAACCCATTGCCGATATCGAGGTGCGCGCCAGCCGCCTGCGCGGCATCGAGGTCCCCGAAAGCCTGGTGCCCCTGTCCATCGATGAATTTCCGGTGTTCTTCATTGCCGCGGCCTGTGCCGAGGGTGAAACCGTGGTGCGCGGCGCCGCCGAACTGCGCGTCAAGGAAAGCGACCGGCTGGCCGTCATGGCCGAGGGCCTGAAGAGCCTGGGCGTGGAGCACACGCTGCTCCCGGATGGCATTCGCATCCGCGGCGGCCAGGGCTTCTCGGGGGGTACCGTGGACAGTCATGGCGATCACCGCATTGCCATGGCCTTCACCATGGCGAGTTTGAGGGCGTCCGGGCCCATCCGCATCCTGGATGTGGCCAATGTCGCCACCTCATTCCCGGGCTTCGTGCAGCTGGCTCAGGCAGTTGGCATCCGCATCGCGGCAGCCTAGCCTTGGCGGATGGTCACGGTCCTCACCATCGATGGTCCCACCAGCTCCGGCAAGGGCACCATCAGCCGCACCGTCGCGGCGCGCCTGCACTGGCATCTGCTGGACAGCGGGGCGCTGTACCGGCTGGTCGCCCTGCGCGGCCAGCAGCTTGGACTTGAACCAGACAATATAGAGGGGCATGCGGCCGCAGCGGAGGCGCTGGACGCTGATTTTGGCGCGGTTCAGGACGAGGAGCAGATCTGGCTGGCCGGGCAGGATGTGACCCAGGAGGTGCGTACCGCCGCGGCGGGCATGGGCGCCTCGCGGGTGGCCGCGTGGCCGGCGGTGCGCGAGGCGCTGCTGGACCGTCAGCGGCGCTTTGCGCGCGAACCCGGCCTGGTGGCCGATGGCCGCGATATGGGTACCGTGGTCTTCCCCTATGCGGCCCTCAAAGTGTTCCTGACCGCAAGCCCCGAGGAGCGGGCCCGAAGACGCTATAAGCAGTTGAAAGACAAGGGGTCCGGTGTTAGCCTTGCCGCCCTTTCGCGAGAGATAGCCGAACGGGATCTGAAGGATTCGACGCGCGCCGTCGCGCCCTTGAGACCCGCTCCCGACGCCCACGTGATCGACTCCACGGACCTGAACATCCAGGACGTGGTCGAACAGGTGCTGGCCCTGGGACGCAGCTGCTCGCTGTGGCATTGAGGCCGCTCACGCGTTACGGGAATGGAGGTGCACGAGGAAAGTGGAAAGTCCCGTGCGCTGTAGCAACCACAATTCCGGCATGGGCCAACAGCGCCTGCGCAAGTAGAAGGTATGACAGAAAGTTTCGCTCAATTATTCGAAGATAGTCTCGCCAACCAACGCATCCGTCCCGGGATGATCCTCCAGGGGTTGGTAGTCGATGTCACCGAGGACATCGTCATCGTCAACGTCGGACTGAAGTCCGAAGCCGTCATCCCCGTCGAGCAGTTCAAGAACGAGCGCGGTGAGCTCGAAGTCAAGACCGGCGACATGGTCGAGGTGGCGCTGGATTCGGTCGAGGATGGCAACGGTGAGACGCGACTATCGCGCGAGAAGGCCAAGCGTGCCCGCACCTGGACGCGCCTGGAGACGGCCTTCAATGATTCTCAGATCGTGACCGGTGTGATCACCGGGCGCGTCAAGGGTGGCTTCACCGTCGAGATCGAGAACGTGCGCGCATTCCTGCCGGGCTCGCTGGTGGATGTGCGCCCGGTGCGTGATACCTCCTACCTCGAAGGCAAGCCGCTCGAGTTCAAGGTCATCAAGCTGGACCAGAAGCGCAATAACGTCGTGGTGTCGCGGCGCGCCGTGGTCGAGCAGGAATTCTCCGCCGAGCGCAGCGCGCTCATGGACAATCTGCAGGAAGGCGCGGTCGTGCGCGGCAGTGTCAAGAACCTCACCGATTACGGTGCGTTCGTGGACCTGGGCGGCATCGATGGCCTGCTGCATATCACCGACATGGCCTGGAAGCGCGTCAAGCATCCTTCCGAAGTCGTCAAGGTCGGCGATGAAATCGAAGTGCGCATCCTCAAGTTCGATCGCGAGCGCTCGCGCGTGTCGCTGGGCCTGAAGCAGCTCGGCGCGGATCCGTGGGAGAACATTGCCCGGCGCTATCCGCCCAACACCCGTGTGTTCGGCAAGGTCACCAACATCGCCGACTACGGCGCCTTCGTGGAGATCGAGGATGGCGTCGAGGGCCTGGTCCACGTGTCCGAAATGGACTGGACCAACAAGAACGTCAATCCGGCCAAGGTGGTGCACACCGGCCAGGAAGTCGAGGTCATGGTGCTGGATGTGGACGAGGAACGTCGCCGCATCTCCCTGGGGTTGAAGCAGTGCCAGGCCAACCCGTGGAAGGAGTTCGCCGAGAACTTCAATCGTGGCGATCGGGTCAGCGGCCAGATCAAGTCCATCACCGACTTCGGCATCTTCATCGGCCTGTCGGGCAACATCGACGGCCTGGTGCATCTGTCGGATATCTCCTGGGACATGCCCGGCGAGGAAGCCGTGCGCAACTACCAGAAGGGCCAGCAGGTGGAGGCCATGGTGCTGGCGATCGATCCGGATCGCGAGCGCATTTCACTGGGCATCAAGCAGCTGGCGAAGGATCCCTTCTCGGCCTATATCGCCGAATTCCCCAAGGGCACCATCGTTCGCGGCACGGTCAAGGAAGTGGATGCACGCGGCGCCATCATTGACCTGGGCAATGGCGTGGAAGGCCAGCTGCGCGGTTCGGATCTGGCCCGTGATCGGGTCGAAGATGCGCGCACGGTGCTGAAGGTCGGTCAGGAGATCGACGCCAAGTTCACCGGCGTGGATCGCAAGACGCGGACCATTTCCCTGTCCATCAAGGCCAAGGAAATGCACGAAGAAGCCGAGGCGGTGCAAAGCTACCGCTCCGAGCAGACCTCGACCACCGGCACCAGCCTGGGCGACCTGCTGAAGGAACAGATCGGCGATCGCAGCTGAAACAGCCTTGCGGTGGTACGGCCGCCCGTCATAGGGTGTCCGTACCACCCGGCAACTCTTGCGCATCCAGCAAAGGCAATTCATGACCAAATCGGAATTGATTGAAGTCATCACCGCCAAGCAGAAGCACCTGCCGGCCAAGGACGTTGAGCTGGCGCTGAAGCAGATCCTGGAGATCATGAGCGATGCCCTCTCGCAGGGCGAGCGCATCGAGATCCGCGGCTTCGGCAGCTTCTCGCTGCATTTCCGGCCGCCGCGCCAGGGCCGCAATCCCAAGACCGGGGAAGCCGTGGCGCTGTCGGGCAAGTACGTCCCGCACTTCAAGCCCGGTAAGGACCTGCGCGAGCGGGTCAATGACGGCGCCGATCAGCCGATCCGCGACTGACCTTCAAATCCGCCGTGCGGGGCGCCGCCTACGCTGCGGCGCGTATATCCACAGGTGCGGTACCCGGCCGGTTGTCCGCTACACTTCGCCTTTCATTGCGTCCTCGAGGTTTGCGCATGAGATCACAGACGGCCATCCGGACCGCGGTATTCCCTGTCGCCGGCCGCGGCACTCGCTTTCTGCCTGCCACCAAGGCCAGCCCAAAAGAGATGCTGCCGGTGGTGGACAAGCCGCTCATCCAGTACGCGGTCGAGGAGGCGCTGCTGGCCGGCGCGCGCAAGCTGGTGTTCATCACCGGCGCCTCCAAGCGGGCCATCGAGGATCATTTCGATTCGGATGAGGAACTCGAGCATCTGCTGGAGGCGCAGGGCAAGAGCGACCTGCTGAACCAGATCCGCAGCGTGCTGCCCTCCTATGCCACCTGTATCTACATCCGCCAGGCGGCACCGCTTGGCCTGGGCCACGCGGTGCTGTGTGCCCAGCCGGCGGTGGGCGCCGAGCCGTTTTTCGTACACCTGGCCGATGACCTGATCCGCGGCCATCCGACCAGCTGCCTGGAGCAGATGGCCGAGGTCTATGCCGCCAAGCGTGCCAGCGTGCTGGGAGTTGAGAAGGTGCCCAACAAGGACACCGAGAAGTACGGCATCGTGGAAATCGAGGCCGACAAGTCCAGCACCGGCCGGGTGCGCAGCATCGTGGAAAAACCCAAACCGGCGCAGGCCCCCTCGAATCTGGCCGTGGTCGGACGCTATGTGCTCACGGCCTCCATATTCGAGCACCTGGCGCGCCTGGGTCGCGGCGCCGGCGGAGAGATCCAGCTGACCGATGGGATCGCGGCGCTGATGGGCGAGGAGGCCGTCTACGCCTATCGCTTCAGTGGCAAGCGCTACGACTGCGGCAGCAAGCTGGGCTATCTGCAGGCCACGGTGGAATACGCCCTGGGCCATCCGTCCCTGGGCGCGGATTTTCGCAGGTACCTCAACAGCATTGCCAAGACTGTCGCCAAACCAGCGCTCAAGGTCGCGCGCCGGGCGGGCCGCACATCCGGCAAGGCTGCCAGGACCGGCAAAGCCGGACGCAAGGGATAAGCGGCGGGCACTGCGCTTGCATCAGCTTGAGGAGTATTGTTTGCGTTCCTACGCAGGAGAACTTCTCATGGCCAGCCGCCGCATATCCGATGCCGACCAGAACGCCCGATCCGCGCGGCCACCCGCAACGCCGGTCGAGGTAAAGCCTGCCATCAAGCCGGCTGCACCGGTAAAAAAGTCAGTCAAGCGTGCCGCGCCTAAACCCACGGCCGGTACCACCCAGTCGGTGCTCGCCGCGACGGCAGTACCCGTGCTGTCCGCCGACGAGCGCCGCGCGCTGATTGCCCGCGCGGCGTACCTGCGCGGGGAAAGTCGCGGCTTCCCCCCCGGAGGCGAGGCGGAGGACTGGCTGGTGGCGGAGAAAGAGGTGGATGCGCTGCTCAGCGGCGGGTATCGCGCCGACCAGTAAGTCCAGACGCCCGCGTCCCTGTTGCCAAACTGATATGGTGTGATATAACACCATCACAAGACTGGCGCCAATCCGGGGGATCCGAGGCGTATGGACGACAAGACCAAGCTGCTGGAGCAGCTGCGCATCGATCGCGGAGAAGCCGCACGTTCGCCACCGGATTCCCGGCGTTCGGTACCCATTTGGGTGGTTTACCTGCTCCTGCTGGTGATGGTGGCGGGCCTTGGCAGTGCCTTTTTCCTGCGTCCTCGGGCCGTCTCGGCGAGCGCCGCGGCCGGGACTTCCGGCGTCACTGCGGCTGCTGATTCGGGCGCAGCCCCCACCGCCACAGCCTTGGGGACCACGGCCCTGGATGCTTCGGGCTACGTGGTCGCACAGCGCCAGGCGACGGTCTCGGCCAAGACCACCGGACGGGTGGTTGAACTGCGCATCGAGGATGGTCAGCGGGTGCGCGAGGGCGAAATCATCGCGCGCCTGGATGACACCAATACCCGTGCGGGCTTGCTGGCTGCCAAGGCCCAGCTGGCTCAGGCGCAGGCCAGCCTGGATGCGGCCAAGGTTGCGGTGGATGATGCCGGACCGATCTATGATCGCAATCAGAAGCAACGGGCCGCCGGGGTGATCAGCGCCCAGGATTTCGACGCCGACAAGTCCAATTTCAACGCCGTGCAGTCCGACCTGCTGGTCAAGCAGCGCATGGTGGAAGTGGCCCAGGCAAATGTCGAGGTGGCGCAGCGCAACGAAGACGACATGACCGTGCGCGCTCCCTATGACGGTGTCATCACCGTAAAGGCCGCGCAACAGGGGGAAATCGTCTCACCGATTTCGGCCGGCGGCGGTTTTACGCGCACCGGTATCGGTACCATCGTCGATATGAATTCCCTGGAAGTCGAAGTGGACGTGAGCGAGAACTTTATCAATCGTGTGAGTGTCAACCAAGCGGTGACCGTGCGCCTGAATGCCTATCCGGACTGGACCATTCCGGGCTCGGTCATCGCCATCATTCCAACCGCGGATCGTTCCAAGGCCACGGTGATGGTGCGCGTCGGCTTCAAACAGAAGGATCCGCGCATCCTGCCGGAAATGGGCGCGCGGGTGTCATTTTTGAATACGCATACATAACTGAACGAGGGGAGGCTCCATGGCTGCTGTTGTTTCTTTGCAGAATGTCGTCAAGAGCTATACACGCGGACGCCAGCGTGTCGAGGTGCTGCACTCGCTGAACCTGGAAGTGCAAAGCGGAGAATTTCTGGGCCTCATGGGGCCTTCGGGATCCGGCAAGACCACCTTGCTGAACCTGATTGGCGGCCTGGACAAGCCCGACGAGGGCCAGATCACCGTCGCCGGAGAGCGTCTGGACCGGCTGTCCGGTTCACAGATGGCCGCCTGGCGCGCCCGTCACGTGGGCTTCGTGTTCCAGTTCTACAACTTGCTGCCGGTGCTCTCGGCCGAGCGCAACGTCGAAGTGCCGCTGCTGCTCACCAAGCTGTCCCGAGCGCAGCGCAAGACCAATGTCGCCGCGGCGCTGGCGCTGGTGGGTCTGTCGGACCGCGCCAGCCACAAGCCCACCGAGCTGTCCGGCGGACAACAGCAGCGCGTGGCCATCGCCCGCGCCCTGATCGCCGATCCCACGCTGCTGGTGTGCGATGAACCCACCGGCGACCTGGATCGCGAAAGCGCCGAGGAGATCCTGCAGCTGTTGACCATCCTCAACCAGAAGCAGGGCAAGACCATCGTCATGGTGACGCACGACCCGCGCGCCGCGGCCTATGCCAGCCGCCTGCTGCACATGGACAAGGGCACATTGGCTCGGGACGAGTCAAGGACCGCTGCATGAAGTACCTGCCGCTCATCTGGGCGGCGCTGCGGCGTAAACCGGCGCGGACGCTGCTCACGTGCTTCTCCATCGTGACGGCGTTCTTCCTGTTCGGCACCCTGCAGGGCATCAACGTCGGTATCGCCAATATCGAGAAGCTCCTGAGCGTCTCGCACCTGATCGTGCAAAGCCGGGTGAACCAGGGCGCCGCCATGCCGCTGGCCCACGAGGTGCAGATCGAGTCGGTTCCGGGCGTCACGGCGGTGGCGCCTTTCACCATCGTCATCGGTACCTACCAGCGGCCCAACAATCCGATGATCATCATCGGCTCGGACTTCGATGCGATGCTGAAGATCAGCTCCGATCTCATTGTTGCGCCCGAACAGGCGGCGGCATTGCGCCGTACGCGCAATGGCGTCATCGTCGGCGTGACGACCATGAAGCAGTATGGCTGGAAGGTCGGCGATCGCATTCCCATACATGGCATCGCCCCCAAGGCCGACGGCACCAGCGACTGGCAATTTGACATCGTGGGTACCTACACCCTGCAGCAGCCGGACTGGGCCACACGCATCTGGGGCAACTATGATTTCATCAACGAGGCCCTGGCCACCGGCAAGAACCAGTCGGTGCTGTTCTACGTCGGCATCAGCGATCCGGCCAAATCCGCGGCAATCGCCCAAGCCATCGATGATCGCTTCGCCAATTCACCCGATCAGACCAATACCGCCAATGAGAAGGACTCCATCGAGAGCACCTTGTCGCAGATCGGTAACATCAACTTCCTGGTCAATGGCGTCGTCGGCGCGGTGCTGTTCACGCTGCTGTTCCTGACTTCCAACACCATTGCGCAGTCGGTACGCGAACGCACGGCGGAGCTGGCGGTACTGAAAACGCTTGGTTTCACCGATGCGGGCGTGCAATGGCTGGTATTGGCCGAAGCGCTCGCGCTGGCGATGGTCTCGGCGGCACTGGGCGTGGCGCTGTCCTCACGCGTGCTGCCCTGGCTCACCTCCGGCCCGGCGCTGTCGGCGCAGGGCATCGGTGCCATGCATGTGCCCACTCTGGTGTATGCGGCGGCGGCGGTGGTGGCTTTGCTGCTGGCGCTCATCAGCGGCGTGCCACCTGCGGTGCGCGCGCGGCGCCTGAACATTGTCGCTGCTTTGTCCGGACGCTAGGGCCGTGCCATGAAGTTAATGACCCAACTGCTCGCGGTCTCCTCGATCAGCCTGCGCAGCCTGCCCAGCCGGGCGGCTTCCTCGGCGGTCATTGTCATCGGCACGGCCGGGGTGGTGGCGGTGCTGCTGTCGGTGCTGGCGCTGGCGACCGGCCTCTCCGGTGCGCTGAGTTCAACCGGCAGTCCGGATCGCGCCATCGTGCTGCACGCCCAGGCGACCAATGAGGTCGGGAGCACCCTGGCGCATGACTCCATTGCGACCATCCTGGATGCGCCGGGCATTGCCCAGGATGCGGCCCACCGGGCGATCGGCTCGGCCGAGGCCCTCGCCTCGGTGAATCTGCCGCGCCTGGACAATGGCAAGCTCAGCTCCCTGATACTGCGCGGCGTGTCCTCAGCTGAGCTGCTGCAGCTGCGGCCCGAGTTGCACCTGGTGAAAGGGCGGATGTTCGAATCAGGGCTGCGCGAGATCATCGTGGGCAAGGAGGCCTCGGAGCGCTACGCCAATTTAGGCCTGGGCGGTCAGCCGAATTTCGGTGGCAACCAGTGGACGGTGGTCGGGATCTTTGACAGCGGCGGCGGGGCGCATGATTCGGAAGTCCTGGGTGACGCCGACACCGCACTGGCCGCCTACCAGCGCACCACCTACAACTCCGTCATCGTGAAGCTGGCGGGTCCGGGCGCGCTGGAGAAGTTGCGCGCGGCGCTGCTGCACGATCCGACCCTGTCGGTCGAGGTGAATCTGGAGAGCGCCTATTACGAGCGCCAGTCACAGACCTTTGCAAGTTTCCTCACCATCATTGCGCGCTCGATCAGCACCATCATGGCCATCGGTGCGGTGTTCGCCGCGTTGAATACCATGTACTCCGCGGTCAGCACCCGGTCGGTTGAGATCGCGACCTTGCGCGCCATCGGTTACGGCGCCGGCGGCGTGGTGGTCTCGGTCATCGTCGAGGCGCTGGTATTGTCGCTCCTGGGCGCCGTCGCAGGTGCCGGCCTGGCCTGGGCCGTGTTTGACGGCAACACGGTGAGCAGCCTGGCCAGTAACGGTGGTCTGGCGCAGATCGTGTTCCACCTGCATATCGGTGCGGCGCTGTTCACGTTGGGCATCGTCTGGGCCTGCGTGGTGGGCCTGATCGGGGGTCTGCTGCCGGCGATCCGCGCCGCCAGGATCCCGGTGGCCCTGGCGCTGCGCGCCATCTGATTCCACAAAGGACGCTTCATGCCATTGGCCCGAATCGACGTTCCCCGTGGCCGCACTGCGGCGTTCCGGCGCATCGTCGGGGATGTGGTCTATGAATCCATGCTCGATACCTTGAAGGTTCCCGCCAACGACAGGTTCCAGGTGATCAGCGAGCATGATGCCCAGGATCTGCTGCTGGATCGAAGCTACCTGGGCGTACAGCGGTCCTCCGCCTGCATCGTCATTCAGGTGACCCTGAATGAGGGGCGTAGCGTGGATCAGAAGCGTGAGTTCTACCGCAAGGTGGCCGATGGCCTGCACGAGCGTGCCGGGATGCGCCGCGAGGATGTGCTCATCAGCCTGGTGGAGGTGAACAAGGAGAACTGGTCGTTCGGCAACGGCGAAGCCCAGTACGCCTAGAGCTCCACGACCCCTTCCAGATAAAAGACGCAGCCTCCGGCCAGTTCCACCCGTTCGCCCAGCAGCCGGCACTGCAGCTCCCCGCCGCGTGCCGAGGCCTGAAAGGCGCGCAGGCTGGTTTTGCCCAGGCGTCGGGCCCAGAAGGGCACCAGTGAACAATGCGCGCTTCCGGTTACCGGGTCCTCGGGAATGCCCTTGGCGGGAGCGAAGTAACGGCTGATGAAGTCGTAGGGCTGCCCGGAGTCCCGTGCGGTCACGATGATGCCGCCGCGCTCCAGGTGCGCCAGCGCCGCGAAGTCAGGTGCCAGCGCGCGCAGCGTCCCGGGGTCAGCCAGCAGCGCCAGGTAGTTGTGCGCTTCGGCCTCGGTTTCGAGAACCGGGGCGCCCAGCGCTGCCGCCAATCCCGGCGGCGCGGCGACCGCGGCGGTGGGCCTTGCCGGGAAGTCCATGACGTAGCCGGTGTCGGTCCGGCTCACGCCAAGGGCGCCGCTGGCGGTGTGGAAAACCACCCGCCGGCGTTCCGGTTCCAGTCGCTGCATGACCACGGCGGCACTGGCCAGCGTGGCGTGGCCGCACAGCGGCACCTCGACCGCGGGTGTGAACCAGCGCAGCGCATAGTCTCCCTCCTGAGGCACCAGGAAGGCGGTTTCGGCCAGATTATTTTCCGCGGCGATGTCCTGCAGCACGGCGTCGGGCAAAAACCTGTCCAGACGCATCACTGCGGCCGGATTGCCCGCGAAACGCCGCGTGGTGAAGGCATCAACCTGAAAGATCGGTACGCGCATCAGAACATCGTGTTGGCGTTGTCCGCGGTCTCCGGGATGGGCTGAATCACATCCCAATGTTCGACCACCTTGCCGTCCTTGATGCGGAAGATGTCGACCACGGATTCGCCATGCGGATTCGGGCCGTTCTTGCCATGCAGATGCAGCACCACCAGATCGCCTTCGGCGACGACCTTCTTCACTTCATAGTGGTGCTGCGGGAAGCCCTCCTTGAACTTGCGCACCCACTCGGCGATACCGGCGTGGCCATCGGTGGCGTAGGGCGCGTGCTGCCGGTATTCGGCGCCCATGTAGGCGCGGGCCGCTTCATAGTCCTTCTCGCCGATGAGCTGGTGATAGAAATCCAGCACCAGCTTCTTATTGTGCGCCAGCTGCTGTGCCACCGACTGTTCCTGTTTGGTCACCTTGCGGAAAGTGCGCCGAGCGGATGCCTTGGCCTTGGCGCCGGCCTTGGCCAGGGCCCGGGTGCCCACTTTCGCGCGGCCTTTGACATCATCGCGAGCGGCGCCGACCTTGGCACTGATACGTGCGAGCAGCTTCGTCGCCTTGGCCTTCATGCCGGCTTGGGCCTTGGCTTTGACTTTGGCGGCCGCCCTGGCCTTGGGTTTGACCCGGCTGACCGCGCTACGAGTGCGTTTGGATTTCTTCGCCATGACTGCCCCTCCTTCAAAAGGCCGCCGACTTGAGTCGACCCAGGGACTAGAGCAGAGCCTGGCGTGACAGGCAAGTCGGCCGATGCCTCATTCCTCCTGCGACTTCGCCGCGCCCTTGCGCCGATTCACCGCCTGGCGCAGCAGGAATTCAATCTGTGCGTTGATGCTGCGCAGGTCATCCGCGGCCCAGCGCTCCAGATCCTTCCACAGCTCCGGCGACAGGCGCAGCAGGAAGGCCTTGCGGTCGACGCTGGCCACGGCTACGCGTAGAGGGTGCCTGTATTGATGACCGGCGAGGCATCCGAGTTGCCGCACAGCACGACCAGCAGGTTGCTGACCATGGCGGCCTTGCGCTCATCGTCCAGTTTGACGGTGTTGTGCCGTTCCAGCTCCTCGAGCGCCATGTGCACCATGCCGACGGCGTTCTGCACGATGATCTGGCGCGCGGAGATGATGGCCTCGGCCTGCTGCCGGCGCAGCATGACCGGCGCAATTTCGGCCGCGTAGGCCAGGTGGGTGAGCCGGGCTTCCTCCACCTGGACGCCGGCCTTGGCCAGGCGCTGCTGCAGTTCATGGGCCAGTTCCTGGGCAACCTCATCGGCGCTGCCGCGCAGCGTCGGCTCGCTCTCATGGCCGTGGTCATAGGCAAAGCGGCTGGCAATGCTGCGCAGGGCGGACTCGGACTGCACTTCCACGTAGCTGGCGTAGTCCTCGACATCAAAAACGGCCATGGCGGTGTCATGGATCCGCCACACCACCACCGCGGCGATCTCCACGGGGTTGCCGCGCTTGTCGTTGACCTTGAGGGTCGGGCTGTTGAAGTTGTTGGCCCGCAGCGAGAGTTTGCTCGGCCACCACTGCTGCCCGGCCACGCCGACGGTGGAGCGGCCGCCGATACGGGTGTTGGCCACCGAGTCCGGCCGCCACTGGCCGCCCTTGTTCGGCACCCGTCCGCGATAGCGCGCATAGAAGGGATTGGCCCAGTGAAAGCCGCTGTCGCGCACGGTGCCGCGATACTGTCCGAACAGGATCAGCACCCGCGCTTCGTTGGGCTGGAGGGAAAAATGTCCGCGCAGCGACAGCACGCCCAGCGCGCTGATCAGCAGCGCCACGAACATCAGCCCCGCGGGCCGCGGTTCAGGGGTCGCCGCCAGCGCCACCGGCAGCGCACTCAGCAGCACCAGATTGACCAGCAACATCGGAAAGCCGCTCAGCGCGTGCAGCGGGCGCTCCTGGGAGGCGGTGGCGGGACTGAATGAGGGCATGGCGGGACACTCCAGGTAGATACCAAAGTGATATCATCGCGCAATCATCGCCGGAATGCAAACCCCGTTCAGCGTAGCGAGGCCTCCAGGCTGTCCAGCAGCGAGCCGGTGCCGCGTTCGCGTGCTCCGGCATCGTCAAAAACCATCCAGCAAGGCACCCTGTTCGGACCCCTTCAGGGGGGTGCCGCCGGCCGCCGCACGGATCTGAATCGTGGCCAGCGATACCGACAGTTTCCGCGCCTCCATGAACGTGTTGTAGCTGCAGAGGATGCGCTGGTCCTGGATGATGGCGTGGAACACGGCATCAAAGGTCCTCACCCGGCCCCCGGTCCACTTGGCCTTGAGCACTTCACGGCCGCCGACCCGAAAGTCCATCACCCGTTCGAGCAGTTCCGATTTTCCAGGCGTGCCGCTGAACCACAGCGCCCTGGCGGCCGGATCGGCGAAGGCGCGAAACTCCCGCTGGGGGGAGGCGGCGAAGGTGCGCTCGATATGAAACTCGGCGTGCACCACCGAAGGGGCGGCGGATGCGGCGCTGAGGTTCGACATGGCAGCTCCTGAGCGGGCGGCCGTCAGATGTCCTGATCCAGCTACTGCCCGAGCCGATCCGGCCGGGCCGACCATTCCGCGCCGCGCGTTGATCCACTGCTGCGCGAGATTCAGGGTGTCGGGATTGATCCGGCAGGTGCGCACGCGTCCGCGCTTGTGCGAGCGGATGAGGCCTGAGTCCTCCAGCACCGCCCTATGCTGCAGCACCGCCGGCAGGGCCAGGGCCAGGGGTCGCGCCAGTTCGCTGACCGAGCTCGGTCCGCGTGTCAGACGTTGCACCATGGCGCGGCGCGCCGGATCGGACCGTGCGCCAAAGGCCAGGTCCAGAGCCGTAGATGGGTTAGGCATGCACTTAAGTACTGGCGCTTGCCGATACTTAAGTGAAGTGCTGACCTCAGGCGGCGGGGCGGCCCCAGAAAAGGCCGGTGCGCGCAGTGAAACTGCCGTCCGGCTCGATATGCAGCGCGCGCTGGACTTCCTCCGGTGCGCCTGCCTGCAGCACGCGGATGGCGCTCACCAGCGCCTCCGGGGTGCGCATGCGCTCAACCCAGGAGCGAAATTCCAGGCGTGTGTTCCAGGTGCAGTGCTCGAGCGGCTCGAAGCCGGCTGCCTGCAGCAGCGCGCGCCACTCGGCACTGCCGCGGTCGCGCACATGAGAGGTGTCGCGCAGCAGCTCGATGCTCTGCAGGTGGGTATCCACCAGTGGCTCATCCTCGGCGAGCAGATCGATGATGAGAATGAAACCCTCGGGCCGCACGACGCGCCGCATTTCGCCAAGGGCCCGCGGCACATTCAGCCAGTGATGGGCGCTGTAGCGGCTGGCCACCAGATCGAAGCTGGCGGCCGCGAAGGGCAGGGCAGCCGCGCCTGCCTCGCAGGTTTGGATCTGTACAAGCGCGCGCGCCGCGGCCGCCTGGCGCACCGTCGCGAGCATTGCCGGGGAGGGATCCAATGCCACCACCCGCGCGGCGGCCGGCGCCAGCGCAAAGCTCAGGTGGCCGGCCCCGGCACCCACATCCAGTATTTGGGCATCGGGCTTCAGGTATTGCGCAAGCTTCGCGCGCGCCGCCTGCAGATCAGGACCCGCGGCGTGCACGGGACTGGTCAGATAGGCCTGGGCCTGTGGATCGAACTGCTTCGTAACCGCTTCGGTGTGGCTGCGCATGCTGACTCCGGTGTGACAGGCAGCAGTGTGCGCGTATATTTATACGGGTAGGAGTGGGTCACTTATCCTATTATAAGTTATGCCACAATCCCGCTTGCTGGGTGATTTCCTGCGCGCCCGCCGCGAGTCCTTGCGGCCGCTGGAGCTGGGGCTGCCGCAGCGCAGCCGGCGGCGCACCCCCGGACTGCGGCGCGAGGAGGTGGCGCAGCTGTGCGGCATCAGTCCCACCTGGTACACCTGGATCGAGCAGGGGCGCACGGCGGCAATCTCGCCGGCGACGCTGGTGGCGCTGTCGCAGGGGCTGCAGCTGACCCAGGCCGAGCGTGCCTATCTGTTTGAGATCGCCGGACGCGTGGATCCCGCCCCACCCGCACCGGCGGCGACCGACGGCGAGGAACTGGCGGGGCTGGTGCAGGTCATCCGCACGCCGGCCTATGTACTGGACCGGTACTGGAACGCCTTAGCATGGAACCGCGCCGCCGCGCAGCTGTTTCGCGACTGGCTGAGCATGCCGGCGCCGAACCTGCTGCGCTATGTGTTCCTGCAGCCGCGGGCCAAAACCTTCCTGCTGGACTGGGAGGAGCGGGCGCGACGCCTAGTCGCCGAGTTTCGGGCCGACATGCCGCGGCTGCGCGATGACCCGCAGCGCTCCGCATTGGTGGAGCAGTTGAGCCACTCCAGTCGCGAGTTCGCGGCCGGCTGGCGCTCGCAGCGGGTGCTGGCGCGCGATGGCGGGCGGCGCAGTTTTCGGGCCGGCCGCGGCGTGCTGCACTTCGAACAGCACATCCTGCGGGTGGTGCGCCGCCCGGATCTGCGCATCACCGTCCTGGTGCCGGTGCCGGGCCGCTAAGCGTTCGCGCCAAGGGCGTATACTGCGGCCCGATCATCACCTGCGAGGATTGCGCTCCCATGTATTCCTATCCGCTGCTCGCTGTCGTGCTCATCGTGCTGCTGTACCTGGTCGGATCGATGTTCCGCACCGTGCCGCAGGCCACGGTCGCCGTGGTGACGATGTTCGGGCGCTATCACCGCATCATGCGCGAGGGGCTGAACTTCAAACTGCCCTGGGAGAAGCTCGCCTACCGGCTGTCATTGCAGAATCGTGCACTGCAGCTTGAATTCCAGGCCATCACCCAGGACCAGGCGAATGTGAAGTTCGCCACCATGGTGCTGTACGCGGTCGCCGCGGCCGATGAGGAATCGGTCAAGAAGGCGGTATTCAGTTTCGCCACCGGCCAGGAATTCCAACTGGCGCTGCAACGGACCATTGACGGCTCCATCCGCCAGTTCGTGGCCACGACCAAGCAGTCCGACATCCTGGGCATGCGCGCCGAAATCGTCGATCACACCAAGAAGAATCTCGACGAAGTGGTGCTCGCCTGGGGCTATGTGGTGCGCGACATCCAGATCACCGACATGACCTTCGACAAGGAGATCATCGACTCCATGGCGCGCGTGGTGTCCTCCAAGAACCTGCTGGCGGCGGCTTCCAATGAGGGCGCGGCCCTGTTGGTGAAACGCACCAAGGACGCCGAAGCCGAAGCGGCCTACCGCACCATCGGCGCCGAGGCGGAGAAGAAGGCCTCGGCCCTGCGGGGCGAGGGCCTGGCGCTGTTTCGCAAGAACATCGCCGAGGGCATGAAGGGCGCCGCCGACAGTCTCAAGAGCGCGGGCGTGAATCCGGAGTTTCTGCTGTTCCTTGAATATACCGATGCGATGAAGTACGTGGCCGAGCACGGCGCGGGCAAAGTGGTGTTCATGGACAATGGCGCGGCCTCCGCCGCGCGCGTGGTGCAGGGCGTGCTGTCCATGGAGGCATCCTTCCAGGATGGCAAAGGGGCATGAGAGTTGCGGCGCTGCTGCTCGCGGTCCTGATCAGCTGCGGGGTGCGGGCGCAGGCGCCGGGTGAGCCCAGCGCCGTGTATCCGAGCTGCAATCGCACCTGCCTGATCGGCATGCTGCACAGCTACCTCGACGCCTTGGGCCACAAGGATCGGGGCCTGGCGCCCTTCGCCCGCAACGCGCGCTACACCGAGAACAATGTCGAGATGCCGCTCGGTGAGGGTCTGTGGGGTTCCATTGGCGCAGTCTCGGCGAGCGGGCTTGAGGTGGCCGATCCTGCCAGCGGCAATGCCGCCTGGTTCGGCACGGTGCAGGAGCACGGCGATGGCGCCTTCCTGGCGCTGCGGCTGCAAGTGGCCGACGGCAAGATCACGCAGGCCGAAGCCATCGTGCAGCGCAAGCCTATCCACCCGGCTCCCTTCGGCGATCCGGCGAAGCTTGAGCACGATCCGGCCTTCCAGGAGGTGCTGCCCCCCGAACAGCGTCGCGAGCGCGAGCGGCTGATCGCCGTGGCCAACGGCTATTTCAGTACCGTCGAGCAGAATGATGGCCAGATCTTCACCGCCTTTGATCCTGACTGTCAGCGCACCGAGAACGGCATCAGCACCACCAGGGGCTCCCAGGGTGCGGCGGCGATCTCCCAGGGCTGCGAGAGTCAGTTCAAGCTTGGCATCTACCGGATCAACAAACGGGTGCGCGAGCGGCGTTTTCCCATTGTGGATGAGGAGCGCGGCGTGGTGGTGGCCACCGGCTTCTTTGACCACGCCAACAGCTTCGACAGCTACAAGACCACCGACGGCAAGGTGCATGCGACGGCGCTGAAGTGGCCGAATTCCATCTCGCTCATGGAGGCCTTCAAGATCCGCAATGGCATGATCTACCGGGTCGAGGCGGTATTCACCTACGTGCCGTATTTCATGCACTCACCGTACGCCTCGCCGCCGGCCTTCAGCGCACCGGCGCTGAGCCGTCAGCCCGCGAAATCGAGTGATCGGTGCGATCGCAGCTGCCTGTTTGCGGCGGCCAACAATTACATGGATGCACTGGTGGCCCATGATCCCACGCGGGTGCCCTGGGCTGCGAGCGTGCGCTACACCGAGAACAATGTGTCGATGATGATCGGGGATGGCATCTGGGGCGCAGCCAGCGCCCGCGACCCGAAGCCGCTGCTGGTGGCCGATCCGAGTACCGGCAACGTGGGCTGGTATGGCACCGTGGCCGAACATGGCCAGCTGTCCTACTACGTGATGCGCCTGAAGGTCCAGCACGCTCAGGTATCCGAGGTCGAGGCGATCGTGGATCGCAAGGGCGACGCGGGGCCGTGGGCAGATCCGGCGCAGTTCACCCATGACCCGGCGTTTGCGACGGAACTGCCCGCAACCCAGCGCAGCTCGCGCCAGGTGATGATTGCCCTGGTGGATGGCTACTTCAGCACCATTCAGAAAAACGACGGCGTGCTGCATACGCACTTTGATCCCCAGTGCGCGCGTGAGGAAAACGGCCAGATCACGACCAATGGCAGCTTCGGCTCGGACGCCCAGGGCTGCGAGGCGCAGTTCAAACTGGGGACCTTCCGCTTCGTGGACCGGGTGCGCGACCGGCGCTTCACACTGGTGGACGAGGCGCGCGGGGTGGTGATGGCCCAGGCCTCATTCGATCACGGCGCCAAGTTCGAGGACTACCAAACGACCGATGGCAAGGCCGCCAAGAACCCCATCAAATCGCCGAGCACCATTGCCGTCATGGAAGTGTTCAAGATCCGCCACGGGCAGCTGTATCGGATCGAGGCGATCTTCACCGGCGTACCGTACTGGATGAGTTCCCAGTGGGTGCCCACAGCGCAGGTACAACCATGAGCGATCTGTCCCGATTTGCGGTGGCGAAAAAATGGCCGGCCCAGCATCCGCAGCGGCTGCAGCTGTATTCGCTGCCCACGCCCAATGGGGTGAAGGTGTCGATCATGCTGGAGGAGATCGGCCTTCCCTACGAGCCGCACGCCGTACGCTTTGATCGCAATGATCAGATGAGCCCGGAGTTCCTGGCGTTGAACCCGAACAACAAGATCCCGGCGATCATCGATCCGCAGGGGCCGGGCGGTGAGCCGCTGGCGCTGTTCGAGTCCGGCGCCATCCTGGTGTACCTGGCGGAGAAGACCGGGCGTCTGCTGCCGCAGGATCCGGCGGGGCGCTATCACACCCTGCAGTGGCTGATGTTCCAGATGGGTGGCATCGGACCGATGTTCGGACAGCTGGGGTTCTTCCACCGTTTCGCGGGCAAGGAGATTGAGGACAAGCGCCCGCGTGATCGCTATGTGGCCGAATCCAAACGCCTGCTCGGCGTACTGGATCGGCGGCTGCAGGCCCAGAGGTGGGTGGTCTCGGATGAGTACAGCATCGCCGACATCGCGATCTTTCCCTGGGTGCGCACCCTGGTCAGCTTCTATGAGGCAGGGGAGCTGGTGGGCATGAACGAGTTCGCGGCCGTGAGCCGGGCGCTGGCGGCCTTTGTGGCGCGCCCCGCCGTGGCGCGCGGCTTGAATATTCCGGAGCGCCCCAAGGACTGATCAGTTCGGCTCGATCCGTGCCTGGGTGGGACCCATGGCACGGATCGGCATCAGCCACGATGCGGTGTCCTGGGCCTGACCATCGGAGCGCAGCCACGCATACACCACGCTGTGCCAGAGAATGTGCTGCACGTAATTGCGGGTCTCGTTGTACGGGATGTTCTCCACCCATACATCCGGCGCGATGCTGCTCGCGGGCAGCCAGCGGCTGGCGGCCGCGATGCCGGCGTTGTAGGCGGCCAGGGCCAGCGGCAGCTGGCCGTCAACCTTGTCCAGCAGGATGTGCAGGCGCTCGGCGCCCAGAGTGGAATTGAGCTGTGGGTCAAACAGATCACCCATGTGCGGCGCGGGCAGCTTCAAGGCCCGCGCGGTGGGCCTGGCGGTCGACAGCTCCAGCTGCATCAGGCCGCGGGCGCCGGCGCTGGAGACCACATCGGTGCGGTACAGGCTCTCCTGGCGGATCATCCCGTAGATGAGGCTGACAGGCAGCTGCGCCGCATGGGCGGCGGCCGTCACCGATGTCTGGTAGGGCTGCGGATACAGCAGGTTGTAGTCGTAGAAGATGCGCAGCGACGTGGCGGCGGTCACCGCCAGGTCATACCAGCCCCAGTCGGCGAGCAGCGGCACGGCCTGCTGGCGTTCCGCGGGACTGAGATCATCGTAGGCGAACTGCCATTCGGACAGGGCCGCGCCGCGCAGCTCGCACAGCAGCAGTTCATGCGCGCGCACCAGGGACGGGATCTGTGCCAGGCGGGCGCGGATGGCCTCATCCCGGTCCAGCGGCTGCGGATGCGGCGCCACGCTGATGCCCAGCCGCGCCGCGGCCAGACCCGAGTAGTAGTTGTCATCCGGCGCCAGGGCCGCAAACAGTCGGTGCGCCAGCGCCGCATCACCCGACTGGTCGGCGGCCCGTGCGCTCCAGTAGCGCCAGCGCGCGCTTTGCCGACCGGTCTCGGACATGGCTGCGATGGTTTGCGTCACCAGCGGCCAGTTCGCAACCCACAGCGCCGCGCGCGCGCGCCATTCCAGCGCGCTGTCATCCAGATCATGCGTGCTGACCCGGGCGAAGAAATCCTCGGCGCGCGCATCGCGTTGCCAGGCCAGCGGCAAGGCCAGATCCAGCGCATAGGCACTGGCGGTTTCGGAGGTCAGATTGCGGCTGCGTACCAGCTGCGCGTAGCGCTCCACCGCGGCATCCGGGTCCTGGCGGGCCAGCCGTGCCCAGCCGGCCCGCAGGGCCTCCGGCAGCACCTCGGTGCCGGGCTGATTCAGCAGCAGGTCGAGGGTGCGCTGCGGGCTGTCCAGCAGTTGCGCCCAGAGACGCAGCGGCGCTGCCTCAGGGCCCGGCAGCCGCGCGATCAGCGGCTTGGCCAATGCGCTGTTGCCGGCCTCCAGCGCCATGCGCGCCCGGCGTTCCACCAGTTGCGCGGTGATCACGCCGTGCTCGAAGCCCCAGGCATACGCGGGGTCACATTCGGGAACTTCGCGCGTGGTCAGCCATTGACGTACCAGCGAGGGCCCCAGAAGAGCGGTCTGAGCGGTTGCGATTCGGGCGCTGAGCGCCTGGCAGCGCAGGGCATCGGTGGCCCCGGCATCGCGGAAGACCTCGAGGAAAGTGCTCCACTGCTGTCGTTGCGCGAGATTCTCCAGCCAGCTGCGCCGCAGCTCGGCAGCCACCGGCTGCAGTCCATAGGTGGCCAGAAAGCCCGCGGCGCTACGGTCCGCAGCCCCGACCGTCGCATCATTGGCCAGTGCCTGGCGGATGCGTTCCGCCTGCAGGTAAGGGTAGAGCGGATAAGCGCGCAGCGACCCATCATCGCCGCTTTCGCCACCGATCGCGGCGTTGCTCATGGCCTGCAGGAACTGCTGGCGCACGGCCTGGTAATCCGGGGTGGGCGCGGCCGGGTAAACGCGCCCGGCCACGACCAGCAGTGCGGCCAGCGCGGCTGGTGGAAATCGCAACCCCCTCATTGACATGGGTGCAGGGTAACCATGGCCGGGGGCGGATGCCAGTTACAACGCCTTAGGGCATGCTGTCGAGGCTACGATGATGGGGAGAGGGCCGATGCGCGATGCAACTCTGGTGGAACTGTGGTCACAAGTATCCCGTTCGTTCCTGCCGCGCGCCGCGACGCCGCGGCAGACCGAGTCCGCGCAGAACGCCTTCCTGGCCGGCGCACTGGGTGTGTTCCTGCATCTGGAGCGCGCGGTTGAATCCGGTGATGCGGCGGTGCTGGCGGCCACCCTGAAGAAACTGCGCCGCGAACTGAACCTGGGCATGACCCAGCGGGGTCGCAGCCGGGCGCGCCGCGCGGCGGCCCGTGTCTAGCGCAGCAGCACCAGGGAGGTGGCGATGGCGTACAGCCCAAAGGCCGTCAGGACCGTGCCGCAGAGGCGATTGATCAGCGTCAGTGTGCGCGCGCCGATGTAGTGGCGCAGACGCCCGATGCAGCTGCTGAGGATGAGCCACCACAGCGCTGCACCGGTGAACACCCCCACCACCAGCGCAGCGGCGGCCACATCAGCGCCCCTGAGCACACCGACCGAGGTGACGCCAAGTCCGGCAAATACCGCCGCGAAGCTGAGCATGGTCATGGGATTGGCCAGGGTCAGCAGGAAGGTGGACATGAAGGCGGCCTGCCACCCCGGCGGCAGCAGCAAGGGCAGCCTGCCGCTGGCGGGCAGGAGGTTGCCCGGGCGCATGAAGGTCCGCGCACCCAGATACACCAGGAAGATGCCGCCGATGATGCGCAGTTCCACCCGATCGGTGATGATCCATTGCGCGATCGCCGACAGCGCCACCGTACCGGCCAGGGCATACAGGCCGTCGGCCGCGGCCGCGCCCAGTCCACAGATGAATCCCAGGCGCGGGCCTTCGCTCAGCGTACGATTCATGCAGAGGATCCCGATGGGCCCCAGCGGAGCGGCAATCGACAGGCCTATCATCAGGCCCTTGACCACAAATGGCATGCCCAAACGCTATGTCTCCTGCGGCAGTACTGGGGGCGACACGATATCGGGATTTGTCCGCGCCCGCCGCCCTGTTGCGCATATCAAGGCGTGAACAGCCATCTTAAAAAGCTCAAGGCCGGGGAGCTCGCGCCCCGGCAGCCGCCCGCGGCGCGCGCGTTGGCCATCAAGCTGGTCACCAACTGCGACCTGCTGCGCCTGAAGGTGATCGCCAGGCTCCATGGCCGCAGTCTGCCGCCGGACCTGTGCTGGGCCGACCTGCTCCAGGAGGCCTTTGCGCGGGTGCTGGATGGCTCCCGGGCCATCCCGGTCGGCGTGCCGGCCGTGGCGTTCCTCGCCGGCGTCATGCGCAGCATCAAGGCCGAGCATTGGCGGCGCAGGCGCCGGGCCACGCAGCAGCAACCGGTGTTGGCCACCGAGTACCAGGTGGTGCTGCCCGAGAGTGAGGAAGCCTGCGACCCGCAGCCGGATCCTGAGCGCTGGGTCATCGCTGCCCAGGAGCTTCAGACCATCGGAATTTTATTCGCGCTGGATCCGGTGGCGCTGCAGATCATCGCCGGCCTCGGCGATGGTCTCACGGCCGAGGAAATCCGCCGCACGCTGGGACTGAGCAAGACCGATTATGATTCGGCACGCCGGCGCATGCGGCGGGCCCTGATACGCGCCGGCCTGACGACGGCAGCAGCAGCATGAGCGCACGGCCTGATGTGGGCCTGGAGCGACTGATCCAGGGGCTGGAACGGGAGCTGCTGGAAGCGGCCGACGAGGAATTCATCGCCGCGGCCCACGAGCTGGGCATGAACCCGGAGATGAAGGGCTCGGCCGCCTTCCTCGGGGTCAAGGACTTGAGCCCGCAACTGCTGCGCGCGCTGCGCCGGGCCTACCGGGCGCATCGGGAAGGCGAGGACGCCTAGTCGATCCAGCGCAGGCGGTCGGCCAGATGCCGCAGCGCCATGATGGCCATCTTCGGCGGGCTGGATGCCCCTGAGCACCAGGCGTGCACCTGATCGGCCGGCACTTCCAGATCGCGCGCGGCTTCAGCGGGGGTCATGCCCAGTCGCTGCAACAACCATAGGATCTGATCCTCGGGTTGCGAGGTGGGGGCTTCATAAACGGCGGCCGGGTCGGATGCTAATTGCAGTGCCATGACACTCCCTTGCCCTGATGCACATCCATCACAACATGTCTTAACATGCTGATTTTATTATACGTCCGTGCTGCACCCGGTTCTGGAGTCCCCTCGGTTTGCAGCCTGGGAGCGCAGCCTAAGCAAGGCGGCCGCGAAAATCAAACCCCCGTCATATAACTGCAAAGCTGGCACTCTAAATGTGAAGCCTCGGTTAGCGCGTGGAATTGCCAAATGTCTGATATGCCCTCGATCGATCAGGAAGACCTGATCCGCCGTCTCAGCCGGGATCTGGCCGACAGCTACGATGAAGAACTGGAGATGGAGATCGAGGATCGGGAGCACCTGCCGCCGGGGGTGGCGGCCATCAGCCCCGACAGTGGCGAACAGGCCTACCGGCGCCAGTACTTCTCGGAGCTGTTCCGGCTGCAGGCCGAGCTGGTGAAGCTGCAGGACTGGGTGGTGGCCACCCGCGAGAAGGTGGTGATCCTGTTCGAGGGTCGGGACGCGGCCGGCAAGGGCGGGGCGATCAAGCGCTTCACCCAGCGGCTCAATCCGCGCGTCTGCCGCGTTGTGGCGCTGCCGGCGCCGAGCGACCGTGAGCGCACCCAATGGTATTTCCAGCGCTATGTGCCGCACCTGCCGGCGGCCGGGGAAATCGTGTGCTTTGACCGCAGCTGGTACAACCGCGCCGGGGTCGAACATGTCATGGGATTCTGCACGCCCGAGGAATACGAGGAGTTCTACCGCTCGGTGCCCGAGTTCGAACGCATGCTGGTGCGCTCCGGCATCCGGCTCATCAAGTACTGGTTCTCGATCACCGATGAGGAGCAGCATGTGCGGTTCCTGGGCCGCATCCATGATCCGCTCAAGCAGTGGAAGTTGAGTCCGATGGACCTGGAGTCCCGGCGCCGCTGGGAGGACTACACCCGCGCCAAGGAGACCATGCTGGAGCGCTCGCACATCCCCGAGGCGCGCTGGTGGGTGGTGCAGGCCGTGGACAAGAAACGGGCACGCTTGAACTGCATGCACCATTTCCTGCGGCAGTTCCCCTATGCGGAAGTGGAAAAACCCACCGTAGTGCTGCCGCAGCGCGAACGTCATAACGACTATGCGCGCCATCCGGTGCCCCCGGACATGGTGGTGCCGGAGATATACTGAGGGACATGCAGTTCCTCCCCTGTACCCTGCCGCAGCATGGCGCCGCCATCCTCGACATCCTCAACGAGGCCATCGCCCATTCCACGGCGCTGTATGAGTATCGGGCCCGTACGCCGGAGAGCATGCGCGCCTGGTTCGCGGAAAAAGAGGCCGGCGGCTTCCCGGTGATCGGGGCTGAGCTGGACGGGGTGCTGCTGGGCTTTGCCACCTATGGCACCTTCCGCGCGCGGGCCGCCTACAAGTACACCGTCGAGCACTCGGTGTACGTGCACAGGGATTGTCGCGGCCGCGGCATCGGCAAGGCCCTGATGCTCGAGCTGATCGCCGCGGCGCGTGCGCAGCAGTATCACGTGCTGGTGGGCGGCATCGACATCGCCAACCGCACCAGCGTGGCGCTGCACGAGCGGCTGGGATTCACCTATGCCGGGACCGTGCGCCAGGCCGCCTATAAGTTCGGCGACTGGCTGGACCTGGGCTTCTACCAGCTGATCCTGGACACCCCCGCCGTGCCCATCGACGGCTAGGCGCCCTTCAGCCCGCCTGCGCGACGCGCGGCGCCTGCGCCACCGCCAGGGCCGTCATCGACAGGATACGGCGCACGGTCGAGGAGGGGGTCAGCACATGGGCCGGTCGGGCGGCGCCCATCAGAATGGGGCCGATGGTGGTGCCGTCGCGGTTCAGCACCTTGATGGTGTTGTAGAGGATATTGGCCGCATCCAGGTTCGGACAGATGAGGATATTAGCCTCGCCCTTCAAGCGGCTGTCCATGAGATTGCCGCTGCGGATGGTTTCCGACAGTGCGGCATCGGCATGCATCTCGCCATCGCACTCCACGTTCGGGGCCAGCAACGAGAAGATCTCGTAGGCCTCGCGCATGCGCGAGGCTGACTCGCGCTGCGAGGAGCCATAGTTGGAGTGCGACAGGAAGGCGACCTTGGGGGTCAGGCCGAACAGATGCACTTCCTGGGTGGCCTGCAGCGCGATCTGCGCCAGAAGCTGCGCCGAGGGCACTTCGTTGACGTAGGTGTCGGCAATGAACAGCGTGCGCCCCTCGAGCATCAGCCCATTGAGCGTCGCCAGGCAGGGCGCATCGGCGCGCCGTCCGATCACATCATTGATCTTGGCCAGATGGGCATCGAAGCGCCCATGCAGGCCGCACAGCATGGCGTCGGCTTCGCCAAGCCGCACCATCATGGCGGCGATGGTGGTGGTCGAGCGGCGCACGGCGTTCTTGGCGGCCTCGGGGCTGATGCCACGCCGGCCCATGATGTGGTGATAGGCCTGCCAGTACTGCTTGAAGCGCGGGTCATCATCCGGATTGATCAGTTCGATGTTGTGCCCGGGCCGCAGGCGCAGCCCGGCTTTGGCGATGCGCTGTTCGACCACCACCGGCCGGCCGATGAGAATGGGCTCGGCCAAGGCGTCATCGAGGGCGAACTGCGCGGCGCGCAGGGCGCGTACGTCCTCGCCTTCGGCAAATACGATGCGGCGCTTGTGCGAGGCACGCGCGGCGGTGAACACCGGCTGCATGACCAGGCCGCCCGCGGCGAACATCTGCGTCAGCCGCCGCCGATAGGCGTCAAGGTCGGCGATGGGCCGGGTGGCGACGCCTGAGGCGGCCGCGGCCGCCGCCACGGCCGGTGCGATGCGCAGGATCAGCCGCGAATCGAAGGGCTTGGGAATGATGTAGTCGCGACCAAAGGACAGTTCCTGCCCGGCATAGGCACTGGCCACCTCTTCGCTGACCTCTTCCTTGGCAAGATCGGCAATCTGGCGCACACAGGCCAGTTTCATTTCCGCGGTGATGCGTGTGGCGCCACAGTCGAGCGCGCCGCGGAAGATGTAGGGAAAGCACAGCACGTTGTTGACCTGGTTCGGATAGTCCGAGCGTCCGGTGGCGATCACGCAGTCCGGCCGGGCCGCGAGCGCCAGTTCGGGCCGGATTTCCGGCTCCGGATTGGCGAGGGCCAGAATGATGGGATTGGGAGCCATCATCTTCACCATGTCCGTGGTCAGCACGCCGCCGGTGGAGCAGCCGAGGAACACATCCGCGCCGACGATGGCATCGGCCAGCGTGCGCGCCTCGGTGCGCTGGGCATAGCGCGCCTTGGATTCGTTGATGCTGTCCTTGCGGCCGATGTACAGCACGCCCTTGGAGTCGCAGGCCAGAATGTTCTCGCGGCTCAGGCCCAGCCCCACCATCAGGTCCAGGCAGGCAATGGCCGCGGCGCCGGCACCGGAGACCACGACCTTGACCTCCGAGATCTTCTTGCCCACCAGCTCCAGACCGTTGTGCACGGCGGCGGCGGAAATGATGGCGGTGCCGTGCTGGTCGTCGTGGAACACCGGAATGTTCATCCGCTCGGTGAGCAGGCGCTCGACCTCGAAGCATTCCGGCGCCTTGATGTCCTCCAGGTTGATGCCGCCGAGCGTGGGCTCCATGGCGGCGATGATGTTCACCAGCTTCTGGGGATCGTGCTCGGCGAGTTCGATGTCAAAGACGTCGATGCCGGCAAATTTGCGGAACAGGCAGCCCTTGCCCTCCATCACCGGTTTGGCGGCCAGCGGACCGATGTCCCCCAGGCCGAGTACGGCGGTGCCATTGGTGACGACGCCCACCAGATTGCCGCGCGAGGTGTACAGCGCGGCAGTGTTCGGATCGGCCTCGATTTCCAGGCAGGGGTAGGCCACGCCTGGGGAGTAGGCCAGCGACAGATCGCGCTGGTTGGACAGCGGCTTGATCGGCGTGACCGTGATCTTTCCCGGCGTCGGCAGACGGTGATAATCGAGCGCCGCGTCGGACAGGGCCTGCTCGGCCGGCGACAAGGATCGTTTCATGGTCGTCCCCCTAAAATCCCTTTTCACGGGCCGGCGATTATGCGCAAAGCCTACGCCGGCCGCATCGCCACTGTAATGCTCAGTGTGGCGCGTGACGGGCGGGAAAAATATCTTATTGACTTAACCAATTAGTTAAATAAAATACGGCCATGAACTCTCAGGAAACAGCCTTCCTCGACCGCACTTTCCAAGCCCTGGGCGATCCGACGCGCCGCGCCATTCTCGTGCGTCTGGCGCGTGGGCCGGCCACGGTCGGCGAACTGGCGCAACCCTTTGCCATGTCGCTGCCGGCGATCTCGCGGCACCTGAAGGTGCTGGTCGAGGCTTCCCTGATCCACAACCAGCGCGATGGCAAGAGCCGACGCTGTCAGCTGCGACCCGAGGGCCTGGGAGGCGCGCGCGACTGGCTCGACTTCCATCGCCGCTTCTGGAGCGGGAGCCTGGAGCGCTTGGATGCCCATCTGAAAACCCGCCGTACGGAGCACAACGAATGAATACGAACGCCAACCTGACCTCCCCGCAGGACGACACCACCCTGGAACTGCGCCGGCTCTTCGATGCCAGCCCGGCGGCCGTCTTCGACGCCTGGCTGACGCGGGAGCAATGGGCGGCCTGGATCGGTCCTGAAGGCATGAACTGCGAGGTCCCGCTGCTGGAGCCACGCGTCGGGGGCCGCTACGAGATCACCATGCATCTGAGCAACGGCCAGGTGATCCCCGTCAGTGGCGTCTTCAAGACCATCGAGCGCCCACGGCGGTTGGTGTTCAGCTGGGGATGGAACGCCGATCCTTCACGACAGAGCCTGATCACCCTTGATTTCCTGGCGCGCGGCGCGCGCACGGAACTGGTTCTGCGCCAGGAGGGTCTGGGGACGGTTGCCAATCGGGATGATCATGGCAAAGGCTGGAACAGCGCGCTCAACAAGCTGGAGCGTCACCTGGCATCCCGGTAAGGCGCAGCTAGCGTTACGGAATCCTCCTACAGCGCGTCAGAAAGCCCTTATTCCATGACGCGCTGCGGGTGCGTTGGGAGCGCGGACGCCGCTGGCTATCCTGTCGGTGCACCCGATTAAGGTGCCAGGCGAGGATTAACTGTAATGTTCGGATCTGCGGCGTTCGCCAGTGACATCGGGGGCACCAGCCCGACCCCGGCCAGCAATGTGGCCATCGCGCATGAGCTCAACTCAGCGGCCTTGGATGGCGACGGTGAACGCGTCAAGCGCCTGCTTGCGCAGCTGCTGCGCTGTCCGAACCGGCGCACGGAGGACCGGATCCGGGTGCAGGTGGCGGCCCTGGAGGAGTTCTTCTATGCCATGCGCAGCCTCGCGATCACCGATGATCTCACGGGGGTCTACAACCGCCGCGGCTTCGAGTGGATGGCCAACCGGTTGCTGGGCAACTTGAGCCGCGAACGGCGCGGCGCGCTGCTGCTGTACGTGGACGTCGACAATCTCAAGATCACCAATGACACCTTGGGCCATGCCACCGGGGATCAGCTGCTGCGAGCCGCGAGCACGGCACTGCGACGGGCCTGCGGGGAAAGCACCATCATCGGCCGCATCGGCGGAGATGAGTTCGCGGTGCTGTCGCGCCAGATCGGCGCCGACACCAACGGTCTGCTGCGTCAGCGGATCAATGAAGCCATTGAGGACTGCAATGCAACCGGGCAGTTCCCGCCGCTGTCCATGAGCATCGGCGCCGCGGACTTCGATCCGCTGCGGCCTGCCACGATCCTGGCCCTGCTCGAGCGCGGGGACCGCGCCATGTACCGGGAGAAATTCCGCAATGGAGGTCAGGAATGAAACTCGAACGGGCCGAACGGCGCATGGAAGTCATGATGGGCGGACGCCTGGCGGCGGCCGGATCTGATCCGACACCTGAATGGGTTTCGATCAAGAACATCAGCGGCCATGGCGCGCGCGTCATCAGCAGCCGCCACTGGTCGGTGCAGCAACCGGTGTTGCTGGCCGAAACCGTCGGCGAGCAGCACCTGGATGCGGTGGTGGTCTACTGCCAGCGCCTGGCCGGCGATCGCTTTGCCGTGGGCCTGAAATTCACATCGGTCGCAGGCGCGCATGAGAGCCTGTCGGCATCCCGTCCCAGCGCGCAGCTTGCCACGCACAGCGCCGACGCCGCCTAGCGCTCGGGCCAGGCGCTAGGCGATCTCGCGCCGCAGGCCACCCAACACCGCCGTGAACTCGGCGCCGAAGAGAAAGATCTGCGCGCTGTAGTACAGCCACAGCAGCAATGCCGCGAATGAGGCAGCCGCCCCGAAGGCAGTGGGCTGGGTGGAATGCGCAAGATACAGGCCGATGGCCCAGCGACCGACGTAGAAGAGTGCGGCGGTGAGTCCGCCACCGCACAACACCACCCGCCAGGGCAGGCGCCGCGCCGGCATATAGCGATAGATGAGGGCAAACACGCCCGCGACCAGCAGCAGCGACATCACCAGGTCCAGGATGCCGATCACGCCCACCATCGCGGCATGATCTGCCGCCACCCGCCGGCGCAAGGTCGCCAATGCCGTCGTCACGGTGAGCGAGACCAGCAGCAGAAACCCCAGTGCCAGGATGAAACCAACCGACAGCAGCCGCCTGCGGATCCAACCCCTGATGCCACGGGTTGCCGGAGTGGTGTCTTCCCAGATGGTCTCCAGGGCGTATTCAAGCGCCGAGAACACCGTGGTGGCGCTGATGAGCAGCGTGACGGCACTCACCCAGGTGGCGATCAATCCTTGAGTTTGCTGTGAGCTCTTGACCGCCCCCAGCAGAATGCGCGCGGTCGCGGGGCCGAACAGGTCATTGAGCTGATAGCCGATCTGTCCATAGGCTGCCGTTGAACCGATCACCCATCCGGCGAGGGTTGAAATGATGACCAGCAGGGGTGCCAGAGAAAATGCGCAATAGAATGCCAGTGCCGCCCCGACAGTGGATGCATTGTCGTAGCTCCAGTATTCGACGGTACGGCGCACCAGGCGTGCGCCATCGCTCAATGGGGTCGGCAGTGGCATGAGGGGCGGTTCGCCTGGCGCGCAAGTGCTGCAATGATGTCATTGCGTGCGCCCTGCGGCTGCAGCTGCCGGTCGGCCCGAGGCCTGATTGCGCGTCGGGCTTATCCGACGCCGGGCGGAAAATGCAGCGTAGAATGAGTCAATGATGCACAGAATCGGCAAATGGCTGCTGCTCGGGTTGGCCGCGCTCGCGCCGTACGCAGCGTGCTCGCAAGCCGCCCCGGGTCGCGTATCGGTCATCAGCGCAGCGCAGGTCATTCAGATTCTCGATGACACCGTGGAGTGGTATCGATCCCTGGGTACCCAGCAGCAGAACGCCACCCAGCCCAGTGATCTGCTGATTCTGTTCGCCAATCGTCAGACTGCGGACAAGGTGGTGGGGCTGGCCTTCGACATCGCGCGCGCCAATGCGGAGCTTTTGAGCAGTGAGGCCGAGTCCGCCGACGCCAGTGCCGTATCGCAATCGCAGTCACACTCACAGCAGCAGACGCAGCTGGACAATGAACAGCAGGCCCTGCAGCAGGAGATTGCCGGCGACCGGCAGAAGGCCGCTGCGGGCGCAAGGAAGAACGCGGACCTTGATGCCAAGCTGCTGGAGCTGCAGGGCGAGCTGGCGATGCTCAATGCCCGCCGGAATCTCCTGGACACGATGACCGAGTTCGTGCGCAGCAGCGATCCGAAGTCTGCCAACGCGAACGCCTTGAAGGCGCAGATCGATGCCATTGCCGCCACCGTGCCGGGCGCCGGTGTGAATGTCGCGCCCGGCGCCCCGGCATCGGCCGTCGCGCCCGCCACCGCTGCCAGCGCCACGGCCCCGAGCGTTGCAACCGCGGCGCCAGCGCGCTCCGGTATCTGGGACCTCGCAACCGAAGTATTCCGACAACGCAACAAGATCGGCGCCATTCAGGCCGTTGACCAGCGTACCGCGGCGCTCGCGGACACCTTCCACAGCATCAGCGCCGCGCCGCTGGCCCAGTTGGAGGGCTTCTCGGCACGCAGCAATGCTCTGGCCGCGCAGGCCGACCATGCCCGTGGCGCGGCCCTGAAGGGCCTGCGGGATCAGTTCGATACCCTGGCGTGGCTGTTCAAGCAGACCTCGGACATCCTGCTGCCGCTGGGCAAGGAGCAGGTGCTGCTGAAGCAGTACCGGCGCAACCTCGCCAGTTGGCAAACATCCGCCCACAAGCAGTATCACGAGGCCCTGGCCGCACTTGGCATCCGCCTCGCCATCCTCGCGGGCGTACTGGCGGTGATCTTCGTGCTGGGCGAGGTGTGGCGGCGCGCAGTGGCCCGCTACGTCCAGGATCTGCACCGGCGCTATCAGTTGCTGCTGGTGCGCACCATCGTGGTCTGGACGCTGGCGCTCGCCGTCATCGGTCTGAGCTTCGTGACCCAGATCAGCACTTTCGCGACCTTCGCCGGACTGCTCACCGCGGGCCTCGCGGTAGCCATGCAAAGCGTACTGGTCTCGGTGGTCGGCTATTTCTTCCTGATCGGCAAGTATGGGCTAAGGGTCGGTGATCGCATCCAGATCGGCGCGGTGGTGGGTGAGGTGCTGGACATCGGCCTGGTGAGGCTGCATCTGCGGGAACTGAATCAGCAAGGACCGCTGGGCACCACCGGCCGGGTGGTGGCCTTTGCCAACTCGGTGGCATTCCAGGCCGCCGGAGGGCTTTTCAAGCAGGTCCCGGACGCCGAGGTCAGCTGGCATGAGACGACGCTGCCGCTGCCCGCTGTCAGCGACTACGCCGCCTTGAAGGCACAATTGCTGCAACAGATCGGCAGCGCGGTCGGCGATCAGCCTCCCGAGCCTGCGCCACAGGTGCAGTTGCGCCTCGCCAATGGCCACATGGAGGCGCTGATCCGCTACCCCGTCCGCTTCACGCAGGCGGCGCAGGTGGATGAACGCGTGGCGCTGGCGGTAATGGGCACGATTGCCCATTACCCGGCCACCTAGTTGTCCGCGTGTCCGGTTTCCGGCCGTGGCGGCGCACGTCCACCGGGTCCACCGGGGCCCGCCCCGGGTCCGCCCGCCTTGATGGCGTTGGCACGCGAGATCAGGTACTCGCGAATCGCGACCGTGTCTTCGGGCTTCAGGTCCTTGGCGAAGTTGCCCATGCCCTTGTCGGCCCGGCCGCCCAGCAACACCACCTGATCGAAGCCTTCCTGCGTCCATAGCAGGGGTGTCACGGTCAGATTGGGGAAGCTGGTGCGCGCCTGAAAGCCATTGGCCCCGTGGCACACCGAGCAATACTGCGTGTACACCTCGCCGCCATGGCTGATGACGTCGGCGGTCGCGGTCGATGGCGGCGGATTGAGCACCGGGGGCGTGTAGGGCGCCGGCTCCGGCAGCACGGCCTTGGCACCCAGGGCAAACACCAGCATGCGCGCATTGGTGGGCGCAAAGTAGCCGCCCTGGCCCGCGCCACCGACACTGGCGGCGATGTATTGCACGCCATCCACCGTGTAGCTGATCGGCGCAGCGAAGACGGCCGTCTTGGCATCGAAGCTCCACAGCTTGGTGCCGTTCTTGGCATCGTAGGCGCTGAGGACCTTGCCGCCGCCATTGCCCATGAACACCAGGTTGCCGGCCGTCGCCAGCACGCCGCTGGTGGGTCCGCCGTTGGCAAAGGCCTCGGTCTGCCACACGATCTTGCGGGCGATGGGATCCCACGCTTCGAGTCGGCCTTTCACGCCGTTTCGCGCATAGGGCTGTAGTTTGGCGGGGTCGACCCGTGCGCCCATGGTGATGCCCAGACTGAACTTTCCGGGGGTCTGCACGCTGCCGGGCGGGGGCCCGGACATGGTGAAATACGCTTCCCAGGCCGGAATGTAGACCAGGCCGGTTTCCGGACTGTAGGCATTCGGGTGCCAGCTGTGGCCGCCTTGCACACCCGGTGCCAGATCCCATGGTGCCGTACTGTAGCGTGCACCCTCGGCGACAATCGGACGGCCGGTCTTCATGTCCACGCCGCTCGCCCAGTTCTCCTCGGTAAACGGATCGGCGCTCAGGAGCTTGCCGCTTCTGGCATCGATCACATAGAAAAAGCCATTCTTCGACGGCTGCATGATGACGTGCCGCTTCGCGCCATTGATGACCAGATCGGCCGTCATCATCGGACTGACCGCATCGTAGTCCCAGGAATCGCCCGGAGTTTCCTGGTAATGCCAGACATACTCCCCGGTGTCGGGCTTCACCGCGACGATCGAGGCCGTATACAGGTCATCATCAAGCGTCGGCTCGCGCGTGTTCGCATTCCAGGGCGAGGCGTTGCCGGTACCGAAATAGAGCAGGTCGGTCACCGGGTCGTACACGGCCGCATCCCACACCGTGCCGCCGCCGCCGGCGATTTTCCACCACTCACCGCTCCAGGTCTTGGCAGCCTTCTCCAGCGCCTTGGTTTCGAATCCCTTGGCGGGGTCTGCGGGCACGGTCCAGAAGCGCCACACTTCCTTGCCGGTCTCGGCATCGAAGGCCGCGATCCAGCCGCGCACGCCGAACTCACCGCCGGAGGCGCCGATGAAGACCTTGCCCTTGGCCACGCGTGGCGCCATGGTGATGGCGTACTGCTTGCCCATCTCCCCCAGACCCAGACTGTCGGGCACGGTGTCGGTAGACCACACTTCCTTGCCAGTCTTGGCATCGATCGCGACCAGGCGGGCATCGAGCGTGCCCATGATGATCTTGCCGTTCCAGGCGGCGATGCCGCGGTTCACGAGCCCGACGTTGTAGCGCAACCGCTCGCCGTGAATGCTCGGGTTGTAGGTCCACAACGGCTTGCCGCTCTTGCCATCGAAGGCCTGGACCACGTTACGTGCGGTCGAGACATAAATGACGCCGTCGATGAACAGCGGCGAGCCATGCTGGTTCTGATTGGTCTCGTAATCCCCGTACCACGCCAGGCCCAGCGAGCCGACGTTGTCGGAGTTGATCTGCTTGAGCTGGCTGAAGCGCTGCTCGGAATAGGTGCCTCCATAGGTCATCCACTGGCCAGGTTCGGAGGCGGCCTTCACCAGGCGTTTGGCGGTTACGTTGGCGGCGGGCGTATCGGCCGACGCCGAGTCGTTCAGTGCGCCACAGGCCACGACGGCGGACAGCAGCAGGCTTGAGCCTAATGCGCGGCTACGGATCAGCATGAAACCCCCAGACAGTCAATACAGTGATGTTCTAAGAAGCCGGAGGATTTTATCCCTAAGTCCCGGCGGCCGGTGCGACGGCGTCGGTTATAGGTGCCGTGGTCGCAGCGACGGGATGGCGCCGCGGGCCGTCCGGCATGCAAGTGAGTATGTCATTGATCAATAAATGAAATCTTCCGCGCTCGCGCGCCCTGCAACAGGCGCCGCTGTTGCCTCGGCAACCGCCGCGCCGGGCCAGTGTGTGAGGGCGGCGTGCGAACACCTGCATTCGCGCAAATGCCAGACCATACTTATGGAAGGGACCATAATCATCGCTCTGATTTCCATGCCAGGGTTGGGGGAACGTGGCGCCGATAGCGAATAACTCGAAGAAGCCGACAGGTTTGGAGTTTCTGGCCGGGGGTGGGGAGATGGGAGAGCGCATGCGGGCGCTCGACTGGTCACGGACCTCGCTTGGGCCTCCCGAACATTGGCCGCAATCACTGAAGACCATCGTGCGGGTGATGCTCGACTCGCGCTATGCCATGTGGATGCTGTGGGGACCACAGCTCACCTTCTTCTGCAATGACGCCTACCTGCCCACGGTGGGTATCAAGCGCGACTGGGTGCTGGGCGCGCGCTCCGACAAGGTCTGGGAGGAAATCTGGTCGGACATCGGGCCTCGCATCCGCAAGGTGCTCGATCAGGGCCAGGCCACCTGGGACGAAGGCCTGCTGCTGTTTCTCGAGCGCAGCGGATTTCGCGAAGAGACCTACCACACCTTTTCATACAGCCCGGTCTATGACGATGACATCCGGATCGCCGGGATGCTGTGCGTGGTCACGGAGGTCACCGAACGCATCATCAGCGAGCGGCGATTGCGCGTACTGCGTGATCTGGCGGCGCGGGTCGCAGGGGTCGAGACCGTCCGCGAAACCTATGAAAGGCTGATGCGGGTCATTGGCGATGATCTGCTGGATGTGCCGTTTGCGCTGCTGTACCAGCTTGATGAGCAGGAGGGCAAGGCGCGACTGGCGGGACATTTTGGATCGGTGCCGGAAGCCTTGCGGCCGCCGCAATTGACCGCGCATGCGGAACTGCCCTGGCCCATCGGTATCGTGGATGAAAAGGAGGAGGCGCGGCTGGTCGATATTCCGTCCCAATTCGTGATTCCGGCGCCGTTCTGGCCCGAAGACCGCATTGTACGGGCCATCGTGCTGCCGGTACTGGGCCATGGCTCCTCGCGCTGCGCAGCGATACTGGTGGCGGGTGTTTCCACGCGCCGCGCCCTGGATGATGGCTATCGGGGCTTCTTCGATCTGGTGGCCGGGCACTTCACCGCGGCAATCGCCGATGCCCAGGCCTATGAGGACGAACGGCGCCGCGCCGAGGCGCTTGCCGAAATCGATCGCGCCAAGACCCAGTTCTTCTCCAACGTCAGTCATGAGTTCCGCACGCCCCTGACCTTGATGCTGGGTCCGGTGGCCGAGGCGGCCAACAATCCGCAGGTACCCGATGCGCTGCGCTCCCAGCTGCAGCTGGCGCATCGCAATTCACTGCGGCTGCTCAAGCTGGTCAACAGCTTGCTGGATTTCTCCAGGATCGAAGCCGGGCGGGTGCAGTCATCCTTTGAACCGGTTGATATCGGTGCGCTGACCATAGATCTGGCGAGCGCCTTCAGGGCCGCAATCGAAGGCGCGGGACTTGAGTTTCGGGTGCAGTGCGAGGCCATGGCGCCGGTGTACGTGGACCGGGAAATGTGGGAGAAGATCGTCCTGAATCTGCTCTCCAATGCCTTCAAATTCACCTTCAGGGGATGCATAGCGGTGCGGCTGCGCGCCGCGCAGGGCCAGGCGGTGCTGGAGATCGAAGATACCGGAGTCGGAATCGCCGCCGAGGAGCTATCGCGGATTTTCGAGCGTTTCCACCGCATCGAGGGCAGTGCCGGGCGCACCCAGGAGGGATCCGGGATCGGCCTGGCGCTGGTACGGGAACTGGTCACACTCCACGGGGGTTCGGTCGAGGTCGACAGCCAGCTGCAGCGCGGTACGACTTTTCGGGTACGGCTTCCCTTCGGCAGCGCTCACCTGCCGGCCGAGCGCATCAGGACCGCACAGGCAGCCACTGCCGTCGGCCCCAGGGCCGAGGTGTATGTTCAGGAGGCTCTGCGCTGGTTGCCGCAGGATGCCCCGGACACTTTTTTGCCGTTGGCGGCGCCGCTGGAACTTTCGACACCGGCACAGCAGGACCGCAAACCCTCGGCGCGCATCCTGCTCGCGGATGACAACACCGACATGCGCCTGTACGTGGGCGAGCTGCTCTCCCGTGACTATATGGTGGAAGCCGTCGCCGATGGCGAAGCGGCTTTGGCAGCCCTGCGGCGCGAACCTGCGGACCTGGTGATCTCCGATGTGATGATGCCGCGTCTGGATGGCTTCGGGCTGCTCAAGGCGGTGCGTGGCGACCCGTTCCTGCATGCGACCCCATTCGTGCTGCTCTCGGCCCGTGCCGGTGAGGCGGCGCGGGTCGAAGGGCTGGATGCGCACGCCGATGACTACCTGGTCAAGCCGTTCTTCGCTCGCGAGTTGCTGTCGCGCGTCGATTCGCTTCTGACCATGTCACGGATACGGCGCGCCGGGGAGGAGCGGCTGCTGGCCTACATGGACAGCCTGACCGACGGGTTTTACGTCCTGGATCCGGCCATGCGCTTTTCCTTTGTGAATTCCACCATTGCGACGCGCATGGGCAGGAGCCGCGAGCAGCTTCTGGGCATGCGCATCTGGGATGCCGTTCCCGAGGCGGTCGGCAGCGAAAGCCATGTGCAGTTGAGTCGTGCCATGCACAAGCGCAGTACGGTCGAATACGAGCTGTATTTTGCGCCCTGGGAGCGCTGGTACCGCAACAAGGCCTATCCCACCCCGGACGGGGGCATCGCGGTCTATAGCAAGGATATTACCGAGGAGCGACGTGTCGAGAAGCTGATAGAGCAGCAGAACGTGGAACTGCGCGAAGCGGACCAGCAGAAGGACGAGTTTTTGGCGATGCTGGCGCATGAACTGAGAAATCCGCTGGCCTCGATCGGCAATGCAGGGGAGATTCTCACGCGTCTGACCCATGCCGGACCCGACACTGAGATGCCGCTGATGCTTCTGAAGCGCCAGACCCGACAGCTCACACGTCTGGTCGATGATCTGCTGGATATCTCGCGCATCGCCCGCGGGCGCATTACCCTTGACCAGCGCCCGCTGGAACTGGGCGCCGTCATCGACCAGGCCATCGAAAGCGTGCAGCCCATCATGCAGGAGAAATCCCATCGCGTGATCACGGTCAAGCATCACATTCCGCTGTATGTCCGCGGTGATCTGTCACGCCTGGTGCAGTCGTTCTCGAACCTGCTGCACAATGCGGCCAAATACACCGATGCCGGCGGTGAGATACGTCTGGCGATGTTCGATGTGGATGATGATGTGCTGGTGGAAGTGCGCGACAATGGCGTGGGAATCACCGCTGACCTGCTGCCGCATGTATTCGATCTGTTCGTCCAGAGCGAGCGCACCCTGGATCGTTCCCAGGGAGGCCTGGGCATCGGACTATCGGTGGTCAAGCGCCTGATCGGCATGCACGGTGGCTCCGTCACCGTGGCCAGTTCCGGCCCCGGCCAGGGTGCGACCTTCGCCGTCCGCCTGCCACGCATCGCAGCACCGGTGGTGGACCCGCCAGTTGCGCGGCAGGTACTTCCGATCCGACGGCGCATTCTGGTCGTGGATGACAACGTCGATGCGGCCGACTCATTGGTCATGCTGCTGCAGCTTGACGGACATGAGGTGGAGGCGGCCTATGGCGGCGCGGCGGCCATCGAGGCTGTCCAGCGCTGGCGGCCGCAAATGGTGTTCCTGGATATCGGTCTGCCGGAGATGGATGGGTATGAGGTGGCGCGCCGGCTTCGCAAGCAGGATTGTGCGACACCGCTGCGGCTGATCGCGCTGACCGGTTATGGGCAGCAGGAAGATGTCGAACGCTCCTACGCCGCCGGCTTCAACGACCATCTGGTCAAGCCGGTGTCGGCGGAGGCTCTGGAGGCCATTCTGGCATCCGACCCGGCTGAGGCGGGGCCGGCCTGAGCGGCGCGGCGCTGTTCAGAACATGGTATTGGAATGCGGCATGCGGTCCGGGATGGGTTGGATGACATCCCAGTGCTCGACGATCTTGCCATCCTCGAGGCGGAAAATGTCGACGCCGGCCTCCCCGTTCTGGGTGGGACCATTGAAGGAGCGCACATGGACCGCCACCAGGTCGCCTTCGATGAAGACGCGACGGATCTCTACGCGGAAGTCCGGATAGCTCTTCTCCAGACGGGTAAAGAACTCGCGAAACCCCTCGGGCCCATCGCTGGCGGCCGGATTGTGCTGGACATAGCGGGGGCCCAGATGTCGGAAGGCGGCGTCGTAGTCGCGGCGATTGACGCCGTTCTCGTAGAAGTCCAGCACCACGTCGCGGTTGCGCCGCTCCTGTTCGGTGTAGGCCGATTCGGGGCTGACACACAGATGGCTTGGCATGGCGTTAGCTCCTGGCGGCGCGCCCCTCAGAACATGGTATTGGTATTGCGGGCCGTCTCCGGGACGTCCTGCAGGACGTCCCAGTGTTCAACGACCTTGCCGTTCTCCAGACGGAAAATGTCCACCACCGCCTTGGTACCGGGGCTGTTGGCGCCGCGGTTGTGCATCAGGACGTAGTCGCCGTCGGCGATCATGCGCACGAAGTCGACTTTGAGGTTGGGGAAGGCGGTTTTCGCCACTTCAATGAATTCCGCCAGACCCTCCGGTCCATCCGCCCCATAAGTGCTGTGCTGGCGATAGTACGGACCGATATAGGCGCGAGCGGCAGCGAAGTCCTTGCGGTTGATCGCGAGCTCATAGTATTCGGCAATCAACTGTTTGTTGCGCTGCGCCTGCTGTGCCCGCGACTCCTCCGCCATGGCTCAGGACGCTTTCTTGACGGAATAGTCGAAGGGCATGCCCATGAATTCCGTATGCAGCTTGATCTCGCCGCCGGACACCACGCCGGTGTAGCTGAATGTCATGGCGGTGCCTTGCATATCGAATGAGAGGTCGAAGCTGATCTTGTCGCCATTGATCTTGCCGTTCTTGATCATGACCGCGCTGCCATCCGGACCGGTGGAAGTCCCGGTCAGCGTGGCGCCGTCGGTTTTGAACACGTATTCGACCGGGAAGGCACCCTGGTCAGTAGTGATCGAACCACTCCACTTGCCATCCAGATCGCCAGCGAAGGCCACGGCGCTGGCCAGCAGGAAAGCCAAAGCAAGGGCAAGCGTTCTCATTGAAGTCTCCAGAAGCTGTTGGGGAAAACGGGTAGGGGCTAGGGCATCTCAAATACAGTAAGTGTCACGCCGGCGGCGGATGCGGCGACCTCGGGAACGAAGGCGCGGCTGGCGGCTCCCATCGGGCTGCCGCTGCCGGCGATCACGGCAATGTACTGCCGGCCGTTGACGGAGTAGGTCACCGGAAAGGACTCGCCCGCGGCGTTCAGGCGCGTGCGCCACAGGATGGTTCCATTGGCTTGATCATAGGCGTAGAAGTTGCGGTCCACATCCGCGACAAACAGTAGACCTCCGGCAGTGGCCAATACGGCGCTGGCAAGGGGCATGCGCTGACGATGGGTCCAGAGTATCTCATGAGTTTTCAAGTTCAGGGCCACGAGACGCCCGAAATTGCCGTCGTGGTCGGATGGGGTACGCGCGCTGAAGTGGATGTCGATTCCGCCCTTGGCCGTTTGGGCGGCGCTGCTGGGCGTATAGGTGAAGTCGGCACAGTTCTCGAGAATGGGAACGTAAAGCACACCCGAATCCGGGTTGATGGCGGTGGCTTGCCAGTTGCGGGCCCCGATGCTGTTCGGGCAGATGATCTTGGTCTTGCCGGCTTCGGGTTGGACGGCAGGATTGATGGTCTTCTCGCCGGACCGCGGATCCACCCCGCTGACGACATTCTGTACGCCCAGATCTTTGGCAAAGACAAAAGCGCCGGTCCTGGCGTCCAGGACATCAAAGAGGGCCGTCTTGCCGCCGGTAACAATCACCTCGCGGGGTTGGCCATTGACCGGAAGCGTAAGGAGTGACTGCTCGAACACCCAGTCAAGATCCCAGATATCGCGCTTCTGGTGCTGGTAGTACCAGGCCAGGGAACCGCTTTGCGGGTGCAGTGCAACGGAGGAATCGGTATACAGCCCGTCATTGGCGCTGAGCCCCGTGGCGCCGGGACGCGGCTGCAGCAGCGTGGCGGTGTCATAGGTATTGCCGATGCCGAAATAGACCAGATCCAGCTGCGGATCATAGCTTCCGCCCATCCACACGCCGCCCCCGAAGCGTTCCTCCACGGGTGCCCCATTCCAGCTGTCGCCGCCGGGTTGACCGGGGCGGGCAACGGTGTGGAACCGCCACTGCTCCTTGCCGGTCTTGGCGTCCAGGCCGACGATGAAGCAACCTCCCGCATAGGCGATACCGGTGCTCACGCCGACGATGACCGTACCTTTGACGACCATGGGAGCGCTGTTCAAGCCCAGTCCGCCGCCGGCTGCGCCGGCGGGCACCACTTCCTGATCCCACACCAGATGACCGGTGCGGATATCGAGTGCGACGACATGGGCGTCGGCGCTGATCGCGAACAGCAGATCCCCGTAGATGGCCAGCGACTTCCCGTGCGAGGCGCCAAAGCCGGCCCCTGCGGGAATGGATCGCTGGTACTGCCACAGCAGATCCCCTGAAGCCGCATCCAGAGCCTGAACCGCGCCGCCGCTGGCAACGAACAGCACGCCATCATGGATCAGGGGGGTGAGCTCATTGGAGCTTTGCGGCAGACTCCAGCTCCACGCCATGCGCAGATTCCTGATGTTGGAGCGATCGATCTGGTGCAGCGGGCTGTACCCCAACGCGTCGTAGGTACGCCGCCACATCACCCAGTCCCCAGGCGCCGGGTGTTGCAGGGTGGCATCGGTTATCGTGGACATCGAGTCGAGCACGTTCTTGCGCGTCTTGAGCGCCGCCAGGTACTGCGGATCGTCGGCGCGGCGCTGCATGGGGCCCATCATTCCTCCGGCCTGTCGTTCCGAATTGGCACCTGAGGCGGCGTTGACCGCGGTGATGTAGGCCTCGATGTCGGCATAGGTATCGGCGGGGATGGATCCCAGCTTTCCCGGCGGCATGGTGGTGCGTAGCTTCTCGGTGAAGGCCGCACGCGGCTGGTCGCGCCACTGCGCGGCGAACGTGGCGCCCTTGAGCGCCGGGCCGAACTGCGTGCCATCCAGGGTTGCCCCATGACAGTTGGCGCACGCCTTGGCGTAGGCATCCTGGCCGCGCGGAGCCTGGCTCCAGGCAACGGCACTGCAGCACAGGGCCGGCAGAATCAGCCGCAGGCTCCGCCACGCCGCGCGGCGCTTCGAACTGCTCACGGGACTACTTGGACTCTTGCTGCTGGTAGGAGGAAGCCGCATCCAGCGAACGACCATCCGGGAAGGTGACATCGCGTGCGCTGGCGCGCAGCGCGCCATCACGCGCCTGGTAGGCACTGACGACGACCTTGACGCCGGGCTGAACGGAGTTCTTGGTCCAGCCGCGACGCAGCAGCAGGCTCGGGGCGCCGCCCTCGATCTTCCAGTGATCGATGCCGCCGTCGGCCTTCTTCACATCCATGTAGATCCAGGAGTGCGGGTTCACCCAGGCGAACTGCACCACGGTGCCTTCCAGGTGCACCACCTTGCTGGAATCGAACTCGGCCGCGAAGGAGTGATGGGCCAGTGCGGCTGGCGGCAGCGCGGCCGCGACGGCGACTGCCGCAAGAATCGTGGTGTGTCTCAACATTTATGTTCTCCCGGTCCTTTAGACGGAGCTAGTGCGTGGCCGGCAGCTCCAGATCCTTGTAGAGCAGTTCCTCGGCAAAGGGTATGCATTTGAACTCGAGCAATTCGGCGTTTTCCTCGACGTGCCGGTACAAGGGCATGCGGATGGTCCAGGGGGCACTGTAGGTCTGGGGGTCCTCAAGAGTCGCCTCGTACAGCAGCACGTTTGCGTTCTGCAGCCTGAAGCGCTCGGTGACCTTGAGCGCGGGACTGAAGAAATTTCCGGCCCGGTCCAGGTGCGCGCGGCCGTTGAAGCCGCTCGTTTGCACCACCAGGGTGTTGCCTTCCCAGCGGCCTTCGGAGCGGCCCATCCAGCTGTCGACCGGCGGTTCCTCGTGCTTGCCCATGTGAATGGTGCGATTCGATGTGGCGTAGCTGTAGACCATCAGCAGGTCGTGATTGCCCTGGATGATCTGGAAAGGGTAGGGCATGTAGGTGGCCCGCGGAATACCGGGCAGGTAACAGAACGTCTCCGGATCGGACTTCGGCCACTGGGCGCGCATCTGATCGCGCATTTTCAGGGCCTCGGGCAGATAAGGGATCTGCCCGCCGACAATCACGCTCTTGCCGGCCGGTATGGCGAACAGGGCCCCGGTTGACCACAGAGCGTCAAGCTTCGCGGCCGAGTGCGCCTCCAGGTTCCAGTTCGCCGAATTCATCGCCTGCCAGATGCCGTTGAGGTTCGGCTTGCCCGCAAGCCGCGCGACATCCGCCGGCACCGCCGCAGTGGCCGTCGTTGCCAGAAGCGTCAACAGGAGCAGGAATGGACGCATCTTCATGTCACGACCTTAGGCTGTTGCCTTGTCAAGCCTTATGCATGTCAGCGCAATATAATACATGTCTTGACAAGGATATCAATGAAAGCGCAGGCTGCTGCGCCAGGCCCTGGCCTTCGGAGCAGATATGGCTAAGAGAGACGCGCTCGCAGCATTGGCCCTCAGCGCCGCGCTGCTCGTACCGTTGTATGCCGAGGCTGCGGGCTGGCAACAGCCCAGGACGCCGTGGGGTGATCCTGACCTTCAGGGCACCTGGCCCATCTCCAGCCTGATGAGCGTGCCGCTGCAACGGCCGGCGCAATACGGCAACCGGCTCAATTTCACCGCCGCGGAACTTGCGCAGCAGCGCGCGGCGACTGAAAAACAGAACCAGGGCTACAGGAGCGAGGAATCAAAACACGCCCTGGGCATGGGTCACTGGGTCGAGGAGACTGAAGTTCCGGTTCAGACCTCACTGATCATCGATCCTCAGGATGGGCAGCTGCCGCCGCAGACCGCCGCCGGCAAGGAACTGTCGAGCAAGATGGGCAGCGACTGGAACCGTGAGGTGTTCGACAGCGTTGCCGACTTCGGCAGCTGGGGCCGCTGCATCACGCGCGGGCTGCCTGAGGGCATGTTTCCCAATCCCTACAACAACGGCATCCAGATCATCCAGTCGCCCGGCTATGTGGTCATCAATCTTGAAATGATTCATGAAGCGCGAATCGTACCGCTCGGTAACATGCCAACGCTGTCCGGCGAGGTCAGGCAGTGGCTGGGCTCCTCGCGTGGCCATTGGGAGGGCAATACGCTGGTCATCGTGACCACCAACTTCAACGGTCAGACCAGCATGACCGATGTGCCAACGCGTGGTTCCCCGCGGGATCCGCGCGCCTCCAGCCCGCAGATGAAGCTGGTGGAGCGCCTGACACGCACCGACCCGAACCACATCAATTACACCGTGACGGTGACGGATCCGGTGACTCAGACGGCTTCCTGGACTGCGCAGCTTCCCTGGACCCGCGATGAGAGCTACCAGATCTACGAGTACGCGTGCCACGAGGACAACGAGGCGGTGCGCAACTACATCACGACCTCGCGTTATCGGCGCGCGCACGAGAACAAGGGCGCGCCGGATGCCGCGAACCCAGCGCCGGCGCCCGCCAAGCCGTAGCGGCCATGAAGACCTATTGGGTGGTGGTGGCGCTTGGGAGCTGCATGGGCATGGCCGCTTCGGTGCGCGCGGCCGATCCGGTACTGTGTGCCCGGCTCAGCGGGCTCAAATTGCCTGACACCCGGATCGAGAAGACCGAGGTCATCTCCGGCACGCCGGCCTGGCAGATTCCAGATGGTGTGTTCGCACGCCTCGGTGGCGGCCCACGTATGACGGTGTCCGTGCCGTTCTGCCGCGTAAGCCTGGCGATCGAGACAGAGATCCAGGTGGAGGTGTGGCTGCCTGATGACTGGAACCACCGTTTCGAGGGTGTCGGCAACGCCGGTCTTACCGGAGCTTTGAACTATCCGTCGATGGTCGCGGCCTTGCGCGGGCATTTTGCCACCGCGTCCACCGATACCGGGCATGTCACCGAGCGTGACCCGTTTCAGTCGGACTGGATTGCCGGCCACGCCCGGCGTGTCATCGATTTCGGACATCGCGCCCACCATCTGATGGCCCTGCGGGCCAAGGAAGTGATTGCCGCGTACTACGGCCAGCACCCGGCCCGCAGTTATTTCAGCGGTTGTTCATCGGGCGGGTGGCAGGGACTCACCGAGGCGCAGCGCTATCCGGCCGACTATGACGGAATCCTCGCTGGAGCCCCGGCGATCAACTATCTGGGCGCCACGGTGCGTGGCATGGTGTTGGCCCAGGCCGCAAATGCCCATCCCGAAGGCAACCTCGACGCGGCTGCCTCCAAACTGCTGGTGCAGGCAGCGCTGGCTCGATGTGACGCCGAGGATGGCCTGAAGGATGGACTCATCAGCGCACCTCTTGGCTGCCGCTTCGATCCGGCGCAGCTGCAGTGCAAGGCCGGCCGGACCGAGGAGTGTCTGACAGCCGCTCAGGTTGATCGCGCGCGCCTGACTTACGGTCCGCACAGCACTCCAGGCGGACTGAAACTGTACCCGGGGCCAACCTGGGGCACGGCGGCATTTTTTTCCCTCAGCGGCGGTCCGGCAGCGAAGCCGGCGGCCGCGCCCGTGCCCACCGTGGATCCGTTGTCAGCCATGATGACCGCCATGACGGGAAACGCGCCGCGCTGGAGTCCCGCGACCTTTGATCCGGATCAGGATATGCCGACGGTGCTGCGGACGCTGGGTCCGGATCTGAACTCCACCAATCCGGATCTCAATGCATTCCGGCGGCATGGCGGCAAGCTCATCCTGTATCACGGAGGTGCCGATCCGGGATTGTCTCCCTACAACACTCTGGATTACCTGAACAGTGTCACCGACAAGCTCGGGGACGCGAAGGTGCAGAGCTTCATACGCACCTTTTTCGCTCCCGGAATGTTTCACTGTGTGGGTGGAACCGGGCCGAGCGTGTTTGACGGCATGACACCGCTGGTCGCATGGGTTGAAAAAGGCGAGGCCCCGCGCGCAATCGTTGCGACCCAACCCGGCGCCGATGGTACGGTGATTCGCACGCGGCCCCTGTGCCCCTACCCCCAGATAGCCTCATACAAGGGAGCAGGATCAGCCGATGTGGCCAGCAGCTTTGAGTGCAGAGTCGAATCAAGGTAGCAGTGATGAGTTTGCGAGCGTTCGGGCGCTGGCTGGAGTCGACCTCGCTCAGTCACCTGATACAGACCACACACGGCGCCATTGCGGATATTCAGGTGGTGCACATCCTGGCCCTGGCGACCCTGTTCGCCCTGGCACTGAATCTTTCCTTGCGCATCGCGGGGCGCGGCCTGACACAGGAGCCGACCTCGAGTCTGGCCCGGCGGTTCGTTCCCGCAATCTGGATCTGTCTGGCCATTCTGCTGCTGACCGGCACCCTGCTCATTGTCGCCGAGCCGGGGCGGGCGATCTTCAATCGCGTGTTTTATACCAAGATGTGCCTGGTGTTGGTCGCAGTGGCGTTCACATTCTGGCTGTCCTTTCTGGCGCGCCGGCGCGAGCGGCGCCCGACGCGGCTGCATGCGGCACTGGCTGGTGCGTATATGCTGCTGTGGATCAGTGTGATCGTGGCCGGCCGCCTCATCGCCTATTCGGTCTAGGGTGTCACGGCATTGATAGTCGAAACTCTCCAGTGGCTGCAGGGCACAGCACTTGCCGTCTCCATCAGCGAGCGCTGGTTTCCCTTCGTCGAGTCAGTGCATGTGATTACCATGGCGATGGTCGCGGGCACGATTTTCATCGTCGATACCCGTCTCATGGGGCTGACCTCCAGGAGCCTGGCATTCACCTATCTGTCGCAGCGCCTGCTGCCATGGACCTGGTGGGCATTCGGCTGCTCGGTGCTGACGGGGACCCTGTTGTTCATCGCCAACGCCACCGGTTACTACGACAATGCGCCGTTTCGCTGGAAGATGCTGCTGATGCTGCTGGCCGGCGTCAACATGCTGTATTTTCAACTGGTGACTTTTCGTGGCGTGGCGACCTGGGATTCGGGCAATCCGCCATTGCCGGCACGTACCGCCGGTATCAGTTCCATCCTGCTGTGGTCCGGCGTCATCGGCTTGGGACGCTGGATCGGATTTACGACCTAACGGGTGTGTCGACTTCGCTATGGACATTGCAATAAACAAACGCAACAAGCAGCCGGATTCCCCTGCGCGCCAGAAGCTGCGGGACCATATCGTGGCGCGCCTGTGTCGGCTCGCGGATGCGATGCTGCGGGCGAGTTCACGGCAGATCAAGAAACTATGGGACATCAGCAACACCGACCTGCGACTGCTGAGCGCCCTGGAAAATGAGGATTCGTTGCCGATGGTGGAGATCGTCAGGCGGACGCTGGTGGATCAGGCCTGGGTCAGCCGTTCCCTGCACGACTTGGAATCGAAGGACCTGGTGGAGCGCCGGTCGGATCCGAAGGACTCTCGCGCCAAGCGCGTGTCACTGACCAGGAAGGGCCGGCAGATTCTCGAGGAGTCACGCCCCTACGCGAAGTGGAGCGAGGACTTTCTGCTCAAGAACGTCGACGAGAAGAAGCTCAAGGCGTTTCTGGACCAGCTTGAGGCCAATACCCAGGGTTTGCTGAATGCGCTCGAGCCGAAAGCCAAGAAACGAAAACGCGGGGGTTGATATGAAGGGTACGCGACTGCTGCCGGTGGTGCTGGGACTGGGCATGATGCTGGCCGTTCATGCGGCGACGCTGAAGGGCCCGGTGCGGACCACCGAGGGCCTGGTGTCGGGAGTGCCCGGGAACATCGCCGGCGTCGTGGTATTCAAGGGCATCCCCTTTGCCGCCGCGCCGGTCGGGGATCTGCGCTGGAAGGCGGCGCAGAGGATGCCGGCGTGGCAGGGTGTGCGCGCCGGCGACCACTTTGGGGCCGCCTGTATCCAACCCCATCAGCGGCAGCGAGTGCCCAACAACCGTGCGGTGGATCTGCCGGACTCGCCGCCGATCAGCGAGGACTGTCTGTATTTGAATGTCTGGACCCCCGCAGCCTCGGCCCATGCGAAGCTGCCCGTAATGGTGTGGATTTACGGCGGCGCCTATCTGGAAGGCGCCGGCTCAACGCCCTACAACCAGGGAGATAGCCTGGCGGCGAAGGGCGTCGTCATCGTGACCTTCAACTATCGGCTGGGGTCGCTGGGATTTCTGGCGCACCCGGAGCTGACCGCCGAGTCGCCGCACCGGGCCTCCGGCAACTATGCCCTGTCCGATACCATCGCAACCCTGGAATGGGTGCAGCGCAACATCGCCGGCTTTGGCGGAGATCCCGGGAATGTCACGATCTTCGGGGAGTCGGCGGGCGCATCGATGTCGGCGGCCCTGGTCGGCTCGCCGGCCGCGGCCGGTCTGTTTCGCCGCGCCATCTCTGAAAGCGGCATCTGGATGGGATTGAGCCTGGCGCCGATGCGCACTCGAGAATCTGCTGAGCAGCAGACCGTCAAGGCGGCCGCGCAGCTGGGCATGAGCACGCTGGCCGCATTGCGGGGGATGTCTGCGGAGGACGCCGCCAACAAGCTCCCCAAGCAGGGAATGATCATCGATGGCTGGATCGTTCCGGAGGACCTTACCCGCACCTTTGCCGCCGGCCGCCAGAATGAGGTGGATGTCATCGCGGGCTCCAATCGCGATGAGGGATCGTTTGCGGCGGGCTTCGGGCCGCCCATGACCGTGGAACGCTGGCGTAGCACCGCCGCTCAGCGCTGGGGTGATCAGTCGCAGCTCGGGCTGCAGGCCTATCCCGCCGCCACCGACGCCGAGGCGGCGTTCGACAACACGCGCCTGTTCGCTGACAACATGGAATGGCTCATGCGCCTGTTCGCCGAGCGGCAGCATGCGCGGGGCATGCACGCCTACGCCTATCACTTCGTGTTCAAACCGAGCTATGCGCCCGATGCGCATGATCTTGGCGTTTGCCATACCTGTGAGCTGCCATTCGTTTTCGACAACCTGGGAGTGCTGCGCCTGTACCCCGACAGCAGTTCTCCACAGCTGACGCAGGCTTCCGCGTCGGCCCAGAAGGTCGCAAAGCTGATGTCCTCCTACTGGATCAACTTCGCAAGATCAGGCGATCCGAACGGCCCGGGGCTACCGGTATGGCCACAGATCCGAACCCTCGCCTCCGGACCCGTGCTGCACATCAGTGAGAGTCCGGTCGTGGCCGACTCGTTGGGCCCGGACAAGGTCAAACTATTCCAGGCGCTCTACGACCAACAGATGGCGGCCCCGTAAATGAAGATCTCCGCACGCTCGATGTCCTGCACCATGGCACTGGTCGTGGCGTCCTGGGGTGCGGCGGTGTGTCGGGGCGCCGAGGCGGTCCCGGGTTCGGACTGGGAGAGTTACAACAAGACTCCGGAAGGGCAACGCTATTCGCCGTTGGATGAAATCAACGTCGCCAATGCAGCGACCCTCACGGAAGTGTGCCGCGTTCCAGTAGCGGAGCTGGGGTCACTGCAGGCCGGACCGGTGGTGATCGGCGATTCGCTGTACGTCACCACGCCCGCCGACACCTTCTCGATTGACCCGGTGACTTGCCACATCAAATGGCGTACCGCCTATTACCGCAGTGTGCCGCCGGGGCTGCCGGTGAATCGTGGTGTGGCCTATCTCAACGGCCGGATTTTTCGCGGCACCGATGACGGGCGGCTCCTCGCCCTGGATGCGCTGACGGGCGCGCAGATCTGGACCAGCATTGCCGGCGATGCGACGCTGGGCGAGTACATCTCCGGAGCGCCGCTGGCATGGAACGGTCTGGTGATCGTGGGCATAGCCGGCGGCGAGTTCGGCATCCGCGGCCGCATCCTCGCCTATGACGCATTGAGCGGCCGTGAGGTATGGCGTTTCAATACCATTCCCCAGGGAAGCGAGCAGGGCGCGCAGACCTGGGGCAACTCGAAGTGGGCCGCCCATGGCGGCGGCGCCAGCTGGTCGACCTTTTCCATCGATCCCACCAGCGCCGAGCTTTTCGCGCCGATCGGCAATCCCGTACCGGATCTCGCACCCCAGGACCGACCAGGTTCAAACCTGTTCACCGACAGCGCCGTGGTGCTGGATGCGCGCACCGGCCAGCTGCGCTGGTGGTATCAGCTGCAGGCCAATGATGATCGCGACTACGACCTGGCCGCCGCGCCGATGCTGTTCCGCAATGCCCGGCACGAGGACATGATGGCCGCGGCCGGCAAGGATGGCCTGCTGCATATCGTGGATCGCGCCTCCCATCAGGTCCGTTTCAAAGTTCCCGTGACCACGGTGGATCCGGTTCACAGGCCGATGACCGAGCAACCCTTGCGCGTCTGTCCGGGCCCGGCCGGCGGCGTGCTGTGGAACGGGCCGGCCTTCGATCCACGTCGCATGACGATATTCGTCGGTGCGGATGATCTGTGCATGACCCTCAAGAGCACCTCGGCCTCAGCGTATGTACCGCGCGGACTGAATCTGGGCGGCAGTGTGGTGCCCGGCAAGGACGTTGCTTCGGGCTGGCTCACTGCTGTCGACGCTGATACCGGACAGGTGCGTTGGAAATACCATGCCGATACGCCGGTCCTTGGCGGCGTCACGCCGACCGCCGGAGGCATTGTGCTGGCAGGGGACAACGGCGGGGACCTGCTGATCTTCGACAGCGGCACGGGTCGGCTGCTGCTGCAGAGGCCCAGCGGCGGAGCCCTGGCGGGCGGCATCGTGACCTATGCGCGCGAGGGCAAGCAGTATGTGGCCTTCACCTCCGGGAATGTCTCGCCGGCGTCCTTCGGCTCTGTGGGACGCCCCAGTGTCGTGGTGATGTCGCTGCCTGGAAAACCGCAGCCTTCGACCAGCGCCGCGGACCCGGATGCGGCCCGCGGCGCGGCGGTCTACACCCAGGCCTGCAGCGGTTGCCATGGCCCGGACGGCAGTCGCGTTGCCGGCAAGGACCTGAAGGCGCTGAGCGCGCAGCTCTCCGCCGACGCTCTGGCAGCCTATATCCGCGCGCCGACCGGCCAGATGCCGAAGATCTTCCCCGAGCCGCGTAGCGCGCAGGATGAGCGCAACGTACGCGACGTCGTGGCCTATCTGGGCACCTGGCACTAGGCCATCGCGCCGTACGCTGCGGCTAGTGCGCCATCGAGGCCAGCGCCGCTGCATCCAGATGGGCAATGGAGCGGGTATCCTGGAAGGCACGGATGCCTTCGATGCCCTGCTCACGGCCGATACCGGAGGCCTTCATGCCCCCGAAGGGCGCGCGCAGATCCAGGCGCGTGGCGCCGTGATCATTGACCCAGACATAGCCGCAGACCATCTGTCCGCCGACGCGATTGGCGGTTTTCACATCCGCGGTCCACACCGAGCCGGCGAGCCCAGCCCAGCTGTCATTCGCCAACTTGATGGCCTCATCCTCGGTCTCGAAGGGAATGACCGGAATCACCGGGCCGAACTGCTCCTCGGTCACGACCCGCAGTGTGAGCTTCGGATTGACGACGATGGCGGGACGCACGAAGTTGCCGCCCCTCATGTCACCGCCCGGCAGTTCACCGAACTCCAGAACCTTGGCTCCCGATTCCTTGGCTTCCTTGATCAGGCTCTCGACGAAGGCTTTCTGCGCAGGAGAGTGCAAAGGACCCATGGTCGTGTCCTTGTCCAACCCATAACCGAGCTTGGTCTTCTGAAGCCGCGCGGAGAGCCCCTTGACCACTTCATCCACCCGCGAGTGATGCACGAACAGGCGCTTGGCGTTCATGCAGATCTGACCGGTGGTGTCGTAGATCGCGGCGAACATGCGATCCAGGTGCACATCGTCGAGGATCGCATCCTTCAGGACGATGGCTGCATCATTGCCGCCGAGTTCCAGCGTGACGCGCGTGAGACTGTGAGAGGCCAGCTCCATCATCTTCTTGCCGCCATTCACCGAGCCCGTAAAGCATACCTTCGCGACGTCGGGATTGCGGATCAGTGCGCTCATGTTGGCATCGGCGCCCGTGACGACATTGAGGACGCCCGGGGGCAGCTGTTTGGCGATACGCTCGACGATGCGTGCCGTCGCCAGTGGCGCCGTCAGGGGCGGTTTGACGATGACAGTGTTGCCGGCCAGCAGCGCGTGGGGCAGCGCCGCACCCAGGATGGCCACCGGCCAGTTGAACGGCACGATGATGCTGACCACGCCCAGCGGCTGGTAGGCCACGGTGGTCGCCACCGGGATGGCGCCGTGAATGGGCGGCAGGACCTTCGAGGCATTGACCTCATCGGTATGATGCAGAGCCAGCTTCCAGCGCAGTTCCAGCACCAGGGAATCGACCCAGGCCTCAAAGCGCACCTTGCCGTTCTCCTGCGAGAGAATGGCGGCGTCGGCATCGCGGTTCTCGGCAATGCCCGCGAGCGCCGCCAGCATTTTCTCCGAGCGCTGCTGGGGCGAGAGGGCGGCCCAGGCCGGATAGGCGGCCTTGGCGGCGGCGACGGCATCACTGACATCCTGGGCACTGGCCGCGGCGGCATAACCCACCACGACTCCGGGTTTGGCGGGATCGGCAATCGCCATCTTCTCGGCCGTCTGGCGTTCCTTGCCCCCGATATACAAAGGAGTGGTGACTGAATCTGACATGGTGCTACCTCTGTTTATGTTGTCCGTCTGCCGGGTCGCGGATTGTCGCACGTTGGCCGTAATTCTGAAGCCTCGGCAGGGCTTGAAGCAGCCCTAAAGTTTCGCCTTACCTCTATCAAGTAACTTAATGATTTAAATGCCATTGTCCCTTGAGCCGCGGCCGCCGGTCCAGGCTTGGCTATACTGTGCGCAGACCGTGTAGCGCATCACCGATCGGAGGGTCGAGAGGGGGTGCGGCTTAAGCGGCAGGGAGTGCAATCATGTCAATGGCTACCGGATCCGAGGCGCCGCGGGTGGGCCCCCTGCATCCGAAGCGACTCGCCAAGATGACGGCCGCCATCGCCGGGCTGACCTGCGCATTGTCGGTTCTGGCCGGTGTGATTGCAGCGCGCGCGGCTCCGCATGGGCTGCGCGGGATTGCGGTCTCGCTGCATCTTGCGCACCAGCCGCTGATCGTCAAGGTCGCGGCCGGCATTACCAGTCTCGCGGTGGTGAGCGCCGCCGTGTCAGGACTGCTGCACTTTTATTCCTGGTGGCAGGAACACGAGCTGGACTGAGCGCGCGCGAAGTCCCGGGCCGGTGAATTCCCGGTCACGGCCATTGCTTGCGGGCCTGCTTGCCGCCGATCATGGGCCCTTCGCAACCGCCACGGTGCCGGCCGCTGCCGCGATGTCGGCGCAGGAGCTGCGCGGATTCATCGACGGACTGCCCTTATGGCAGTCAGCTGGTTCGTTCACCTGGAGAACCTCGCCAATTTCAGCACGGGGTCTTGATTGCATCATCCTGGGGGCGATGGTCGGCCACCGGGAGTGAGGGGACGCGAAGGTTGGCTTCGCGTCCCCGTGGGCGCTTGGATAGGCAACGAGTCAGTTGGCCTGCGCCACCTCGAGCGCTTGGGCGTGGTCGGCCGGGGTGGTCTTGGCGCTGATGCCCTTCTCTGAAAGCAAGGCTTCTATTTGGGTCGTGAATTCCTTTTTCAGCTGGTCATTGAACTCGCCGCTGGCGGGGGAGGCAAATCCGGAGTGAACGCCGCGTATGGTTCCGTCACGACCGATGAACACGGTGGCGGGCCAGGTGTTGAGGTTGACCAGCTGCGGAACCTTTTCCCACATCTCCTCCGGAGCCCCGGCAATCAGGTAGGTATATTTGACGCCATATTGTTTGACGAAGGCATGTTCGCGCTCGAGGCTGCCCTGCTGGTCGGGCTCCTCGAAGTCCAGCGCGACAATGGCCAGTCCCCGGTCACGGTACTTCTTGTCCAGCTGCACCAGGTACTGCGCCTCGTCATGGCAGTTCGGGCACCAGGTGCCGGTCACGATCGCCAGTACCACCTTGCCCTTGAAGCGCGGGTCCTCATTGGTCACCAGCTTGCCGCTGTCATCCGGAAAGCTGAACGTGAATGGCTCATGAGCGTCACGCGCCGTGGTATGGGTCTGATAGTCCTCCGGCTGCGGCAGCCCTTTGGCCACAGCGACCGGCTCGCGGTATGCGACCAGTGTGGCCGCGTTGCGCCCGTTGGGTGAGTTCTCATCCGTACCATAGGCACTGGCGGAGTTGCTCACCGGCTGTGCCGCCGGCGCACGATTGGCGTGTTGATCGATTTGCAGCGTTCCATCGGCATTCGGAACGACCGTGATCACACCGGGGCGGCTGCCGTCGAAGTGACTCAGCACCCATTTGCCGTCCTTGAACGCCCCAGTGTAGGAGCCGGTATCACCGTCCACGCGCAGGATGGACGCCGCTATCTCGCCGCCGTGCTGCTCGATGATGAAACGGAAGGCCTTTTCACCCTTGGCGGAAGGAGCAGGCAGTGGCACCACCCAACTGCCTGCGACCTTGGGAGCGGAACTGGACCTCGAGGGATCGCCGGCCTCCACGTGATGCACGGCATGGAAGCCAAACTGCTGGAACTGTCCCCGGCCCTGACTGGTGACATTGCCGAGGAGTTGCCCGTCCTTGAGCTGCGCATTGATGGTGGTGAGGTAATGCTCGATGTTCAGCACCAGCGTGCCATCCCTGAAAGTGGCACTGGTGGTGCCATCGTAGGGGTGGAATCCGTCGTACAGCGTCCCCTTGAGCGTTGAGTCCGATCCGGACAGATCCAGACGGAAAGGAATGACGGTGCCGTCCTTGGTGGTAAGGGCGGCGTCCCAGCGTCCATCGATGGGGTTTCCACCGTCTGCCAGGGCCGCACCGCCCCCAGAGAGGATTACGGCGGCAAGGCCGACGCTCTTCAATAACATTCTCATGACTTCGTTCCTCGGTATGAAAGTAGATGATTCGCATGGGCATAGTCCTGCCATTCGGCGGGCAGCCCCGCCTTCGTCTCCAGCAGGATCTGCAGCACCGCCCTGCGGTCCTGTGCCGAAAGGCGCGCAAAGTCCTCGCTCTGATCCTGACCGGTGAGTATCTGCAGCAGACGGTGGTACACGTAGTCCTTGGCCGGTGCCGGTATCGCATCGAAAGCATCCGAGTAGATGAGGTAGCTGCACGGGTAGCGGAAGATGCGCTGCACGAGGTCAAAGTCACGTAGAGAGCGGCCCTGCGAATCGCGCCGGCCACGGGCCGCAAAATCCCGGGCGAACGGGGATGCCGTCAACGCCTGCTGCGCACCCAGGCCGGCAAGGGGAGCCTCGTTGGCGAACAGCAGGTAGCGCAATAGCTGTTCGGCTGGACGTTCGAATTGCCGACGTACGGCGTCGGGATCCGCAAACTGCTTGCCGAGGTCGTAAAGGGCAATGCGCGTTTTGTAGTTCGTCAGCGTGATCAGGTTGTGCATCTGCGTCTGGTGCGCCAGCACCAGCAGTGCCACGGCATCACTGCCGGGAAACAGATAGTCGGAGTCCTTAAAGGGTGGTGGATCGAAGGGCACCAGCTTGTGAGCAGTCGCGTCCGTTGCGACCCGCGCAGCCGCGACGTCCGCCTGGGCGACGCGGGCATTGGCCATGGTGAGCGCCGGATCTCCAGCCTTGCCGCTGACATACCAGCCACCCCAGCGCTCAGCGAGCGGGCTGTCCTGATCGGTGATGTACGAGGAAGTACCCGGGAGCAAGGTGCCATCGGCGGTTGCATAGACCGAACGCAGCAGCACTCCGGGAATGCCCCGCGTACCGGCGGCGATGTGACACTGGGTGCAATCAAGTTCGGCGCGCTGAAACACGGGCTTGTCGACCCGGCGTTCGTCCAGCAGGTAGAAGATGGCCCCTTGGCGCGCGTCGAAGGAGACCAGTTCGATGGCCTTGCCGTCGTGCACCTTTCCCACGTACACGTCATCGTTGTAGTACAGGGCGCGGGGGTGATCCGGCGTGATCTTCGGATACTGAAAACTGGTCTTGGAAAATACCAGGGTCTGCGAGTCGACCGGCACGTGCAGCAATTTGAGTACCGACTTGAGGTAACCCTGGTCCGCATCCCAGCTAAGGCTGGTCGCCCCGGCATCGAGCTGCTTCTGCAGCTGTGCCACCGGATCGCTGACATCCTCGGAGCGGTAGTTGATGGGTTCATCCGAGTAGGGCATGTAGCCTTGATTGCGCACCGCGATCTGCGCCTGCGCGCACAAGCTGGCGGCGGCAGCGCCCAACGCCCATAGTGCAAGCCACGGGCGCCGCAAACCTGGGCCGGCGCTACCCATGATGATCCTCTGGCGGTTCGAAGGCCGGCGGACTGCTCTGTCCTTGATGGCAGGATCCGCAGGTCACCGGCACGGCATAGCGTCGGTCGCCGCCCAGCTGCACCAGATATTTGTCGTTGATGTCCTTGAGCATGATGATCATCATTCTTGCCTGCGCCTTGGCCGGGTTCTCATCCGAGGCATAGTTGAATTGGCGCGTGGCCGGATCCTCCACGTGACAGTGACTGCAGGTGACACCCAGATCTTTTTCGAAGCCCCTCATCAAGTGGCCGAGTTCGGCGGTCGAGATGTCCGGCGACAGTACCTTCAGGTTCACCGGCTTCACATGCGTCGCGCCCGTGGCGAACGGCGATGCGGCAACATCCGGCGACCGCGGCTCGGGCACTGATGCTCGGGCAAGGGCACACAACATGGCGCAGCCCCACACAACGGTCGCCACACGGCGAAAATCCATAACTACACTCGAGCTTCAATAACTGGGAAATCTATGCCGCCTGAGCGCTGACAACAACTCATAAACGCTTCCAATTGGACATGGACTCATTGCCGAAAGTCATAGCGTCGTTTTGTAACCGCTCTGTTACCCCTCGCGTGCAGCAGTACTCAGAAGGTATACGTGGCCTTCACGTAGTAGTAGCCGCCGTTTGCGCCGATGGGACTGGTGGCGTACTGAGTGGCGGCAAAGGAGTAGCCACCCTTCTGGTACGCCGCCAACAGGCCCGGGGCCAGTTTGTCGGGGTAGCGGTTGAAGGCATCGACGGCACCGATGCTGAGCTTCAGGGATTTCAGGAAGTCGTAACCGATGTCGATGTCGGTGATGGGAATGATCCCCGAGTGGCTGGTGAAGTAGGTGATCTTGCCCGGCGTCGTGGCGCCATCATCACTGCTGACGACGGTGGTGGTGTCATGGATGATCTCATGCAGATTCACCGTGAGCTTGCTGTAGGTCCACAGCGTGCCGAGGTTGATGTCGTACTTGGGCTGGGCGCTGGTAAGACCGGTGAACGACTGGACATTGAGAACGGTGAGGCCCTGGGCCGTGAGTGGTGCCGGTGTCGGGCGCACCGAGGTGATGGTGGTGTCGTTGTAATTGATCTTGGCCGACCAATCCACATGGCCAAGGCGGTCAAAATCGGTTGCGTAATCCAGGACCAGATCAGCCCCCTGGGTCGAGGTGTCGACGCCGTTGGTGAAGAAGTTCACCGAGGTCGTGGTGATCGCCGGATTGAGCTGATTGCCATTGGTGTTGAGCGCGCTGGTCACCAGGGCGTCGCTGGGCTGGGCTATGCCGTTGAGCAAGGCATAGAAGCTCTGCGTGGAGACGATGCGGTGGTCGAGGTTGATGTGGTACAGGTCCAGGGTGCCGGTGAGATCCTGGACCGGCGTGAAGACCGCCCCGATGCTGTAGTTCACCGAGGTCTCGGGTTTCAGATTCCCGAGGCCGAACAGCGCGGCCGCTGGGGAGTCCGAGCCCAGCTGCACCCCGGTGGAGGTCGGCGAGGTGCTGGTCTTGGTGTAGTACTCCTCGGCGACCGTGGGGGCGCGGAAACCGTTGCTGACCGTTCCGCGCAGCGCGAAGGCCGGCGTGAAGTCGTAGCGAGCCGTCAGCTTGCCGCTCTTGGCGGCGCCGAAGTCACTGTAGTTCTCATAGCGTCCGGCAATGTCCACGCGCAGGTTGCCAATGACTGTGGCCGCCAGGTCAACGTAGCCGGCGGCATTGGTCCGGGAGTGGAACCCGGCATCGGTCGGACTGAAACCGGCGAAGGAGGCGCCGCCGCCCAGCTGGTAGGACAGGGGAATGCCGGCGCTGATGTCGTAGGTATCGCGCCGCTGCTCGGCGCCCAGTGCGACATTCAGGGGGCCGGCCAGTCCGACCTCGAACTCATGGTCCAGGTCCAGATTGTTGGTCCACTGGGTGGCCTTGAATGAGCCGTCGTAGAAGTTGAGCGGCGTGTAGCCGGTGGCGGCATATTCGGCGGTGTTGGCGGAATCCTCGGTGTAGAAGTCACTGAAATCACGGCCGTAGGTGCTGGACAGATCCCAATTCCAGCCGGCGAGAACCCCTCGCAGCCCACCGGTGAGGCCGTAGTCGGTCTCCTGGATGGCCTCGATCGGATCGAAACCATAAGGGTACAGATACTGGGCAGCCCCGCCGGCGGGGGTATAGGCGGCGATGTGCGGCAGACGGTAATTCTCAAAAGCTTCGGCATCCTTCTGGCCCCAGGTGCCGAAGGAGTAGAACTCGACATCATTGTCCAGCCTGAAGCCGGAATTGAATGCGGCGAGCTTGATCTGGTATTGGGCATCGCCGGCGATGAGGTTCAGAACCGGTTGCCCGGACGCATTCAAGGCGTTGCTGTCGATTGGCTTCAGACCGGCGGCCGGGTACAGGCCGGCAATCGGTGTGAGCAAAGTACCGGGCGCGCCCGGAGTGAACGCCGCAGGCAGCGTGTAATCCAGCGGTTCGCTGCGCACGGTATGACCGTGATTGCGAAACTCACCGGTGAGATTGAAATAGGCTCCGTCGTAGGGCTGGAGGCCGACGTTGCCGCTGAAATCATCGGTCTTGCCACCCCCGTCCTGGTAGCCGCCATAGCTGGCATTCAGATTGCCGCCCTCATAGCCTTTCTTGAGGATGATGTTGATCACGCCCGCAATGGCATCCGAGCCATACTGCGCGGCGGCGCCATCCGTCAGCACCTCGACATGGTCGATGGCGTCGGCCGGAATGAAATTCAGATCGGCGCCGGCGCCGCCGGTGAATTCGCCGCTGGCTCCGACGGCAATGTTGGAGGTGGTGTGGCGGCGCTTGCCGTTGATGAGCACCAGCGTGTCATTGGGACTCAGATAACGCAGCGCCGCCTGCAGGGTCAGGTTGGAGAGGTCGCCGCCGGAAGTGCTGACGTCCAGCGATGGCACCAGATTCGCAAGGGTCGAGATCAGGTCCGGCGTGGTGGCGGTCCTGGCGATGTCGTCGCTGCCGATGACCTGGACGGGCGCCGCGCTGTCGATGGCCTTGATGCCGCTCTGGCGTGTGCCGGTCACGATGACTTCCGACAGGGCGTTCTCATCGGCGGTGGCGGCATCGACAGCGGCGTCGGTGTCCTCCACGGCCTCCGCCGCCATGATCCGGGAAGAGAGCAGTGCCGCGGCGACTGCGGCCGCGACCAGCCAATTGCGATGCAAGTTCATTGAAAACCCTTTTGTTGTTTGCCGTACATACGGCACGACGCACGTCAGGCGAGTGAATTCACTCTAGTGGCGCCTCGCTCACAGGGTCCAATGACAATCCTTCCTGAGATGATTGCCTTTCGGCATCTAACCGCGTTGTTACCTCCCGTAGGCTTCGGGTGTGGGCGGGATGGCGGGCAGCGGCGCTACGTCATAGCCGCGCGTGCCATCGGCGCGAACGCCGCCCGGGCCCGGACCCAGGTGCGCCAGATCGACATTGTTTTCGCTGCACACATACTCACGCAGATGCTCATCCGGTTTGCCGGCGATCCAGGTGCGCGAGTATTGGAAAGAGTGGGTGTAGTACTTCGGATCGTTGATGGTCGCTTCCACACGGATATGGCCGACATCAGGGCGGGTCCAGCGCTCGGTGACGTGCATCGCGTCACTTTGCGGATTGCCGTTCTCGTCGATCCACATGTTGGAACTCTTGAATCCGAGCGAGTCGATCACAAAGGTGTCGCCTTCCCACCAGCCGATCTCATTGCCGAAGAAGCTCGGGTCGGGATCTTCCTCATGCTGGTGCACATCGAAGGGCACGGACCGGAAGTAGGTGTACATGTACAGGAACGCGACATGATCCCGACTCTGAACGACGGCGAAGGGCAGGGCGCTGGCGTCATGACGGGGAATGCCACCGATGATGCAACGCGACTCCGGGTCGATGACCTTGGTGAGATTGTCGTGCAGCGCAGCCTGGCCGGCTGCTGTCAGCGGCAACCTGAACCCCGGCAGGTCCTTGCCGATGTTGCCGACCGGCCTGGTGGCACGCGATCCTTTCCAGAAGCCGCTGAAATCCGGATGACCATCGGCGGTGCGCGGCGTCGGCGCCGACGATGCCGTGAGATCCTCTCCCAACAGGCCTTCGGCCTGCAGTTCACCGGGTTCATGCCTGCCGTTCGCGGTGTCAGCGGCCCACAGCGAGGGCATCGACAGCGTTGCGCACAGCATCAACGCCATGAGCTTCATTCTGTTGCGCGCCCTCATGGTCCCGGCCCTGCGGTGGGCGGTACCGCCGCGGTCGGATCCCCGGGACCGCCGTCTCCGGCACTTCCTCCATAGACGGTGCGGCCATCGGGGAGCTTGACGCGCCGGGCGTCGATCAGGCGCGAACCGTCCTTGGCGAGAAAGCCATCGACGATCAGGGCGTCGCCGAGCTTGATGTCGCCTTTCTTCCAGCCGCGCCGCGAGAGTGCTCCGGGATTCCCGGACTCGCATGCCCAGGTGTTGACCACGCCCTTGGAGTCTCTGACGTCCAGGTAGAAGTAAGAATGCGGATTGGTCCACTCGATTCGCGTGATGGTGCCGGATAACCGCACGGGTTTGGTGCCGTCAAATTCAGCGGAAAAGGAATGGTGCGCGAGGGCCGGAAGGGTGTTAAGCAGCGCGATGCAGGCCACGGCTGGAAACAATCTGGATTGCAAGATAGTGCTCCATATGAAGACCAAGGCATGCGGTGCGACGCACCGGCACGCACAACCCGGTGACTGTCGGTGGGCGGGCGCGAATGCGCCAATGGGAATTGGTCATGAGGGCATAGCGGTTGGCAATCAGCTCGACACATCAATCGGGACGAACAGGTGCACGGTCCTGGGCAGGAGACATTCCCGATCGCTGCAGGCCTGAAAACGCACGTTCACGGGAATGAGCTGGCGCCCTGTTACCGGATCCGCGCTCACTTGTACCGGCACATGGATCGTGAAGGGATGTGTGTAGAGCTGCGTATCGAAGCCAAAGTGCGAGTCGTGCACCGTTTCAGGGAGCGTTGCCGAGGTTGGGCCGATCGCCGCGACGATCGGGTTGGCTTCAAGCGAGATGCGCAGCGGCGTGGGTCCGCGCGGCTGTTGCTCAAGCCCATAGACGTGCCAGCCCTCCTGGACCTCGCCCGACACCTCGAGTGTGGCGCTGCTGCCGTGAGTGATTGTCGCGGATGCCGTCACCGAGGCCCTCCAGTGCACGGCATCATCCGCACCGTCGGCTCCGGCGAGGTTGCATACCCATGGGCCAAGAAGCAGCGCCAGAGGGACGCTGCGGAGAATCATCGAAGACATGCTTCACCTTGATGGAACGTGTGATGGGTTATTCAAAGCGCGATACTGCGTCGCAGGACCGGGCTGCTGAGGTGATGCGCCAGTCTGGCGGCGTGGTCCCGCAGTTCCTGTACGGCCGTTGTTTCCCAATGATCCGGGCGCAGCATTGGGCCTATGTAGTACAGCCCGGGAACACAGCGGCCCTTGGCATCCAGCAGGGCACCGTAAGCAGAGGTGCGCAGGCCCAGACCCAGGGCGTCTGGAACCACCAGACCCTGAGAGAGCAGCGAGATGAGCAAAGGGTCCGGCGAGCGTCGCGGATCGTAATTCGGACCGGTGCAGTTGATGACCCGGTCCACCAGCAAGGATGCATGGGCACGAGTTCCGCGGGGCCGCCACGTGACACGCACCTTATCGCCGGTGACCTGCAGGGCGAGGATGCGCCCGGCGTGCACCGAGAGCCTGCGTTGCTGGCGCAGGTTGTCGATCTCGCCGCGGGTCTGGCGCGGCAGCCGGTGGCGATGAATGTCCCAGTAGGGGCGCAGGTGTCGCAGGAAGCGCTGACGCTCGCGCAGCGGCATCCGCTGCCACAGTTGCGGGGCCAGATTGCGCAGGTGATTGATGACGTCGCGCCAGTCCGCGCCGGCGCGCGCCGTGTCCCGGACGAGTTCGCGGACGGCGCGAAACAACGCGCGGGTGGAAAACGACGCGGCCTGGATCAGCCGGCGGGTCTCGATCTGGACATGCCCATGCCGCAGGGCCGCTTGGGAGGGTGGCACCAGGCCGTGCCGTGAGATGGCATGTACATGCACGTCGCTGCGTGCCGAGCTGAGGCCGGCAATGACGACATCGGCCATGGTAAGGCCGGTACCGACCACGAGCACGCGCTCACCGGCGCGAAAGTGCACCGGCGCGCTCCAGGGATCGGCAATGTATTGGGCGCCGCCGCGCAGGTCCTGGCTGCCGGGTAGTGCTGGCGAAGGAGGATTGCCGAGTGCCAGCACCACCTCATCGGCCAGCAAGGTTCTGCCATCGGCAAGCTGGACCCCATACCGCGGGCCGCCGTGCAGACAGGTCAGCGAGGTCGCCGTCCCGGAGACGCTTTCGAGCCAGGTACCGTCGGTCGCGTTGCGCTCGGCGTCGCGCAGGCGAGTCTGAAGATATTCGCCGTACAGGCTTCGCGGCAGGAAGTCCTCGGCGGCTGCCCGTGGCTCGCGCGCCAGGGCGAAGTTCAGGAAATCCCCCGGATTGAGGGCATCCGCCGACATGCGGCCCGCGGGGACGTTCAACAGGTAGGGAAACTCCCGATGCGCATAGGCGATACCGCGCCCCGGAGCGGTTCGATCCACCAGCAGCACCCGCACGGGGCGGGAGGATGGGCGCTGTAATAGATTGATCGCGACAACTGTGCCGCTGAATCCGGCGCCCACGATGGCAATGGTCCGTGGCGGCTGTATCACGCGTCGGCTCCCGATATGTTGCGTGGCCTGGCAACGAGCCTAGCGAAACTCGAGTATCAATCCGGTATCGATGCGGTGATGTTTCGGGATGATCGGGCCAGCATCAGCCAGTTCAGCGCTGCGACCGTGATCGTGGCGCCCAGAACCAGGGAATTGCTGAGGTCCGTGCGCGTCAGCAGCGCCAGGCAAATGGCGATGCCGGCGATGGGCAACAGCGCACCTCCGGGGATCCGGAATGTGGCGGCATGGGGCTGCTTGCGGCGCAGAGCCGGCACAGATGCGCAGATGGCGCCAAAATACAGCAGCCGCGCGACCGCCGACAGGGTGACGTTCCAGGTAAAGTTCCCGAATAAGGCAGCCAGCCAGGTGAGCAGCGCAAAAATACCGATCGACACATAGGGCGTGTGGTATCGCGGATGCACGGCGGCGAGCCGCACCGGAAGGTCGCCCGATGAAGCCAGCGCGAACAGGCTGCGCGGCATGGCCAGCAGATTCGCGCTCAGGAACCCGACGACGGATACGATGGCCGCCAGCGAGATCAGCACGGCACCCGGGCGGCCCATCAGTACTTGGGCCGCAGCCGCGAGCGGGCGGCTGCTGTGCGCAGCGTCGGGGACGACGCACATGACCGTGGCCTGCAATACAGTGTAGAGCAGGGTCACGGTGAGCAGGGCAGCAAAGAGGGCGAAGGGTGCGTCGCGTTGCGGACGATGCGCCTCACCGGCTGTGATGAGCGCGATTTCGTAACCCCCGTAGGAAAAAAACAGCAGCAGGATGCTCTGTAGCCAGTTGCCCAGGCCGGCGGGCACAATCATTGGCGCTGCGGCGGGACCTGCGAGGAGATACACGGCGCCGACGCCACACAGCACCCCCAGGCCCATGAGCTTGGCGATGGCGGTGGCGCTGCTGACAGCGGCGCCGGCAGCCGCGCCGCGACAATTGATCAGGGTCAGCAAGCCAAGGACTGAGGTGATGAGGGCGAACCGCGGCATAGGTCGGGTGGCGGCGGCCCAGAACTCCGCCAGGTATTCGACCAGGAGGTTCAGGCTGGCGGCGCCGGCCGCCAGCCTCACCAGCAGCGTCATCCAGCCGACTTGCAGGCCGGCAAACCGTCCCAAGGCGTGGCGGACATACAGGTAGGTTCCGCCGGTTGCGGTGAACTGCGAGGCGACTTCCGCGTAGCAGGCGGCGATGACCGCCATGGCGGCCCCGGCCAGCAGCGCGGCCCAGGGGCTGGCGCGCCCAACCGCGGCGGCCAGTGGCGCGGGCAGACCGAAAATGCCGCTGCCAATAATGCCGTTCACGACCAGTGCCGTGAGATTCCAACGGCCGATGACGCGAACCAGGCCGGCCTGAGGTGCGCTCACTCCTCGGTCGCGTGCGGGTCGACTTCCCTGATCGGCAGATCGTAGTGGGCGACAGTGATGTTCCAGCGCTGGTTCTCTTCGCGCTTGTAGGTGGTCTGGTCGGGAAAGACCTGCTTGGGCAGAGCATGGGATTCGGTGGTCGCCAGAATGTCACGATAGGTGATCACCACGCGGTAGTCCCAGCGCTGATCCTCGCTGGTATGCAGGCCCGGTCGGTAGACGGTGTAGTGCAAGACGCGGCCGAGCAGTTTTTCCTGGTCGAGCAGAGGGATCTGGTTTTTTCGAAACAGCCGCCAGAACTCATCCGAACTGCCCCATTTCACGCGATATACCCATTCGACCTGGTACGGGGGCAAGTGGCCCTGCGCCGGCGTTTGCGCGCGCGTGTTGCCGGTTGCGAACATGCTGATCAGCGCTACCGGGAGCACCAGCAGCAACGCAGGCAGAGTCGAACGATTCACGGCGTGGCCCTCAGCTGGATTGGAAACCTGCCTCGATGCTAACCCCGGTGGTTCAATTGACGCCAAGTGCAATTTGGAATGTGCAGATTCTCGGTAATCAAGGCGCGCACGCAAACTGTCACTCCGGTGTAACCGCGCCGCGACCGCCTTTGTTACGGGGCGTCGATATACTGCACCCGCTTGGGCAATTGATCCTCCAGCGCAACGAATGAAACTCCAACAACTACGCTTTCTCACTGCGGTCGTTCAAAATGATCTGAATCTGACCGCGGCCGCGGCCAAACTGGCCACGACGCAGCCGGCGGTGAGCAAGCAGCTGAAACTGCTGGAGGGGGAACTCGGTTTTCGCATCTTCACCCGCCGCGGTCGCGCCTTCACCAAAATGACCGCACCCGGAGAGCGGATCGTCGCCCACGCGCTGCGTGTACTGCGGGAAGTGCAGAACATCAAGCGCATGTCCGAGGATCTTAAGAATGAGGATCGAGGGGCGCTATCCATCGGTACCACCCATACCCAGGCGCGCTATGTTCTGCCGGCCGTCATCAAGCGCTTCTGTGAGAAATATCCCGAGGTCGAATTTCACCTGCACCAGGGAACCGCGGAGCAAATCGCAGAAATGGGCAAGCTGGGCCGCATCGACTTCGCGATCGCCACCGGATCGCAGAAGCTGTTTCCGGAACATGTCCTGCTGCCGTGCTACCAATGGCACCGGCGCATCGTGGTGCCCAGGAACCATCCCCTGGCGCAGACGCGCGCGCCCACTCTGGAGCAACTGGCCCAATACCCGCTGGTGACATATGTATTCAGCTTCAGCGGACCGTCCTCATTGACGGATGCATTCGCCCGGGTGGGGCTGAATCCAAGAATTGCGCTCACCGCGCGTGACTCGGATGTGGTGAAGACCTATGTTCGACTGGGACTGGGCGTGGGGATCATCGCCGGCATGGCGCTTGATCCTGAGCAGGACCAGGACCTCGTCGCAATCGAGGCGACCCATCTATTTCCCATCCATACGACCTGGATCGGAGTCCTGCGTGATGGATTGTTGCGCCACTACATGTACGACTTCGTGCAGATTCTGGCTCCGCACTTGACGCGCCGGATTATTGATCGTGCCCTGCAGTGCGAATCGCCGGAGGGGGTGGCAGCCCTTTTTGCGCGTGAGCCGCTGCCGGTGCGTTAAGGTGCAGCGACCCGCGCCATGACATCATTGCAGAGCCTGTGCCAGGTACTCTATGACACGAAGGCGAGCGCGGCGTTACGGGAGTCGGAGGTGGTGTTTCCGCTCATCGAGACGGTGCATGTGCTGGCGATCAGCCTGATTGCCGGAACGATTCTGACCGTGGACCTGCGAGTGGGCGGACTCATTTTCCGCGACCAGCCTTTGGCACGCATCACCCGGACGCTGCTTCCCTACACCTGGTACGGGTTTGCGCTGATGGTGATCACGGGCGTGCCATTGTTCGCCGCCGAAGCCGCCAAGCTGTACGCCAATCCGGCCTTCAGGGCGAAGTTGTTGCTGCTCGCACTGGCCGGCCTCAATGCCTTGCTATTCCATCGCACCGTGTACCGCCGACTGCTGGAACGGCATCAGTACGGCACGGCTCCGTTCATGGCGCAGGTGTTTGCGGCCGCTTCCGCCGTGCTGTGGTCGGGAATCATCGTTGCGGGCCGTTTGATTGCGGTCTTCCACGGGCACTGAGGGTACGGGGCCGAACGTGACCGCAACTCAGCAGCTGTTGGGCTGGATACAGCACACTTCGCTCAGTACCCGGATTCGTCGCTCGGATTGGGCGGTCATGGCCCTTGAGGCGGTTCACTTGCTCGGCCTGGCGCTGCTGGGTGGCGCGGCATGCATCACGGCGCTGGCAGCACTACGCCGCACCGGGCTGCGCGGCATGTCGCTGGCAGCCCTCGCACAAGGTCTGCGGCCTTTGTTCGCCATCGGGCTGCTACTGATGGTTGCATCGGGTGCGTTGATGGTGCTGGCCATGCCGTTCAAGTACTACCTGAATATCGCCTTCCGACTCAAGATGCTGCTGCTGGTGGGCGCCATCGCCGCTACCGCGTGGCTGTTGCGGATCGCGCGCAACACTTTGTCCACTTTTCCACAGCGCAGCCTCGCACTGTTCACGATGCTCCTGTGGCTTAGCGTGGGCTTCAGCGGGCGCCTGATCGGTTTTCTGTAGTCATTTGCCGACGGTCCCCGTGGGAAATGACTTTCGGGTATGGGGATAGCGATTTTCCGCATTGGACGCTATCCAGATGAGGCTCTAAAGTAGGCTCATGTCAATTGATCACTTGAGCGCGTGGAGCGCTGCCAACGGGACAGTGCTGGAGTGGGTGCAGTGGCAGCTGGCCGTGCTGGCCGTGCTGCGGGCCGACTTCATCGGTGTGCTTCAGAAGATAGATCTTGACGATGTCGACTGGGATGCCTGGCGCAGGTTCTACAGCGAGGGCCGCACACCCAGATCCGCGGTCGATCGCGCCCTGGAACGCGATTTCTGACCGCTGTCATGCGCCACCGGTCTGCGACCCATCGAGCAGGGGATTGGCCGTAGGTTGCGCGATCCGCCGCAGGGTATTGGAATCCCTGTGATTGAACGGTGGCGTCGTGCCGCGAAGCGCCAGGTCGGTGCGCGTGACGTAGGTCCAGCTGCCGTCAGGATTGAAAGTGATGTCGATGCGATAGTAGTCCGTACGGAAGGCCTCCTCCAGAAAGGTGGTCGAGCAGATTCCGAAGCGCGTATCCCCGCGCCGCGCCTCCACTGAAATATGATTGTCGTCAGGCTTTGCCGTCCCGCCCGCCAGCACCACCTGGCCGCGTGGAATGGCGATGGTCTGCATGATCAACCCGGTGGCCGGCTCCCACAGCCAATAACCGACCTGGTCATGGAAGGTGATGGCTTCCTCCGCCGTGGTGATATGCGTGTGGTAACGCAACCCATAGAGCAGTTGCGGACCGTTGGTCTGGCCATCGATGGGATCCATCCGGATATGTTCGCGATATACGCGCCGTTCGGGACCTTGCGCCTTCGGGTTGATGTCCACTCCCTGGTCGGACTGCCACACGCCGGCCAGGCGCCGCAGCGGCCCAAGATTGGCGAGCGTATCCGCGGCGACCTCAGGTTCAGTGAAGATATCTACGGGGGCATTCATGGTTGGCTGTCAGCGGCCGGTGGGGGTATTGCGTGCCAGATAGGCAGCAAGCGCGGCAAGTTCGGCATCGCTGATCTCGGTCTTGCGAAATGCCGGCATCACCGAGATGCCATGCCGCACCATGAACGTGACATAGGTCGCCGGCAGATCGGTCCAGGCCGTGATTAAACCCGAGGCGCGGGTGCTGTTCGGGTACTTGGTCATCAGGGCATGAGTGCCTGGATGGATTATTCCCGGATCGTGGCAGGGAGCACACCATTTCTCGTAGACCGCCCGTCCGGGGGCGTGGCGCGCTGCCAGGGAGTCGGCGCCGACGGCCCAGGAGGCGGCGCCGAGCAGCAACAGGCCTGAAGTGACAGTGCCGGTGAGCCTGCGCGCGCGCATCAGGCCTTCTCCCGCAAATGCTTCGGCCAGATGTCATAGCGTCCGGCCGAGAGGATGCCATTGGGGTCGATCGCGTCCTTCAGCGTAGCGTGGAATCGCTGCAGGACATGGTTGTTGAACGAATAGACGTCCATGACTGCGTGTTGGAATACCGGTGCCGTGCGATATTCGCCCCAACCGTGCTGTCCACCGACCTCGATCAGCTTCTTGAAGCCCTCGCGATAGCGCTTGTTGAGATGCGGATCCTCGGTCACAGGCGTTGCGAGGATGAAGATGAAGGCACGCTCCCAGAAGCAGGCAGGAAGAGTGAAGGTCGTGAACAGGGGCATGCCGAGGGACTGCGCAGCCTCGCTGAATACGCGGTTCGCCTCGATGATCGCCTCGCCGGTGCGCGGAATGATGGGCGAGAACCACATGTGGCCCTTGGAGGGAGTCGGATTCCAGGGAGTGCGTGCGCCGATGGAGAAGGCACGCAGTGAAGGCACCCCGAATTCGGGCTCGTGATACTTTGTGGCCTGTTGCGCATCCACGGGCAGCTTCACCTGCTCGACCACCGCGAATTGCGCCCCCTGGATGCGCGCGAAATGCCGCTGGGCGGCATGCCACTGCGCCTGGATGACCTCCTCAGGACCGTGAAAACTCAGCCACAGCCGCCAGTAGGGGATGCCGGCACGCGCGCCGTAGGCCTCGATTTGCGGGGAATATCCCAGCTTCGCGCCCTTCAGCAAGTTCGCGTGCTCCGCACTCATTTTCGGCGGACCGGTTTCGTTCCACAGCTGGATCTGCCCGACAGGAGGATAGCCGAGTAGCGGAGACTCGAGGTCCGGAAAGCCCGAGGTGATGCGACTGTTCTCGACGAAGTTGAGAATCTCAACCAGCGGCATCAGGTCGTGGTAACGCGGTACGCTCACGGTGCAGCGTTGATAGGCCTCCGGTTCGGGCATCAGCCAGAAACCCATCTTGGTGACGACGCCGAAGTTTGACTGGGAGAAGATGCCGTCGATCCATGGACCGCAGCCGGACTTGTACTGTTGCCAAGTCTGGGCATTCGGGATCGCGCCCATGCCCGTTCGCAGCAGCTCACCGTTGGGCAGAACGATCTCCATGCCGCAATGGGAGTCGAAGTGATTGCGATAGTTGGCGCTGGTGTATCCCCCGCCACGGTCGAGCGCATTGCCCATGACGCTGCCCCATCCGGGGTCCGGACAGTCGATCCAGACTTTGAGCTTGTGCTCCTGGATATAGCGGTACAGATCGAAATAGCTGACCCCGGGTTCCACCAGCGCAAAGGCGTGCTGCTCATTGACCTCGATGATTCGATTCATCCGTTTCAGGTCCAGCACCACGCTTCCTGAGTATGCCGGCGCCGAGCCACCGTAGCCGAGGTTCTTGCCGGTGGAAATCGGATAGATCGGAATGCGGTACTTGTTGGCGATACGGACGATCTGCTGTACCTGCTCGGTGGAAACCGGTGCCAGGGCCCCTGATGCGATCCTCTCCTCGGGCTCGTTCAGGAAAGGTGAGAAGGCGTCGCGGTATAGATCCAGGTCCTCATCGCTCGTGAACACCCACTCCCGGCCTATGGCCTGTTCGAATTCGGCCAGCGCCCTGGCATAGTCGGCGGAACTGACGTTGGGCGGAACTCTCATGAAGCCCACTGCGCGTGCGGGTGCATCAGGCAATGACCCAGGATACGAGCGCCTGACCCCGCCGGGCGGCGTGTCCGGTGCGTGTCACAACGCGCAGCCAGTGTTGCGCGGCCAGTTGTTCCAGGCAGAAGAGGGCGGCGGGAGTCGTCATTCCGGCGAGCGCACCCGCGCGCCGCGACCAGCGCGGCTCCAGCTGGTGCAGCCATGTCGCGGTGAGGTCGCCGTCGTAGCCAAAAGCCATGTGGCCGCGCCATGCCGCGGCGCGGCCAAATAGCCGCGCGGCCTCGAATCGCCGATCAAAGACGACGCCAAACAGCGCGGGAATGCCTGCAGGGGTGACCATCGCAGGAGCCGGGCTGGATGCTGGCACGGCAGGTAGCGCGCTGGTGAGCATACCCGCAGCACTGATGCCGGAGATGACAAAGCCACGCCGGTTCATCGTACCGCGCCCAGCGCGAGGATCCAGCGCGCAATCGCGCGCGCATCATCCATGCTGATGCGTTCATTGGGGACCATGGGAATCGTGCCCCAATTGCCCGCGCCGCCGTTGATGATCTTCAGCGCCAGGCGATTCACGGCCGCGTCGCGCTCGGTCGCGTAGCGCGCGGCCACCGCCACGAAGGGCGGTCCGATCCGCGCCTCTTTCATGGCGTGGCACTCATCGCAATGCTGGTGCGCCGCGAGCGGCGCAAGGCCCTGCGCCACGCCCACGTCGGTCGCAAATCCGGACACCGGCGCGGCCGACAGCACAGCGGCGGCCACTATCAAGCCGCTGCGGATCTTCATCGGTGCACCTCCGCATCATCTCCAAGATCAATCAGCAACGCCATCCGCGGTCCGCGCACGTGCTCGACGATGTTGGCATACGAGGTCACAAGGGCGCCGCTGCCGCGGTCCACATGCACCATGCGCAGGAAGGCGCCTTCGCGAGGCAATGGCAGCACACCAATACGATGTGTGCGCGGATCAAATCGATAGATGACATCGGCATTGGAGGTCGGGATCCACACCACCTTGCGTAGGGGGTCCCAGAATGTCGCGTAGGGCGCACTGGCACGATCAGGCAGATCATAAATGCCCAGCATGTGTCCGGCCTTGGTGTCGAAGGCTGCCACCTGACCGGCGCCGTACAGTCCCAGGTACAAGACCCCGTCCTCCGACATGGACATACGGCGTGGCCCCGCCGTGGGACTGGCAAATTCCACGTGGGTTTCGAATTTCAGGGTTTCGGTATTGAAGCTGCCGAAACTTCCAATCCCGAGCTGGCAGTACCAGACATGGGTGCGATCCGGGCTCATGGCAAGGCCGTAGACCTGTTCCCCGCCGATGCGGCCGGGTACCGGTGGGATCTTGTACTCGCCACTCTTGCCGGTTGCCGGGTCCAGCCAGCCCACCGCATTGTTCACGATGTCGGAAAACCAGATGCGGCCATGATGATCGGTGACCAGTTCGTGGTCCGCGTCGAAGGACATATCGTGCAGCCCGACGGGAGGTCCGCCGGGCTGATTCAGATGCCACAGCTTCCATTGCTCGCCGCGGGGATCGAAGCGCATCACGGCGCCGGGAAAGAAAGGACTCGCCCAGATG
>DATHMK010000055.1:0-6063 GCA_035487155.1 Steroidobacteraceae bacterium
TGCCGCCTCGGCGAACGCCTGGCTCTCCAGGATCGTGCGCAGGCTCAACACCGGCCACTGCTCCTGGCCGCGCCGGAAGCATCCGGCCAGGTAACGTTCGCAACGTGCCACGGTTGGCGGCACGTCGCCGGAAAATTCGGATTCGGCGAAACGCCGGAATCCCAAAACCTCATCCACCAGCAGCCCCGCGGGTATCTCGCGATGGTTCACCACCACGATGCGCGTATTGCGCGACAGCACCGCGACGCCGCTGCCGATGAACTGCTTCATATCGATGATCGGCAGCAGCTGGCCCCGAACATTCGCCAGCCCTCGCACCCAGCCCTTGGCGCCGGGCACCCGGGTGATGCTGTTGGGTACGCTCAACACCTCGCGGGTCTCCTCGCGTGCCGCGAGGAACAGCTCCCCGGCCATGCGCAGGGCAACCCCGACCCATTCGCGCCCGGCGGCTCCCTCATTGCCCTGCTGCGCGGAGACGGCGCGTCCACGACGCTCCAGCTCGGCGAGCAATTCAAACGGGCGGTCCCGAAGCGATTTGAGTGATACTTCTTCCATCCTCGATGCGCCCGCGGCTAATGCGCGAGCGTCGCCTGGGCCTTGGCAACCAGCTGGTCCGGCGACACCGGCTTCACCATGTAATCGACCGCGCCCTGGCGCAGTCCCCAGATCTTGTCGGTCTCCTGACCTTTGGATGTGACCATGACGATGGGAATGGTCCGCGTCTTCGGGTCGTTCACCAGCGTGCGCGTCGCCTGGTAGCCGTTCATGCCCGGCATCACGACATCCATGAAGATGAGGTCGGGACTGATTTCGCGCGCCAGTCTGATGCCCTCGGCGCCATCGGCGGCGGCGGCGGTGCGGTAGCCATGCTTCTGCAGGGCCTTCTGCATCACATGCAGCTCGGTGGGCGAATCATCCACGATGAGTACCAATGGCATTGCCATTATCTCCCAATGTGCGTTTCGATGGCGCTGAGCAGCTCGTCCTTGGTGAACGGCTTGGTCAGATAGTGCTCCGAACCCACGATGCGGCCACGGGCCCGGTCGAACAGCCCGTCCTTGGAGGAGAGCATGATGACGGGGATGGCGCGAAAAACCTTGTTGTGTTTGATCAGTGAGCAGGTCTGGTAGCCGTCCAGACGCGGCATCATGATGTCCACGAAAACGATGTCGGGCTGGTGATCGGCGATCTTGGCCAGGGCATCGAAGCCGTCGATGGCGGTGAAGACCTCGCAACCTTCCTTGGCCAGCAGGGTTTCAGCCGTGCGGCGGATGGTCTTGCTGTCATCGATGACCAGTACCTTAAGGCCCTGGAGCTTCGAATTGGTCCCGGACACGGAGACGACTCCTTCCACCTTGGCTTCCATATGGTCACCTGCCCGATTTGCAGGCCGTTCGGGTTTTAACATATCGGCACACCCCCTGCTATGTCAGACTTGTCACGATTTTGCACATTGAAGGGCTTGCGCGTTGTGCGTCATTCACGTCTTGCGACGTAACTCCCGGTCCGTGGGCCGTGCGAAACTGCCGCCATGACCCAGAACCTCCGACTTGCCGTCGTCATGGACCCCATAGCGGGGATCAAGTACGAGAAGGATTCCACCCTGGCCATGCTGCTGGCCGCCCAGGCCCGGGGGTTCGAGCTTCATTACCTGGAACAGCAGCATCTGATGGTGCGCGACGGGCAGGCGCTGGGGCACTCGCGGCCGCTGACGGTGCGGGCTGATCCGGCCTCCTGGTACACGCTGGGGGAGCCTCGCACTGCGCCCCTGGGCAGCTTCGCCTGCATCCTGATGCGCAAGGATCCGCCCTTCGACATGGAGTTCATCTACACCACCTATATCCTGGAACTGGCCCGGGAACAGGGCGCGCTGGTGGTGAACCGTCCACAGGGCCTGCGTGACATCAATGAAAAGATGTACACCGCCTGGTTCCCGCAATGCTGCGCGCCGACGCTGATCACCCGCAGCATGGCCGACATGGACGCCTTCCTGGGCGAACAGGGCAAAATCGTCGCCAAGCCCCTGGACGGGATGGGCGGGCGCTCCATTTTCGTGACCGACCGGCAGGACAAGAACAGCCGTGTCATCTTTGAAACGCTCACCGCCCAGGGAACCCGCTACGCCATGGTCCAGCGCTACCTGCCGCAGATCGTGGAAACCGGCGACTCCAGGGTGCTGCTGGTGGATGGCGAACCGGTGCCCTTTGCCCTGGCGCGCATCCCGACGGCGCAGGACCACCGCGGCAACCTTGCCGCCGGCGCCCAGGGCGTCGGACGGGAGCTGAACGACAGGGACCGCTGGCTTGCCGCCCAGATAGGGCCCGTGCTGGCCCAGCGCGGCATGTTGTTCGTCGGCCTGGACGTGATCGGCGGCCAGGTGACGGAAATCAATGTGACCAGCCCGACGGGGATCCGCGAATTGGACAAGCAGTTCCACATCAATATAGGCGACCTTTTGCTGCAGGCCATCGAGCGGCGGCTGCGCGGCTGAGGCCTGCGATGCGGGCCCTCATCCCACGCGAAGGTTCGGCTCCCGTCCGTGATCGGCTGCTGATGACCTTGTTCATCGCCGCCCTGATCCACGGCATGATCATCCTGGGCCTGACTTTCGCGGGCAGCGGCGGGACTGAGTCCGGCGGCCACGGCCTGGATGTGCTGCTGGTGTCCGATGAGCTGCCGACCGCGGCCCGCAACGACAGCGCCGCCTATCTGGCGCAACGCACGCAGCTGGGTTCGGGCAATACCTCGGCCCCCACGGCCGCGCACAACCAGGCCACCGCGGCATCGCCGCCGCCGCATGCCGGGGAGGATGCGGGCACCAGCCTGGCAAGTTCGGCCCCCGCGGCGGCCCGCGCCGACGATCAGGTGCTCACCACCATCGCCACGCGTACCGACATCCGCTACTTCGCCGCCCCGGGCGATGCCGGAACGAATCGGGACCGGCCTGCGGCGAACGCGACGACAGCCGCGCCGCGCCCGGCGGACAGCGAGAATGGCACGGTGCAGCTACGCGGGGCCAAGCGCGATGAGCTGTGGATCACCCCGGATACCCGCGAATCCATCATCGCCCCCTACCTCGACAGCTGGCGCCAGCGCGTGGAGCGCATCGGCACCCTCAACTACCCGACCGCCGCGCTGCATTCGGGTGTGCGGGCAAGTCCGGTGCTGGAAGTGGCCATCGATGCGGATGGCAGGCTGGCCAAGGCTGAAATCCTGACCAGCAGCGGCTTTGCGGACCTGGACGCCGCGGCCCTGGCCATCCTCAAGCTCGCCAGCCCCTTTGACCCTTTTCCACCCGACCTCGCCGCCCGCTACCACACGCTGCGCTTCGCCTACGAGTGGCAATTCACCGGCGGGCACCTGGCCGCCGGCACCGTGTCCACGGTTCCTTGAGCCCCACTGGCAACGCCGCCATACTCACAACGTGACCGAAGCCAGCTATACCAACCACCTGCTGATCGCCATGCCGGCGCTGACCGATGATGAATTCGCGCATGCGGTGACGCTGGTGTGTGAACACAGTGACAAGGGCGCCCTGGGCATAGTGCTCAACAAGCCCTCGCCCATGATGCTGCGCGATGTGCTCTCGCAGATGAAGCTCGAAGCCCGCGACGAGCAGATCGGCGCGCAGACGGTGCTGTGCGGAGGCCCGGTACGCACCGACCGCGGATTCGTGCTGCATCGCCCGGGTGGCGACTGGGATTCGACCCACAAGGTGTCGGAACTGATCCAGGTGACCACTTCCCGGGATGTCCTGGCCGCCATGGCGCGCGGCGAGGGTCCGGGGGATGCCTATGTGGCACTGGGCTTTGCCCGCTGGGATGCCGGCCAGCTGGAACGCGAAATCCGCGAAAACTCCTGGCTGCCGGTGCCTGCGGATGAGCGGCTGCTGTTCGATCTGCCCTACACCAAGCGCTGGCAGGCCTCCTGGCAGTTCCTCGGCGTGGATGTGGAGAAACTGAGCCTGACCGCCGGCAATGCCTGAGCCCAGGGGCGCCGCGCCGCGCATCGCGCTGGCCTTTGATTATGGTCGGCGCCGTATCGGCATGGCCGCCGGGGACACATTGACCGCAACCGCCGCCCCGCGGCCCGCCGTCGCGGCCCACGACGGGGAGCCGGATTGGACTGCGATCAAGCGAGAAATCCTCGCCCTCTGCCCCCACGTACTGGTGGTCGGCGTCCCCTATAATGCCGATGGCACCGAGGGCAGCATGGCCCAGGCCACCCGTGAGTTCGCCAAGGCCCTGCAGCAGCGCTTCGCGCTGCCGGTGGAGCAGGTGGATGAACACGGCTCCTCGCTGGAGGCAGGCCGGACGCTAAAGGATCAGCGCGCCAGCGGCCAACGCCGCCGTCGCGTGCAACGACAGGACATCGACAGTGCCGCCGCCGCCATCATCCTGACGCGCTGGCTGGCCGGAGAAGGGGACCGCAAGACGTGAGCGAAGCCACCGTAACCACTCGCACCATCACCCAGCAGCTGCGCGACAACGGACACCTGCGCCACCTGTTGACCCTGGCGGGGCTCGACCGCGAAGTGCTCAACCACCTGCTCGAACGCTCACAGTCCTACGTGCGGCCCCTGGGGGAGCCGCCGCCGGCCTCGAGCGACCTGGCCGGCATCACGGTCGCCAACCTGTTCACCGAACCCTCGACCCGCACCCGCGTGTCCTTCGAGCTGGCCGCCAAACGCCTCGGGGCGGATGTCGTGAATCTGGAGTTGCAGCTGTCCTCGCGCGTCAAGGGCGAGAGCATGCTCGATACCATCTACACACTCGAGGCCCTGCATGTCGACGTGCTCGTGATCCGCGACGCCGAGGAAGGCATCCCGGGCCTGGTGGCCGATCACGTACACCCGCACGTCAGTGTGCTGTCGGCCGGCGAGGCGCATGTGGCCCATCCCACCCAGGGACTGCTCGACGCCCTGACCATCCTGCAGCGCAAGCCGGACCTGTCGAAGCTGGCGGTGGCCATCGTCGGGGACGTGCGCCACTCGCGCGTGGCGCGCTCCGCCTACGACGTGCTGACCACCCTGTCCGTGGGTGAGCTGCGCATCGTCGCACCGCCGGTGTTCATGCCCGAACCGGGCGAGTTCCCCGGCTGTGCGCGCCACACGACGCTCGCCAAGGGCCTGAAGGATGCGGACGTGATCATGATGCTGCGCATCCAGAAGGAGCGCATGAGCCAGGCCTCGCTGCCGGACGCGGACCGCTACTTCGCCAAATATGGCCTGACGCCGGAACGGCTGCAGCTGGCAAAACCCGACGCCATCGTCATGCATCCGCAGCCCATGAACCGGGGTATTGAAATCGCCTCGGACGTCGCGGACGGCCCGCAGTCGGCGATTCGCGATCAGGTGCGCAACGGGGTCGCGGTGCGCATGGCGGTGCTCGCCGAGGTCATCCTCAACCGAAGTTGATCTTGGTCTCGAGGTTGGCGCGCGAATCGGCGTGCAGCAGCGCCTCATCCAGCGTAACGCGGTTGACCTTCACCAGCCCGTGCAGGGCGACATCGAAGCTCTGCACGCCGCGCTCGCCGCTGGCGATGATGGCTTCCTTGATGCCCATCACGTCGCCTTTCTTGATCAGCTCGCCGATGTGCGGGGTGTTGAGCATCACCTCCACCGCCGCCACGCGCTTGCCGTCCTTGCCCATCACCAGGCGCTGCGCCAGCACGGCGCGCAGGTACTGCGACAGGTCCAGGAAGATCTGGTTGTGCTGCTCGCGGGGGAACAGGTTGATGATGCGGTCCAGGGTCTCGGCGCAATTGTTGGCGTGCAGGGTCGCCAGCACCAGATGCCCGGTGCCCGAGAGGCTGATGGCCGCCTCCATGCTCTCCTTGTCGCGGATTTCACCCACCAGGATGACATCCGGCGCCGCGCGCATGACGCTGCGCAGTGCCCTGGCGAAGGATTTGGTGTCGAGCCCCACCTCGCGCTGGTTGACGATGGAGCGCTTGTTGGTGTGCAGGAACTCGATCGGGTCCTCGATGGTCACGATGTGATCCGAGGAGCCCTCGTTGCGATGGTTGATCATCGCCGCGATGGTGGTGGACTTGCCCGACCCG
>DATHMK010000056.1:0-41696 GCA_035487155.1 Steroidobacteraceae bacterium
TCCCGGATGACTTCCGGCTGCACATCGACGCCGCCAACGTCGGGGACGCTCTGTATTTCCAGGATTTCGGCCAGGGCCCCGAGGGCACCAGCGTGGCCTACCTCGATCGCTCGGCCGAGCTCTCCTATCGCGACCAGAACTGGCGCCTGTCGGCCAAATTTCAGCAATTCCAGACGCTGGATGCCATCGAGGAACTGCTGGACCCGACTCAGCGCCCCTACGCGCGACTGCCGCAGATCGTGGCCGACAGCGATTTCGTGGTGGGACCCGCGGGGATCCTGCACTACGGGTTCGACTCCGAAGTGGTGAACTTCGACCGCGACATCGGCGTCACCGGCTGGCGACTGGATCTGCGCCCCGACGCCACTTTGCATATCGAGGGGCCCGGCTACTTCGTACGTCCCGGCATCGCCTATGAGTTCACGCAGTACTCGCTGAACAACATTGCCCTCGGCCAGGAGCGCAATCCGACCCGGGCGCTGCCGACCGGCAGCCTCGATACCGGGCTGATCTTCGAGCGCACCACGGGCCAGGACGGGCGCCGCACCCTGACCCTGGAGCCACGGCTGCAGTACGTCTATACGCCCTACCGCAACCAGGATCAGTTACCGCTGTTCGATACGGCTTTGCCGGATTTGAACCTGGTCGAACTGTTCCGCACCAACCGCTTCGTGGGTGCCGACCGGATCGGGGATGCCAACCAGGTCACCGCCGCGCTGACCAGCCGCCTGCTCAACACCGGCAGCGGCCAGCAACTGCTCTCCGCCACACTGGGGCAGACCTATTATTTCCAGCCGCCGCGGGTGCAGATTCCGCTCGAGCCCACCACCGGACTGCGCTCGGATCTGGTGGGCGAGATGGCGCTCACGGCCTACAAGAACTGGAGCGTGAATCTGGGCGAGCAGTGGGACCCGCAGACCAGCGCCAGCGATCGCACCATCGTCGAACTGCAGTTCAAACCGGCGCAGGATGCGGTGGTGAACCTGGCGTACCGCTTTCAGCGCGACGACCCGGCCGAGCAGCAGGCCCAGTCCCAGGCGGTGTCGCTGGTGTTCGCGCAGATCTATGCCTCGGAACTCGCCCAGGGCCTCAGCCCCGCCGAGGCGCAGGTGCGGGCCCTGGCCCTGTCCAAGGCCTACCTGACCCCCAACAGCCTGGACCAGGTGGAGGCCTCCAGCGCCTGGCCCATCCTGCGCAACTGGAATGCCTATGGGCGGGTGGTCTATGCCCTGGACCAGCACCAGATGCTGGAGCGCTTCGCCGGCTTCGAATACCGCGCCTGCTGCTGGGGCATCAGAATTCTGGCGCGTCGGGCCCTCAGCAGCAGCACCGGACGCCAGGACACGGGTATATTCATACAGCTGGAACTCAACGGCCTGGCAAGTGTCGGATCCGAAGCCGGTACTTTCCTTGGCACCGCCATTCGGGGATACTCCCCAAATAATGTAAGCCCCTGAAGATCATGAATTATTTCAAACAGCCATCGACTCTCTGCGCCACCCTGGCACTCACCGCCGCGCTCACCTTGAGCCTGCAGGCCGGCGCCCAGACCCGCGAATTCCAGGGCCAGGGGCAACTGCTCGACCGGGTCGCGGCGGTGGTGAATGACGGCGTGGTGCTGGAATCTGAGGTCGATGACCAGCTGGCGACCGTGAAGGATCGCCTGCACTCCCAGGGCCAGGAGATGCCCCCGGATGCCGTGATCCGCCAGCAGATCGTCGAGCATCTGATCGTGGAGGAGGTCGAGATGCAGCGCGCCGATCGCGCCGGCCTGAAGATCTCCGATGAGACCTTGAACAACGCCATGACGGATGTCGCCCAGCGCAACGGCATCACCTTGCAGCAGCTGCCGCAGGCACTGGCCGCCCAGGGCATCGATTACGCCTCCTATCGCGATTCGATGCGCCGCGAACTCACGCTGCGCCTGCTGCAGCAACGCGATGTCGTGCAACGCATCAGCGTCACCGCGCGCGAAATCGACCAGTACCTGGATCGACAGTCCAAGCATCCCTCGGCCAGCGCCGAGTACAACGTGTCGCATATCCTGATCGCCGTGCCGCAGGAGGCCACGACCGCCCAGCTGGAAGCCGCGCAGAAGAAGGCGGACGACGTCTACCGGCGCGCCAAAGGTGGCGAGGATTTCGCCAAGCTCGCGATTGCCAACTCCAACAGTCAGACGGCTCTGGATGGTGGCGCGCTGGGCTGGCGCAAGGGCACCGAGCTGCCTACCGTGCTGGCCGACACCGTGCTCAGCCTGAAGGCCGGCGAAGTCTCCGCGCCGATCCGCGCGGCCACCGGCTTTCACATCGTGCGCCTCAACGAAGTGCGCAATGTCGACAAGAAGGAGGTCGTGGAGCAGGTCCACGCGCGCCATATCCTGATGCGCACCAACGAGCTGCAGGATGATGCCACCGTCAAACAGAAGCTCGACAACCTGCGCAAACGCATCATCGCCGGCGAGGATTTCGCGGCCGTCGCCCAGGTCAGCTCGCAGGATTCAGGCTCGGCGGCCGACGGCGGCGACCTTGACTGGAGCACCGCCGATGCCTTCCCGCCCGAATTCGCCAAGCAGCTGGATGACCTGAAGGTCAATGAGATCTCCGAGCCCTTCCACACCCAGGCCGGCTGGCACATCGTGCAGCTGCTGGGGCGGCGCAAGTACGATGAGACCCAGGAACTGCAGCGCAAGACGGCGGCCGATCAGATTCGCGCCAGCAAGGTCGACGAGGAGACCGAACTGTGGCTGCGACGGCTGCGCGATGATGCGTATGTCGACCTGAAGTCCTGACCGATGGCGCCTCAGGCGCGTATCGCGGTCACCTCCGGAGAGCCGGCGGGCGTCGGCCCGGATCTGTGCCTGAAGCTTGCCACCGGTCCATTGCCCTGCGAACTGGTCTGCCTGGGAGATCGTGAGCTGCTGAGCGCGCGCGCCCGTCAGCTTAGCCTGAAGGTCAATCTCTGGGACTACGAACCCGGGCGTCCGGTCAGCCCGCACACACCCGGAACGCTCGCCGTCCTGAATGCGCCGCTGGCCGAGCCGGCCGAAGCGGGCAAGCTGGACACCCGCAATGCCGCGGCGGTGCTCGGCATGCTGGATCGGGCGGTGCAGGGGTGCCTCGCCGGGGAATTCGCGGCGATGGTCACCGCCCCGGTCCAGAAGAGCACCATCATCGAGGCCGGCTTCGCCTTCACCGGACACACCGAGTACCTGGCGCAGCGCTGCGCTGCGCCGCTGCCGGTCATGATGCTGGTCTCGGGCAACATGCGCGTGGCGCTGGCGACCACCCACCTGCCGCTGGCCAGCGTCGCGGCGGCCATCACCGGCACACTGCTGCAGCAGGTGCTCAGCATCCTGGCTGCCGATCTGAAACGCTGGTGGGCACTGCCCAATGCGCGCATCGCGGTGTGTGGCCTGAATCCACATGCCGGCGAGAGCGGCCATCTGGGCAGCGAGGAACTCAACGTCATCGGTCCGGCCGTGAGCCAGATGCGCGCCCGCGGCCTGGATGTCAGCGGACCATTCCCCGCGGACACGATATTCGTGCCGCGGCTGATGTCCGCTTTCGATGCCGTGCTGGCGATGTACCACGATCAGGGGCTGCCGGTGATCAAGCACGCGCACTTTGACCAGGCCGTGAATGTGACGCTGGGGCTGCCCATCATCCGCACCTCGGTCGACCACGGCACGGCGCTGAACCTGGCGGGCACCGGTCACGCCGATGTCGCGAGCCTCGCGGCCGCGGTGCGCATGGCCTCAACCATGGCGGCGCACGCGGCGTGATCCAGGCGCGCAAGCGTTTCGGCCAGCACTTTCTGCACGATCCGGGCGTCATCGAACGCATCGCGCACGCCGTCAATCCGGGGCCCGCTGACCATCTGCTGGAGATCGGCCCGGGCCGCGGCGCCCTCACCCAGTTGCTGCTGGCGGGTCCCTACGCCAGTTTCGATGCCATCGAAATCGACCGGGATCTGGCTACCATCCTGCGCCCCGGCCTGGCTGCGGCGCGCAGCGCCGCGTTGCATGAGTGCGACGCACTGCAGTTCGACTTCGCGGCACTGGCCAAGGATCGGGGCGGACGGCTGCGGGTCATCGGCAACCTGCCCTACAACATATCCACCCCGCTGCTGTTCCGGCTGATCGAGGCGGCCCCGGCCATCCTCGACCTGCACGTGATGCTGCAGCGGGAAGTGGTGGCGCGCATGGCGGCGGCCCCGGGCAGCGGCGATTACGGGCGTCTGACCGTGATGCTGGCCCCGTGGGTGAGCGTTGAGCAGCTGTTTGATATCGGGCCGGGCGCCTTCCGGCCGCCACCGCGCGTCTGGTCGGCGATGGCGCGGCTTACGGTGCGGCCTCATCCGGCCTTTGCGGTGGCCCCGCAGTTCGCACAGGTGGTGACCGCGGCGTTCTCCCAACGCCGCAAGACCCTGCGCAATGCGCTGCGCAATCTGCTCGCGGCGAGCGACATGGAAGCCTGCGGCGTGGACCCGCAGGCGCGGGCCGAAACCCTGGCCCCGGAACTGTTCAATCGTCTGGCCATGCGTCTTGGCCATGGGATCGGTTACCCTTGAGACCGGTTACCGCACCGGGATGCCGCCATGTCCATCTACAGCAAGATTCTGCTGGCCGTTGACCTCAATGCCGACAGCATCGGGATCGGCCGGCGGGCGCGCCAGTTCGCCGAGCTGATGGGCGCGGAACTTACCGTGCTGCATGTCGTGGACTTCGTGCCGGTCGAGCCGGCGGCCGAGGCGATGACCCCGCCGGTGCAGCTGCTGGATGAGCTCGCGGCCGCCGCGCGCCAGCGGCTGCTGAACCTGTGCGCCGATATCGGCGTGGACAGCGGCCATCAGCGGGTGGAGGTCGGCAGCGTCAAGGCAGAGATCGTGCGTGTGGCACGGGCCATGCAGTGCGACCTGATCGTGCTGGGCGCGCGCGAACGCCATGGCCTGTCGATATTCGTGAACCTCACCGAAGACACCGTGCTGCACGCCGCGCCGTGCGACGTACTCGCCGTGCGTGTCAGCGGTGATGCGGTGTCCTGATGCAGGAAGCCGCACACCGGATCACGGTAGACGTACAGACCAGCTACCTGTCCGAACAGTCAGACCCGGACGAACCGCGCTTCGTGTTCTCCTACACCATCACCATCCGCAACGATGGCGACTATCCGGCGCGCCTGATGCGCCGGCACTGGTTGATCACGGATGCGAACGGCAAGGTGCAGGAAGTTCGCGGCGACGGGGTGGTCGGCGAACAGCCGCATCTGAAGCCGGGACAGGGGTTCCGCTATTCCAGCGCCGCGATCATCGAGACGCCGGTGGGCGTCATGCAGGGCAGCTACCAGATGGTGGCCGACGATGGTCAGGCTTTCGATGCGCCCATCGCGCCGTTCCGGCTGGCCATGCCCGGCGTACTCCAGTAAGCGCACCCGGCCATGGCACGCTTTGCCATCGGTGATGTGCAGGGCTGTGCCAGCGAGCTGCGCGCGCTGCTGGCGGCGCTGAAGTTCAGCGCCGACCGCGACCAGCTGTGGTTCGTGGGCGACTTGGTGAATCGCGGACCCGAGTCGCTGCAGTGCCTGCGGCTGATCCGCGACCTGGCCGACAACGCCGTGGTGGTGCTCGGCAATCACGATCTGCACCTGCTGGCGCTGGCCTTTGGCTCAAAGCTCAAGGACAAGCCCGGCGACACGCTGCGCGAGCTGCTGCGCGCACCCGATCGGGTGGTGCTGCTGCAGTGGCTCTTGGAGCGGCCGCTGGCGCACCAGGATCCGGCGCATGGTGATTTGCTGATCCACGCCGGTGTGGTGCCGCAATGGACCGTAGCGCGAACGCTGTCCCTGGCGCAGGAGGTTCAAACCGCCCTGCGGGCCGATGCGGAGGCATTCCTCGATCACATGTACGGGGACAAGCCCGATCAGTGGAGCGATACGCTGCAGGGCCATGACCGGCTGCGATTCATCGTCAACACCCTCACCCGGTTGCGGGTGTGCACGGCGCAGGGTCGGGTGGCGCTGAAGGCCAAGGGCCCGCCACCCCCGGGCAAGAAGGACGCGGCAAGCCTGATGCCGTGGTTTGAAGTGCCCGGTCGCGCCAGCCGCGACACCCGCATCATCTTTGGCCACTGGTCGACGCTGGGCTTCGTGAATGCGCATGGCGTCATCGGCCTGGACACCGGGTGCGTGTGGGGCGGGACGCTCACCGCGGTGAATCTCGACCAGCCGATACGGCCGGTCAGCGTGGCCTGCCCGGGCTACCAGGCGCCCGGCGAGAGCTAGCGGCGTCGCGACTCAGCGCCTGGCGAATACCGCCTTGAGGTCGGTCACCGGCTCCTCGCGCTCATACAGGATCAGGTCGCCCTCCAGCTGCTCCAGGTGCAGCAACATCGCCTTGGCCAGACCCTCGGCATCCTTGCGTTCGATGAGCTTGATGAGGCCGGCGTGCGACACATGCGAGCAGCCGCTGGTGTCGGGTCGCTCGTATATGGCCGTGATCAGGGATGAGCGGGCCATGAGGTCGCGCAGTACAGCCACGATCACGCTGTTGCCGACGATGTCGGCCAGCAAGGTGTGAAATTCATGGGAAGCACGCAGTTCGAAGGAGCGGTCGCCGCTGGCCTCACCCTCGCGTTCCTTGCGGATATGGTCGCGCAGCTGGCGCAACGCTTCCTCGTCGGCCGCCTTGATCACCTCATGCGCCAGGGCCACTTCAATCAGCCTCCGCGCCGCAAACACTTCCCGGGCTTCCTTGACCGACGGGTAGGCGACGATGGCGCCGCGGTTGCGGTGCAAGGTAACCACCTTGTCGCGGGCCAGAGCATGCAGCACTGAGCGGATCCGCATCCGGCTGACGCCGAAGACCTCGCCCAGCTGATCCTCAACCAGCCGGGAACCGGGCAGCAGGCGCCGCTCCGCGATCGCCTCATGGATCCGGCGGTAGATATCACCCTCCGGTGGATGAGCTGGGGTACTGCGACTTGGCGTCTTGCGCACACGGGAAGTTTTGCTGCGCTTGGCTGGTGGACCCACGGTGTCGTCTTGATCCCTGTGCTGAGAGTACCCGCCAAGTCTACACCGGAAGCCACTGCCGCGGCCCGCTCCGGCAATTGTTCACAATCTTCACTGAATTGTGCGCACGTGGTGCACGACACCATCGGAGCGCACCACGCCGTGGCAATCCTGGCGCCGTGACGGCGCGCCGCAAGCCACATGAATCGCCGCGGTTTTCCGCGGCAAATCCGCGGCCTTGCAGCCACCGGGCACGGGCGGCCCGGCGCGCTGGCATGGAAGCTGCTGACTGCCAGGAAATAAGCCGACGGGAGCAATGCATGTCATCCAAACCCAGTCCTCGCTGCGCCAACGCCCGGGTGTCCCTCGCTGTCCTGAGCGGGTTGCTGATCATTGGGCTGCTGCCATCCGCAGCCCACGCTGAAGCCGCCACCGACACTGACGACAACGCCCAGTTGCCCGAAGTCATCGTGACGGCACAGAAGCGTGCCCAGGACACCAAGGACGTCCCCGTCAGCGTGGGTGTGTTGGATGCCGACGCACTCGCAGACCTGCACGTGAACAGCGTGGAGGACGTGACCCGCCTGATGCCGGGCATCTCGTTCGCGCATGCCAGTGTGGGCGCCGCCAACGGCCCCGGCCAGGACGTACTGTCGATCCGCGGTGTCAGCTCCACGGTCGGCAATCCCACGGTGGGCACGTACGTGGACGAGGTGCCCGTGATTACCATTACCGGCTACGAAGGTAGTCCGGAACCCATGTTGGTGGACATCGATCGCATCGAGGTATTGCGCGGTCCGCAAGGCACCCTGTATGGGGCCAGTTCGGAAGGCGGCACGATACGCTTCATCACCGTGCAGCCTGACTCGCACACTCTGGGCGGCTGGTTTGACCAGCAGTTGAGCGGCACCGACCACGGCGGCTTCAACTCCGATTCAACCGGCGCGATCAATCTGCCGGTGGTGGAGGACCAATTCGCATTGCGGGTCTCGGCCAAGTTCGGGTCCGAGAGCGGCTACATCAACCGTTATGCGCTGGAAGGATCGCTTGCCGATGGTACAGCCGGGCCCGGGGCGTTGCTGCAAAGCGGCGTCAACTCGGATCAGAAGCTCGCGGTGAACGTCAAGGGGCTGTGGACCGTGACAGATGGCTTCACGGTCACCCCGGCAGTCCTGTTCCAGCGCTATGACTTGTCCGATACCAATGCCTTTGTGCCTGCGCTGGGGTACTACAACGAGTTCAATCAGGTTCGGGCCTCGGACTCCGACGGGCTCGTCATTCCGAGCCTGACAGTGCAGAAAACCCTGGGTTTTGCGGATCTGATCAGTGTGACCAGCTACGTGCGGCGCAACATCAACCGCTGGGGCGACGGCACCGAATTGAACACCACCCCGATCTCGCAGTTCGTGCTCGATCCGCTCGGTCAGGCGGGTCAGGAGCCGTATGCCAGCCATCTCACCCAGAATGACGACATACTGGGCAATATCCCCTCGGTGGTGCTCTTTGATGATCATTTCAACACCTGGTCACAGGAGCTGCGGCTGTCCTCGCCGGCCGATGCCGGCCGCATCAAGTGGGTAACCGGGGTCTTCGTCACGGATCAGGAATGGGGGCACTATGACTACGAGACGGCGCCGGGCTACAGCGCGGCCTTCCAAAACATCTACGGCTATTCCATCGAAAACGATCCGGTCCTGAACCCCACCGTGGGCAGCGCAAGCTACAACCCGAATTTCTGGGCCAACGATCTGGTGTGGGTGATCCATGATCACAATGACGTCAAGCAATACGCGGTGTTCGGCCAAATCGATCTCGATGTGACTTCCAACCTGCATGTGGGGCTGGGCGAACGCTACGTGAAGGCCACGGAGCGCTTCACCGAGATCGGCGCCGGCTTTTATGATTTCGGCAATGCGGGCGTTGCGGCCAATGGCGGTTACGGAACCCCCTATTCGCAGTCGGCGAACTTCACCGGGAATACGCCCAAAGCGACCGTGACGCTCGATGTCTCGCCGGACACCAGCCTCTACGCCTCGGCCGGCAAGGGCTTCCGCCTCGGCGGTGCCACTACTCCAAACTACAACCTGCTATGCGAGCAGGGTGCCAAGCAACTCGGTTATGCCGACGGTATTCTGCCCAGCTCATACCAACCGGACCAGCTGTGGAGCTATGAGCTTGGCGCCAAGACCCTGACATGGAACAAGACTCTGTCAATTAACGCGGATGTCTACTACATCCGCTGGAGCAACCTGCAGCAGAACGTGATAATCCCGGTCTGCGGCGGCAGCTTCAACAGCAATGTCGGTGATGCGCTGGCAATCGGTTCGGAATTGGAAGTGCGGTACCGTCCGAGCTTCCTGTCCGGATTGGAGCTCAGCGTGAACCTGGGCGGCGAGCACGCTTACATCACCTCGGCGGCGGCCAGCGCCCCGGCTCAGAGTGGCCAGGATGTGCTTTACACCCCGGAGTATACGGCGACCGCGGTGGCCAACTACGGCTTCCACATCAGCGACACCTTGACGGGCTTCGTGCGCGGTGACTTCGAAGAGACCGGAAAGTCCTACGGCAGCTTCCTGGTCTCAACACCCGCGGCGCCCAATCCCACCTACCTCAATCCGGCCTACCACGTGGTCAACCTGGCGTTAGGAGTATCCTTCAGCCGCTACGAGCTATCCTTGTTTGCCAAGAACCTGCTGAATAACCAGACCATACTCCAGTCACCCGTGGTCAACACCGTCACGATGGGCTACACGCTGCGTCCGCTGACCGCGGGCATCGAGTTGCGAGCGAAGTTCTAAAGGATCATGAGGCAATGAAGGTTATGGGGCGATCCGCTTGAGGATCGTGATCCGCAATGCCCGCGTCCTCACGCTGGATGCTGCGGATACCGAGCATCCCTGTGCGACGGCGGTCGTTGAGGACGGATTGATTCAGGCCTTGCACCCGGGATGGCTGGCGCCCGGTGCATTGGGCAGCGCGGACCGGGAGATCGACGCTGCGGGCCTGCTGCTGATGCCCGGTCTCATCAATGGACACTTCCACTCCTCGGTGAACCACCTCAAGGGCGCGCTTGACAGTCTGCCGCTTGAGATCTTCATGCTCTATGAGTCGCCCGCCGAAGCGCAGGCGGTGACGCCGCGCATGGCCTACGTGCGTACCATGCTGGCGGCGATGGAGATGCTGCGCACCGGCACCACGGCGGTGCTCGATGACGCGTTCTTCGTCCCAGTACCCACCCCGGCGGTGATCGATGCCGTGATGCAGGCGTACGCCGACAGCGGCATCCGTGCCGTGGTTGCGCTGGATCAGCCCAATGTGCCTGAGCTGCAAAAGTACCCGTATCTTGCCGACCTTCTGCCCCCCCATCTACGGCAGGCCGCGGCGGCGGCGCCCTGCATGGATGCGGCCGGGCTGCTCGAGTGCTACCGGCATCTGCTCGATCATTGGCATGACAGCGAGGGCGGACGGCTACGCGCCGCGGTTTCCTGCTCGGCCCCGCAGCGCGTCACGCCGGAATATTTCCGGGCGCTGGATGCCTTGAGCTTCAGGCATGACCTGCCGCTCTTCGTGCATTTGCTGGAGACCAAGGTGCAGCGGGTATTCGGCGAGGCCTGCCTGGGTGGTCGCTCGCTGGTGCGTTATATCCACGACCTCGGCCTGCTCAGCGAGCGGCTGAACATCATTCATGGCATATGGGTTGATGAGCAGGACCTGAACCTCATTGCTGCGGCCGGCAGCCTCATCGCCCACAACCCGATCAGCAACCTGCGCCTGGGCAGCGGCATTATGCCGTTCCGTGCCGCACGCAACCGCGGCATTCCCATTTGTCTGGGCACCGATGAGGCCATCACGGATGATGCCGTGAACATGTGGAATGTCAGCAAGCTCACCGGACTCATACACAACATCACCCAACCCGATTACCTGGCCTGGCCGACCGCGCATGAGGTTCTGGAATGCCTGATCGGCGGTGGCGCGCGGGCGCTGCGCTCGCCGCGCCCGCTCGGACAGGTGAGCCCGGGCCACCAGGCGGATCTGGTGCTCATTGACCTGGATACGTTGCCATTCACGCCGCTGAATGACCTGCGCCGGCAACTGGTGTATTGCGAGAACGGCAGCTCAGTACGCCTGACCATGGTGCAGGGCCGGATCGTCTTTGAGAATGGCCGGCTCACGACCGTGGATGAGGCGGCCATCCGCGCTGAAGCGCGTGAGCTTGCCACCCGGGCCAGCACCGCGGCCAGTGGCCCCGGCGGCTACGACGCCAAAGAGTGGCTGCCATACTACCGGCAGATGTATCTGCGCGCGGCTGCCCAGGATGTGGGATTGACGCGTTGGGCCGGGCCGGGCATGCCCCCGGCGAAGGAGACTCTGATATGACAGCAATGCACCGCAAGGCGGGCGCCGCACTGCGCGCGCACACGCGCTATCGCTACTCCGCCATCGGCCAGCGAGCGCCGTTTCGCTGGCCCAACGGTGCCCGGGTGGCCGTGTATTTTGCACTCGGCATAGAGGAGTACTCGTTTGGTGAGGGGTTGGCCGAGAACCTGGTGAGCGCGGGAACGCACCCGGATGTGCTGAACAGCTCCTGGCGCGACTACGGTAACCGCGTCGGCGCCTGGCGGGTACTGCAGGCATTTCATGAGTACCGGCTGCCGTTGGCCATCCTGCTCAACAGTGCCGTGTGCGAGTCGGCGCCGGATCTGGTGACGGCCGCCCAGGCCCAGGGTTGCGAGATCATCGCCCACGGTTATTCGAACTCTGACACCTTGCAGGGCATGAGTGAGCAGGAGGAAGCCGAGTACCTGCGGCGCGTGGCGCGGCAGATCCGGGAGTTCAGCGGCCAGGCTCCGGCGGGCTGGTCGAGTCCCTGGATCGCCGAGACCGAGCACACCCCGGATCTGCTGCAGGAAGCGGGCTACAGCTATGTACTGGACTTCTGCATGGATGATCAGCCGGTATGGTTGCGCACCCGCCGCGGTCAACTGCTGGCGGTGCCGTATTCGCAGGAGATCAATGACAGCTCCACCATCATTGGCCGGGGCGCGGGTGCCGAGGAGTTCAGCCGCATGATCATCGACCAGTTCGATGAGATGTGCCGTGCGGGCGACGAGCTGCCGCTGGTCATGAGTGTGGTGATTCACTCCTTCATCAGCGGGCAGCCGTTCCGCCTGCGGGCCCTGCGGCGCGCGCTCGAACACATACTCGCGACGGGGGAGAGGTTGTGGATAGCGCAGCCCGGGGAGATCGCCAAGCATGCCTATGCGCTGGCGTAAATGGTGCAACGCATCGGATCGTGCACAATTCATGTGCGATCGTTTACGATATTGCGCACAATTCACTGTGGGCCGTTACCGGTTCTGCTAGAGTTCCGCACCCGAAAAGGCGCGCCGATGCCGGCGGGATGGGCCGATGCTTTTCACCGTACGCAAACAGCAAACCGCCTATGGGCGGCCGCTTGGCATTCTGGTGCTCAAGGAGCACATTCCCTGTCCGCCGGGAACCCCGGGCAATCCGACCACCTTCCCCTTTCCCGTCATCTATGAATGCGTCGCGGGCGTCAGCGCGGCCCAGCTGCGCGATGCCACCCAACCAGGCGGGCTGGCGGCATTCATGCGTGCCGCGCAGGTGCTGGTCGACAAGGGCGTGTGCGCCATACTCGGCGGGTGCGGACTGATGGTGGTGCACCAGCGTGAACTGGCGCGCGCGTTGCCGGTGCCGGTGCTGACCTCCAGCCTGCTGCAGCTGCCCATGATCGCCGCCACACTCGGACCTGAGGCGCAAATCGGCGTCATCGCCTCCAGTGGCACGAGCCTCAGTGCTGAGCACCTGCGCCTCAGTGGCGCACCGCAAGGCCGCACGGTGCTCGGCAGCATGGAAGGGCGAGCGGCGTTTGCCGACGCAGTGATGCACGAGAGTGGCGTGCTGGACTTCGAGCGTGTCCGCGCCGAGGTCATTGAGGTGGGTCGCGATCTGCTCGCGCGACACCCGAGCTTGGCGGCGCTGCTGCTGGAATGTGTCGACCTGCCCCCTTACGCCGCCGCGCTGCAGGAGGCGGTCGAGCGGCCGGTTTTCGATATCACCACACTGGCTGCCTGGGCGGCTGCCGGTGTCCGCCGCAGCCCCTTCGTCGGCCATTACTGAACTGGTCCGGAACTTGCAGAACTCCCCTGTCGTTCATCGCGGGGAATCATTGGTGCCACGGATTTGCTCCGCCGGCTGCGCTGTCGTACTGGCCCTGGTGCTGTGCGCGGTCGCGCCCACTGCCCGTGCCCGTGGCCTGGTGGTGCTCGTCACTCCTTTGCCTTTCGGCGTCGACGTCTACCTCAACATGACCCGGGTGGGGACCCTCACGGCAGCCCGCGACATTGGCGCGGCGGTGAAGATCTTCGAGAGTACCGACCCGGAAACCCGCAGCGAGAACATCCGCTCGGCGCTCAACTACGGCGCCACCCTCATCATCGCGCCCGGACCGGAGTTCGTGGACATGGTCCCGGACTTCGCCGAGGACTACCCAGGCGTCAAGTTCCTGATGATCGAGGACTGCGCCGCGCGGCTCGCCGCGAACGTCTACTGCGTGATGTTGCGTACCCACGAGGCCGGTTTCCTCACGGGTGTGGAAGCTGCCCTGAGCTCCCGGACCGGACGCATCGGCACCATCGCGCCGGTGGACTACCCGGCCGCGCGGCGCTTCACGGACACCTTCGCGTCGGGCGCCCGCTACGTGCGACCGGACATCATCGTCTACCCGACCTTGTGGATCGGCGGCGACAACCCATGGTCGGACCCCTTGCGCGCCCAGAGCCAGGCGGCCGTGATGCTCGGCGATGGTGTGGATCGCATTCTGGCGACCGTGGCGGCCGGCAACGGCGGCATCTACAAGATGGTCCGCGGCACCCCCGGTGCAATGGCCATTGGACTTGACGTCAATGAGTGCCCCGACGCCCCGGGGCACATCCTCGACAGTGCCGTGAGGCACATCGACCAGGTCATTGAACGCGCGGTACGGGGCATCGCCGGCGCCAAGCAGCCCAACAACGTCTCCTACGGACTGAAGGAAGGTGTGGTCAACATGACCGCGCTTGAGGCAGGCGCGGCATCCAGTCAGTGCCTGGTTGCCACGGATCCGAAACTGCTGGCGCGCGTGGCAGCCGTCAGAGATGCCATCGTCGCCGGCCGGCTCCACGTGCCGGATCCGGCCGGCATCATGCCCTAGCCGGGGCGGGATGGCGCGATGGCCTACCTGGAGATGATCGAGATCCTCAAACGGTTTCCCGGCGTCCTCGCCAACGACCGTGTCAACTTGTCCGTCGAGCGCGGCACGGTCCACGCCGTGATGGGTGAGAACGGCGCTGGCAAATCGACCCTGATGGCGATCCTGTGCGGCCTGCAGGCCGCGGATGACGGCCACGTACGACTGGCCGGAGGCACCCTGCTGCTGCGCTCACCCCTGGATGCCATCGACCAGGGCATCAACATGGTGCACCAGTCCTTCAAGCTGTTCGATTCGCTCACCGTCTGGGAGAACGTCGTCTATCAGCGCGAGCCAACCTGGGGTCCGTTCATCCATGCGCGCCGCGCGCGACAGGAGGTCACGCGGCTCGCCGCGGAACACGACCTCGCCATCGATCCTGATGCGCGCGTCGCCGCGCTGCCGGTGGGCGTACGTCAACGCCTGGAGATCCTGAAGGCGCTGTACCGCCGCACGCGTGTGCTGGTGCTCGATGAGCCCACTGCCGTGCTCACGCCGCCGGAAGTCGCCTCCCTGTTCCAGGTGATGCGCCGTCTGGCCGCCGCGGGCTGCACGGTGCTGCTGGTGACCCACAAGCTGGATGAGGCTCTTTCGGTGAGCGACCGTATCACCGTTCTGCGGGCGGGGCGCGTGAGCGCGGAGCTCGTCACCGCCAACACCGGGCCGGCCGAGATCATCCAGGCCATGACCGGCCGCTCAAGCCTGCGTCCGGTGAATCGCTCGCAGGTCACGCCCGGGGCGGTTGCGCTTGCGGTAAACCGCCTCAGCGTCGATGCCGCAGGTCATCGGGCCGTGACCAATGTATCCCTCGAGGTACGCGGGGGGGAGATCGTCGGCATCGCCGGCGTAGCCGGCAATGGCCAATCCGAACTGATCGAGGCCATCATGGGGCTACAGGCGGCCGCCACCGGCAGCATCCAGGTCGGCAGTCGCGATGTGACGCGTCGCTCGGTCGCCGAGCGCCGACGTGCGGGGTTGAGCTACATCGCCGAGGACCGCGCACGCACCGCCAGCGCTGCGGCGGCCAGTGCCACCGACAACCTGGCCATGGGATTTCACGCCCGCGCCCCGATCGCCCGCCGCGGTCTGATGAGTCGCGCGGCGATGCGCCTCTGGGCGCGCCGCCTGATCGACGCCTTCGACATCCGCATTCGCAGCGAAACTGAGCTGGTCGGCCGGCTCTCCGGCGGCAATCTGCAAAAGCTCGTGATCGCACGCGAACTCGCGCACCAGGCACCGGTGTTGATCGCCGAACAACCCACGCGCGGGGTGGATGTGGGGGCGATCGAGTTCATCCATGCCGAACTGATCGCTGAACGTGACCGGGGGCGCGCCATCCTGCTGGTGTCAGCGGAGCTGTCGGAGATCCTGGCCCTCAGCGATCGCATTGTGGTCATGTACCGGGGGGCGGTGGCCGCGCAGTTTCGGCGCGAGGAAGCCAGTGAGGTGGCCCTCGGTGCCTACATGATGCGTGGACGGGCCCTATCATGAGCTCGGCATCAGTGGCCATATCCATGCGCCTAGCGCCGTGGCTGGGGCCGCTACGCTCGATGCTGCGCCTGGGCGGCTCGCTGCTGTTGGGGTTCGCCGCCTGCGCGGGCATTGCGCTATGCGTCGGAATCGATCCGCGCCTGATGCTCAGCGCTTGGCTGAAGGGCGCGGTCGAAGGACCGCAGGTGTTCGAGACCGTGGCACGTTCGATGCCATTGGTAGGCATGGCGGTGGCGGCTGCGGTGCCGCTGCGCGCCGGAATCGTAAACCTGGGTGCCGACGGACAGCTGGTGCTCGGCGGGTGCGCTGCCGCGATAGTGGCGCTCTACCTGCCGGTTCCCGCGGCAGTGCGTCTGCCCATGGCCCTGGTGCTTGGCGCAACCGCCGGCGGCGCCTACGGCATGCTCGCGGCTCTCGGTGAGCTCTATGCACGCGTGCCACTGCTGCTGTCCACCTGGCTTCTGACCTATCCGGCGAAGGGCCTGTGCGGCTATCTGGTGCGCGCGCCGCTGCGCGACCCGATCACCGCGTGGCCGTCCTCCTATCGCATTGAGCCGGCGGCGCGCCTGCCGCAGCTCCTGCACGGCACGCCGCTCAATGACGGCCTCATCATCATCGCTGTCTTGGCCATGCTGGTGGTCCTCCTGGACCGATACACGGCAGTGGGGTACGAGATCCGCATGCGCGGTCTGAATCAGCGCTTTGCCCTGTATGGCGGCGTCGCCCTGGGTCGGCAGACCTTGTGGCTGATGGCCGCCAGCGGTGCGCTGGCGGGCCTGGTTGGCGCCATTATGGTGCTGGGCTCCCAGTACCGCTTCACTGATGGCGCCCTGACGGCCCCGCAGTACTCCTGGTCCGGAATGCTGGCGGCGCTGCTCGCCGGTGGCGAGCCGCTGGGCGCCGTCGTGGCCGCGATTCTGTTTGCCGCGCTGCAGACCGGTGGCTTTGCCATGGAACGCTCGGTGGAGATTCCACGCGTGCTCACCATGGTGCTCGAATCGATGGTCATCCTGTTTCTGGCGATGCGGGGAGCCACCTGGCGCCGCCTGCGATGACCAATTCATTCTTTACCGCGCAGTTCTTCGACCAGGTCGTCCTTGGCATCACACCGATCCTGCTGGCCGCCCTGGCCGGAACGCTGTCGCAGACCGTGGGGCTGTTCAATATCGCACTCGAAGGCCAGATGCTGGTGGGCGCATTCGCCGCCGTTGCGGGTGCGCACTTCGGTGGCAGCCTCGCCGATGCAGTGATTCTGGCGGTGCTGGCCGCCACGGCCTTCTCCGGGCTGCTGGCACTGGGCAGCGCCGTGTTCGGCGGCAACGACATCGTGATCGGCATCAGCCTGAACCTGCTCGCCGCCGGCCTGACCTCGTTCCTGCTGCGCTCACTGTTCGGGGTCAGCGGAACCTTCAGTGATTCCAACATGCCCGGGCTGCCGCGACTGCACCTGCCATGGGTGTCGCAGCTGCCGCTGCTCGGCCAGGCGCTGGGCGAGCAGAACGCGCTGGTGTACCTGTCGTGGCTGCTGGTCGCAGTCAGCGCCGGTGCGCTGCGATTTACCCCATGGGGCCTGCGCGTGCGCGGTGTGGGCGAAGACTTCAGGGCCGCCGTCTCCTTCGGCGTGCATGCCCAGCGGCACCAGGTCGTCGTGACCTTGCTAGGAGGGGCGCTGTGCGGCCTGGCCGGGCTGCAGCTCTCCCTCGGCAGCCTCACTCTCTTCAGCGAGAATATGACGGCCGGTCGCGGTTGGATCGCGGTGGCGGCGGTGATGCTGGGGCGCGCGCGGCCGCTGCTGGTCCTGGCCGCCTGTGCCCTGTTCGGCTTTTCCGATGCCGTCGGTTTGCGTCTGCAGGGCCAGGGACTGCCCAACCAGATTACCGATTCGGCCCCTTATGTCGCGACCCTGGTCGCGCTGATTGTGGCGGGCCTGAGGCAGCGATTCAGAATCGTGCCGCAACCCTCACCACTGCCCACCCCTCAACCAGAGGCATCAAGGAGTGCTCCATGACCCCAGAATCCCCACCGGGCACACACAACGCCACGCCGGCGTCCCTGACCGACTTCGATCACATCCCGCTGATCGATCTTTCCGGGATGCACGGGAATGACCCCGCCGCCAAGGCGCGTATCGCAATTGCCCTGCGCAAGGCCTGCACTGAAGTGGGTTTCTTCTACATCACCAACCACGGGGTGCCGGAAGAACTCGTCGGCAAAGTGCTCGCGCAGGCGCGCCGGCTGTTCGATTGCCCGCTGGACAAGAAGATGGGGATGCACGTCAAGAAATCCCCGCATCAGCTCGGCTACGTCGCCAGTCGCGACGAGAACGCCAACCCCCTGGTCGGCACCGGCGACCTGCACGAGGCGTTCGACTTTGTGATTGAGGATATGAAGGTCGACTCACAGCTGTGGGTCGGGGACTTTCGCAAGGTCGGCAACCAGTGGCCCGACGACCTGCCCGGCTTCCGCGCGGTTCTGAGCGAGTACGCGCTGGCAGTGAAGCGCCTCGCACGGCTGCTGTTTCATGCTTTCGCCCTGGCGCTGGAGCTGCCCGAGAACTACTTCGACGCCCTGTCAGACACACCAATGGCGCTGGTGCGGGTTCTGTATTACCCGAGCCAGCCGGGCCCCTTTGATGAAACCCGCATGGGCAACGGCGCCCACACCGATCACGAATGCTTCACCATCCTGCGCCAGGATGACGTCCGGGCGCTGCAGGTGCGCAATCGCAGTGGCGAGTGGATCGATGCTCCGCCAATCCCGGGCTCCTACGTCGTCAATATCGGGGACCTGATGGCGCGCTGGACCAACGGTGCCTTCGCCTCCACCTTCCATCGAGTCGCCAATCTGTCCGGCCGGTCACGCTACTCCATTCCATGCTTCGTCGGCCCGAACGCCGACGCCCTGGTCGAGGCGCTGCCCAGCTGCGTCGGACCCGGCAACCCCGCCAAGTACCCGCCCGTACGTGCCGGTGAGTACGTCTCATCGATGATCTATCACAATTTCTACAACAACACGCAGCAGCATCCGCTGAAAAAGGCGGCCCACGCAACCAGCTGACTCCTGAGACCTCAACCCGCTGCGGCCGGCGAGCCACACAGGCACAGCAGTGCCCTGGTCAGCCGGCCATCGGGCCGGGCCAGTTCGTCCATGATGCTGAAATGATTGACTGCGCTCAGCGTCGCCTTCGATCCGGGCAAGCCACCCGCTTCCCAGGCGTGCCAATATTCGTGCGTCTGACGAATCAATTCCGGCAGCTCGTCCGCACCGACGGCACAGCAAACAGGCGCGGCACCGGGCGGCAAATGCCGGATCGGCGAGTTGCGGTGCGCCGTAGGGGGGTCCATGCGCAGAGCGTCATTCAGGCCGGAAAGGCCGATCGGTTCCAGATCGTATATGCCGCTGATCAGCAGCGCTCCGGTGACCTCCGCTCTGTGCAGCATCATCGATGCAAGATGCGCCCCGGCCGAACTGCCGCCCACCATCAGCCGCCCCGGGTCGGCGTTCAATTCTGCAAGACGCGGACTTAGCCAATCCAACGCCGCGTGAATTTCCGCGACCATGCCATCGAGGCTGATTTGCGGGCACAGCGTATATTCGACGTTGACCACGTTGATGTCGTGCGCCAGCGGCCCTGCGGCAACAAAGGCCTCATCTTCCTTGCGGCCCCATTGCCAGTAGCCGCCGTGGATGAAGACCAGCGTCGGCCGCCCAATCCGGCGGGCTGGAAAGATATCCAGACGCTGGCGCGGCGCGCTCCCATAGCGCAGGTCCCGGATCACAGGCCAGCTTTGATACAACGCCGCACTGTCTTCGGCCCAGCGCACCAGACAGGCCGCCGAGTCCGGGACCTGTGCGCGACTGTCGTAGGCGCAATCCAGCTGCGCCCGCGTCAGCCCACGAAAGATCAGCGGGTCAATTGACTTGCCGCCTATTCCAGAACCTGCCGCAAAGCGGTCGCGCTCGCGGCCACGGCACCGGCCTCGGTGGCACCGTCAAAGCGCCGGCTGAGCAACAGATAGGTCGCCGCGGCCGCCAATCCGCCCACCAGCCAGCCGAAGTCGACCCCTCCAAACCGCGCGGCGAACTGTCCCGTATAGACACCCGGAACTACGAAGAACGGGATGCTGACGCTGAAGCCAACCGCATAGGCCACCAGTCCCCGGGCGCCCCATGCGCCATAGATCCCGTTGGCCTTGAACAGGTCGACGATCGAGTAACGACCGCGACGCACCAGGAAGTAATCGACCAGATTGACGGCCGTCCAAGGCATCAGGAAATACAGCATCATCACCAGCATTGCGTTGACGTAGGTCACCGCATTCCCGCTCGGTGAGGCGGCGAGGCCACCGGACACCACCATCAGCCCGAGGGTCACGATGACCCGCAATGAACGCGTTGGCCGGACCGCGCGCAGCGAGTCCACAGTGGAGATCAGTACCAGCGCCGCACTGTAGGTGGTCGCGCCGATGCCGGCCACGAGCGCGGCGATGGAGACTGCTGCCAGCAGCGAACCGAAACCGGATTGCAGGAGGTTGCCGGCCTGCTGCACGGCCAGCAACGCGTCCTGACTGCTCAAATGTGTCGCAAGCCAGGCCCCCAGGACGATCAGCCAGATCGCCGAGACGGCCGAGCCGAGGAATACGTGCGCGATGACCTGGCTGCGCGGGGTGCGGCTGGGCAGATAGCGCGAGTAGTCCGAGACCTGGGGCGCGCAGGTGACGTTGTAGCTAACCGCCGAGGCGAGCTGGGTACCAAATGCAACCAATGACCAATGTCCCTGGACGTGCGCGGCCCCGCCAGCCTTGCCGAAGAGAACCGCGACACTGAGCAGCGAAAACAGCGGCAGACTGAGCCAGAACAGGATCTTGAATACCCGGTGCAGCCAGTCATAACCCCAGATCGCAAGCCCCGCGGCGAGCATCGAGACGGCCAGAGTCGTGACCAAGCGATTGGCGCCCCACAGCGCGGTGCTGCCGTCTGCCACCAGAATCGTCGAGACCACGTTATAGCCAACCAGACTGATCAGGGTCGCGATCAGCGGCACGATGACCCCGCGGTAGCCAAACTGCGCGCGCGACTGAATCATCTGCGGCAGCCCCATTTCAGGGCCTTGCGAGGCGTGGAACGCCTGGCAGGTGGTGCCGATGATCGTACCCAGGGTAGCAGCCAGGGCGGTGTAGGCCAGCGATAGCCCCAGGCTCGGACCGATAAACCCGATCGCGATTGCGAAAACCTGAAAGTTGTTGAGAAACCAGAACCGTCCCTGGTCGGAGACCTTGCCGTGGCGCTCATGCTCCTGGACGTAGTCGATCGAGCGCAGCTCCACGCCCCCGGCCCGCTGCGCCGGATTAGGGTCCATCCTGATCCTCCAGGACCACCGGAACCGGTTCGAGGTTGTCGCCGCGCTGCAGCCGATCGCGCATGCCTTCATAGTTGGCGCGGCGGCTTGCCTCATCGGACATGGCGGCGGCCTCACGCAGGCGCAGGTGGTCAAACTCCGGGACGATCAAGCCCGCGTCGCGCATGGCAGCCAGTCGCGAAGTCAGCGCCTGTTTCTTGAGCATGTGCGACCCCTGGGCAAGTTCCAGCCCGTCGTAACCAAGATCCTCCGTGATCTTGATGGCGCCATCCCGAACCGCGGCCTGCAGCAGCCGCTCGCCGCGCACGGTGCGCGCGATGAAACCGTTGAAGCCCAAGCCCTCCGTGTCCGGTTTGCCGCCAGGCCAGACATCGGCCACGGTTATGTCGGCCAGGTCGCCGATGGAGTCCGGGCAGATTTTGCAGCGAAACTGCAATTCCCAGCGATTCTCGTCCTCCCACATTTCGTTGTAGCTGAAGGTGTGGACAGCGCCGGCGTGCGACTTGATTACCATCGGTCCCGGACAACCATCACCGCGATAACGCAGATGCGCGACATTGCTCTCTGTCAATCCGACCTTGCGTACATAGTCCATCGTCTTGCTGAACTTGGAGACACCCCCGCAGAAGAAATTCAGCGTGTACCGAAGCAACTCATCGACACGCGGATCCGAAGCGGCATAGTTGCGGATCGCCGATATGTCGCACGCCTTGCCGATGAAGGCGAAAGGCCGGCCACGATCGAGCACGGCTTTGAAATCGGTCAGCGGAGCCGCCGGTCCGTAACGTGAACCCGACGCCTCAATCACCTGGGCGGAGTCGAAGCTCAGGGTATTGACGGTCCGCACCGGCCGATCCTTGGAGGCGGCTACATGCAGGATAAAGTCGACTTCACGGCTTTTCAGAAGATGCAGCGCCAGCGCCGACAGGGCTCCGCCGGAGGAAGCATGAAAGCGCACCTGCGGGTCCCCGGCATGGCCCGTAAACATCAGTCGCGTCGGCCCCCAGATCGGATGCACCTGCGGCGGCGGCTGTTCGGCCTCGGGCGAATCCTGATGGACATAGCCGACGCAGTGAATACCGGGGCACACCGCATTGATCAGGCGCAGGGCCGGCTCGGCCACCGTCCCGATCACTACCGGCCGCTCGCCGCCCTCGGCGTTCATGGCCATCCGCACGTTGGCTTTTCCGGCGATGCTCTGGCAAAGACCGCAGCCGATGCACAACCCCTGCGCGACGATGGTTTCGAGCCGATGAACCTCGCCCCTCATGCTGCCCCCGCTAGAATTTCATCGACCCCATGAGACCGATGGTCAATGGCCTGAGCGTATAGCCCTCCTCGATGAAATTGATGGAGGGTTGCGCAATTATCTTGGAATTGTCCAGCAGATTCTTCGCGTAGAGGCTTATCGAGAAGCTGGCGCCGCTAAAGCCCAAACTGCCGTTGAGCACGTTATAGCCGGGCTGGTAATAGGCCGGATCGGTGGTGCTGAAGGAACCATGTGATTGGCCGACCATGTCGTAGTCCGTGCGCACAAAGGCACTGAGCGCTGCGCCCATGGGCCAGTCGTATTCGAGCGCCGGGGTGAGACTCCAGCGCGGAACATTCAGCAGCCACTCACCTGGCGTGTCGGTTTCGAAATTGGGGCTCTCGGTAATGCTCGCCCGGGTAATGCCACCGACCACGCTCGCGTTGAGCCCGCCAAACAGTTTGGCACGGATTTGCGTCTCCGCTCCGTAGGTTTCCGCGGCCCCGACGTTCAAGGTGATGGACGCGCCGCAGATCGGCAGATTCACCGACTGCTGGATGTTGTGCCAATCGACGTAGAACACGTCCCCGTCGATGGCCACTCTGTTGTCAAAGAGAAGATTCTTGGAGCCGAGCTCGTAGCTCCACAGATTGTCCGGCGTATAGGAGAACGGCGGTTTGGAGATCCCGAACGATGATTGCAGTTCTCCGGTACACAGCGCCGATGTGACCGGGCCGGTCGGCCCGCCAAGCCGGAAGCCCTTGGTCGCCGAGGCGTACACGCTGTCGGTCGGCGTGACATCGTAGGTGAGCGATGCCTTGGGTGTGGTCGCGTCGTTGTGAGTCGAGACGAAGAATGGATTGAGCACGGTGCCACCGGCATAGAAGCCGCCGGAGTCGCGGTTGTAATCGGCGGTCGCGTACAGTTCACGCAGGCCCACCGCCGCACGGAACTGCGGTGTAATCGAGAATTCGGCCTGGCCAAACGCCGCGTATTGGTTCTGAGTGATGTGCTGATGGTCAAAGTAGATGAGATCGTTGGCGTAGGTGACATTGTCATTCGCCGCAAATTGCGATGGGCCGATCACTGAATCATTGATGCTGAATCCGTAGATGTTCTGGAAATCCGCCTGCAGCCCCGGCGAATATTGAATATCGCGCCGCACCTGCCTTTGGCTCTCGATATACACACCGCCAAGCCACGTCAGCGCATGCCCGAACAGGGTGGCGGTCTGCGAATTTGCCCGAATCTCCTGAGAGATCTGATAGGTCAGGTTCTCGCGGTGAACGTAGGAGGGCAGATTGCCGATGATGGCATCGTCCTGGGCTGCCTGCGCCGGATAAGCCGGGTCAAGGACGTATAGGGCAAGATTGGTATCGTTGAAGAAGGTACCGTCGGTCTGGAACCTGAAGTCCCGATAGAAGTATCCGGTGATGGACGTCAGGTCGAAATCCGTGAAGTGCTGGGCGATCGTCAGGCTCTCCACCAGAAGATTGTCGTTGCTGGGCTCCTTGACCAGTTTATCCTGATCATAGGTGCCGAGCTGCGGGTAGAACACCGGCGTGTCTGCGGCGAAACCGCTCTGCAGGAAAGTGGCCAGGGTCACGGTCAGAGCGTCATTCGCCTGGTATTTCGCAGTCGCATGCAGCACGTACCAGCTCTCGGTGTTGGTGCCCGCTTGCGTAAGATTGCCGTCCTGGTCGTAGTGGTTGATGTAGCCACTGTTGCCGCCGCCCTGCACGGCGACACGCACCGCCAGTGCGTCGTTTACGATGGGTATATTGATGTCGGCCGTATCAACGTAGTTGGTCCCGCCGTGCCGGGTGAACGACAGATCGGAATTCAGATCGGCATTGAATTGATCGAATGCCGGTTGATTGCTGATGAAGCGTATCGTGCCGCCCATGGAGCTGGCGCCAAACAAGGTCCCCTGCGGGCCGCGCAGCACCTCAATGCGGTCGAAATCGACGAATTTCGGTTCCGCCGCTCCATCGTACAGGTTGCTCTCGGTTATCGAGACATCATCGATGTACAGCCCGACCGTCGCCGACCCGGAGGCGGAACTGACGCCGCGGATGACGATGTTCGAGGTACCAGGGCCGACGCTGCCGCCTGACACGGTATTGCCGGCATTGAACGCCAGCCCGGGGACTTCGCGGGTGATATCCTGATAGTCCAGAATATGCTCGTCGCTGAGCGTGTTGCCGCTGAGAACCGAGATGCTCGCCGGGACCTTGATGATGTCCTGCTCCACTTTCTGGGCAGTGACAACGATCTCCTGCAGCGCACCGCCGTCGCCAGGCTGACTCGCAGAGTTGCTGTCGGCGTGCCCGCTCTGGACCGCGAGCGTGAGCGCGCCGCACAGGCAGGCAGTCACCAAACGGCGGTAGCCTTCACCCGGAATTCCGCAAGACAAGTGCATAGGACTAACCCCCGTCGGTCGCGCGACGCAGCTGACAGCTTGGTTGGACTTCTCTGCTGCGGACTCAAGCAGCTTCTGTGCCAGCCGGGAGGTACCGGCTGCCGGTGCCCGCGCAGCGCGTGGCTAAAGTGGCGGATAATGAAAGAACTGGCGGTTTCGCCGGATGATTTCGCGCCCGCTATTGAGGCGCCGCCGTCGCGGTCCGGCTGCCATAGCTTGGTGCGCTTGCAGCGGATTGTGCACAATGTGCGAGCAATTGCTCATCAGTTTGTTCACAACCGCACATGCTCGGTAAACTGGCAATAACTGAGGTATTGCGGCACCCGAGCTGAGAAAACACCATGCATCCATTCCCCCCGGGACAGACCTTTGCGGCCGATGTGACCAGGGCGGTCAGCGCATCGGTGGACCTGCCGAACCTGCGTCGCGTCGTCAGCGAACAGGTCGCCGCGGCGGTTGCCGATGAGCGGGTCGCCAACGCTCAACGGATCGTCCTGACCGGCTCGGGCGACAGCCTGTTCGCGGCCATCGGGCTGGCACACGTGTTCCGGCGCTGGACCGGCATTGCCACCGAGGGCCGCAGCGCCATGGACCAGGCGCGCTACCACTCCACCCTGCTCACTCCTGCGGATCTGGTGATCAGCATCTCCAACTCCGGCAGCTCATCGCGGGCCCGGGAGGTGGTACAGCTGGCCACGGATCGGGGTGCCATGACGCTGGGGATCACCGGCAGCCTGACCGGGGAGTTGGCGCGCAATGCGGCGCGCATCATCCATCGACCCATCCGCGAGGATATCGGTCTGCCGCCTTACTACGGCCGCTGTCTGTGCAATTTCGCGGAGTATATGGCCGTGCTGTACGCGCTGTACTGCCTGGCGCTCGCCCTCGGCGTGCGCCGCGGTTATATCAGCGCTGCATTCCAGCACCTGCAGCTGACCCGGATCGAAGCGGCCATTGCGGCCCAGGGCGCCATCGCCGCGCGCATCGAACCGGCCATGATGAAGCTGTGCCAGGAGCTCGGAGACATCGACACGCTTTGGACCATTGGTTCGGGGCCCAGCCAGGGAACCGCACGGTACTGTGCGGCGAAGTATCACGAACAGATACCCATCAACGGCGTCTCCTGTGACCTGGAGGAGTGGGCACACCTTGAATATTTCCTGACGCTCAAGTGGGGCGCGCGCAGTGTCGTCATGGTGATCGCACCCCCGGGGAACAGCCTCGACCGCGCCCAGGAGCTGGTGCAGGGCATTGCCACGGCCGGCGGCCGTGCCATCGTGATACACAGCGCATCAGCGGCCGGATTTGCGCAGGCTCACCTGAGCGTGGACCTGGGCCACGACATCGACGAATGGCTCTCGCCGCTGACCTTTCACCTGCCCGCGCAACTGCTGGTGCTGCATATGGCCGTACGCGCCGGGATTCCCCATATCCCACTGCGTCGCCACGACGGCACATGGCTGATCTGCAAGGGGATTGTCAGAGAGCGCGTCGGGGGATTGAATTGAGCGGTGCCGGCGTTGGCGCGACCCTCAGCAGCGGCACCCTCGGCCGCGCTCCGGATCTGGTCATCCTCGGCCAGATCACCATCGATGATGTGGTTCCGGCCAGTCCGGGGGCCTGGCAGCGGCAGATCGGCGGCAGCAGTCTGTACTGTCTGGCCGGCGCGAAACTGTGGCTCGATGCCGATCGCATCGGGCTGGTCGCCCGTCTGGGACGCGACTACCCGTTTGATATCGAAGCGCTGCTGCGGCAGGCGCAGGTGCGTCACTATTCCCTGGCGCGCTTTGACGCCGAACATCTGATCGAGTGGCTGATCTACGAGCCCGACGGCAGCCGCCGTTCGGTGCCGCGCAACACCGACCTGCTCGACGTCAGCGCCGAGGGCGCCGCGGATATGCGGCCGTATTTGCGCAAGCTGCTGGAAATCGCCCCCGCGGCGACCGAAATCCCGGAGCACTGGCTGCCGGCCCGCGCCCTGCATCTGTGTCCCCAGGTCGGACAGCGTCACGCCGACAACCTGCTCTGGCTGCGCGATCGTGCGGACTGGATTTCAGTCGACCCGTCGCCGCATTACAGTCGCGGCCGCAGCGCCGCCGAGCTGGTACGTTTTGTCGAAGGCGCCAGCGCCCTGCTGCCTAGCACCTTGGAGCTGCGCACCCAGCTGCGGGACGTGCCGGCGGAACTTCTGGTCATGCAGCTGCATCAGGGCGGCATCCCTGAAGTCGTGCTGAAGCGCGCCGAACTGCCCGTGGTACTGGCCCACGACCGCGCGCTGCAGCTGCTGCCGATAGACCCCTGCCCGGTGGTGGATCCCACCGGGGCCGGCGACAGCTTCTGTGGCGCCTATGCCGCGTGCCGCCTGCTGGGACATTCACCGCTTGATGCGGCCCAAAGGGCAGCCATCACGGCGGCCCTGGTGGTGGGATGCAGCGGCGTCGCAGCCGCGCTGGCGCTGCAGCGGCCACCGGGTTGGACCTGAGCTAGCTGCGTCCGGTCCTGGGCCCGAGAAAGAACCACAGGATGAAGCCCAGCACCGGCAGCACCACCACCAGCACCGTCCATAGGACTTTGCGACCGGTGTCCGCGGAACTTTGAAAGATGTTTACGATTGCCCAGATATCTGCGATCAGAATCAGCAGGCCGATCAGACTGTGGCTGTAGTACACGCGCGCTCCTCAGTAGGTGTCCGCGGCTGCGGAGGGGTTGTTGACCGTGGTACCGGCGCCGACCGCCAGCAGCTCATGCACCAGTTGCGAGGCGCCGATTCTGAACACCGACGCCACGGCGCTGCCCGCACCGAAGCGCTGCTCGTACAGCCTCAGGTAGGAGGCCGCGTCCGCCAGGGTGCGAATGCCGCCTGAGGCCTTGAAGCCCACCGGTTCGGCGCGCGTGCGGGCCTGCGCAATGGCATCGAGCATGACCTGCGCCGCCAGCAGTGTGGCACCCGGCTGCGTCCTGCCGGTGGAGGTCTTCAGGAAGTGTGCGCCGCCGGCGATGGCGATGTCGGCGGCCTCGCGGATGCGGGCCGCGCTCGCCAGCTGACCGGATTCCAGGATCACCTTGAGGCGGGCACGCTCCCCGCAGGCCTCGCGGCAGGCGCGAACCAATGCCAGCGGAGTCTTGCGGTCACCGGCGAGCAGCGCCCGCCAGGGGAACACCACATCCAGCTCCGAGGCACCGGCCGCCAGCGCCTGGGTGCATTCGGCCGCGGCCGCCTGCACATCCGCTTCACCGGCGGGAAAATTGGCCACGGCCGCCACCGGCACCCCGGTGCCGCCAAGACTGTCCAGGGCGTCACCGATCAGCCGTGCCCAGGTGCAAAGGGCGGCGACCCGGCCCACCGGCGTCGCGGCACTGGCCGCCAGGGTGCGCACCACCTGGCCGGTGTCGCCGTCATTCAATGTCGTCAGATCCAGCATGCCCAGCAGCCGTCGGGCCAGGGCCGCAGTGTTGGCAGCATCGCTCATGAGGACTATTCCGCGGGGACGTTTGCAGGGCCCCAGTTCAGGGTGATCTGCTTGGTGGCGGCCACATACACCCCCGGGGGCAGCTCCAGGTCCACTGTTGCTGCGCCGCTGGCCGGCACCGGCATCACCAGTCGCTGGGCACCCCTCACGTCGATGGCGCCGATGCTTCCCGGTGTGACCCGCAGCGCCACGCGCACCGGCCACGCCAACCCGGCCCGCGGCATCACCACGGCGGAGCCGCTGCCAGCGACGCCGGACAGGTCCAGCACCACGTCATTGCGCTGCCAAACCTGCGGCCAGGACAACGCGCTGCCATCCGCGGCGGCCACCGTCAGTGCCGTCGATACTTCCGGCGGCGGCGGCGCCCGATGCCTCCAGGGCAGGTGCGCCGTGACGGACGCGCAGCCCGCGAGGGTGAGCATTGAGACGAGAAGGCCCATGGCCGCGGCGGTCGCGGAACCGGATTTTCTGGTGTTCATGGGCTAAGCCTACCCGCAGTCGGGCCGCAATGCTGCCACCGGCTTACAATGGACCCGAGGAGTCGCACATGCCAGTTCCCAGTCCATTGAATTTCAAGCGCTGGATCGAGGAAAACCGCCACCTGCTGAAGCCCCCGGTGGGCAATCGGCTGATCTTCCGCGACAGCCAGTTCATCGTCATGGGGGTCGGCGGCCCCAATTCGCGCAAGGACTATCACGTGGACCCGGGGGAGGAGTTCTTCTACCAGATCGAGGGGGATGTGCTGCTGAAGACCGTGCAGGACGGGCGGGTGGTGGATATCCGGATCCGCGAAGGCGACCTGTTCCTGCTGCCCGCCGGGGTCCCGCACTCCCCGCGCCGCGGCGCCAATACCGTAGGCCTGGTACTGGAACGCGAGCGCCGGCCCGGGGAGCAGGACGGCCTGCAGTGGTACTGCGAAAACTGCGGAACCAAGCTGTATGAGGAGTTCTTCGAACTCACCAACATCGAGACCCAGTTTCCGCCGGTATTCGAGCGCTTCTTCGGCAATCCGCAGCTGTGCACCTGCCGGCACTGCGGTACGGTGGCAGCGCGCCCATGACCTTTGAGCGCACCCTGGCCTATGCCAGAAGCCGCGACAGCGCCGATACCCTGGCGCGACTGCGTGATCAGTTCGCGCATCCGGTGAGCGCTGCGGGCCGGCCGCTGGTTTACCTGTGCGGCCACTCACTGGGTCTGCAGCCCCTGTCGGCCCGGCAGCGCGTCAACGAAGAGCTCGACGACTGGGCGGCGCTGGGCGTTCTGGGACATGAGTCGGCACGGCGCGCGTGGATTCCGTATCACGAGCTCATGAGCAGCGGCCTCGCGGCCCTTGCCGGTGCCCGAAGCGACGAAGTCGTCGCCATGAACTCCCTGACCGTGAACCTGCACCTGATGCTGGCCAGCTTCTATCGGCCCGCCGCCGGGCGCACCCGGATCCTCATCGAAGCCAATGCCTTTCCCTCTGACCGGCATGCGCTCAGCTCGCAGATCAGCTGGCATGGACTGGATCCGCGCAGCGAACTGCTCGAGCTGCAGCCGGCGCACGCCAGCGGCACGGTCACGAGCGAACAGATCGAATACTTCCTGGAGCATCGCGGCTCGCAGATCGCTCTGGTGCTGTGGCCGGGAACTCAATATCTGAGCGGCCAGGTGTTCGACCTGGCACGCATCGCCGCGGCCGCCCGCAAGGCCGGCTGCGCCGTGGGCTTCGATCTCGCCCACTCCATCGGCAATGTTCCCATGAGCCTGCACGACAGCGGCGCCGACTTCGCCGTGTGGTGCAGCTACAAATATCTGAACGCGGGACCGGGTGCCATCGGCGGCTGCTTCGTGCACCAGCGTCACGCGCACTCGCAGAGCCTGCCGCGGCTGGCCGGCTGGTGGGGCCACGACCCCGCCACGCGCTTTGCGATGGGACCGGATTTCAAAGCGGCACCGGGCGCCGCGGGCTGGCAGATCAGCAACCCATCGATCCTGTCGGCCGCGCCGCTGCTGGCCTCGCTGGAACTGTTCGCACAGGCCGGGCTCACGCACCTGCGCGCCAAGTCCGTGGCGTTGACCGGATACCTGGCCTTCCTGCTCGATCCGCTGCCGGTTGAAATCCTGACACCCACCGGCACGGCCGCGCATGGTTGCCAGCTGTCCTTGCGCATGGGCGGGGACGCGCGCCACGGCCGCGCCGTGTTCGAACAGCTGCGGGGCGCCGACATGGTGTGCGACTGGCGCGAGCCGGACGTCATACGCGCGGCCCCGGTGCCGCTCTACAACAGCTTCGAAGACGTGTTCCGGTTCGCGACCGCGCTGGAGGCGGCACTCAAGGCGGTGAGCTAGATGCCGCAACCGAGGCTGAATATCGCAGGCGCAGGACTGGCCGGCGCGCTGCTGGCCGTGCTGCTGGCGCGCCGTGGCTTCAGCGTGAACCTGTTCGAGCGCCGAGCCGACCCGCGCCGGCACCCGGCCGAGGCGGGCCGCTCCATCAATCTGGCCCTGGCGGCCCGCGGCATCCACGCCCTGGAGCAGGCCGGCCTGATGCAGCAGGTGCGTGCGCTGCTGCTGCCGATGCGCGGGCGCATGATCCACGAGCCGCACTCGGACACCCCGCCGCACCTGCAGCCCTACGGACAGCGCGACAGCGAGGTCATCTATTCGGTCGGCCGTGCCGCGCTGAACCGGGTGCTGATCGAAGCCGCCGCCGCCCTGCCGCAGGTAACGTTGTCTTTCGACACCACCTGCACCGCGGTGGACGCGCGCAGTGGCACCTTGCACACCCTGGACAATCGCAGCGGCGCGCCGGCCACTCACCACGGCATCACCTTCGCCACCGACGGTGCGGGCTCGGCCCTGCGCACCGACCTGGCGCGCGCCGGTGTGATCACGGTCAGTGAACAGCCGCTGGCGCATGGCTACAAGGAACTGCACATACCGGCGTGCGCCGGCACCTATGCTCTGGAACCGGAGGCGCTGCATGTGTGGCCGCGGCACGGCTTCATGCTCATCGCCCTGCCGAACCCGGACCACAGCTTCACCGCCACTTTGTTTCTGCCGCACACCGGGCCGTCGAGCTTCGAGGCGCTGCGCAGCGCTGCGGCCGTGCAGGAATTCTTCGCCCGCGAGTTTCCAGGCGCGGCGCGGCTGATTCCGGATCTCGCCGCACAATTTCGCGACCATCCGCTCGGGTCTCTGGGCACCATCCATGCCGCACCCTGGGCCTGCGGTCCGGTGCTGCTCATGGGCGATGCCGCCCACGCCATCGTGCCCTTCCATGGCCAGGGCATGAACGCCGCGTTCGAGGATTGCTCGGTGCTGGATGCCATGCTGGAAAGTGAGGCGAGCCAGCCCGACTGGCCGGCGCTGTTGCGACGCTTCGATGCCGGCCGACGCCAGGATGCCGAGGCCATCGCCCGCATGGCGCTGGAAAATTATGCCGAAATGCGCTCAGCCGTGCTCGATGAGCGCTACCTGCGCCACAAGGGCTGGGCCCTGCAGCTGGAGCGCCTGCATCCGCAGCGCTTCATTCCGCGCTACGCCATGGTGATGTTCCACCCGCAGATCCCCTATTCCCAGGCGCTGCGTCGCGGCGCGGTGCAGCAGCAGATCCTGGAGCTGCTGGAGGCGCGCCGGCAGCAATCCGCCGGCGGAGCCGAACTGGATGCGGCCGAACTCGGGTACGCGGCACAGCTCATCGCCGAGCGCCTGTGACCCGGCGCCGGTACAGCTGCAGCGCGAACTCCTTGCCCGAGGACAAACTGAGCTGCCGCGTCGCCAGCAGCGCGAAGCCCTGTTCGGATGCCATCACCGCGAGCCGCTCGGGCGCCACCAGGTGCATCGCCGCGGCCAGCTCCGTCAAACGGGTGAAGGGCGACTCCGAGATCGGCGGGGCGGCAGCGGGCAATTGCAGCACCGTCGCCAGGATGGCATCCGGAGCACACAGCAGTGCGAGGTTACGCAGCGCCGCAACCGGCTGCACATATTCCATCACCAGCGCCGCATAGATGAGTTGCACCGGCTTGATCGCGCCGAGCGGCTCCTGGACGTCGCGCACGTACAGCTCCAGGCCCGGGATTCTGGCGGCATAGCGGTAGGCCAGTTCCTGGATGTACTGCGGGTTGATATCGATGCCGACCAGGCGCCTGGTGATCTCCACGCGCACCCGATCGAAGCCATTGCCCCCGGCGCAGCCGATCACCGCGGCGGATTCGGGGGTCCAGGTGCTCAGCAGCTGCGCAAACTGTGCCGCCAGCAGGTCGGCCTGACCCACGCCGGGCAGCGCCATGTGCCCCTCGTAGTCCGCCAGCGGAATATCCAGCCAGGGCGAGCGCATGCGTCAGGAGGCGCCGCGTGGCGGCAGTTTCTTGTACATCACGTGGGCGTCCACAAATCCGAGCTGCCGGTGGCGGAAGGCATTGGGCAGCGTGCCGACGATCTGGAAGCCAAGCTTCTTCCACAGATGCACGGCGTCCACATTGGTCACCACCACCAGGTTGAACTGCATGGCGAGGAAGCCAAGGCGCACCGCCTCGGCCTGGGAGTGCTCGCACATGCTCGCGGCCACACCACGACCGCGCGCCGCCGGGGATACCACATAGCCGCAATTGCATACATGCGAACCAAGGCCAGGTTGATTCGGCTGGATCTTGTAGCTGCCGATGACCGTGCCCTCGGAGCAGGCCACGTAGGTGGCCAGCGGCGCTTCAATCCACAGCTTCCTGATTTCCTCTTCGCTGCTGTCCGGAGGAAATGCATAGGTGTCCCCGCTGGCAAGGGTGGTACGCAGGATGGACCACAGCTGCGGCCAATCCTCCGCACGATAGCTGCGGATGAGGAAACTCATGGGGTTGGAGAGATACCCGGGCACGGGGCCTATGTTACCGTTACGCGAGCGCATGAAAATCGCCAAACCGATTCTGCTGGTATCCACGCCCGTCGGTGTGGTGCTGGGTCTGTACGAGGGTTACCGACTGGCGGGAGGACTGGTGGTGCTCATGGCCGCGATGCTCGCACTGGTGAGCATCGCTGCGGCGACCGTGATCAGCACCATCCGCCGCGAACAGCGCGCGGAACCTCAGCGTCTCAAGGCAGATTGAACTGCCAGGAGACTCCAAAGCGGTCCTGTATCCAGGCAAAGCGCTGACTGAATCCATAGGCGCCGGCTGGCATCAGCACCTTGCCTTCGATGCTCAGCGCCGCCAACAGCTGTTCGAACTGCGGCAGCGAGTCGCACTCGACAAACAGCGAGATTGACGGGGTGAAGGTGAAATCGTGCTGCACCGGACTGTCGATGCACATATAGCGCGCACCGTTCAACTCGAATACCGCCCGCTTGACGCTGCCTTCGCTGCCGCGCTCACCGGCTGCATACAGCTCCAGGGAGAGGATTCTCGAATCGGGAAACAGCGCCACATAGCTGCGCAGCGCGCTTTGCGCATTGCCGGCGAACATGAGGAAAGGGGTGAGCTGCATGGGTGGGATTATATGCGCTTGGCGCGGATGTTTTCACTGCCGAGCGCTTCTTCCACCACCCGCCCGTCGCGATAGCCGACGCGGTAGGCGGTCGCCCCGCGCCGCCAGCTCAGGACCTTGGCAATACGGCCGTCCTCGTACAGGACCCCCGCATAGTCATCGATTCCGATGGCCTCGTGGAACATCCTGGCCTCCACGTGCTCGTGCAGCCGCTCCTGGCGCAGCGCCTCGGAGTGGTAGTGAACGCTGCAGGCACCGGACAGAAACCCCAGGGCGCGAATGGGTTGGAATCCGGCGCCCCAGAACGAGTCCGTGATTCCACCCTCAAACCAGCAGATCGCCCCGGCGCTGACGCCGGCCAGCAGCACCCCGGCGGCCAGCGCCCGTTGCAGGATGCTGCGCAGACCCCACTCCTGCCATACGCCAAGCGCCGACTTGGTGTTGCCGCCGCCCACGAAGATGGCATCCATGCCCAGCAGTGAGTCCTCGAGGCTGGACAGGGCGAGGGCCCCGGGCAGCGGCTTGCGGAAAAAGGCCAGGTGGCACGGTTCGCACTCCAGCGAGCCATACGCCTCGTAGAATCTGTCGATGTTTTCCGGAAGATCACCGCTGGCGGTGGCGACAAAACAGATCCGCGGTCGCACCTTGGCGGTGAGCCGCACGATGTATTGATCGACCGGCGAATGACGGTTTTCCATCAGGAAGCCGCCACCCCCCAACGCCAGGATGCGTTTCATGGGACCTTGGAAGCCCTTAAGACCGCAAACGCTCCAATATTACCGCGGTCACCCGCGAATCCGTGGGCAGAAAGGTGTGCGTCACGGGCAGCTGCACCACATCCGTCAGCCAAGGCGCGGTGGCTTCGGACAAGGTGACCACGCCGTCGTTGCACTCGCGGGGCAACATGCCGGCCATGAGCGACCAGCTTTTCACGCCGACCACGGCGGTGACCGGCACCGGCGGCGTCCCGATCGCGCCCATGCGCTCGGTCGAGCCCAGCATCAAGCCGCAGTCACCGGTCAGCAGCCGGTAAAGTGGATTGGACCCCATGCGCACGGCAATGCTGGAGGGCTGGACCGGCGAACCGAGCAGGAACAGGTGCTTAGGCTGAGAAACCGAGCGCGGCAGGGTTCGCAAGGCCTGGCGCAGCAGCACTCCGCCCAGGGAATGGCCGATCAGGGCATAGTCGCCCGCATGCGCCATCTGGGTGAGCCGTTCATTCAGGCGCGCAACGATCGATCCGAAGCTTTCGGTGCACACCCAATGGCCGAAGTTATGGGTGTGGAACCCGGCGCGCCGCAGGCGTCTGAGCAAAGGCCAGCCGGATAGCGGCGAGCGCCCCATGCCATGAACGAACAACACTTGCATGGCCGGAAGGACCTCTCTTGACAGCTGTTATGCCGGACGCCTCTCCAGGGTAACGAAGCTCATCGCATAAGGATGACGCGCGTCGACCGGGTGCAACTCTTGTGATACCTCATGCCAGCAATGCATATCCAGCTCCGGCAGGCGGGTATCGCCCTCGATTATGGCGTGGATCCGTGTCAGATAAATCCGAGACGCACGCGGCAGCGCCAGGGCGTAGACCTGGGCCCCTCCGGCGACCACCAGTTCAGGGGCCGAGCCGGCCGCGCGGATGGCGGCATCCAGGTCCGCGACCACGGTGACCCCCGCAACCGACCACTGCGCCGAATGCGTCAGCACCAGGTTGGTCCGGCCCGGCAGCGGCCGGCCGATGGACTCATAGGTCCTGCGGCCCATGAGCACCGGCTTGCCCAGCGTCAGGGCCTTGAAATGCTTCAGATCATCCGGCAGATGCCACGGCATGCCGTTGTCGCGGCCGATGACGCCGTTCTGCGTCGCCGCCACCAGCAACGAGATCAGCGGGGCACCGGAAGACATCAGATCTCGACCGAGGTGTTCAGAATCACGGTGTCGCGCACCGGCATGCGGAAGAACTCCGTGGCCTGGCCGCTGCGCCGCTGCAGGCGCGCGAACAGGCGGCGTTTGAGCCCCTGCCAGCCCGGGCGCGGCCGGGCCACTACCACGTGCTGGCCGATGAAGAACGAACAGTCCTCCAGGTACACACGCAGTCCGCGCGAGCGACAGGCGCGCAAGGCCTCGCGCACATCAGGGGTTTCCATGAAACCGAAGCGCGCCGTGATCGAATAGACACCGGGGCCCAGTTCCTGCACCCGCGCCCGGTCGGTCTGGCTCTGCCGCGGAGTGTCCACGATCTGGAAATTCAGGATCAGGATGCGCTCGTGGACGATCTTGTTGTGCTGGTAGTTGCAGATCAGGGCCGAAGGAATGTAGGCCGGATGACTGGCCAGGAACACACCGGTGCCGGGAACCCGGTACGCATCCTCCAGCAGCTTGGGCAGCGTGGTCAGCGGCTGCGCCAGGGCCGCCAGCGCCCGGCGCAGATCGACGCGACCGGAGCGCCAGGTCGAAAACACCGCATACAGCCAGGCCGCAAGCGTCAGGGGCACCCAGCCTCCGGCCGGGATCTTGGTCACATTGCCCGCGACGAAGACCGCATCCAGGGCCAGCAGGCCGCTGAACAGCCCGCCGACCGCCAGCGGCGGCCAACCCCACTGCGTGACTGCGACAAAGGCGCCCAGGATGGTGGTGATGAACATGGTACCGACGACGGCGGCGCCGTAGGCACCGGCCAGCGCATCGGAGGACCCGAAGCCGAGCACGAACATGGACACGAAAATCAGCAGCAACCCATTGACCACCGGCACATAGATCTGCCCCTGCTCGGCGGCCGAGGTCTGAAGGATGCGCATGCGTGGCAGCAGATCCAGCTGGATGGCCTGACGGGCCACCGAGAAGGCGCCGGAGATCACCGCCTGCGAGGCGATCACCGAGGCGGCGGTCGCCAGCACCACCATCAATGGCAGCAGGGTCTGCGGCACCAGGGCGTACATCGCATGGTCGGCGCCCCCGCCGTGCAGGCGCAGCGCCCCCTGCCCCATGTAGTTGAGCAGCAACGCCGGCCACACCAGGCAGAACCACGCCACCCGTACCGGCTGCTTGCCGAAATGACCCATGTCCGCGTACAGCGCCTCCCCGCCGGTCACCGCCAGAAACGCGGCGCCGATGAGCGCCAGCGCCGTCCCGGGGCTGTTGATCAGGACCTTGACGGCGTAGAGCGGGTTGATGGCCTTCAATACCACCGGCGCGGTGATGATGGCGGCGGCCCCGGACACCGCCAGCGCCACAAACCACACGACCATGATGGGGCCGAAGGCGCGGCCGACCTTGGCAGTGCCACTGCGCTGAATCCAGAACAGCGCCACGATCACGCCCAGGGTCACCGGGATCACGGCGCGGCTGAAGGTCGGATCCAGAAGCTCCAGGCCCTCCACCGCGCTGAGCACCGAAATCGCCGGCGTGATGAGCGCATCACAGAAGAACAGCGCGGTGCCGATCAGCGCCAGGTTGATCGCGATCCGGGGCCACAAGCCGATCTGGTTCAAACGCCGCTGTGCCAGCGCCAGCAGCGCCAGGATGCCGCCCTCGCCCTCGTTGTCGGCGCGCATCATCACCACCACATATTTCAACGTGACCGAAATCGCCAGCGCCCAGAAGATCAGCGACAGCACGCCGAGAATCGCATCGGCGCTGGAGGCGCCGGAGACCTTCAGCGACTGATCAAAGGCGTACAAGGGACTGGTGCCGATGTCGCCGTAGACGATGCCGAGGGCGCCCACTACGGCACCAAGCGGCGGCCTGCGGTCAGTTTCGGCGTGTCCCTGGCTCACGGGCGGGGCCGCGGACTCGCGCGTCGGGCCGCGCTCTTGCGGGCGGCGGTCTTTTTCTTCTTGCGTACCGCCGGGCGCTTGGCGGGCCACAGCATGGTGCCGCGGCAGCTCTTGGCGCCGCAGCGGCAGGCATAGATCAGATCGACATTGGGCGGATCGTCACGCTCGCGGCCGATCTGGTAGTCGTAGTTGAGCTCCTCGCCCACCTCGATGGTGCGGATGGCGTCGATGAACACGCGGCGGTTGTGGATATTCGACTCGCAGTTCGGGTCGCAGCTGTGATTGATGAAGCGCGAGTCGTTGCCATCCACGGTGGCATCGATGACGACGTTGCGGTCCACGGCGAACAGAAAGGTATGGTTGTCGTTCTCGTCATGATCATCGTAGCGGCGATTGGCGCGCGCATGCGAGATGCGATCCCCCACGTACTCGATGATGCGCGTGCCCTTGCGTATGCGCCGCAGCGCGAACACGCCCTGCCCATGCACCCGGGAGCGGCGCACCTTGATCAGTTGCGCCGGCTTTGCCGTGCGCTTGGCTTTGCGGGTCGCCACGGTCAAACCGCCACCGGCGCTTTGATCGCCGCGTGATGTTGGTAATTCACGAATTCGAAATCCTCGTAGTCATAGCTGAAAATGTCCGGCGGCCGGCGTCTGATCCGCAATTGCGGCGGCGGCAGGGGCGTGCGCGAGAGCTGTTCGTCCGCCTGTGCCAGGTGATTCAGGTACAGGTGGCAGTCGCCGCCGGTCCACACCAGTTCACCCACCTCCAGATCGCTCTGCTGCGCCATCATGTGCGTCAGCAAGGCATAGGAGGCGATGTTGAACGGCACGCCCAGAAAGAAATCGGCGCTGCGCTGGTACAGGTGGCAGGACAGGCGCCGGTTGGCCACATAGAACTGAAACAGCGCATGGCAGGGCTGCAGTTTCATCTGCTCCAGTTCACCGACGTTCCACGCGCTCACGATCATGCGCCGCGAATCGGGCGTTTGGCGCAGCTGCTGCAGCACCTTGCTGATCTGATCGATGGCGCGGCCATCAGGTGCCGGCCAGGCGCGCCACTGGTGCCCGTACACCGGCCCGAGTTCCCCATCCGGCCCCGCCCACTCATCCCAGATGCTCACGCCATGCTCGTGCAGCCATGCCACGTTGGTGTCACCGCGCAAAAACCACAGCAGCTCATAGACCACCGAGCGCAGATGCAGCTTCTTGGTCGTGACCAGCGGAAAGCCGGCGCCCAGATCAAAACGCAGCTGCTGGCCGAACAGCGACACGGTTCCCGTGCCGGTGCGATCCTCCTTGGCGACGCCGTGCTCGCGGATCTGGCGCATGAGTTGCAGATACTGTCGCACGGGCTTGTGAACCCTCAGGCCGCGGCCAGGAAATTGCCGGACGGCGCGCGCCGGCGGTACGCGATGAGCAGCAGGATGATGCCGCCCAGGATCATGGGCAGTGTCAGGATCTGGCCCATCGTCACCCAGCCGGCGGCGAGGTAACCCAGGTTCGCATCCGGGACGCGCACGAATTCAATGCTGAAACGCGCCGTGCCGTACAGCACCAGGAACAGCCCGGAGGGCGCCAGGCGCGGACGCGGCTTGCGGGTGAAGAGCCACAGGATGATGAACGCCACCAGGCCCTCGAGCAGCGCTTCGTAGAGCTGGGAGGCGTGCACATGCAGGATGCAAGGGTTCAGGTTGAAGCGGCGGCAGTACGACAGTGCGTTATCCGACTGCACGGGATAAAGCTTGGCGGGATCGACGGTGAATCCCCAGGGCCTGCTGGTCGGCTTGCCCCACAGCTCGCCGTTGATGAAGTTGCCGACACGTCCGAAAAATAATCCAAGCTCGGGCAGTGGCGCCGAAAAATCGAAAACATCGGCAATCCGCCGCTTGCGACGCCAGGCATACACCGCCATGGCAACCAGCGTCCCCAGCAGTGCCCCGTGGAAGGACATGCCGCCCTCCCAGACCTTCAGCGGATACCACGGGTCCTGCGACCAGTACTCCATGCCGTAGAACAGCACATAGCCGGTGCGGCCACCGAAAATCACGCCCATCATGCCGAAGAACACCAGGTCATCAACGTCCAGGGGTCGCCAGCTGGAATTGGCGCCCTTGGCGCGCATCCGGCCCAGCCACCAGGCGGCGGCGAAGCCGAGCAGGTACATGATGCCGTACCAGTGGACCTTGATCGGTCCAAGCTCTACGGCGACGGGATTGAAGACTGGATAGTGCAGCATGGGGAAATTGTATCGGTTTCGACTGTCACTCGCGCGAAACGCGACAGAACAGCGCTTTGAGATAGCGGGATTCGGGGATGGCCGGGTGCACCGGATGATCGGGTGACTGGCCGCCAAAGGCCAGGACCTGGGCAAAACGCGCGGCATGCCGGGCCGCCGCCTGGACCGCCGTCAGCAGCTGCTGCTCTTCCAGATGGTAGGAGCAGGAGCAGGACACCAGCAGGCCGTCACCCTCGATCAGGTTCATCGCCAGCTGGTTGAGCTTGCGGTAGGCCGCCTGGCCCTGGGCGATGTCCTTGCGGCGTTTGATGAAGGCCGGTGGATCCAGAATCACCGCATCGAACCGCTCGGTGCCCTGCTGCAGGCTCTGCAGCACATCGAAGGCATCCCCGCGCAGTGTTTGCAGTTCATACCCGGCCGCCGCCGCATTGCGCTGCGCGAATTCCAGTGCCGCCGCCGAGCCGTCCACGCAGCTGGCGCTGCCTGCGCCATGCTTCAGCGCGGTGACGGCCCAGGCGCCGACGTAACTGCACACATCAAGCACCCGGGCGCCCTTGGGCAGGAACCGTCCCAGCAATGCGCGGTTCGCCGTCTGATCGTAGAACCAGCCGGTTTTCTGTCCCTGCGCCAGCGGCGCGGCGAACTCGATGCCCGCCTCGCGGATCCGCAGCTGCGCGACCGGCTCGCCAAAGGCCGCCCCCGAAAATGCCGGCAGCTGCTCCAGCTCCCGCGCACCGGAGTCATTCTTCCAGTACAGCAGTCGCGGCTTGAGAACCTTGCGCACCGCCGACTCCACCGCCGGACGCAACGCCTCCATGCCGGCCGTGGCGATCTGCCCGACCACCACATCGTCGAAGCGGTCCAGCACCAACCCGGGCAAGTTATCAGACTCGCCGAACACCAGCCGGCCGTAGGGCTCCTCCGACAGGCGCTGACGCAGCGCCAGTGCCACATTCAAACGCTGTATCAGCAGCGACTCATCGATGGGGCGGTCCGGATCGCGGCTCATGATCCGCGCGCAGATCAAGGAGTGCGGATTCACGTAGGCAAATCCCAGGAACCGGTCGCGCTCCGAGACCAGACGCACCTGCGCGCCGGCCGCAAGCGCCACCAGCGGCGTGCGCGCGATGTCCACTTCATTGCTGAAGACCCAGGGGTGGCCTGCGTTGATGCGCCGGTCCTCGGCGCGCTTCAGGCGCAGCTCGGGCACGGCAGCGGCCTCGCCCTGCGGTCCGGTTGCAGTTGTCAATGTTTCCTTGGTCGCATTCAAACGGCTCAATCCGCGCCGAATTATACCGGATGCCCCGGTGTATCCTTGCCCGCATGAGCCGGATCCACCATTTGAACCCCGACGGTACGCCCCGTTACACCAATCGGTTAAGTCGCGAAACCAGCCCCTATCTGCGCCAGCACGCGCATAACCCCGTGGACTGGTACGCCTGGGGGCCGGAGGCCTTTGCCGCCGCCCGCGGCCAGGGACGGCCGGTGCACCTGTCGGTGGGCTACTCAGCCTGTCACTGGTGCCATGTCATGGCCGAGGAGAGCTTCGAGGACGAAGCCACGGCACAGCTGCTCAACGAGAACTTCATCAATATCAAGGTGGACCGCGAAGAGCGCCCGGACGTGGACCGCATCTACCAGATTGCACAGCAGCTGCTGACCCAGCGCAGTGGCGGGTGGCCGCTGACGATGTTCCTGAGCCACGACGACCAGCGGCCATTCTTCGGCGGGACTTATTTTCCGCGCGAGTCGCGCTACGGCATGCCGGCATTTACCCAGCTGCTGATGCGCGTCATGGAGTACTACCGCGACCACCGCGATGAACTGCGCACCCAGGGTCAGTCACTGGTGCGGGTGCTGAATGAGCTGGTGCCGCCGTCGGTCGGGCCCGATGAACCACTGTCCGCGGCGCCGCTCGCGGCCGCGCGTCGCGACCTGGCCGCCAGTTTCGATGGTGACTTCGGCGGCTTCGGCG
>DATHMK010000057.1:0-29399 GCA_035487155.1 Steroidobacteraceae bacterium
TTAAAGAGAATGCGCGGCCAGTCGACGGGATCGAAGGTTCCATTGGCGACGACATAGCCGGTGGGCACCTGCATCCAGCTGTTGTTCACCATGATCCAATAGGCGGACAACGTCGTGCCGAGTGCCACCATTGCGGTCGAGAGCAGGTAGAACCAGGGAGGCACGCGGGCGCGGCCGAACAGCAGGATTCCGAAGAAGCTCGCCTCGAGGAAGAAGGCCGTAAAAGTTTCGTAGGAGATCAACGGTCCCTGAATTGGTCCGGACAAGCGAGCAAGCACGCTCCAGTTCGTGCCGAATTGGAACGCCATGACGATGCCGGTCACTACGCCGATGCCAAATGCCACTGCAAAGATCTTGAGCCAGAACTCGAAGACCACGCGGTAGGCCGGACGTCCGGTCGCCTGATATAGCGCCTCGAGAAACGTCAGCCAAGCCGCCACGCCGATGGTGAAGGACGGAAAGATGATGTGAAACGAGATGGTGAAGGCGAACTGCAACCGCGACAGTAAGAGCGCCGTGATGTGCATGATTGGTCCTTTGTTAGCGCCACAAATCTACCTGGGCGAGGCCGCTGCTTGCGCCGATGCGTTTGCCGGAAGGTTCCTCAGAGCGCGACAATACATTCCACTTCAACCAGTGCTCCGCCTGCCAGCGCGGCGACACCGACCGCGCCGCGAGCCGGGTAAGGCTCGCGGAAGTACTCCGCCATGATCTTATTCAGAAGGGCGGAGTGTGAGAGGTCGGTCAAATACACGTTGACCTTCACCACGGCGTCGAAGGTTGCGCCAGCGGCCGTGATGACCGCCTTGAGATTCTCGAAGACTCGTCGAATTTGTGTGTCCGCGTCGCGTTCGACCATTTTGTTGGTCTTGGGATCCAGAGGAATCTGGCCGGATAGCCAGATGGTGTTTCCGACCCGGACAGCCTGCGAATAGATGCCGACGGCTGCCGGTGCGTTGGTGCTCGATACGATTTGCTTGCTCATAACGCTCCAGTGATGAGTGCGGAGTTTCGGGAATTTCCAGCGGCGAGTTGTCACATCGCGTATGGATCGTGCCCACCAGAGCTGCGGAGTGATTGGACTGGCCCGTATGCTTTGTATTTTTCGCCTGCGTGCAGTGACAAAGCCGAATCGACTTATCCAATCGGCGGCGAGCAGATCCAATCCACATTCTGCTGTAGCAGGCAGTGTTCGCGGCGAGCATCCCCTGCCGTCGGATTGCCCGAGTCCATTGATGGATTAGACGATCGGTGTTGAATCAACCGGGCGCGCCAGGCGCTCTCAATAGATTCTCCAGGAGCAACGCAAATGACCGCATGTGTTACGAACAAGGCCACGTCCAATGGCATTGACAGGAGCGGGACGGCGGCTACTGGAGTGCAGTTATGGCGCCTGTCGGCCACGGAACTTGCGGATCTGATCCGCAGTCGCAAGGTGTCAGCCCGTGAGGCTGCAGAAGCCGCGCTTCAAAGGCTCGATGCGGTCAATCCGCAGATCAACGCGATCGTTGCACATACACCGGAGCTGGTACTGGAACAGGCTGACTTGCTGGACCATAGGCTGGCGCGGGGCGAGGATCCGGGACCGCTCGCCGGCGTTCCGGTGTCGGTGAAGATCAATACCGACATGGCGGGCTTTCCCACGACGAACGGCACCCGCCTTCAGCAGGACTGGGTCGCCAAAGTGAATAGCCCGGCCGTTGAAAATCTGGTGCGGGCGGGTGCCGTGCTTCTGGGCCGCAGCAATGCACCGACCTTCGCTCTACGCTGGTTCACCAGCAATGTGCTGAACGGGGCTACTCGCAACCCGCGCAATCCGGCGCTGACGCCGGGAGGCTCAACCGGGGGCGGAGCTGCCGCGGTCGCCGCCGGAATTGGCCACTTGGCAGTTGGCACCGATATCGGGGGCTCTTTGCGCTATCCCGCCTATGCGTGCGGTATCCATGGGTTACGGCCGACCCTTGGCCGTGTTCCAGCCTACAACGCTTCTTCACCCGAGCGCGCAATCGGCGCGCAGATGATGTCCTCCACAGGGCTTATCGCCCGTACCATTGAGGATCTTCGGATCGGCCTTGCGGCCATGTCGGCTCCTGATCCGCGTGATCCGTGGTGGGCGGGGGTTCCCCTGGAGGGGCCTTCCATGCCACGGATCGCCGCCATGTGCCTTCGTCCGGGCGGAATGCAGATTGCCAAAGAGGTGGAAGCGGCCGTGCTGGACGCGGGACGGAGGCTGTCTGATGCGGGCTGGATGGTCGAAGAGATCGACGATGTACCCTCGATACACGAGGCGGCCGACGTGCAGATGAGGCTCTGGCTCGGAGATGGGTTCGCGGGGCTTGTTGATGCCGCGAGGCGCGATGGAGATGCCGCAGCAATCGCCGTCGTCGCGGCCGTTCGTGGCATGGCGGAGTCGCTCCCGTGCGATGTCGTCAGCCATGCCATGGTGCTTCGTACCACCATACAGCGCAAATGGCGCCAGTTTTTTGGGAACTATCCGGTGCTGCTGCTCCCGGTCTCAGGTGAATTGCCGTTCCCGGATGGGCTGGACCTGCAAGGGACCGCGGGATTCCAGCGCGTGTGGGACGCGCAATTGCCACTGAGAGCGCCGCCAGCCCTGGGACTGCCAGGATTGGCGATCACGACGAATCTCATCGGCTCCGTCCCGGTCGGAGTCCAGATTCTCGCCAGTCAATTCCGCGAGGATCTGTGCCTGCTCGCAGGCAAGGCGATAGAGGCGCGCGGGGTGCCTGCATCCCCGATTGATCCGATGTTCTGACCATGCCTGAGTCATGGGTTGTCCTCGGCACCATAGTATTGCTGATTGGGTTTATTGATGTATTCCTGGTCGTATTGAACTACGACGAGTCAGGATTCCTCGCCACCCGCCTGTGTCGGTGGCAGTGGTACTGTCTGCGTAGTGTGACCCGACGGCTCTCACGACGCTGGCGCCCATTCGCACTTCGCCAGGTTACGGGTCTGAATATCTTGCTGGCCGTGGGAATATGGCTTGGCTTCGTCGTTGTCGGGTTCGGATTCATATACCGCGGTTTCATGGCCGGAGAGAACTTCGACTATGAGGGCCGCGGCGTAGGCCCGGGCCTGTTCAGCGCCATGTACCTGAGTGCCGCGCAGTTATCCACTGTCGGGACGTCGCAGGTCAACGCCCAAAGCGACCTAATGCGCATGCTGACGATCGCCGAGACTCTCTGTGCACCGTTGCTGATCACACTGATTCTCACCTTCCTGCTGGGCGTGTACCAGGTTATACGGGACCTACGGACCCTCGCGTCCAACTTTTCCGACGCCGAACAGGGATTAGGGGATCCACTGGCGAATCTTGCACCCTACTTTCCGGAGGGCGATGGATTGGATGGATACCTCCAGGCGATTAGCGACAGCTTCTGGTCCTACGCCGACGGAGTGCGCATGCATCACGTTGCGTACTTTTTCCAAAGCGGTCGCGACCAATTCTCCCTGCCCTATGTCCTCTTCGCGTTCGGCGAGACACTGGGGGCCTTACGCTGGGGGACGCCTGCGGGCAGCTCCGTGTCCCGGCAGCCGCTGCTGGCCCGGCTGACGTCCCAATTCGGGCGCTTCGTCGACTATCTGCACGGTCAACTGGGCTGGGCCGGTGACATTGCGCCACACTTATCATTTGAGGAGTTCTCCGCGGCCCACAACGGCACGGCAGAGTCCCCGGACTTGTGGGTCGGGCGGTTCTTGCGCCTGACCCGAAATATGGAGCGGCTGGCGAAGCTCCCGCCCGCCAACGATTCTCTAGAGGTCTACACACGCTATCGGCAATGGCTGCCGTTCGCCCATCGCTGCGAGCAGGCGAGGTTGGCGGTGAGCCGGGATTTGGACTATCAGCCCGCGCGGGAGAGGTTCAATGGGGCCGCTCCTGTGCAAGAAAGGGCTCACGCAGATCTCCAGGCTGTCACCGCGGATCATATACAACATCAGGCAGGTAACCAGCATGGCAATTACACTTGATCGTGTTCGCGCAATCTTCAAGGGACTCGAAAACGGAGATGGTGCGGCGTTCTTTGAGAATGTTGCCGATAACGTCGACTGGACGGTGGAGGGAACCCATCCTCTTGCTGGTCATTACCGAAGCAAGAGTGATTTTCGCACTCACACCTTCGAAAGGCTCAATCGAGTGCTCCCGCACGGGACGCAACTTCATGTGGAACACGTACTGGTCAGCGCCGATCGAGCGGTAGTGGAATTGCATTCGCTCGCCACGGCAGCAAACGGCCTCAGGTTCGACAATCGTTACTGCTGGGTGTGTCGATTCGTCGCCGGTAAGATCGTGGAAGTCCGCGCGTACCTGGATTCCGCTCTGGTAGCACGGCTGTTCGAAGAGAATCCAATCGGTGATATGAAGCAGTAGGCGCCAAGCGCCGGCGCCGCTGGTAATCCGCGCCGGGATTTCACGGCGCCGTCGGCGGCCGCTCGATGTGCACGGTCGCAGTCATTCCCGCCACGAGCTGCACGCCTTGGGGAACCTTGTCGACGTGAATTCGCACGGGAACCCTCTGCGCCAGGCGCACCCAGGTGAAAATCGGATTGACGTTGGCGAGGCCTTGCTGGCTTTGCTGCGCATTGGCGACGTAGATGCCACGCGAAATGCTTTCCACGTGCCCGCGGACAATCGGAGCGTAGCCCAGGAGTTGGACCGTGGCGTTGTCCAGCACGTGAATGGAACCGAGTTTCGTCTCTTCGAAATATGCATCCACCCAGAATGAATCTGCGTCGACCAGCGATATCTCATTCTGGCCGACGGTCGCAAAATCCTCGCGCTGCACCAGCAGGTTAGTGACCCAGCCGTTGACCGGGGAACGAATCTCAGTCCGCTGTAGGTTTGTGCGCGCCTGACGAAGATTGGCCGCAGCTTGCTGCACCTGCACCTGCGCAACCGCCGCGGCGTTTCCATAGGTCTCGACCTGCTCGAAAGGGACAGCGTCGACCTTTGCGAGGCTATCGCGACGCTGTGCCAGGCTGGCGGCATTCCCGGCGTCAAACTGGGCCTGTCGCAGCGCTGCAGTCGTACGGCTGACGGCGATCTGGTAGTCCGTAGGGTCGATGACCATCAAGAGATCGCCTCTATGCACGAATTGATTGTCGGTCACACGCAGCTCAACGATGCGTCCGGACACTTCGGGCGCCATTGTGACAACGTAGGCGCGCACAGTGCCATCTCTGGTCCAGGGCGTCTCCATGTAAGCCCGCCACATCGCGCGCCCCAATGTCATCGCCACTGCAACGCTCACCAGGGTCAGCAGTACCGGAAGTGCGCCCATGAGCCAATCGCGGATCCGGCGGCGCTGCTTACCGGGTCCTGGCATCTGGTCCGGACCCTGAACCTCGCGTTCTCTTGTCTTGGGTGTCGCCAGCATCTTCAGCACTTAACGCGCAATGAAGAGCACGATGGCCGACACCAAAATGACGTAGACGGCAAGAGAGAACAGGGCGGGATGCCAAACATAACGCGACAGCCCGGTGAATACGGCGGCTCGCCGGAAGATCAGAAGCATGAGCCACGCGACGGCCAGGATCACGGAGAGGGGCGCGACGTACACCCCAAGAAGGTCTATTTCAGACAGCCTCACTGCTGAACCTCGGTGCAAAAGTAAGATGCATGTTGGGACACGAGTTCTTTTAGAGCCAGAATCGATGAACGAGTACGGACCTTTCGCCTGAGGTGGTGGCCTGGCAGGTGAAGCAGCGCGAGTCGCCGGTCAAGGAGCGCCAGGGCCTCGATGAGGGCCACGCACTGACCGTGAGCAAATGCGTCGAACACTGCGGTTAATTGCGGGCCGAGTGGCTCAAGCCGACCGGCGCGACGTAAGTGGATCAACTCCGTGCCTGCCGTTACGGCTGCTGTCATTCGCGCTCTTTCGAGGAGTCCTGCAGAATCCGGTAGCGCGACCAGGCGCGCGTAGGTTCGACGTTTCCATTCCCTTGATCGAAGGGGTCGCCGTCCCGATGCCATTTCGCGCAAATCGCGCAATGTTGAATCCAGTAGACGACGCGTCCGGATCTCCGGCGAGAGCGGTGGCAGCAGGAGAAAAGCGAGCGCTGCAATCGCGGTGCCGGTAATGAGCGCCACGGCGCCGTTATAGAAAGCCGCGGTGTCGTAAACCATGACATTTTGCGGTGACACCAGGGCGATAAAAGCCACCGGCATCACACCAAACAGCGCGGGGAGCCGGCCGCGTGATCCTACGGCGCCGACCGGGATGAGGAAGCACGCGAAGACCACACACAGGGATGCGAAGGATTCGCAGTTCGGCAATATCGAGAATTTCACCGTTGCTGCAAACATGGCAGCTATAGCCGCGCCCACGCAATAGCCGATGGTGCTCGCATAGGCGAGGTCCGATCGCGGTCCGAACAGCACCACTGCAATGGCTGCCCAGGTAATGCAGGTTGTGCCGGATGGCCAGGCGGTCGCGACCCAGAGGATTTCTGCTGCGCAGATGGTGACGAATGCGCGTCCCCCATTTGTCAGTGATGGAAGCCAATCGGCGATGTATGGGCGGACTTGGCGCCGTCGCAGGGCAGGCATGCGCGGATCGCCAACAAGGAGCGCCAGTCCAAGGAAAGCCTTTGCGATACCGGTCAGCGCCAAGGCGGTTTGGTCGAGCAGCAGCCGCAGCGAGGGAATGTTCGTCGCCACTGACTCCAGACGATGGACCGTGCGCCGGCCGAGCTCGCTGAGCTGAAGCGGGGTCGGCGGGGGAAACTCTGTGGAAGATTCATCAGGCGGGACGCAGAGGGCACTTGGTACGAGATTTTTCACCTGCTCCGCCTGCTCGCTCGAGAGCCTGAGTGGCAGTCGCGCCAGATGGTTGGCGAGTGCCTGCCATCCAACCAGCGCATCAAACAGACCCTGCGAGGCCCGCGCAAGCACGGACGAATGATAGCGAAGCTCGGATGATTCCCCACAGGCGTGGTCTACCGCAGGATCAAGCGCCACGACGCGGCCGATCAGCCTGCGCCGAATGGACTGGAGGTCAACCGCTGCCCCGCCGGACTGGCTGAGCGTTTGGGTAATGCCGGTCTGGATGTCGGCCGTAATGGCGGCAACCTGGGCCGCCAGGCGCCGCCTTGCGCCCCCGAAATCGGTGGCCGCAAGTACCAGGGCGGCACATACGATTCCGATGCAGATCTCGCCCGCTCGAGTCACCGCGAGAAGGAATGCCTGGCCATCCGGCCCGCCGACTGCCCCTAGAGTGTCACACCCGATAATGACGGCGGTGGTACTCGCAAGGGCTGCTCCATAGGTCGCAAAATTGCGCAGCAGTGTCGCCACTGTGGCGCAGGCACCGCCCCATAGCGCCATCGAAATGAGAAATGCGGGACGATTCTGTGCGAAACACCCTGTGATCAAGAGGATGGCGACTGCGCCCAGGATGGTGCCGAGCATCCGATACCAACCTTTGCGCCAGGAAGCGCCCAGAGTGGGCTGGCACACCGCCGCCGCGGACGCTCCGGCCCAGAAAGGATTGTCGAGTTGCAGCCAAAATGCCACGTATAGCGCCAGGCATACTGAGGCCGCCATCCGCAGGCCGCACACGAGTGCCGGAAATGCGGTGCGGCCGGCGGCCCGCCAACAAAAGCCGGTGCGCAGGATCGAAGTCATGTCGGATCCGAAAGGGTCCTCGATTTTGTCTCACCTTGCCTCCTCCAAGGCAGATGGGATTGAAGAGGACGCTCAGCATTGGACACATGCGCCGCGGACGGCGGGCTCCGGCCCGATTCGGCAATGGTGCGGGTTTGAGACAAGAACGCGTGCCGCGGGCCGCTGATCCTTGGCTGATGTTGCGGCATTGGAAAAGGGCATTTGCGAGTGTCGTCTGCGCGGTGCTTGCGGCGTGTTCGCTCGCGCCGCCGTATCAGGTTCCATCGGTCCCGGCATCTCCGACGGCTTACCGGGATGCTGCCGACTGGAAGATCGCGCGGCCCGCGGACGCAATGGAGCGGGGCCCTTGGTGGCGTATGTATCAGGACCCTGAGCTCGATGTGTTGGAGATGCAGGTCGAAGGGGCCAACCAGGAGCTCAAGTTGGCCCTAGCGCGCCTGCAGGAGGCGCGCGCGCAGACTCGCATCGCACGCGCGGCTTACTTTCCGGTGGTGAATGGCACGGCCTCGATCCAGCATTACAGGAACTCGCTGTATGCGCCCACCCATGGTCCGGCGACACCAACCATAACCAATGACTTGCTCCTCAATGCAGACGTCTCCTATGAGGCCGACCTGTGGGGCCGAATCGGCAATTCCGTAGCCGCCGCCCGCCTGGCGGAACAGGCGGGCACGGCCGATCTCTCAAGTCTGTCGCTTGCCATCCACGCTGAATTGGCCGGAGACTATTTTGTTCTGCGGGGGGCCGATACCGAGCAGGAGATTCTGGATCAAACAGTCGCCGACTACGCTCGGGCGTTCACCCTCACCCAAAGTCTGCATGCCGGGGGTCTTGCCGCCCTGGCCGATGTCGATCAGGCGAGGGCACAGTTGGAAACCGCGAAGGCCAAAGCGGCGGAGACCCACCTGTTACGGGCCCAGACGGAACACGCAATCGCAGTGTTGCTGGGAGAATCGGCGTTGAGCTTTCGCCTGGGCGCGAATCCCTTGCCGCCGGAGACTGCGCCGCCTGCGCTCAATCCGGGCGTGCCGTCCGCGTTGCTGGAGCGCAGACCCGACATTGCTGCCGCAGAGCGCCTGGTTGCCGCCGCCAACGCCGAGATCGGTGTCGCGCGGGCGGCCTACTTCCCGGTGTTCGACCTGATGGCCGTGGCCGGATTTGAAAGCACTGAACCCTCCACCTGGGTGACCGCGCCGGCGCGCATGTGGTCTCTCGGGCCGGCGGCTGCCGTGACGCTATTTGACGGCGGACGGCGGCGGGCCCAGTTGGCCGTGTCCAAAGCGGCGTACGACGAGCAGGTGGCGGAATATCGCAGCGTGGTCCTGGTCGCCTACCAGGAGGTGCAGGACAGCCTTTCCGCGGTTCATGACCTTGAACTGGAGAGTTCAAGCGAGGCGGCTGCACTGCAGTCCAACGCCAGCGCTCTGAGGCAGGCGCAGTATCAGTACCAGATGGGACTGGTCACCTACCTGCAAGTGGTCGTTACCGAAAACGCCACTCTTGCCGCGAGATTGGCCGCCGCGGACATCCAGATCCGGCGCATGAGCGCCAGCGTCCTGCTGATTAAGGCGCTGGGCGGGGGCTGGGATCGTGGGTCATTGCCGCCGTGAGCCCGTTCTGACTGCGCAGAAAGGCCACCCAGGGTGTGGCCTGCAGGTCACACCAGAAGGATCGGAACCGAAGATCAAGTACAGTGCCGCGCCCTCTTTGCGAACGCTGCAGCAAACTTCGGTGGCGAACACTGATTGAGTGGTACATGAGTTGCTCCGCTGGCAAAGTACACCCGAAGATTACCGCTCACATTTCCCTCAGATCTTGTATTCAAGCGGCGCCAATGTGTATTGGCGCCGCGCCGTCTAACGCAAATCTGTGATAGGCGTCAGTCGGCAGCGTAGGTATCGTCATTCCCTCATCACCGAGGAACCGCCATGACGACGGCAAAAAATATTCTCTACACCGCCTTGGTTCACACCACGGGTGGTCGGCAGGGAACGGCACACAGCTCTGATGGACGCCTGGATATCATCCTTTCGTCGCCAGGAAGCGGAGGCAGCGGGACCAATCCCGAGCAATTATTCGCCGCGGGCTGGTCAGCATGCTTCGAAGGGGCGATGGGGCTTGCCGCCCGTAAGATGGACATTACCCTGCCGCCCGGCGTGTCGATCGAGGCGGAGGTAAATCTTTGCCGAAACGACGACGGCTACTTCCTCCGGGCTACTCTCAACGTCAGCGTGCCGGGTCTGCAGCGTGAGGTGGCCCAGTCGTTGGTGGACACTGCGCATCAGACATGTCCGTATTCCAAAGCCATTCGTGGGAATGTGGACGTCTCCATCTACCTGGTTTGACCCCAATGTTTCTGTGGAGTTCCGTTCGCAATCTGCTACGTCGCAGGACCGTCATCGCAACCTGTATGGCTGCCGGGGCACTGACCGCCTGGCTTGGATTCGGCAATGTGACTACTGCTGGTCCGCGCGCCGCCGACCTGAGGCTGTCCGCACTGCTCCAGGCGCTGCTCGGCGCCCGGCAATGGCTTAACGGACTGCCGTTGCGGCCTGAGAACGTTGAGGGCAGGATCGTTCTGGTCGACTTCTGGACATTTTCCTGCAGCAACTGTCTGCGGGCTCTACCTCATGTTCGAGAATGGGTCGCGAAATACCATGATCGTGGGCGCGTCGTCGTCGGAGTTCAGGCTCCTGAATTCGCGTTCGAGAAGGGCCTGGGAAACATCAGTAAGGCAGTCGTCGCCCTGGGGGTGCAATATCCCGGGGCAGTCGACAACGAGTTTCGGATCTGGAACGCCTTTGCCACGGACGCGTGGTCCGCGCTGTATTTAATCGGGGCGGTCGGAAAAACCAGTCACCAGATGCAAGGCGAAGGGGACGACGGTAATTCGGAACGACAGCTACACCAACCGCTGTCGGAGGACGCCGACACGGCAGTAGCCAATTCAATTGTCCGCGTCAATGGCCATGGTCCGCAGGCGACAGCGGACACTCGGGACCTGAAGTCACCGGAAATCTACGCCGGATATGCCGAGCCGATGCGGTTCGCCTCGCCAGGTTCCATTCGCAAGGATGCGCCAAAACTCAATTCCTCACCCGCGACGCTCTCGCCGAACCGGTGGACGTTGGGCGGTGTTTGGACGCTCGCCGGCGAGTTCGCCGTCCTCAACACCGCGGGCGGCAGAATCAGCTACCGATCCGACGCCTGTGATCTTCACATGGTTCTGGGAAGTGCCTCGCAAGGCCGCCCCATCCGTGTCCGTATAACGATTGACGGGGTGCCTCAACCGGTAGACGACGAATCAGACGAGGATGCCGATGGCTGAGGCGTCCTCAATGAAGACCGTGTGTATCAGCTGGTCAGACAGGCCAGACCGGTCGCGGATCGGACCTTCGAGATTGAGTTCCTTGATTCCGGAGCGCGCGCCTTTGCGTTCACCTTCGGTTAGCGATGGAGCCGGCCTCGGCCGAGGCAACAGTTCCTTAAATTGAACCAGGAGAATCATCGATGACTATCATTTCTGAATGCGACGCGCCCCGGCGCCGTTTTGTTCTGGGCGCGGCGGCCGTCTCCGTTGCGGCGGCGCAGCTCGGGCTCATTCGTGCCGCGGGAGCGCAATCGACCGGGGCGGCGTCGGCGACGGTGCCCGCGATCATCCCAGGGACCCATTCCTCCTTCGGGCCGCTGAAGCAGATCGACGCAGGGCTCCTCAATATTGGATATGCGGAAGCGGGTCCCGCCGATGGTCCGGCCGTAATCCTTCTGCACGGCTGGCCCTACGATATTTACAGCTTTGTCGACGTCGCTCCTTTGCTTGCGTCAGCGGGCTACCACGTCGTCGTCCCATATCTGCGCGGCTACGGCACGACATCCTTTCTTTCCAGCGCAACCATGCGCAACGCCCAGCAGTCGGCCGTTGGCCTCGACATCATCGCCCTCATGGACGCACTCAAAATTCACAAAGCCATCATCGGCGGCTTTGACTGGGGCGCGCGCACCGCGGACGTCATGGCGGTACTTTGGCCGGAACGCTGCAAAGCGATTGTTTCCGTCAGTGGCTATCTCATCAGCAGCCCTGCGGGCAACCAGACACCGCTGCCACCCCAGGGTGCTTCCGCATTTTGGTATCAGTACTATTTTGCCACTGAAGTTGGCAAGGCCGGATATGCGAAATACCTCGGCGACTTCAATAAGTTCATCTGGCACCAGGCTTCGCCGAAGTGGAGTTTCGACGATGCCACGTACAATCGTACGGCGGCTTCCTTCAACAATCCGGACCACGTTGACATCGTGATGCACGACTATCGCTGGCGGCTTGGTTTGGCGGATGGTGAGCGCAGATACGACGAACTCGAAAAGCGCCTGGCCGCGCTTCCCGTCGTCACCGTGCCGGCAATCACCATGGAGGGTGATTCCAATGGGGCAGCCCACCCGCCGAGCACGGCCTATCGCAGCAAGTTTACCGGCAAGTATGACTACCGACTCATCACCGGCGGAGTCGGCCACAACATTCCGCAGGAGGCCCCGCAGGCCTTTGCGCAGGCCGTTGTGGATGTCGACACGTTCTGAAGAACAGCGTGGATCCCGAACGATGTCCTGCGGACGGCTCTGGTCTGCAGGGCATCGCGGTTTCCTCAACGGTGCAAGACTTGCGAATCGGACTTATCCGGATTTGGGTGACCTCGGCCGCACGTCTCACCGCTGCTGCGCTCGTGGTGTCCGAGGCGGATGACCTGGCGTCTCCTGTCTTTGGCGTAACGCTGCGACTGGACCACCGGCAGCAGGGGGGACGTCGCTTCGAAACGCCCTGACGACAGACCTGCGCATCGCGGCACGAACCTGTTGGCCCACCGCGTACCCTGGCCCACGATCACGACTCCTAAACGCGATTGTCGATCCGGCGATAGGCGCCCGGGGGGAAACCCGTCAGTTCCTGAAAGCGGCGCGAGAAGTGGCTCTGATCGGAGAATCCGGCGGCCAGGGCTATTTCCGTCAATGGCAGATCCGTAGCGCTGAGCAACTCACGGGCTTTCTCCACCCGGCATTGGATCACGTACCGATGCGGTGTCAGGCCCACGGTTTTGCGGAAGGAACGAGTAAAGTGCGAAGGCGACATTCGAATGAGTCCCGCGAGTTCATCGATGTCCAACGTCGAGTCGATGTTGGCGCGGACATGCTCCTCGACTCGCTGTAGCGATCCACGGGTCAATCCCTGATGCTCAGGCCCATGGGGCGTCACGAACAGCAGACGGGTGAGATACTCAAGGCGGGGTCTGGTGTGTAAAATGACGCGCGAGTCGTGATCGAGGCAACCGGCGCTGATGTCGGGTGGCGTTAGAAAGGCAACCCACGGCTCCCGATCACCTGATCCGCGCAGACTGAGTGACGAATCCGCGAATCCGCAACCGCGGCGGAGAGTAGGGATTCCCTCGAACAGAACGGAGAGGGGCATGCGCAGCTCAAATCCGTGCCCCGTTCGCCCGAGCAATTGGCGCGCGGTCTTTTCGGCCGCTAGCAGGCGCTGATCCTGATCGACGGCGAGAAGAACACACAGGTGCGGGGTATTCCGGCGCATCGCGGCGAGAATCCATTGGCGTCGGTGTACGAGGCGAAACCAGCGCTCGGTCATAGATCGAGCGGCGGCGTCGATAAGCGCGCGGAGCAGGCTATCCATGGGCTCGCACCGCGGCACATTGCTAAAATGGACCTCGAGCGAGGCAAGAATGCGGCCTTCCGGATCGAGGATCGGTGTCGAGGCAGCGGCTTCAGATCCGCTACGGCCGTCGTTGCCGTTTTCACTTCGCGACCCGTCAAGCGGGAGGACCACACCGTCAATTCCACGCATGATCGCCGTACATTGCTGCCCGCGCAATATGTACGTCAGACGCGCGATATCCTCATGGGCGCTGGAGAAGAGTTGCAGGGTCAGGGACTCCGCGCCGGTGCGCGCTGACTTGACTGAGCCGGGCTGCCCAGTCACGGGAGTGTCAGACACTGATTCGCGACTTAGGTGTTGCGGTCGAAGCTGGTGCCGGACCCCCTGGCTCGAGAAACGTGCAGGGGTGGCCGCGGCCGCACTGTAGATGACAGATGCTCTGGGCAGTGATTTGACGGGATAGGTAGCCAAGGGTGCAGCCCTCATGGGTTGGTGACTCGCGGGTGACTGCACAGTAGCGTCAATCCGGGCGCTGGAAACTCAGGCCTTTCTATTACATGGACTCCAGCTAACAGAAAACCATTAGAACTACCCGAGCTTGAACTCGGTAGAGAAGCTCCGCGATCGGCGCCGCGATCGAGAAATTTCGGAATATGCACACCGGCGCATGTAGGCGACTACCGCCAAAGATTCGTTTCGGCGAGATCAATGACCTGGTCCGCGCGGCCGTTCATCACTGCGCGCAACATGTAGAGCGAGAAACCCTTGGCCATCTCGACTGTGACGGCCGGTGGCATGGCGAGTTCCGCCCGGGTTACGACCGCATCGACCAAGACCGGTCCATTATGCGCAAGGGCAGCGGCGATGCCTTCATTGATCTGCTCCGGATCTTCGATGCGGATGCCGCGCATGCCGATCGCCTCTGCCATCGCCGCAAAGTTGGGATTCTTCAGTGTCGTTCCCATCGGAATGAATCCTGATGATTTCTGCTCAAGCTCGATGAAGCCTAGGGCGCCGTTGTTGAACACCACCACTTTCACCGGCAGTCCGGACTGAATGATGGTGAGCAAATCGCCCATCAACATGGTGAAGCCGCCGTCTCCGGACAGCGAAATTACCTGACGTTTGGGAAACGTCGCCTGCGCCCCGATCGACTGGGCCATTGCATTGGCCATGGACCCGTGCCAAAACGAGCCGATGAGACGCCGCCTGCCATTCATGCTCACGTAGCGCGCCGCCCACACCGTCGGGGATCCTACGTCACATGTGAAGATGGCATCTGCCGCGGCCTGATCGCTTAGGGCCTTGGCGATATGCTGAGGATGGATGCGCCTCAAGCGCGGACTGACCTCGGCCAGGTCATTCAGGGACCTGCGCGCCTTGGCGTAGTGCTCTCGCGCCTGAGAAAGATGCGAGTCGTCTCGCTTCGCGACCAGCAACGGCAGCAGTGCCTCGATCGTTTCGCGCACATTGCCGACTACACCAAGGTCGACTTGTGCGCGGCGGCCAATGTTCTGTGCACGCACATCGACCTGTGCGATGCGGACGCCAGCGCCGTGAGGATAGAACTGACGGTAGGGAAAATCCGTTCCTAGCATCAGCAGAACGTCGCAGTCCAGCATAGCGTAATAGCCAGAGGAGAAACCGATGAGTCCGGTCATACCAACGTCATATGGATTTGACCACTCCACGTGCTCTTTGCCACGCAATGTATGGACCATCGGGGATTTCAATCGCTCACCCAGGGCCAGCAGCAGATCGTGTGCGCCCTCGCAGCCGCCGCCACACAGGACCGTGACGCGCGAACCGCTATTCAAGAGTGCCGCCAGTTGTCGAAGTTCCTGTTCAGCCGGCTTCACCTGTGGAACAGGGGGAAGCAAACTCGCGGAACCCGCAACCGGCGCGTCGTCCGCGGCCTGCAGTGCGACATCCCCTGGGATTGCAACTACCGACACCCCGCGATTGCCGACGGCCTCGCGGATTGCGACCTCGAGAGTCCGTGGCATCTGGTTGGGGCTGGAAATCAGCTCGCAGTAGTGGCTGCATTCCTTGAACAGTGTCTGTGGATGGGTTTCCTGAAAATAACCGCCACCGATCTCGGCCGATGGAATCTGCGCGGCGATTCCCAGCACCGGGACGCGGGAGCGATGAGCGTCGAACAAGCCGTTGATGAGGTGAAGGTTCCCTGGTCCGCAGCTGCCCGCGCACACTGCGAGTTTGCCAGTGGCGTGCGCTTCAGCGGCCGCAGCGAACGCGGCCGCCTCCTCGTGTCTCACATGCACCCACTCGATGTCCCCGCGACGCCGAATGACATCAGTGAGTCCATTCAGGCTGTCGCCGACCACACCGTAAATTCGCTTTACCCCTGCGGCCACCAGGGTCTCGATGAATTGGTCCGCCACTAGTCTTGCCATCAGCGCCACTCCTTAAGATTACGAATACGTGCTGTATCCGCTGTGTGCCGATGCTGCCTTTTAGGAGGACGTATCGCTTGGATCGAAGCGCACGATTGGATATTTCGACGCCGGCCGGTCAAAAACCGCGGGAATAGTCAAGGAGGGCAGGAGCGAGCAATCGCGTGGGTCGCTTATGTCGTAGCGTCGCACCCGTCGGCGGATTGACGTGGGCGCGGGGATCGAATCCTCAGGCCTCCGATCTGTCCGGCGAACAGCTTTGCTACTCCCCCCTCAGCAGCTGTTCCTTGTGTCCGACCGGCCGGCATCGCGCCGGTCGGACGTTTTTCGTCTCCCCCTCAGATCGTCATGTCCCGACCGCTAGTTTCCATCCCGCCAGGCTCGCAGCGCGTTTCCCATCGCAGCCATGAATCCTAACAACAGGCGCCGGTGCGTGAAGCACCGACCTGACGCTCTGAATTCTCAACTCGGCCATCACCGCGCGGGCCTCGGAGCGCGGTTGTCCATTCTTTGCAGTTCCTTCCAAGAGACACCGAGAAACAGTCACTACAGTGATTGTCGAGGGGGTCGCCTCGCGCAACCCACCACGATTTCTCAACAGCCTTGGAGAATCATCATGACGAGACGGTCGAATCCGACGATGTGGGCTCTGTTGGCGCTTCTGCCGGTCTCCGGTTGCACGACGATGGGTACCGGCTACGGCACCACGGCCGCCGGTACCAATCCGGTTCACTTTAGCTGGACGAGCTCCGATGCTGTGAGTGGCACCATGTCTGCCACGCTGGCCGACGGTAGCGTCTATACCGGCTCCTATTTTCAGATTACGGACACCACTACCACCGACACCCTCGGGCCGCTCTGGGAGGGGTGGGGTCCCGGTGGGGGTTACGGGTGGGGTCCGGGCGGTTATTACGATTCGGGTTATGAAGATTGGGGAGACTGGGCAAATTGGGACGCGGGTCCGCAGTTCATTACGCACTACACCGGGCGCGTGGTCGCCAATCTAGCCGACCCTCAGGGCAAACATATACGTTGCAAGTTCCACCTCGCGCATCCCTCAAGCGGGATGGCGGGCGGTGGCTTCGGTGACTGTCAGTTGCCGCAGGGCAAGACGATTGAGGCGTCGTTCGCCGGTGCCTCCTGATACTGCACCGCATGCCGTATTCAATCGCCATCACGGCTTTCCATTAGATACGGCAGGCGATCTCATCGGCACAATCGCGCCGGGCTGACGTATCCGTGTGCGCGTTCAATGACCAAATCAACGGAGTCATAATGATGAAAAGCAGGACCTTTGCAATCAGTGCGGGAATAACGATAGCCCTCGTCGTCCTTGTTGCCGGGGCTGCGATATCAGCCCAGGACAGATACACCCTCAAAGTGCCAAATGGGCTCGCATTCTCTGAGTTCAGAGGATACGAAGGCTGGCAGATCGTCTCTCTGAGTCTCAACGGAGGGAAGTTGGCAGCGATCCTCGGGAATCCTGCGATGATCGAGGCCTTCAAAGCCGGCATTCCGGACAACGGCAAGCCCTTCCCCGATGGTGCCAGATTGGCGAAGATCCACTGGACGCCGAAGAAGAATGAGGCCCAACCCGGTGGCCCGCTGGTGCCCGATACCCTTCACGACATTGATTTCATGGTGAAGGATAGCAAGAGATTCCCCGACACCGGTGGATGGGGATACGCCGTGTTCGAATACGACGTCCCGACCGAAACATTCAGGCCGGGAAATTCTACGGATCATCCGCCGCAGGTGAATGACGCCAAGTGTGGGGCGGCGTGCCACACCATAGCGGTCAAGCAGGACTACGTCTTCACTCACTACCCGAAGCGGTGACCTACCTCGATGGGCCCGGCAATGAGAAACGGATTCGTTCACGATTGTCCGTCTAAAGGTGCGGCGGTGAGTTACAGAACGCTTACGCGGCCCCGCATGCCAGGTGCGGCGATCCTATTGCTCGCACTTTCCTTGACGTCCAACGCGAACTCGATTCAGGCCGAGCAGACGCAAGTCCAGCGCGGCGAATATCTCGCGCGGGCGGGCGACTGCATCTCGTGCCACACGGCAAGCGGCGGTCAACCACTTGCCGGCGGTGGTCGGTTGAATACGCCCTTCGGGTACATGGTGGCGCCCAACATAACACCGGATGCGGCAACCGGAATTGGACTCTGGTCATCCGATGACTTCTACCGGGCAGTGCACGCTGGCGTAAATCGCTCCGGAGAGGACATGTATCCGACGATGCCCTATGACTTCTATACAAAGATCACTCGGGCCGATAGCGATGCGATCTATGCCTATCTGCGCTCCCTCACTCCGGTGACTAACCTTATCGAGGTCAATCACCTGCATTTTCCTTTTGATGAACGCTGGACGATGGGCGGGTGGCGGGAGCTTTATTTCAGTGAGGGGACGTTTGCACCGAGTGCCAAAAAGTCGGCGGCATGGAATCGTGGTGCCTATCTTGTCGAGGGATTGGGGCATTGCAGCGCGTGTCATTCGCCCCGTAATCTGCTGGGGGCCATAGAGAAGGGCAGGGAATTCGAGGGTGCCGTCGTCGACGGATGGTTTGCGCTCGACCTTTCGGAAGATATAACCACCGGCCTGGGTAGTTGGAGTGTCGACGATATTGCGACGTATCTGAAAACGGGCGCCTATAGCGGAAAAACTACCGCAATTGGACCGATGGCTGAAGTCGTACAAAACAGCCTGCAGTACCTGACCGATTCAGATTTGCACGCGATGGGCGAATATCTCAAGGCGATTCCAGCAGAGTCCCCCTTGCGGACCGGGCGACGGCGGCCCGACGCCACTCGGGTACGGGGCGCAAGCCTCTACATCGATCATTGCGCCGGGTGCCATCAGTCGATGGGCCGTGGAATTGCGGGCGTGTTTCCCCCGCTCGCAGGCAATGGGGTGGTACTCGCTCCTGACCCGGTGGACATCATAAAAATCATTCTGCTGGGAATTCCGCAGCAAAACGGCTTCATCGCGATGCCGTCGTTTGCGGGGGACATGACCGATCAACAGATCGCGGCGCTCGCGAACTATCTGCGTACGAACTGGGGCAATCGTGCCGCGCCCGATGCAACCAGTTTAATGGTGGCGAGGCTGCGCGTCGGGAAGCAGGTCCGCACGGCCCTGCAATGACGCCGGTTCTTGCGGCTCACGGCGTCGGCAGCGGCCTTTCTAGTGCGTTGGTGGCGCGCAATGTTCGGGGTGCGCAGGGCGTGAGGCAAGCGTTTCGCCATTCAGCACCCACGGACTCTTACAGTCCACGATGGCCGCGACCGCAGCGGGGTCGCGTTGTTCCAGCGAAATATCCCAGAGCGGCAGATTGTAGGTCAGGAGCCCCGATGCGATGAGGTGTGTGCCGGTCGGATCGAATGCCACCCGCCATGCGCCTCCATTGAGTCTCTCCGTCCACAGCAAACGTCCGGTCGCAACGCTCCATAAACCGACGATCCCTGAATTGCCATTCGCCGCCGCAAGGAGCTGTTGGTCAGGACTGAATGCGAGGTCGAAGTATGCCGACGGAGTCAAACCGTCGAAGTGCCTGACTGTTCCGTCGGTCAAGTCCCAGAACCGAATTATGCCATCGTAGCCGCCGAACGCCGCGTGCCGCGAGTCCCGGGTCATTGCCACAATGATCGCTGGCGTCTTCTGGCTGCCTTCGTCGAGCGTGTGCTGTAGATGGCCGTCCCGCGCGTCCCAAAGCGTGGCATCACCGGCACTGTCAACCGTCAGGACTTGGGCGCCATTGGGTGTAAACGAGGCCGCGGTAAAGCCTTCACGCTGGCCCTTCAAGGTGAGGAGCAAATGGCCGCTGGGGACATCCCATATTCGGCTGCCACCATCGTAGCCACCGGTTAGCGCGCGTGAGCCGTCCGGAGAAAAATCGAGGCTGGACACGGGCACACCGAGTTTCAGATGCGCCAGAATGACTCCCGTTGTGGCGTCCCATAGAAGCGCGGTTGATTCCCCTTCTGCAACCGTCATTGCCCGTGCGCCATCCGAACTCAGCGAAACCCGGGATAGGGGGGTTTTGTAGCCCCCGTTGAGCGTTACGATGTGCCGCTCCTGATTCAGGTCCCAGATATCGGCCGTGAGATCATCGCTTGCCGTGATGAGTCGCGTCGTGTCCCGGCTCAGAGTGCCACGGCTAACCAAGCTACTGTGCCCCGGCAGGCTTGCCGTGATCTCACCTCGCTGCGCATTCCAGGTTCGCAGCACGCCATCGCTGCCGGTGGTGATCACGCGGCCGCGCGCATCAAATCTGGCCCAAGTGAGCTGCCGCTTGTCGGGATCTTGTTCTTCGGGCAGCGAAAACGACTTTTCAGGATAGGGTTTCACATTGGAGAGATTCCATTCGCGCATCACAGCGTCTACTCCAAAGGTGAGCAGGTGTTGGCCATCCGGCGAGAATGCTGCATCAATTACCTGCCCGGTTTGGCCGTCGAGCCGGGCCGCTATTTGGTTTGAGGTGAGCGACCACAGGAGCGTGGAGCCGGACTCCGTTGTGACCATCCAGTTTCCCTGCGTGGAAAACGAGGCGTTGTCGTCTCCCGTGTCGACGATGGGAGCGTTGTCGTGATCCAGGTCCCAGATCGTGATGGGGGTTGCGCCCAATGCTGCCGTGAATAGCTTGCCACGGTCGGGGCTCAATTTCAGCGCGGCGAGTGTTCCCACCTGATTGCCGACGGCGCCAAGCCACCCACCACTGGCGGCATCCCAAAGATTGATCACGCCCGCTCTATTGATGGTCAGAATTCGATTGCGGGACACGTACAGGGCAAAAGTCGGAATTCTTGGTTTGGCCACCAGGCGCAAGCGCTCAGTACCACGCGCGGAATTCCAGACGACAATCGTTCCGTCGCGCGAACCGGTGACGACGCTGCTGCCGTCCGGACTGAACTCCGCCGACACCACGCCCTGAGGCACCGCCAGGCGCAGCAGAGCGCGGTTTTGCGCAACGCTCCATATGCTCGCCGATCGGTAATCGGGATCGATGACCACCACCCGATCAAGTTCCGGGTCGCCAAAGCCTATGCCGTCAACCAAACTGAATCCGACCAATCCGGATACACGTTTGAGGTGCAGCAGCGTACTGCCAGTATGCACATCGAAAACTGCAAGCACGGCGTCGTCGTCTGTGCCGCTAGTAGTGGTAGTGCCGCGCACCAGCAGGCGACCGCTGCCGTGGCTTTCCTCCAGCTCGCGCGGAGTCAGACCGGGATCCTCCGACCACTCGACCTTGCCGCTGAGGTGGTCAAAGGCGCTCAGTACATTGAGGTGACCCGAGGTGGTTACACCGCCGGCCACCACTTGTCTGCCGTCTGAGGTGTACAGTGCGACGGTTGTGAATCCACCGGAAGGGAATGCCCTGGGGGCAAGTGCTTCCACGGCCGGCATCACTCGCCCAAGAAAGTAGCGTACGTCTACCGAGGTATTGCCCGCCGAATAGGCGCCGGTCAGATAGGTAGCCGCGCGGGACAGTTGGTTCTTCTTCAGCTCCTCCTGGCCCAGGCGCACCAGGCGCTCGATGTGTTCCCGGTATGCCTGCGCAGCGTGCCGCCGCGCCTGTACCATCAGCAAGCCTCCCGCCACCAGGGCTACCGCCGCCGCTGCGGCACCGGCTTGTACGAGTGCGCGGCGGTTGCGACGGGCAAAGCGCCCGAGGCGATATGCGACCGAATCCGGGCGAGCCAGGATCGGCCGGCTTTCCAGCAGGCGGTGCAGGTCGTCCGCCAGCCCATGTGCCGACAGATAGCGACGCGGCGCTTCGGCGTGCAACGCCTTCAGGACAATGAGGTCAAGGTCCCCGGACACTTCCTTGAGTCGCGCTTGGCGCAGTGGCTCAGGCATCCGCCCGAGGTCACCGCGTATGGCAATGCTTGGCCGCTCAATGCTTTCCCTGTCCAGACCTTTGGCGATTTCGGCAGTGGAGCGTCCAGTGCGTGCGTGCGGCAGGCGTTCCACCAGCAGCTGGTAGAGGATGACGCCCAAGGCGTAGACATCGCTGGCCGTTGTTTGCGGCAGACCGAGCAACTGCTCGGGTGCGGCATAGTCCGGTGTCATGGCGGAGGGCTCGCCGGCATTGCGCGTGAAGTCGGCTTCGTCTTCGGTTAGAACCTTGGCGATACCGAAGTCCAGCAGCTTGACCTGGCTCTGTGCCGTTATCAGCACATTGGAGGGCTTCAGATCGCGGTGCACAATCTGCTGGGCATGCGCAGCCTGCACGGCTGCGCACACGGTGATCATCAACCTGAGGATCGCGCCAGTGCTCAACCCAGTGACGCGCACGTACTCGGTGATGGGCCTGCCATCCACGTACTCCATCACCAGGAACGGCCGACCGTCCGGCGCCACGCCGGCGTCGATCACATGGGCGATATTGGGGTGCTCGAGCCGGGCCAGTATCCGGCGCTCACGGGTGAAGCGGGCCACGACGGCGCCGGTATCCAGGCCACGCTTGAGCAGCTTCAACGCAACACGCAGATCAAAGGCGCCATCGGCGCGATTCGCCTCGTAGACTTCACCCATGCCCCCCCGGCCGAGCAGGCGACCAATGCTCCATGGGCCCAGGCGTGTACCCGCCGTCAGCACTTCTGCATTCGACGCGGCGGTGATGGTCACGGGCTCGTGGTCTTCGGAAGCGCCTGGCTGAGACTCGAGCGTGAACAGGGCCTCGACTTCGATGAGCAGTGCGGGATCGCCAGCGCAGGCCTGCTGCAAGAACTCCGAGCGAATGTCCGCGGGTAGCCCTTTGGCTTCCCGATATATGGCCCGCACCTGTGACCGGCGCTCCGCGGTCATCGTGATTGCCCTCTAAAGCTGCCCCTGCTCGGGGATCAGTCCTCGGTTATGCTGAAGTACACAGTCTGCTGACCCTTTGGGTCATTCTCAAACCGCCGGCCCAGGCAGAGCATGCCAGTGGCGGGAAGTAGTGTCGGCCCGCCATTGGGTAGCGCCATCACCCTGCCGGTCTTCCCATCCCGCAGCCAAGTACCGTTGCGACTGAGGTCCTGCACGAACCAGTGCCCACTGCTGAATTCGAGCAGTAGGTGCGTCACGGACACCTGCCGCTCAGCGTCGGGGACCCGCAAGGCGCATTCCTTGCCCCGCCCGACGAGGCAGGGTTTCTGTTCGCTCGAGACCCGCATGGCCGTGGTCTCGTGCCGCAACAGCAGTTCGGGCGTGCGGCCGCTTCCCTGATCCAGCGCTGAGAACTCGGTTGCCGCGGTAGGTGCCTGGTCCTGCCAGTCCAGAGTCCAGATACTGACCTCCCCGATGCCCTTGAGATTGCGCATCCCATAGCGTCTGGTGCGGGAGCGTAGTTCCATCGGCAGGGCGCTGATTGATTCCTCGGCCATGAAGATTCGGCCCGGCGCTCCCGGCGTGAGCTGATGCAGGCGTACGGCGAAATCGATGGTCAGACCGGTCGCATCGGGGTACCCGGCGTTCTGCTGAAATTCCACCGACCCGGAGTGCAGGCCCGTATACAGCTGCAGACCCGCCTGCATTGCGTGACGGTGCGCTTTGACGGCAGTATCCGCGGCACTCGCGAGGGGATCCCTTTCAAAGATCGCCATCATGTCGTCACCGTATGACTTGATGAATTCGCCGTTGTGCTGCCGGGCTGCGGCGATGATCTCGTTGAGCAAGGTACGGATTCGGCGTCCCGCGACGGTGTCACCGAGCTCCGAGCGCAAGCCAATGGTGTCGGCAATATCCACGATGAGAACTGCGGCTTGTCGAGGATCGGACCCAGCCTGAAAATGAAAGTCCGGGGCCAGCATTACTACTGATTTGGGGCGCTCAATCGCGACCGGAGCGAGTAGCCGGTAACCATAGCCGTGCACCGTCTTGACGACGGCATGCTCGTCGTCCTGCAGCACGTCTCTGAGGCGACTGACGACTTTTGTCAGCACGCTTTCGCTGAGGACGCGTCCGGGCCAGACAGCTTCAAGAAGCTGCTCGTGAGTGACGACTTCGCCGGCGTGGACCAGCAAATGGCGCAGAACCTCCAGTGGCTTGCGCTCCAGTTCCACGACGTGGCCGGCCACGCTCAGCTCGAGCGTGCGCTCATCGAGCCGGGCATTGCCAAATTTCCAGCAGGGGGTGCCCCGTTCCTGCGGCACTGCTCGCGGCTCCTCACGCCTTGTTCGGGGTAGCTTACCTACCCGTCTAGCCAGAAGTCATGCAAGGCATCTGTGCCGGGCGCAGCGACGCGGCTCAAGCAAGCTGTAAGACCGCGGAAAGTCGGGGAAAAATCACAATTTAGTCGGCTTTTCGTAAAGCGCGACCGCCAAGCCCCTCCTACGCTGCCGTATCGGGATAGCGGTAGGGGAGATCACGATGCCGACGCAGAGCAGTATGAATTTGGCAGAGCCCCTCGTAATGATCGTGGACGCCGACATTCGCTTCCGCAGCGCGCTTCAGGAACTGTTGGCCAAATCCTCTATGTGCACTGCAGCGTTCGGGTCCGCCGCAGAATATCTGGCGTATCCAAAGCCGGCCGCGCCCACGTGCCTGATCCTGGATGTGGATCTTCCCGACGCCAACGGTCTTGATCTGCAGCAGCAGATGAAGCATGAATATCACCCTCCCATCATTTTCGTCACAGCGCACGGTGACATTGCATCAAGCGTCCGCGCCATCAGGGGCGGGGCCTTCGATTTTCTGACTAAGCCATTCTGCGAACAGCAATTTATTCAATTGGTACGCTCCGCCCTGACGCAGGACGGGGAGCGTCGCTCTAAAAAAGCCGAGCGCGACCTGCTGCAGCAGCGCTACGACAGTCTCACGTCTCGTGAGTGCCAGGTCCTGCCATTGGTGGTAAGCGGCCTCCTCAACAAGCAAGCCGCAAGACACCTGGGCATCAGCGAGGTCACCTTGCAGATTCATCGCGGCAACATCATGCGGAAAATGGCCGCCGACTCGTTTCCCGATCTGGTGAGAATGGCGCTATATCTGAAAATCCCAGTCGAGTTCAGCCGCCATGCACAAGGCCGCGACCGCGTCACCCCAATCCCATGGCCCCGGCGTTCCCGGTAACTGACGGCTGCGAAGCACAGGAGTACGATAAGACGATGGGCATCTGTTATGGGCTTTGTGCCGGCGTGGTCATCGGCGTCCTGACTGGCCACCTGGGAATCTTCATTCCATTCGGAATGCTATTTGGGATCATGGTGGAAGGCGCCATGAATGCTAGGAAGCTCGATAAGCCAGCTGAGAACAGACCCCGACAATGAGAGAACGCAGCCCCCTGTCAGCGGACCCGGTCTCCATCTCCGCGTGATTTTCATCTCCCTCTCCTGTTTGTCAAAGGGATAATCGCGAAATGGGAACGCGATTTGGGTTTTCGGACGCGCTGAGGAAATGGCCACCTCAAAGCGCGGTGCTCGGAATCGCCATGAGATTGGCGGTGGACTTAGGGCGGACTTACGGTGCGACGGCCTCGAAATTACAGAGGCGCGACTAAATGGAAAGTGGCTTGTTTTCTTGGTCGGGATGACAGGATTTGAACCTGCGACACCTACGGCAGAATGCGTTCAGGCGGCAGGCTTCGCTGGCGGAAACAGTAATTTGTAGTTGCGCAGATCCTCCTGAAACGCATTGCACACGGCTAGCGATTCACGCAGCCGCGCCCGTGGTAATGAGTAGTCAAAGGCCGCGGACCATCGCTGCACGCGGGTTAAGGACCTGATGAGCGGTTCGGCGGTTTTGTTTTGGCTCAACGCCTTCAATGGCAGCAGATAGTCTTCTCGGTAGACCGTTGGAATGATGATTCGGCTTAAAGCGTGTGCGCTCAACATGCAGTTCATGGCGAGCCGTGCCGTTCGTCCGTTTCCGTCGCTGAATGGGTGCACTTCTGCCACCACGAACATGATCATGATGGCCTGCGCCAAAGGATGGTGCAGGGCACGAATCCGTTCGAATCCTTCCCGCAAACTCCCGACGACGAGCTCTGGAACCACGAAGTAGGTGCTGCCAGCCTGGTTGGCCTTTTCTTTCCATTCTCCCGGTTTCTTGTCCGCCCGCTGCTGCATGACAAGTGCATTGACGTTTTGCAGCCAAACGAGAAATTCATCGGCGCTTTGTGGCGGACGATCCCGCCAGGGTGCGCTTGTGGCGGCTTGAAAGGTTCCCAAAATGTCATGCGAGTCTTCGTGTCGGTTTTCGATGATCTTGCCGTCGAAGATGATTGCTTCGGCTTCTTCGACTTCGAACGTCGTTCCTTCGATGTAGTTGGAGAAATATGCCTCGAAAAACGCGAAATCCTCGCGCGCGACGCCGGTGGGCGCGGAATCTTCGATGTCTTCCAAGACCGCTTGATTCAGCACGGTAAAAAGCGAGTCAAAGATTTCCAGGCGGTTGGGATCGTAAGGACGGCCGGCGGCGCGTGCGATGGCCTGTTTGGCAGTCAGGATTTTTGCTTCGTGAGTACCGAGCAATGCGCCGATGAGGCTGTTCAGGCGCTTGAACTGTGCTTCGTATCCTAAGTATGGTGCGATCTCGCACGCGTGATCGCGCAATTGGATCAGACGCCGCGGACCGCCGACCATCAGGATGCGGTCGAGCGCGGCCTCCACGTCCCCCTGCGGGAGCACTCGATGACTCCAGCCTCGCCCACGCGTGAGATTCTCTAGAAATCGCCGAGGATCACTGGCGAGATACAGTGAGCCGAAGCGTGTATCTGGCGCAGGCGGTTCAAGTCGAGGGCCGGGCCCTGGCACGATATGGACGGTCAGTCCCGGCAATCGCAAGTCTCGGCGGGTCTTGCCGCGAGTGATGGACAGGCTGCCCGCATGGGGACGGCTGTCAAATGCCGAACGATGGGAGACCACGCCATCAGGCAGAAGGTGCCCAACGATCGCCTGCCAGTGCCGCAAAACGATTGCATCTGGCGGAGTGTCGACGTTGGAGGTGTAGACGCTCGGGTACAATCGCCGGAGCGTGCCCTGCGCCGCGAGTCGTCGTGCCCGGCGGGCGGCCGCTGCATCGGTCTCGGCGACCAGGACGAGTTCGGGCATCGTGTCCGCCATGGAGGCCATTCAGGTGCTTGGAAAGGTAAGGATGTCCGTATTCTACCTTATTCATGAGCGTGTTGTCCGTAAAATACAGAATACTTGTCTGGCGCCATGTGGCCCGAACTCCCGAATAACCACTAGATAAGGTCCATTAAAATAGATGTTAAGTGGCTTTAGGTCTATTTTACGAGGCCTTATGAAGACCACGAAAAGCAAATCCATCATCCCACTGCGCTTGCGCCAGGCTATTGCCAAGCTTGGTGCCGACATTGCCATCGCACGGCGCAAGCGCTCGTTGACCGTCGCCATGATGGCTGAACGGATTGGCGTGCATAAAAACACCTACCTGAAAATCGAGAAAGGCGACCGGACTGTTGCTTTCGGAATTTACGCCATGGCTCTCTTCGTTCTAGGGTTGTCCGACGGCCTCACCGCCCTTGCCGATCCTGGCCGGGATGACACCGGTCTTTTGCTCGATGCAGACCACCTGCCGAAACGGGTCCGCGCGCGCAAGGAACCTCAATCCTTATGAAACGCACGATCGGTGTCTATTTCGGCGCAGCCGGTCGTCGCGTCGGCACGCTGCGATTTGACGGCCAGGGCGCACGCCAGAGTGCGGCCTTCGAATATGACCGGAAATGGCTCACCGCATCGGATCGCTTTGCCCTCGAACCCAATCTACCTTCAGTGGCAGGCCCACAATTTCACAAGCCATCCAGCCGCGAGGCATCAATCTTTCATGGCGCCATAGCCGATACCCAACCGGATGAGTGGGCACGTCGGGGCACCCTCCGGGTTCATGCCAAGCGCCGCACTGCGGCTCGCGATGCCGGACAGGCGCAGGACCACCAACCACTCACCCCCATCGACGTTCTCCTGGAGGTCGATGATGTCAATCGCGTTGGAGGGCTGCGGTATCAAGATGAGGAGGGGCTATTCCAGCGTGCTCAAGAGGATGGCCGTAGAACCGCCCCGCCGTTGATCGAGTTGTCGATGCTGATGTCAGCCACTCGGGCGGTCGAGACCAATACCGAAACGGCCGAGGACTTGGCGTACTCCTATTCAGAGCTCCGTAAGGCTCGCGGGGTTTATCCCAATCGGTGCCAGGTTCATTCGGTGGCACTGATTTGGCACTGATCGCTGTTTTATGCAGCTGACATCTTCGATTTAAATCGAAAAAGTCTCATAAATCAGTGTGTGTGCTTTCGGGCACATGGGTTACAGGTTATTCCGGGCACATAGGTAACACTTCTGGCATTTGCGGGGAGACAGCAAATGCCATGGCAGGAGTGTTCCAAAGTGGACGAACGCCTACGCTTTGTGGCCCGGCTGCTTGAGGGCGAGAACATGGCCGCGATGTGTCGAGAGTTCGATATCTCGCGCAAGACCGGCTACAAGATCTTTAGTCGCTTCAAGGACTTCGGCCTGGAGGGGCTCACTGACCGCTCCCGCAGGCCCTATCGGCATGCCAATCGCCTGCCGTTCCAGATCGAGGCGACAATCGTGCAGCTCAAGCAGGAGCACCCCAGCTGGGGTGCTCCTAAAATTCGCGAGAAGCTGCGCCGGCGCTGCAGCGATATCCAGCTGCCGGCCATCAGTACGGTGCACGCGGTCCTGGATCGTCACGGCCTGGTGACCCGAGGCCGCCGCCAACCCCGCTATAAGGCTCAGGGTACGCCGCTATCCAGGCCCCAGCGGCCCAACGATCTATGGTGCGTGGATTACAAAGGCGAGTTCATGCTCGCCGATCATCGCTACTGCTACCCCCTCACCGTCACCGACTTCGCCAGCCGCTACCTATTGTGCTGCGACGCCCTGGAGGGTACCCGCGAGGCCTATGCCTTCAGCGTGTTCGAACGCGCCTTCAAGGACTATGGCCTGCCCAAGTCTATCCGCAGCGATAACGGAACTCCCTTTGCCAGTCGGAGTGCCTTCTTCGGCCTCTCCAAGCTCTCAGTGTGGTGGCTGCGCCTGGGGATCGGCATCGAGCGAATCGAGCCTGGTCAGCCGCAGCAGAACGGTCGGCATGAGCGCATGCATCTCACACTCAAGAAGGAAGCCACCAAGCCGCCGGGAAAGAACTTCCTGCAGCAGCAGGCTCGCTTCGACGAGTTCATCCAGGAATATAACTGCGATCGACCTCACCAGGCCTTGGGCATGAAATATCCCGCCGAGCTCTACTACAGCTCCCCACGCCCCTATCAGGGTTTGCAGCCGCTCGAATATCCGTTGCACGACATGACCGTCACCGTCACTCGCTGTGGTCGGCTGTGCTTCGGGCGTCGCAAGATCAATCTCAGTACCGTCTTCGCCGGACAGAACGTCGGCGTTAGGGAGGTTGCCGATCACGTCTGGATGATCAGCTTCATGCACTATGACCTGGGCTTCTTCGACGATCAGTGCAGCAGGGTGGAGTGCGCTCCAAACCCCTTCACTGCTAAAGTGTCACCCATGTCTCCGGAATAATCCGTTACCCATCTGACCGGTAAGGACCCTGATCGATTTGCGCGCCCGGAGAGATTCGAACTCCCGACCCCTGGTTCGTAGTCTGAAGAAGTGCTTTTTTTCGCCACACGAGCAAAAATGGGTTTGTTTGTTATTCAGAGAGTTGTGCGCCGGGAGACCGGCAAGGCGTAGACGGT